>JAEXZY010000116.1 GCA_023404955.1 Actinomycetes bacterium
CTGCCGCTGACGCGGCACCACTAGAAAATGATAAAAGCGTAATCAAGGAAAAAGCTGCTGTATGGCTCCGATACGTCATTGTTACTTCGGAATGTAAATTAGTTAAAAAGTTTACACACATCATGGATAAGAGGCGGAAGAGGGTCAAGGGGGCATGATGCCAGGGCGAAGCCCGTCCCTTGACCCTCAGGGAGCCGACACGCTTGTTACCAGGGTGAGCGGCTGCTCATCCCTGCGCCCCCTTTAGGGCGGGGGGATTTTGGGTCAAGGGACTTGTTCCTTGTGGGGTGTTGGGGCAACGCCCCGACTGGGTGCATTGGGAGCGGTGCGACCTTTGCAGGGCGAAGCCCTTTAGCTCCCTGCAAGGGCAAGGTACCCAATCCGCGAAGCGGTTGGTGTAACTTGCTCCACCAGTTGACCTATGGTGTTTTACGTGCTACACTGGGGTGTAGCAAACAGCGCCATGGGAGACTGGCGGAAGGGAGTGTAATCATGCACGTGACAAAATACACCAAAGGAACGCTTGGACATATGCTCGGGCATTATGACAGGACAAAAGATGGACTGGGCGAAAATGTGGTTTCAGAGCGGACACAGCTGAACTATAATCTTGCGGTTAATGATCAACCGTTAAAGCAACTTGATTTTGTGCATAAACGATTAGGGGAAGTACGATGCTTGAAGCGAAAAGATGTTAATGTATTGTGTGACTGGGTGGTGACTATGCCTAAAGATCTTGCTGATGAATACAGGGAACCGTATTTCAAGGCATCTTATAATTTTTTCGAGGAATAGTACGGACGCGATAATGTAGTGTCCGCGTATGTCCATATGGACGAGATGCAGCCGCATATGCATTTCGCATTCGTTCCGGTTGTCGTTGATCGGAAACTTAATGGGTGGAAGCTGTCGGCAAAAGAAGCGATAACAAGAGCTGATTTGCAGCATATTCATGAGCAGATGCAGGAGCAGCTGACGCATGAACTTGGTGTACCGGTTAATCTGCTGAATGAAGCAACAGTGGCAGGAAATCGGTCAATCGAGGAATTGAAAAGAGGTACGGCTGTTGAAGCTGTAAATAAATTAAAAAGTGAACAGATGGAAATTGCGCAGGATATTACATACTTGGAAGATCGACAAAAAGCGGTTGCTGATCGCTATGAAGCGGATACCTTTCGTCTTGGAGTTTTAAATGGCGAATATACGGATGGTACTGACGATTTGCCAGAGTATGCTCAAATAAGCCGTCTGAGCCGTCAGAAAGTCGTTTTGCCGTTAGATGCCTACCAGAAAGAACAAAGAGCCTTAAAAGCCGCTAGAACAGGCGAACAGGCGGCTACGGCAGCCTTAGAGAGTCTTATGCAGAGCATCACAGTGCAACATATTGATGAGCTGGAAGAGAAGAACAAAGAACAGCGGAAACAAATTAAAAAGTTAACAGAACGATTAAATGAATTGGAACGATGGAAAGAATGGGATGAAACAAAAATAGCTGTTAGACAACAGATCATAGATGGAGTAAATGCAACGTATCGAAAATTGAGCCGAGAAGCTGCCAGAGAGTTTGTAAAGATCTGGGGGCAGGAAGTGCAGGATGAACTACCTCTTGTTGTATGGTATCAGACAAAGCCGTCACAGGACATCACAGAAGGACGCAGAAAGTCTTTGGATGAATTGCAGAAGGAAGTGAATCAGTTTCTTGAAAAATGGCACAGAAAGCCACACAAAGCCGTTGAGAAGGACTGGGATCGTGGCGATGATCTGGAACTGTGATACTCCCACGCGCGTTCTTGCGAACGGGCGTGGGAGTATCACGGGGTTTTATTGATTCGATCGTATTCGTCAAGGATCTGGGCACGTGTGCCGATCAGTAAAGGTTTTCTAGTTTTGGCATCTTCCAGAATCCAGTTTTCGCCATCCCAGTGACGACGAGCATTAACTTTAGGGCCTCTTAAAGTGTCACTTATCTCTTTTATGTTTTGCATGATTTAGTCCTTAGTCCTCCTTTTGTTGTTTCGTGTTAGTTTCTTTGTATTCGTAACAAATACCCATTCGGTTTGAGTGAGAACCTTTGAAAATGACTTCAGGATTAACTCTATAAGCGCCTGAGTTGATTCTTTGCAAGAAAGCTGGACTTCCTTCAGGAGCTTCACAGAGGGCTTTTAAAGTAGTATTAACAGTTTTAGTAGACATATTTGTAGCATCTGCTATAGCTCTTTGAGTCATAATTAACTGATTTTCTCTATCTAGGTGATCAATAATCCAAAAAGCAAGTCTTAATTTTTGATTGCTAATTGAATCAAGTGAATTAACTAAGTGCTGTAACCACACTTTATGAAAATTAAAGTCCCTATCTTCCATGACGTTCATTTGCATTGGATAAGTTTCACCTGTTTCTGGGTCAACTAATATTTTATATCCAACAAATTTTTGTTTCTTTGTAGTTTTCATGCTTTTTGTTGTCTCCTTTGTTCGTGTTTTGTTGTATTTTATTACAACAAATGTTTCTTGTCAATAGGGTCATTTTCCTTTTTTGTTGTATTTAAATTACAACACTTGTACACCAAAATTACAACAAGTGTTTACCAAAATTACAACAAGCAAAAGTGCATCAAACCCTTGAAAAATCTATGTTTTCTTTACTTTTAAAAAAAAATTACTCTATATCTATATTACACGGTAGCGAATCTCTCCCTGTTGTAGTAATAACAATTCATCCGCCCAAAGGGCGGTAAGCTACCCCGAAGGGGCAACCGAAGGGTGGGGAAGTTTACTTCCCTAGCTTGTAGGGCATTTAACACCATTCAATTGTATTTTCATCTATAGGGCGATAATGCCATATTTTTCCGTCTTCATAAAAGATTTTTAAACCTTCTAAATCGTAATATGC
>JAEXZY010000119.1 GCA_023404955.1 Actinomycetes bacterium
CACCCGGCCCGGCCGCGCCCCCCGCCGCACCTGCGGCTCCGTCGGGCCCGCTGCTGCCCGCCGAGGCGGTACCGCAGGCGAGTGGCCCGGCGCCGCAGGCGGCGGGACCCGCGATGGCCACATACGACCAGAACGGGAAGTTCGTCGATCCCGCCGGCGGAACTGGCACGTTCGCCGGTGGAACTGACAAACTGGCGCCTGCAGAGAACTGGGTCGATCTGATGATGGCCCCGAAACAGCTATAGGCAGGACGAGTTGGTAGAAGCTAGCCCGCGTGAGGCGAGCCGACCCGCTCGGCGTCGCGCCTCCCGCGCCGCCGGGCCGGCCACCGGTACCGAACCGGAGGTCCCGCCCGCGATGGTCGTCGACACCCCCGGGACAACCAAGGTCCGTCGGCCGGTCTCGACGTCGGCGGCGCCACCGCCGCGTCGGCGGGCCAACCGTGGCCTCGTCGCGCTCGTCTCGCTGCTGACTCTGGTGGTGCTCGCGGGTGCGCTCGGGGGCGGGGTGGCGTGGATGCTGCACGAGCAGCGGGCCCAGGAGGCGCAGCTGGCGCGCGACCAACGGTTCGTCGACACGGCCTCCCAGCTGGTGGTCAACATGTTCAGCTACACGCAGGACGACATCGACGACAGCGTGAACCGCTTCGTCAACGGCACCAGTGGCCCGCTGCGCGACATGCTCAGCCAGGGCAACAACGTCGACAACCTGAAGGCCATCTTCCGCGACACCAACGCCAGTTCCGAGGCGGTGATCAACGGCGCCGCTCTCGAAAAGGTCGACCAGGTGAGCGGCAACGCCGCCGTGCTGGTGTCCGCCCGGGTCACCGTGACCGACGTCGACGGCACCAACAAGCCGTCGCAGCCCTACCGTATGCGGGTGATCGTGCACGAGGACGACAACGGACACATGACGGGCTATGACCTCAAGTACCCCGACGGCGGTAACTGATGGGCAACGGAACCGCGCGGCTGCTGGCCGCGGTCGGCGTGCTGTTGGCGCTCGGCGTGGTCGCGCTCGGCGGCGTGGGCGGCTGGCTCTACTGGGACAGGGTGCAGTTGCAGGGTGAGCAGACGACTCGCGAGGAACTCGCTCCGCTTGCGCAGCAACAGATTCCGCAGGTCTTCGGCTATGACTACCAGACGGTCGAGGGAAGCCTTGGCAAGGTCTACCCGCTGTTGACACCGAGCTATCGCCGAGAGTTCGAGGACCGCGCCACCAAGGACATCATCCCGCAGGCTCGCGATCGCCAGCTGGTCAGCCAGGCCAACGTGGTGGGCGTCGGAGTGCTGGAGGCGCAACGCAATTCGGCGTCGGTGATGGTCTACATGAACCGCACCGTGACCGACAAGTCGCGCCAGCCCATCTACGACGGCAGCCGCCTGCGTGTCGATTACCAGAAGATCGACGGCAAGTGGCTGATCAACTACATCACGCCGATCTAGAGTCGGCCAGCGCCTCGAGGAACGACCGTGCCCAGCGGTCCACGTCGTGGGCGAGAACCTGCCGGCGCAGCGCCCGCATCCGGCGTCGACCCTCCTCCGGAGCCTGGGTCAGTGCCGCCTCGATCGCATCCTTGACGCCTTCCAGATGGTGCGGGTTGGTCAGATAGGCCTGTCGTAATTCGGCTGCCGCACCCGTGAATTCGCTCAACACCAGCGCGCCACCGAGGTCGCCGCGGCAGGCCACGTACTCCTTGGCGACCAGGTTCATCCCGTCGCGCAGCGGCGTCACCAGCATGACGTCGGCCGCAACGTAGAAAGCGATCAGGTCTTCGCGCGGCACCGGGCGATGCAGATAGTGCAGCACCGGGTGCCCGACTTCTCCGTACTCGCCGTTGACGTGGCCGACTTGACGCTCGATGTCCTCCCGCATCGCGATGTAGCTCTCCACCCGCTCGCGACTCGGCGTGGCCAGCTGCACCAGCACGGTGTCCTTCGGGTCGATACGGCCCTCGTCGAGCAATTCGGAGAACGCACGCAGTCGAACGTCGATGCCTTTGGTGTAATCCAGCCGGTCGACGCCGAGCAGCACCTTGCGCGGATTCCCGAGCTCGGCGCGAATCTCGCGGGCGCGCTGGCGGATCCGGCGCGTGCGGGCCTGCTCGTCGAGGTCGCCGGAGTCGATCGAGATCGGGAAAGCGCCGACCTTGACGGTGCGGAACCCGACGAACACCTCGCCGAAGCGGGACCGGACACCGACGTTGCCGCGTGAGGTGTTGGCGCCCACCAGCCGCCGCGACAGGATCAGGAAGTTTTGCGCTCCGCCGGGCAGATGGAAGCCCACCAGATCGGCGCCCAGGAGACCTTCGACGATCTCGGTCCGCCACGGCATCTGCATGAACAGTTCGACCGGCGGGAACGGGATGTGCAGGAAGAAGCCGATGGTCAGATCGGGGCGCAGCATGCGCAGCATCTTCGGAACCAGCTGCAGCTGGTAGTCCTGCACCCACACCGTGGCGCCCTCGCCGGCGACCCGGGCGGTCGCTTCGGCGAAGCGGCGGTTGACCTCGACGTAGCGGTCCCACCACTCCCGGTGGTAGATCGGTTTGACGATGACGTCGTGATACAGCGGCCACAGGGTTGCGTTGGAAAACCCCTCGTAGTACTCGGCGACGTCCTCGGCCGACAGCCGCACCGGCACCAGCGTCATGCCGTCCTGCTCGATGGGCTCGTCGAAACTGTCCGGGTCGTCCGCTTCCTCAGGAACGCCGGGCCACCCGATCCAGGCGCCGCTGCGCTTGCGCAGAAGTGGCTCCAGCGCGGTCACCAAACCGCCCGGGCTGCGCTTGTACTCCGTGGAACCGTCGGGCCGGCGGACGATGTCTATGGGGAGACGATTCGCGACGACGACGAAGTCGGCGGACGCAGCCGAGCCCGAGCGGACGTCTGGGCCGCTCGGATCGGGCATTACGCGTCGAGCTTCGCCGGTCCGATGCCGAGCATCGACAGGAAGACCCGGCATTCGTCGGCGTCGGTGGCGTAGGCGGCGACCACGCGTCGCGCCTGACGCTCGGTGCTGTCGGCGATGGGCTCGACGTCGCCGATCTCGGCGGGGTCAGGTTTGGCAGGCATGGGGACAACTCTAACCAATGCGCAGGCGCGAAGCCGAAGCCCGTTCGCGCCATCCTCCGGTGCCGTATAACTAGAACACGTTCTCGTTTTCCGGCGGTGGAAGGTGTACGGATGCAGCTCTCTGATGCGATGCTCTCGGGTCGAACGGTGCTGGTCACCGGCGGCGGCAGCGGGATCGGCAAGGGAGTGGCCGCGGCGGTGGTCGCGGCCGGCGGCAACGCGATGCTGATGGGCCGCAATGCCGACAAACTCGCGGCCGCCGCGGAGGAGATCGGTGGCGCAGTGCGCTACGAGCCCGGTGACGTGACGAACGAGGACGAGGTGGCCCGCACCGTCGACGCAGCGACGGCGTGGACGGGCCGGCTGGACGGCGTGGTGCACTGCGCCGGCGGCAGCGACACCATCGGCCCGATCACCGCGCTCGACTCCGAGGCGTGGCGGCGGCTGGTCGACCTCAACATCAACGGCACCTTCTACGTTCTCAAGCACTCGGCACGGGCCATGGTGCGCGGCGGCGGGGGATCGTTCGTCGGCATCTCGTCGATCGCGGTGAGCAACACCCACCGCTGGTTCGGCGCCTACGGGGTGTCCAAGGCGGGCGTGGACCACTTGATGCAACTGGCCGCCGATGAACTGGGCCCGTCGCTGGTGCGGGTCAACTGCATCCGGCCGGGTTTGATACGCACGGATCTGGTCGCGGCGATCTTCATGTCGCCGGAGGTGAGCGGTGACTACGCGGCGGCGACCCCGCTGCCTCGTCCCGGCGAGGCCGAGGACGTCGCCAACGCCGCGGTGTTCCTGCTCAGCGACGCCGCCAGCTACATCACCGGACAGCTGATCAACGTCGACGGCGGCATGATGCTGCGCCGCGGGCCGGACTTCTCGGCGATGCTCGAGCCGGTCTTCGGCGCCGACGGCCTGCGCGGCGTCGTCTCCGAATAGCCGCGCGGCCGCTACTGCTCGTGGTGGATGCGGCCGTCGGTGTCGGTCAGCGGCAGGCCCCCGCCGCCCCATCGACAGGCGATGATCTCCGCGGCGATCGACACCGCGGTCTCCTCGGGCGTCCGGGCACCGAGGTCCAGCCCGATCGGGCTGGACAGCCGGCGTAGGTCGACTTCGGTGAGTCCGGCCTCCCGCAATCGGCGTAGTCGATCGTCGTGGGTGCGTCGGGAGCCCATCACGCCGACGTACCCGACGTCGAGCCGCAACGCGACCTCCAGCGCCGGAACGTCGAACTTGGGATCATGGGTCAGCACGCAGATCGCGGTGCGGGCGTCGATGGCGCCGCGTGCGGCCTCCCCGGCGAGATAGCGGTGCGGCCAGTCGACCACGACATCGTCGGCCGCGGGAAACCTTGCTGCGGTGGCGAACACAGGGCGAGCGTCGCAGACCGTGACCCGGTAGCCGAGCAGTGCCGCCTGCGCGGCGAGCGCTGCCGCGAAGTCGATGGCACCGAAGATGATCATCCGCGGGCGCGGCGAATGGCTGGCGACGAAGACGTCCATCCCGGCGTCTTGGCGCTCGCCCTCCGGCCCGTAGCTCAGGACTCCGGAGCGGCCCGCGGCGAGCAAACCCCTGGCGTCGTCGATGATCGCGGCGTCGGCGCGCTCCGAACCCACTGTGCCGTCAGCGAAGTCGGGACCGATGACGATCCGCCGCCCACACCGAAGGGGATCGGGATGATCGATGACGGTGGCGACGGCCACCGCCCGATGGGTGGCGATGTCGTCGGCCACGGCCTGTAGCTGCGGAAAGGTCTGACGCGACACCGGTTCGGTGAAGACATCGATGGTGCCGCCGCAGGTCAGCCCGACCGCGAACGCGTCGTCGTCGCTGACCCCGTACCGCTGCAGTTGCGGGAGGCCGCTCGCGACGACCTGGCCGGCAACGTCGTAGACCGCGGATTCGACGCAACCTCCCGAGACCGACCCGGCGACAGTGCCGTCGGGGGCCACCACCATGGCCGCGCCAGGAGGACGGGGTGCGGACTGCATCGTGCGGACGACCGTCGACAGCCCTGCCGTACCACCGGACCGCCAGACTGCCAGCAACTCGTCGAGCACGTCCCGCACCTGCGCGAGTCTAGGCGCGCTGCCGACGCCCTACACCTTGGACAGATCGGTGTGCATCAGCATCACGTTGTAGCTCGACCACAGCGAGAGGTTGAAGTACAGATCCGATCCGGTGCCCAGCGTCGACGGTGACCACGGGTGCAGCATCGGCGCGTAGATGCCGCCGGGCTGCTGGGTCATCAGGACCGTCGCGTCCGACCAGACGCCCTCGGGGGTGTCCGCCGTGCGCATCACGATGTTGTTGTTCTGGTCGCCGTACAACACGATGTACTTGCCCAGGTATTCGTTGTACTGCACCGACATCTCGCTGACGGTGTAACCGGGTTTGGTGAAACCCAGGAAACCGCCGGACTTCCCGATGATCGCCGTCGCCGCCGACGGGTTTCCCTTCACCCAGCCGGCCGGCGAGCTACCCAGCCAGCTCTTCGACGCGGCCTTGTAGTACTCGTACTTCGACGGATCGAGGATGTTCTCGGGTGCGACGCGGGAGAGGTAAGCGGCGCCCTGCCTGCCGTTCGGCGTGCCGTACACGTAGATGTAGCCGTCGTCGCCTTTGACGAAGGCCGACTGCTGAAAGTTCTTGTTGCCGCTGAGGAACGAGTTGTAGCGGATGCTGTTCGGGTCGATCGTGAAGTTCTCGCCGTTGTCCGTCGAGTAGCCGATGGCCGAGTAGTTGGTGGTCCACTTACCCGCCGAGCCCCACTTGCTGACCGACATGTAGCTGACGTACTGGATCGTGCCGAAGGGCGTGTCCTTGGTGACCGGCACGTTGACCGAGACACCCGCGGTCGGGATCATCGTGACCGAACTCGGTAGCCACTTCTGCGGGTTGATGATCGGCCGCGCGTTCACGGGGCCGTCCAGTGGTGCACCGCCGAAGTAGTTGCCGGTGAACCACTCTCCGTTGGGGATCGTGATGCCGTCGCTCAGATCGGTGTCCGAGCTGCGGAACAGCGTGTTGAAGATGTGCCGGCCGGTCATGTTGGGGCCGCTGAAGGTG
Source organism: Actinomycetes bacterium (assembly GCA_023404955.1). GTDB lineage: Bacteria > Actinomycetota > Actinomycetes > Mycobacteriales > Mycobacteriaceae > Mycobacterium. The sequence continues at coordinate 6,147 of JAEXZY010000119.1, forward strand.
TCGCCCACGGCGATCAGCACCTGGTGCTCGTTGTAGTTCGGCGTTGCGGGATTGTCGACCATGCCGTTGTCCCACATGGTGCCGACGTCGGTGCCCCACACGCTGAATCGATCGACGGTGTTCGCCTTCAGCGGATCACCGTAGGAGTAGCCGCCGGTCACCCAGCTGACGAAGTTGGTGGACGGACTCACCTGAGGGTTCAGCCACGGTGAGTAGGGCGTGACCGCGGCGGCGGCCACCGGCGTGACCGCGGCGGCGGCCACCTGGGCGTCAGTGGTCAGACTCGCGCCGGCCACGCGGGTGGTGCGCGCGGCCGACAGCTGCTCGAGTTCGCGCCGCGCCACCGACAGCAGCGCCCACAGGAACGGGGGAGGAGCCGTCTGGCCCTGACCGGCGTCGGCCTTCTGGTGTGCCCAGTCGACCATGCTGCGGGCCACCTCGACGACGGCCTTGACCACGGGTCGGTCGACCTGGCGTGTGTGTGTGGCGGTCTCCGACGCGGGGCGCAGCAGCGCCAGCGTCGACGAGCGCGGCGGCGCGGCCGGGTCGGGGGAGAGGACCTCGGCACGAAGGGCTTTCACCGACGGCGCGGGAGTCGTCTCGGCGCTGTCGCGGGCGGAGTCCGCCGTCTCGCTCGTGCGGTCCGGCTTGCCGTCCGATGTGGGGGCCGGCTTGGTGTCCGGCTTCTTCCACGACGGTCGCTTCGAGGTGGGCTTTGCGGTCGGCTTCTCGGTCCCGTCGGCTGTGTCGGACTTGTCCGGCTTGTCCGACTTGTCGGACTTATCGGGCTTGCCGAACCGCCGCGGCCGCTCAGCGCGGTCGGTTCTGGTCGGAGTGGTGCGAACGGGACCGGCGGAGGTCGCGCTCTTCTCGCCCGCCGAGGCCGACGACGCATTCGACGTTGCGGACGAGCCCGCCGACGAGGACGACGTGTCATCGGCCCACGCCTGGCCGGCGAAGACTGCCGATCCGATGCCCAGGGCGACGGCCAGCGCGCCGACGCGCCCGATGTGCGCTGCGGAAGTCAACAGAAGAACCCCTTATGAAACCGACTGTCGTCCCCCGACGTACGGCTCATTCAATCGCATCTCACAGGAGTCGGCCAGCAAAAGGGCACAAAGGCCCCGATATCGTTTCGCGACTGTGATCGTTGGCTTTTCCCGAGGTTGGCGCCAGGTGCGCAAACCCGGTCGCCGGTGCGTCGGACGCGAGACGGCGCCGCCGCCGGGTCCGCGTGGAGCCCCCTGTCAGGATTGAACTGACGACCTACGCTTTACAAGAGCGTTGCTCTACCGCTGAGCTAAGGAGGCCTAGGCGAGTCAGCTTATCGGGTCCGCGCTCACTCCTCGACATCGATTACGCGCTGCGGCGTCGCCGGTCGCGCCATGAATCGGGCACGCGGGCGGCGGCCGGGCAGCGGGATGCGGTCGGCGATGTTGCTCAGCGGGTTCACCACCTGGCTCAACACGATCACCGCCTCACGCAGGGCCTCGATCGTCGGCTCGAGCGCCTCCAGGCCCGGGGTCAACCGGTTCAGGGTGTCCGCCACGGTCGCGAGCTGCTCCAGCGGGCCGTTGCGTGCGGTCAGTGTGTCCACGACGCCACCCTGGGCGAACAGGCGGTCGGCCACCCCGTCCTCGGCCAGTAGCCGGTCCACCAGACCGTCCTCGGCGAGCAGTTGATCAACGAGCCCGCCCGGCTCGATGGCACGCATCAGCCCGCTGTCCTCCTCGGTGAGCCGCTCGAGCGCGCCGCCGGGAGCGGTGAGCCGGTCCACGACGCCCCCGGGCCGCAGCAGGCGGTCCAGCGCACCATCGGGCGCCAGCGCCCGGCCCAACGGCTGGTCCTCGTCCATCAGGCGCGCCAACCGGTTGGCGCGCTCCCCGGCATCCTGGACGCCGATCATCGCGGCGAAGGAGGTCGGGGGCTGACGGACGCCGCTGCCCGGCTCGCCGAGCGCCTTCCGCGCGATGCCCAGTCCTCCGCCGGCCATCCCGAGCCCGGCGTCGGCCACGGCCAGACCCACCCGGACCGGCGTCAACGCGAGATCGCTGAGAGATCTGCCGAGGTTCATCCGCTCAGTCTAGGAACAGCGCAACAATGAACTCACAGGAACCACACAGCGAGCGCGCAGTAGTTTTCCAAGTCAGAGGTTGAAACTGAGGACCATGGCCATGCCAGTGCAGGAAAACATCCCGGAAGCTCGCATTCTGGTGGTCGACGATGAGACCAACATCGTCGAGCTGCTGTCGGTGAGCTTGAAGTTCCAGGGCTTCGAGGTGCACACCGCGTCCAACGGCCCCGCCGCTCTCGACCTGGCCCGTGAGATGCGCCCTGACGCGATCATCCTGGACGTGATGATGCCGGGCATGGACGGCTTCGGACTGCTGCGCCGTCTGCGCGCGGACGGCATCGACGCCCCTGCCCTGTTCCTGACCGCGCGGGACTCACTGCAGGACAAGATCGCCGGGCTGACCCTCGGCGGCGACGACTACGTGACCAAGCCGTTCAGCCTGGAAGAGGTGGTGGCCCGGCTGCGGGTGATCCTGCGGCGCGTGGGTGGCGGTGTGCAGGAGCCTCGCACCTCGCGGCTGAAGTTCGCCGACATCGAGCTCGACGAGGACACGCACGAAGTCTGGAAAGCCGGTGAGCCGGTCTCGCTGTCGCCCACCGAGTTCACGCTGCTCCGGTACTTCATCATCAACGCCGGCACCGTGCTGTCGAAGCCGAAGATCCTCGACCACGTGTGGCGCTACGACTTCGGCGGCGACGTGAACGTCGTCGAGTCGTACGTGTCCTATCTGCGACGCAAGATCGACACAGGAGACAAGCGTCTGCTGCACACCCTGAGGGGTGTGGGGTATGTACTTCGCGAACCCCGGTGACAATGGGGGTGTGCCCCAGATCAGGCGCGGGATTCCGCTTCGGGTAGGACTGGTCGCAGCCACGTTGCTGCTGGTCGGCTGTGGCTTGCTGGCGTCGGGCGTCGCGGTGACCACGATCATGCATCACACGCTGATCAACCGGGTCGACGACACGTTGCGTGACGCCTCCCGGGGCTGGGCGCAGGTGCCGCGGCAACTGCCCGCCGACCCGGAGGATCAGGGCCCGAATCCCGGCAGACCCCCGTCGGACTACTACGTGCGGGTCATCGAACCCGGCGGCACCGCCTGGGTGGCGGTCAACGATCGTGATGCCGAGCCCGCGCTGCCCGCGGACAACGACGTCGGACCCGAGCCGGTCACCGTCGGCAGCGTCGGCGACTCGACGGCGGAATGGCGCGCGATGACCGTGCCGGGGACCGGCGGCGAGCTCACCACCGTCGCGATCGACCTGACCGACGTGAAGTCGACGACGCGCGCCCTGGTCGCCGCGCAGATGGGCATCGGTGTCGCCGTCCTGCTCGTGCTCGGCATCGTCGGGTACGCCGTCGTGCACCGAAGCCTGCGTCCACTCTCGGAGGTCGAACAGACGGCCGCGGCCATCGCCGCGGGCCAGTTGGACCGCCGCGTTCCCGAGCGGGACCCCCGCACGGAGGTCGGTCGGCTCTCCCTGGCGCTCAACGGCATGCTCGCCCAGATCCAGCGCGCGCTGGCGTCCTCGGAGTCGTCGGCGGATCAGGCGCGCGAGTCCGAGGATCGGATGCGCCGGTTCATCACCGACGCGAGCCACGAGCTGCGCACTCCGCTGACGACGATCCGCGGGTTCGCAGAGCTGTACCGCCAGGGCGCGGCCCGTGACGTCGAGATGCTGATGGGCCGCATCGAGAGCGAATCGCGGCGGATGGGCCTGCTCGTGGAGGACCTGCTTCTGCTGGCTCGACTGGACGCACAGAGGCCACTGGAGCAGCGCCGCGTCGACCTGCTCGCGTTGGCGAGCGACGCCGTGCACGACGCTCAGTCCATCGCGCCGCGCCGGCCGATCCGGATGGAGGTGTTCGACGGACCGGGCACCCCGGAGGTGCTCGGCGACGAGGCGCGACTGCGTCAGGTGCTGTCCAATCTGGTGGCCAACGCGCTGCAGCACACCCCGGAAACAGCCGCGGTCACGGTGCGGGTCGGCACCGATGGGGACTCCGCGGTCCTGGAGGTTCGAGACGAAGGCCCGGGGATGAGCCATGAGGACGCCCAGCGGGTGTTCGAACGGTTCTACCGCGCCGACTCGTCGCGGGCGCGCGCGAGCGGAGGCACCGGCCTGGGGTTGTCGATCGTCGACTCGCTGGTGTACGCCCACGGGGGCACGGTCGGGGTGACCACGGCACCGGGGCAGGGCTGCGCCTTCCGGGTGAGCCTGCCGCGCATCGCCGAGGCCTCCGAGGCGAAGGCGCCCGCCGAGGTCGACGTTCCGGTCAGCTGAGCTCGGCCAGCGCCGCCTTGATGCGGCGTTGCGCCTCGTCGAGCGACTCCGGCGACGGATCGTTGTCGACGTTCGCGAACCCGAAGTCGGCCAGGTCGCGTGCCGGGAACACGTGCACGTGCAGATGCGGCACTTCCAGACCGGCGATGATGACACCGGAACGCTCGGTGTCGAACGCCTTGCACACCGCCCTGCCGATCAGCTGGCAGACCTCCATCACACGGGCGAAGTCAGCGGTGTCGATGTCCTGCCAGTTGTCGATCTCGGCGCGCGGCACCACCAGCGTGTGCCCCTGCGTCATGGGCTGAATGGTCAGGAACGCCACCACGTCGTCGTCTTCGTAGACGAATCGGCCCGGCAGCTCGCCGTTGATGATCTTGGTGAAGACGGTCGCCATGGCACCGAGCATTCCATAGCCTGGCTCCATGCTGGGTTTGATGCAGGACCGACCATTGCTGATCTCGTCACTGATCGACTACGCCGCGGCGTTTCACGGGGACGCGGAGATCGTGTCGCATGTGCCTGAGGGCCCCAAGGGCACTCTGCGCCGGTCTTCGTGGCGCGAGGTCGGCGAGGTGTCCAAGCAGGTCGCCAACGCGCTGGCCGAGTGGGGCGTGGAAGCGGGCGACCGCGTCGCCACGCTGGCGTGGAACAGCGACCGTCATCTGGCCCTGTACTTCGGTGTCTCGGGCACCGGCGCGGTGATGCACACGGTGAACCCGCGGTTGTTCCGCGAGCAGATCGTCTACATCATCAACCATGCCGAGGACCGAATCCTGTTCTTCGACATCACGTTTGCTTCGCTCGTCGGCGAGCTCGCGCCCGAGTTGACCACGGTGACGACCTACGTCGCGATGACCGATCGCGAGCACATGCCCCAGGTGCCCGGTGTACCGGAGGGCGCACTGCTGTGCTGGGACGACGTGATCGGACGCCAGTCCACGCACTTCGACTGGCCGGAGTTCGACGAGCGCAGCGCATCGTCGCTCTGCTACACCTCGGGCACCACCGGCAATCCGAAAGGTGTTCTGTACTCACATCGTTCGACGATGCTGCACACCCTGATGGCTGCGGCGCGCGATGCCAACGACGTGCACAGCGGTTCGGTGATCCTGCTCGTCGTGCCGATGTTCCACGCCAACGCCTGGGGCACCCCCTACACCGCGGCGATGGTGGGTGCCAAGTTGGTGCTGCCGGGCCCGCACCTCGATGGCGAATCGGTGTATCAGCTGATGAAAGCCGAAGGGGTCAACCAATCACAGGGCGTCCCGACGGTGTGGATGATGCTGTTCTCCTATCTCGACGACCATCCGGAGATCGATCCGCACGAGCTGGGGTTGCGCATCGCGGGCACGGGTGGGGCGGCCCTGCCGCTGTCCATGATCGAGCGCTTCGACCGGGACTTCGGCGCGCAGGCGATGCAGGGCTGGGGCATGACCGAGACGTCGCCGCTGTGTGTGATCGGCCGGCTGCTGCCCAAACACGAGGGGCTCTCCCCAGCCGAGAAGAACCAGATCATGCTCAAGCAGGGACGCGGGATCTGCGGGGTGGAGTTGAAGATCGTCGACGACGACGGCAACCGGTTGCCGTGGGACGGCAAGGCTTTCGGCGAGGTGTGGCTGCGCGGACCGTGGATCGCGAGCGGCTACTACCGGGGTGAGGGCGGCGAGAAGCTCGACGCGGAAGGGTTCTTCCCTACCGGCGACGTGGCGACGATCGACCCCGACGGCTATTTGCAGCTGGTCGATCGGGCCAAGGACGTGATCAAATCCGGCGGCGAGTGGGTCAGTTCGATCGACCTGGAGAACGCTGCGCTCGGCCATCCGGCGGTCGCCGAGGCCGCGGTCATCGGGGTACCGCACCCGAAGTGGCAGGAGCGGCCGCTGCTGGTGGTGGTGCTGCGCAACGGGCACAGCGCGACGCGCGAGGACATCCTCGAATATCTGGCGGGCGAGGTCGCCAAATGGTGGTTGCCCGACGACGTGGTATTCGTCGACGAGCTGCCGCACACCGCGACCGGCAAAATCCTCAAACTCGAGCTGCGCAAGCAGTATCGCGACCACGAACTGCCCGGCGTCAGCTCCTGATCTGCTCCGAGACTTTCTCCGAGATCTCCGCGACCGTCCACGGCGGCGCGTCGTGGTGGTCGCGGTAGGCCAGGATCTCCGGCGAGGGCCGCCCGAAACGCCCGACGAAACCGCCTGCGGCGATGAAGATCTGGCCCGTGACGTCGGCGGCGCGGTCACTGACCAGATAGGCGTAGGTCGACGCGGCGTACTCCGGCGGCGCAGCATCCAGCGCGCCGGCCATGCTGCCGTCGTCGAGCAGTCCACGCCGGTTCAACTCGGTGATGTGAGCCTCGTAGTCGGGTCCGCTGGACAGACGCGTCCTGGCTCCTGGGCACACCACGTTGGCGCGCACCCCGTGTTCGTCCAGTTCCGCGGCGATCGCCAGCGTCAGCCCGTTCACCGCGCCCTTGCCTGCCGGGTAACCGGTGCCCCCGTAGTCGCCGAGAAACGCGAACGATCCGGTGTCGACGATCGCCCCGGAACGCTGCTGGGCCATCAACGGCGCAGCGGCCCTGCAGGTTTGGAACACGGTGCCCAGGTGGGCGTCGATGAGCTGTTGGAACTGCGCGGCGGTGACGGTGAGGATCGACGAGCCGGCCGGTTCGGCCGTACCCGCGCAGTTGACCAGGATGTCGATGCGGCCGAATTCCCGCACGCATTCGCCGATCAACGCGTCGGCGATCGCAGGATCCGCCGGGGAACCCGCCACCCCGACGGCGCCGGGGATGCTGCGTGCGGCGTCGTCGACGGCGCCGGGATCCCGGCCGTTGACGACGACACCGGCACCCAGCTCGGCCAGCAGTGCGGAGACGGCCCGCCCGATCCCGCGGGTGCCGCCGACGACGACGGCGGCGCGGCCGGACAGCTCGCTAATCCGTGGTTCCCGCTTCGGTGAACGTCATCGCGTCCATGTTCCAGTAACCGCGCAGATTGGTGATCAGCCCGGCGTCGTCGACCCGGTAGGTGAACACGCCGCGCACCGTCGCGACGAAGCCGTTCGGGAACGTGGTCTCCAGCACCAGGATGTAGGCGATCTCGTGAGCACTGCTGGACGGGAATGTCTCTTCGCACGTGATACGCAGCCTGTTGGGTCCGATGTTCGTGTCGAAGAAAGCTTTCACCGCGTCCTTGCCGCGGACCCCGGTGCCGTCGGGGTTGGTGACGGCTTCCCCGATCGGGTCTTCGATCACGATGTCGTCGGACATCAGTGCCAGCCAGCCCTCGCGGTCACCGCTCTGCACGCATCGCCACGACGCCTGGGACGCCGCGACCACCGGTGCCAGCGCTGCCTCGGTCATCGCGGCCTACCGGTCGGCGTCGGTGTAGCGGATCACGCCGCGGATGTTCCGGCCCTCGAGCATGTCCCGGTAACCGTCGTTGATCTGCTCGAGCTTGTACTGGCGGGTCACCATGTCGTCGAGGTTCAGCCGGCCCGACTTGTACATCGACAGCAGCTGCGGGATGTCGAAGTGCGGGTTGCCGCCGCCGAAGATGGTGCCCTGCAGGTTCTTCTGCAGCAGCGTGAGCATCGACAGGTTCAGCGTGACGTCCGAGCTGGCCATGTTGGCGACCGCGGTGACGACGCAGGTGCCGCCCTTGGCGGTGATGTTGAGGTAGTTGTCGATCTCCTCGCCCTTGAGCTCGCCGGTGGTGATGATCGTCTTCGACGCCATCCGTCCCTGCGTGGTCTCGGCGACGCCCATCATCGCGGCGCCGATGTCGGGGTAGGCGTGCGTGGCGCCGAACTTGAGAGCCTGGTCGCGCTTCCACTCGACCGGATCGATCGCGAAGATGTTGCGGGCGCCGGCGTTCAGCGCGCCCTGCAGCGCGCCCATGCCCACGCCGCCGATACCGGCGATCACCACGTCGTCACCGGGGCGCACGTTCGCGCTGCGCACCGCCGAGCCGTAGCCGGTGGTGACGCCGCAGCCGACCAGGCAGGCCACCTCGAACGGGATCGACGGGTCGATCTTCACCACGGAGCTCTTGTGCACCACCATGTACGGGCTGAACGTGCCCAGCAGCGTCATCGGGATGACGGGCGTGCCGTCCTTGACCGCGTGGATGCGGTGGGTGTTGTCCGAGACCGCGGTGCCCTGCAGCAGCAATGCACCCAGGTCGCAGAGGTTGCGCATCCCCGCCTGACACGAGGGACAGGAACCGCAGGACGGGATGAAGGACAGCACCACGTGGTCGCCCGGCTCGAGACCCTCGACGCCCGGTCCGACCTCGGTGACGATGCCGGCGCCCTCGTGTCCGCCGAGCACCGGGAAGCCCGCCATCGGGATGTCACCGGTGACCAGGTGATGGTCCGAGTGGCACATGCCCGAGGCTTCCATCTGGATCTTGACCTCGTCCTTGACGGGGTCGCCGATCTCGATCTCCTCGATCGACCAGGGTTGGTTGAACTCCCAGATCAGGGCACCTTTGGTCTTCATATCTCCTGCTTTCGACGAGTGCTCGCACATCCAGACTAGAGGCTCTAGTTAGCCACATCACACCCTCCCCAAGCAACTGCTTGGTGGTGTGCTCACCAGATCGGGACGGGAGCCTCGCCGAGCGGGTAGTAGCCGGGCAGCTTCTCCCCGGCCAGCGAGCGCTCGATGCGCTTCTGCATCGTCGGCGTGAGGTCACCGGACTCGATGAGCTTCATGAAGGCCTTCTGCACATGCCCGAAATCGAAAAAGTCCCGCTGCCACTCGATCAGCAGCTGGTCGTTCAGCCGGAACCAGCTGCCACCGATGCCGTAGATCTCGTCGCTCGTGCCGTCGCTCTTGTGAGCGATCTGCTTCCAGAAGCCGACGATCTCGTTCTGCTTGTCGTCGATGAGCACCTTCTGGTACTCGTACACCCAGTTCTCCAGGCCTTCCATTTCCAGACCCAGTGCGACGTCACGTATCTCGTTCTTGTTGACGCACATGACGTCTTCCTTAGGGCCGATGTTCCAGCCGTAGGTCGCGTCGTCGGTGTAGAACTCGGCCAGGGGCTTCCAGTCACCGGCCTTCTCGGCGTCCTGATTCGCGGTGAGCCAGCGCTGCACCCAGTCTTCCAATTCGCTTCGTGACGCCATTGTGGTTGCCTCTCAGTCTTTTTGGATGATGGATAGTGCCCTGGTCGGGCACATGTCGACAGCGAGCTCCACTGCATCGCGTAGCTCGTCGGGGGGTTCTGCGTCGAGGATCTCGACGGCGCCGCGTTTGGGCACCCGGAAGACGTCGGGTGCCTCCAGCTCGCACATGGCGTGACCCTGGCAGAGGTCCTCGTCGAGTTCGATGCGGTAGCAGCCCATGAGTGCTCAGGCTCCTTCGATCCCCGGGTCGCTGCGCTCCTGCCCGCCGGTCACGCGCTTGCGGTAGCGCACCTTCGCCGGCTGGGCGAGCTGGACGACCATCTTCGAGTGATCGTTGCGGTAGCTCTCCGGCGGCTGAGCCATCTCGAATTCGTACTCGCGCAACAGGACCGAGAAGATCGCCTTGATCTGCATCTGGGCGAAGGCGGCGCCGACACAGCGATGCTTGCCCGCGCCGAACGGAATCCAGGTCCACCGGTTGAGAAGGTCTTCCTGGCGCGGCTTCACATAGCGGTCCGGATCGAACGTGTCCGGGTTCGGGAAGTCGTCTGCGATGCGGTTGGAGATCGCGGGCGACGCCGCCACCATCTGCCCTTTGTGGATCGGGTGTCCCGACACCTCGAATTCGTCCTGCGCCACCCGCATCAGGATGATCAGCGGCGGATGCAGCCGCAGCGTCTCCTTGAGCGCGTTGTCGAGGTTCGGGATCTGCCGCAGTGCATGGAAACTCACCTCTTGACCGTCGGCGTACAGGTCGTCGAGTTCCTGCTGCACCTTGGCATAGAAGTCGGGGTGGCGCAGCAGGTCGATCAGCGTCCACGACGACGTGCCCGAACTGGTGTGGTGTCCCGCGAACATCAGCGAGATGAACATGCCGGTGACCTCGTTGGCGGAGAACCGCGGGTTGCCGTCGTCGTCTTTGATCGAGACCAGCACGTCGAGCAGGTCGCGGTCCTCTTTGCCCTTCGGCGGATCGGCGATCCGTCCGTTCATGATCTCCTGCACCAGCGCAACGAGTTTCACGCGGGACTCGTCGCGAATGCGGAAGCTCTCGATCGGCAGGTACGGGTCGACGTAGCAGAGCGGATCGGTACCGCGCTCCAGCTGGTGGTAGTACTCGGCGAAGCGCGAGTCCAGCTGGTTGCGGAACTTCAGACCGATCAGGCACGCCGTCGAGGTGTAGATGGTCAGCTCGGAGAAGAAGTCGAGCAGTTCGATCTCGCCTTCGTCGCCCCAGTTCTCGATCATCCGGCGCACTTCGTTCTCGATGGTCGCGGCGTGACCCTTCATCTGCTCGCCGCGCAACGCGGTGTTGTGAAGCATCTCCGCACGGCGCTCCGGATCGGCGTCGAACACGACGCCCTCACCGAAGATCGGCGTCATGAACGGGTAGGCCTCGGCCTGGTTGAGCTCGCTGTCGCTGGACCGGAAGAAGAACTCGTTGGCTTCCGAGCCGGACAGCAGGACCACCTGCTTGCCGGCGAGCTGGAACCAGCCGACGTCACCACACTCGTCGCGCAGGCGCTGCATCAGCCCGATCGGATCGGTGCGGAACTCCTCGAGGTGGCCGTGCTCCTCTTCGCCGCCGGAGACGCGGCGGACATCGGTGGTGGTGGTCATCGATTCGGCATCCCTTCCTCGCCCAGCGCGAGCTTCTGGCGGTCCTTCGTGTCGGCCAGCGGCGCTTCGGGCTGCAATTCCATGTTCGCGATGAAGCCACCGCGCGGTGTCTCGGCGACGAACGTGATGGCGCGTGCCAGGTCGGCTGCGCGCAGGAAGTAGTCGTGCCGAGCCTGGCCCCACTTGGCCCAGTCCTCCAGGGCGGGCCCGATCAGTTCGGCCGGCAGGCTCCAGCCCATCGACGTCTTCGTCGGACCGGGATGCACGATCGACGCGCGCACCCCGGTGCCCTCGAGTTCCATCTGGTAGTTGGTGACCATCGCGACCAGCGCCGCCTTGGCCGCGCCGTAGGCGCCCATATGTGGCCGTTGCCGCAGTGCCACATCGGATCCGACGAAGATGAGGTCGCCGCGTTGGCGCTCCAGCATGCCGGGCAGCACGGCGGTGGCGACCCGGTTGGCGCCGATCAGGTGGATCTGGACCTGCGACTCGAACTGTTCGGTGCTGATCGAGTCGAGCTTGCCGAAGTAGGTGTCGCCTGCACCGGCCACCAGGACCTCGATGTCGCCGAGCTCGGAAGTCGTCTGCTCTACACAGGCTTTCACCGAATCGGGATCGGTCACGTCGAGGTGCACCGCGATCGCCTCGCCGCCGTCGGCGCGGATCTGGGCGACGATCTCGTCGAGTTTCTCCACCCGGCGGGCGCCGAGCGCGACGGGAAAGCCACGGGAGGCGAGATCGACGGCCGTGGCGGCGCCGATTCCCGACGACGCTCCGGCGACGAGCGCGGGTCTACGGTCGGGCAGGGGATCGAACCGGGGCATCAGCGCACCTTCACGTCGATGGGCAGGTGGGCGAATCCGCGAACGTTGCTCGAGTGGACGCGGACCGCGTTGTCCTCGTCCACCTCGTAGCCACGGATCCTGGTGAACAGCTCGGTGAGCGCGACGCGGGCCTCCATGCGTGCCAGGTGCGCGCCGAGGCAGAAGTGTGCGCCGCTGCCGAAACTCATCAACTTCGACCCGATCTCGCGTCCGATGATGAAGTCGTCCGGTGCTTCGAACACGCGCTCGTCGCGGTGCGCCGAGCCGGGCAGCAGCAGCACGATGTCACCATCGGGGATCACGGTGTCGTAGAGCGTGAGTTCACCGTCGACGGTGCGCGCCAGGATCTGGCTCGACGTGTCGTAGCGCAGCGTCTCCTCGACCCACGGGGTCACGAGGCTCAGATCGTCATACACGGGGCCGAGCTGGTCGGGGTTGCGGTGACCCCAGAATGCGGCATTGGCAAGGAGTTTCGTGGTGGTCTCGTTGCCGGCGATCACCATCAGGAACATGAACCCCAGGATCTCGTCGTCGGTGAGACGATCCCCGTTGATCTCGGCCTCGAGCAGTGCGGAGGTGAGGTCGTCGGTCAGCGTCTTGCGACGTTCGGCCACCATGCCCTGGTAGTAGACGATCAGGTTCAGCGACGCTTCGACCGCGGCCGGCGGCACGTCGGTGACGCCTTCGTCGCGGTGCATCACCCCGTCGGCCCATGCCCGCACCTGGGTCCGGTCGGCTTCGGGAACACCCATCAATTCGGAGATCACGTCCATCGGCAGCTTCCCGGCGAACTCGTCGACGTAGTCCACCGGTTGCCCCCCGGCTGCCATCTCGAGCATCGTGTCCAGATGCTGGACCGCGATCTCGGTGACACGGGGTTCGAGCTCCCGAATCCGTCGCGGGGTGAAGCCCTTGGAGACGAGGGTGCGCAGCCGTAGGTGGGCGGGATCGTCCATGGCGAGAAACGACATCGTCTTCGACGCGTGCGGCCCGCGCGACGCCGGGTCGAGTGACACCCCGAACTTGTTCGACAGCGTTGTGCTGTTGCGGAACCCGGTCAGCACGTCCTGGTGGCGCGACAGTGCCCAGAACCCCAGCTCCTCGTTGCGGTACAGCGGTGCCTCGTCGCGCAGGCGCTGGTAGTACGGGTACGGATCTTCGTGGAAGTCGTAGTCGTAGGGGTCGAGCAGGATCTCGCTGACTGTCATTGATCGTCTCCGACGATGAGGCCCACCACGTAGCTCAGGCGGTCGGCGATTTGGTGATAGGTGAACGCGCCGCTACCGGCGTTGACGAGCGCGCCGAAGAACGTCATCTCCAATGCCGCCAACGTGCGCGGGTCGGCGTCGGGACCCACGGCCGAGCGGATCCGCCGGTGGATCTCCGCCCCGATCCGGTCCCGCACCGTCAGCACGGCGGGATCGCCGCCAGACAGCAGCGCTGTCGTACAGGCCGCGGCCACCTCCGGTTCGTCGGCGACCGTCAACGCCAAGGCGCGCAGCGTCTTCTCGACCCGGGCGGCGGTGCTGTCGTTGACGTCGGTGAAGTACTCCACCTGGCGGACGAGGTCGAGGTACACCTCGGCGATCAGGTGGTTCTTCGACGAGAAGTACGTGTAGGCCGTCGCCGGAGCCACCTTCGCGCGCGCAGCCACTGCGCGCACGGTCAACTCCGCGTACGACGACTCCCGCAGCATCACCAGGCCGGCGTCGAGCACCTTCCGGAACGTCTGTTCCTGACGCCGGTTGCGGCGTGTCGACTGGTCTTCGCCCGTGAGCGCGGCACTAGCATCGCTGGACACATGTCCAACGCTAACCGACGTCGCAGCCGGTAAGCAAGCGACACGCGAAACAGGCTGACAGAACCGGCTATCCAGACCGCCCCTGGCGCCGTTCTTGCCCTCCGTGGGAGCACGAGGCTATGGTGCGACCAAGGACATTGTCGGACAGTTGTCCAGCATGCAGACAGGGAGTGTGGATGGGTATCTCGGCCGACCGCGAAAGCAGACTGCTCATCGACGGCGCACTCGTCGCCGGAAGCGCAGGGGTGTTCCCGACGATCAACCCCGCCACCGAGGAGGTTCTCGGGGTCGCGGCCGACGCCGGCGCCGAGGACATGGGCGCGGCGATCGCGGCGGCTCGGCGCGCCTTCGACGAGTCGACCTGGTCCACCGACACCGACCTGCGTGTGCGGTGCCTGCGTCAGCTGCAGCAGGCCATGCGTGACCACGTCGAGGAGTTGCGCGACCTGACCATCGCCGAGGTCGGGGCACCGCGCATGCTGACCGCGGCGGCACAGCTCGAAGGGCCTGTCGAGGATCTGAGCTTCTGCGCCGACACCGCGGAGTCCTATGCCTGGACGACGGACCTCGGTATCGCGGCACCCATGGGGATCAAGACCCGGCGCACCGTCGCGCGGGAGGCCATCGGCGTGGTCGGCGCGATCACGCCGTGGAACTTCCCCCACCAGATCAACCTCGCCAAGGTCGGGCCGGCGCTGGCCGCGGGAAACACGTTGGTGCTCAAGCCTGCTCCTGACACGCCGTGGGCCGCGGCCATCCTGGGCGAACTGATCAGCGAGCACACCGACTTCCCCGCCGGGGTGATCAACATCGTGACGTCGAGCGACCACGGCGTCGGCGCGCTGCTGTCGAGCGATCCCCGAGTGGACATGGTCTCGTTCACCGGCTCGACCGCCACCGGTCGCGCGGTGATGGCCGATGGCGCCGCGACATTGAAGAAGGTGTTCCTCGAACTCGGCGGCAAGTCGGCATTCCTCGTGCTCGACGACGCCGACCTGGCAGGGGCCTGCTCGATGGCGGCGTTCACCGCGTCGATGCATGCGGGACAGGGATGCGCGATCACGACCCGGTTGGTGGTGCCCCGCGACCGCTACGACGAGGCCGTCGAGGCTGCCGCGGCCACGATGGGCGGGTTGAAGCCAGGTGATCCGACGAAGCCCGGCACTATCTGCGGGCCGGTGATCTCCGAGCGTCAACGCGACCGGGTGCAGAGCTACCTCGACAGCGCGATCGCCGAGGGTGGTCGATTCGCCTGCGGCGGTGGCCCTCCCGCGGACCGTGACACCGGCTTCTTCATCGAGCCGACGGTGATCGCCGGCTTGGACAACAGCGCCACGGTGGCGCGCGAGGAGATCTTCGGTCCGGTGCTCACCGTCATCGCCCACGACGGTGACGACGACGCCGTGCGCATCGCCAACGACTCGCCCTACGGACTCTCGGGAACGGTGTTCTCCGGGGACGAGGAGCGCGCTGCCGGTGTCGCCGCGCGGATGCGGGTGGGCACGGTGAACGTCAACGGCGGTGTCTGGTATTCGGCCGACATGCCGTTCGGCGGCTACAAGCAGTCCGGCATCGGCCGGGAGATGGGGCTCGCCGGTTTCGAGGAGTACCTCGAGATCAAGGCGATCGCCACCGCGGTGTGACACGAGCGGCCAACTGAGGAGAAGCCAGTGGGAATGTACGGAGATCAGTTCACGGACAAGGTGGCCATCGTCACCGGCGCCGGCGGTGGAATCGGGCAGGCGTATGCCGAAGCACTCGCCCGCGAGGGGGCGGCCGTCGTCGTCGCCGACATCAACACCGAGGGCGCTCAGAAGGTGGTCGACGGGATCAAGGGCGAGGGTGGCACGGCCCTGGCGGTGCGCGTCGATGTCTCCGACCCCGAGTCGGCCAAAGAGATGGCAGCACAGACCCTCTCGGAATTCGGCGGAATCGACTACCTCGTCAACAACGCCGCGATCTTCGGTGGCATGAAGTTGGACTTCCTGGTCACCGTCGATCCGGAGTACTACCGCAAGTTCATGAGCGTCAACCTCGACGGGGCGCTGTGGTGCACCCGCGCGGTGTACCGCAAGATGGCCAAACGCGGGGGCGGCGCCATCGTCAACCAGTCGTCCACCGCCGCATGGCTTTACGCGAACTTCTACGGTCTGGCGAAGGTGGGCGTCAACGGGCTGACCCAGCAGCTGTCCCGGGAGCTCGGCGGGCAGAACATCCGCATCAATGCGATCGCGCCCGGCCCCATCGACACCGAGGCCAATCGCACCACCACGCCGCAGGAGATGGTCGCCGACATCGTCAAGAACATCCCGCTGTCCCGGATGGGGCAGCCCGATGACCTCGTGGGGATGTGCCTGTTCCTGTTGTCGGACCAGGCCAAGTGGATCACCGGGCAGATCTTCAACGTCGACGGCGGACAGATCATCCGCTCATGAGCGAGCCGAGGCTGGGCTACATCGGGCTGGGTAATCAAGGCGCCCCGATGGCGAAGCGCCTGGTCGACTGGCCCGGTGGGCTCATCGTCTTCGATGTGCGGACCGATGCCATGACACCGCTGGCCGAAGCCGGCGCGACACTGGCCGACAGCGTGGCCGACGTCGCGGCAGCCGACGTCATCAGCGTCACCGTCCTCACCGATGCGCAGGTTCGTGACGTCGTCGCGGAACTCGCCGACCATGCCCGGCCCGGCACCGTGATCGCGATCCACTCGACCATCGAACCGGACACCGCGCCCGAACTCGCAGAGAAGTTGCAGGACAGGGGTATTCGCATCATCGACGCTCCGGTGAGCGGCGGCGCCAGTGCAGCCGACAAGGGCGAGCTGGCGGTGATGGTGGGTGCTGACGACGCGGCCTACGACATCGTCAAACCTGTGTTCAAGCGCTGGGCGTCGTTGGTGGTGCGCGCCGGGGAACCCGGAGCCGGCACGCGGATGAAGGTGGCGCGCAACATGTTGACGTTCATCGGCTTCGCAGCCGCCTTCGAGGCGCAGAAACTCGCCGAGGCCTCCGGCATCGATCTGCAGAAGCTGGGCCGGGTCGTCCGGCACAGCGATGCGCAGAGCGGGGGGCCGGGCGCGGTGATGTTGCGCGACGAGGTCGGCCCCTTGGCCGCCGACCACTGGCTCCACGACATGTTCGTCCATACTCGTAACCTCGCCGACAAGGATCTGCGGTTGGCGCTCAAGTTGGGTGAGGCGGCCGGCCTGGACCTCCCGCTGGCGCAGATCGCCCTGCGCGACATTGCGGCCGGGTTGGGCGTGGCGGAGCACAAGGGACAGGAGTGAGCGAGATGGACGAGCTGCGCCGCAAGGGCCTCGAGAAGATGAACGAGGTCTACGGCTGGGAGATGCCGAACGTCGAGGGCGACCCGTTCTTCGACCTCACTGTCGATCATCTCTTCGGCACCGTCTGGAACCGGCCGGGATTGTCGATGCGCGACAAACGCATCATGACGCTCACCGTGGTCGCCGCGCTCGGCAACGACGCGCTCGCCGAGATTCAGGCGAATGCGGCCTTGGGCAACGAGGAGCTGACCGGCGACGAGCTCAAGGAGATGGCGGTGTTCCTGACCCAGTACCTCGGGTTCCCGCTGGGCTCCAAACTCGACGGTGCGGTCAGCAAGGTGATCAGGAAGCGCAAGAAGGCCGCCGAGCGCGGCGAGGGCGAAGACAAGAAGGCGAACGTCGACGCCGCACTCAAGATGCACTCAGGAGAGTAGGCGCAAGGTGAGCCAACGTAGTAGGTACGCCACGCTGTCGCGCACGCAGCTCGCCACGCTGGTACCGGAACTGCTGCTGATCGGTCAGATGATCGACCGTTCTGGAATGGCGTGGTGCATCAGTAATTTCGGTCGGGAAGCCATGCTGCAGATCGCGATCGAGGAGTGGATGGGAGCGAGCCCGATCTACACCCGGCGGATGCAGAAGGCGTTGCGTTACGAGGGCACCGACGTCATCACGATCTTCAAGGGTCTCCAGCTCGACATCGGGGCGCCGCCCCAGTTCATGGATTTCCGCTACACCGTGCACGATCGCTGGCACGGGGAGTTCCACCTGGACCACTGTGGGGCGTTGCTCGACGTGGAGCCGATGGGGGAGGACTACGTCCGCGGCATGTGCCACGACATCGAGGATCCGACGTTCGACGCCACGGCCGTCGCCACCAACCGGCGTGCGCAGATCCGCCCCATCCACCGGCCACCGCGGGTTCCTGCAGACCGCCGGCCGCACTGCGCGTGGACGGTCGTGATCGACGACGCCCACCCGGAAGTGGCCGATCACCCGGTTCTCGAGAGCATTGCCCGCACCCGCGCGGCGGGCACCGAGCTCGACCCGATCGACCCCGCAGACGAGGGCAGCAGCGACTACAGCGGAGAGCTGTTGTCGGACTTCGACTTCGGCGCGTTCTCCCATTCGGCGCTGGTGCGGATGGCCGATGAGGTCTGCCTGCAGATGCATCTGCTCAATCTCTCGTTCGTGATCGCGGTGGGGGCTCGGGCGGGCGCCGATCAGGCGTTGGCGACCGAGATCTGCACCAAGCAGCTGATCGGGGTCGCGGGCCTGGCCGCCGAGCGCATCCACCGCGCACTCGAGTTGCCCGACGGAATCGACGGCGCCGTGGCGATGCTGCGGCTGCACCCCTTGCTCAATCCGGCCGCCTACGTCGACGCCGAGTTCGGGCCGGATTCGGTTGAGGTGCGGAGCTCGCCGGCGCACGAGGACGGCGCGTGGGTGGCGCTGGTGCATCCCGGGGAGATCCGGCCGCTGCAGGCCGCGGTCGCCGCCGTGGACCCCCATCTCGACGTCGAAGTGGCCGGCGCCGACACCGACTGGACCGCACGCGTGGTGCGCCGCGACGTCCCCGCCCGCGAACTCGGCGAGGTCGCGGTGGTGAAGTTCAGTGGCGGAGCGTCTTTCGAGTTCCAGCCGCGCCGGTCGCTGCCGCTGACCGTCGTCTAGCGCTCCAGCGCCCCGCCCACCCACCGGCGCAGGTACGCGCGTAGCTGAGGCCCGCGGCGCGGCGGGCGTCCCGGGTCGATCACGAACGACTGAATGACCCGCAGCAGGTGCTCGGCGAGCTCGTCGAGATCGTCGTCGCCGTAGCCTCGGGCCGCCCAATCGACGTCGAGCCGGCCGACCATGTCACGGGCGAACCGCAGGCCCACATCGGAGGTGACCGACTCGGCATGCGAGGTGCCGCCCGGCGCCATCAGCAACCCGATGTACTTCTCCCTCGGGAGCCACTCCAGGGCCGCGGCAACGGCCTCGGTGACGGCATCGGCGGGGTCGGTGATACCAGCCGCGTGCACCGCCAGCCGCTCCAGGAACCCGTCGACGGCGCGAACCGCCGCCGCGATCAGGAGCGCCTCGGTGCTGGGGAAGTACCGGTAGACGGTCTGCCGGGTCACCCCGACCGAGCGTGCGACATCGGAGATGGAGAAGTCGGCGCCGCGCTCCTCGATGGCCTTGCCCGCTGCCGCCAGGATCCGTGCGATGGCCTCCTCGTCGGAGGCCGGTTTGGCTCCTGACCAACCGTGGGTGCGCACGATGCACCTTAGATCGCGACGGACGGACCGGCGACGCTAGCGGTAGGCGACCCGCAACTCCTTGACGCCGTTGATCCAGCCCGAGCGCAGACGCGTCGGTTCGGCCAGCTTGGTGATGTCCGGGATCTGCTCGGCGATCTGGTCGAATATCAGCTTGATCTCCATGCGGGCCAGGTTGGCGCCGATGCAGTAGTGCGCGCCGTTTCCGCCGAACGCCAAATGCGGATTGGGGTCGCGCAGGATGTTGAACTCGAAGGGACGGTCGAAGACCTCCTCGTCGAAATTCGCCGAGCTGTAGAACAGCCCGACCCGCTGGCCCTCACGGATCAGCGTCCCGCCCACCTCGATGTCCTGGGTGGCCGTGCGCTGGAAACAGTGCACCGGGGAGGCCCACCGGATGATCTCGTCGACCGCTGTCTGCGGGCGGTCCCGCTTGAACAGCTCCCACTGGTCACGATTCTCGAGGAACGCGTTCATGCCGTGCGTCATCGCGTTGCGGGTGGTCTCGTTGCCGGCCACGGCCAGCAGGATGACGAAGAACGCGAACTCGACGTCCGACATGCCGTCGCCGTCGAGATCGGCCTGCACGAGTCGCGTGACGATGTCGTCGGCGGGGCAGGAGCGACGCTCCTCGGCCATCGCGTACGCGTAGCCCATCAGTTCGGCGTTCGCGGCGACGTGATCGGTCTCGAAGTCCGGGTCATCGGTGTTCATGATCGCGTTGGTCCATTCGAACAACCTGCGGCGATCCCCTTCCGGCACGCCGATGAGGTCAGCGATCGCCTGTAGGGGCAGCGACATGGCCACGTCGTCGACGAAATTGCCGTCGTCCTTGCCCGCCGCCTCGGCCACGATCTCGCGGGCAGCCAGAGCAAGCTTCTCCTCCAGCGTCGCGACCGCTCGCGGGGTGAACATCCGAGAGACGATCTTGCGCAGCCGGGTGTGTTCGGGGGCGTCGTGGTTGATCAACAGGGCCTTGGTGAACTCCAACTGCTCCGACGTGACCCCGTCGGGCAGGCGCATCACCGCGCCCTTGCGGTTGGTCGACCACAGCACACCTTCCCGCGAGATCGCCTTGATGTCGGCGTGCCGGGTGATCACCCAGTAGCCGCCGTCGTCGAACACCGACTGGTGCTGTTCGTTCCACCAGATCGGCGCGGTTCTGCGCAGCTCGGCGAACTCGGCCACGGGCAGGCCCCGGGCCAGTACATCCGGATCGGTGAAGTCGTAGCCCTCCGGCAGGAAGGGACAGCTCGTCATGGCGGACCTCCAGGTGTGACGTGCGGCACTTCGAATGACCATACACTGTCGCCTCCATCTGTATGCCCGTGACCATGCGTCGCCGCCGGCCGGAGGGGATTAGGGTGGTCACCTGTGCACGTCCTGGTGATCGGTTCCGGAGCCCGTGAACACGCGCTGCTTCTCGCACTGCGTCGAGATCCCGAGGTGGACGGGCTGTCGGTAGCGCCCGGCAACGCCGGCACCGCCGCGGTCGCCGACCAGTACGACGTCGACGTGACCTCCGCCGACGAGGTCGTGGCGCTGGCCCGCCGGGTGGGGGCCGATCTCGTCGTCATCGGCCCGGAGGTGCCGCTGGTCCTCGGGGTGGCCGACGCCGTGCGGGCGGCCGGGGTCGCCTGCTTCGGCCCCACCCGCGACGCGGCGCGCATCGAAGGCTCGAAGGCGTTCGCCAAAGACGTCATGAGCGCTGCCGGGGTGCGCACCGCGAGCAGTGAGATCGTCGACAACCCGGCGCATCTCGACGCCGCGCTGGACCGCTTCGGTCCGCCTGCGGGCGAGCAGGCCTGGGTGGTCAAGGACGACGGGCTCGCGGCCGGCAAGGGCGTGGTCGTCACCGCCGATCGCGAGGTGGCCCGCGCCCATGCGGCGAGCCTGCTCGAGGCCGGCCATCCCGTGCTGCTCGAGTCGTTCCTCGACGGCCCGGAGGTGTCGCTGTTCTGCCTCGTCGACGGCGACACCGTGGTGCCGCTTCTACCGGCGCAGGACTCCAAGCGGGTCGGCGACGGAGACACCGGCCCCAACACCGGCGGGATGGGCGCCTACACCCCGCTGCCCTGGCTGCCCGCCGACATGGCCGAGCGCATCGTCGATGAGATCGTCACACCCGTTGCAGCAGAACTGGTTCGGCGCGGCAGCGCGTTCTCCGGACTGCTGTACGCCGGCCTGGCGATCACGTCGAAAGGCCCAGCGGTCGTCGAATTCAACTGCCGTTTCGGCGATCCCGAGACTCAGGCGGTGCTCGCCCTGCTCGAGTCGCCGCTCGGTGCGCTCCTGATGGCCGTGGCCACCGGCGATCTGGCGGCGGCACCGCCGCCGCGCTGGCGCGACGGGGCGGCGGTCACCGTCGTCGTCGCCGCCGAGAACTACCCGGGCCGTCCGCGTGTCGGTGACGTGATCACGGGCGCCGATGCCGACGGCGTGCTGCACGCCGGTACCGCGCGCCGCGACGACGGTGCGCTGGTGTCGTCGGGCGGACGGGTGCTCTCCGTGGTGGGGGCCGGTGCCGACCTCGCGGCCGCGCGCGCATCGGCCTACGCCATCCTCGACTCGATTCGCTTGCCGGGCAGCCATTTCCGCACCGACATCGGGCTGGCAGCAGCCGACGGACAGATCAGCCTCTAGGCAGTCAACAGCGGCGCCATCCAGGTCAGCTCGGAGCTCAGCTGCGACGACCAGAATGCGGCATCGTGGCCGCCGGGGGAAAAGCCGCCGGCGGGCGGGGCGGGTAGCTGGCTGATGAACTGCCGGGTCGCTGAGGCGAACGGATCGTCAGTGCCGATGTCGATGCGCAGCGGGATGCCGGTGAGTCCCGCCAGACCCCACACACTGTTCGCGTCGTAATCCGCCGCACCGTCGAATGCGCCGGGAGCCGCTGCACCGGCGGATGTCCACAGCGCCGGGCTGACCGCGCAGATCGCCGCGGTGCGCCCAGCGCCCAGCCGGGCGCCCAGCAGCAGGGCGCCGTAGCCGCCCATCGACCACCCGAGGAACCCGACCCGAGATGTGTCGAGGCCCTGCCCGGCGAGCAGCGGGAGGAACTCGTCGAGCACCATCGCGCCCGCATCGTCGCCGGAGGCGCGGCGATGCCAATACCCGTTGCCGCCGTCGACGGCGGCGAGCGCGAACGGCGGGACACCCGGGGCGACCGCGTCCGCGAGGAATTGTTCGGCACCCATCGACATGACCGTGGCGGCGCTGCTGTCCTTGCCGTGCAGCAGGATCACCGGGCGCAGCGGCGCGGTCTGGCCGGGCGGGCGGGCGATGATCCAGTTGGTCGGTGCACCGCCTCGTGCGGCGGAGGCGAATGTACCGGCCGCGTACGTCGGCGCCGCGGCGGGCGGCGCCGAGGCCGCCACGGCCCGGGTCAGAGCGGTCACGGTGGTTGCTCCGGCTGCGGTCACGAGTCCGGCCCGGCATCCGAGTCCGAGCATGGCTCGCCGGCTGATCGTCGGCATGCGCGTCATCATGCCATCGGTGTCTGAGTGAATTGCCGAAAGCCCGATGCCGTACCCCCGTGACTGGCACGATGCTAGACGTGACGGCAGCAGTCACTCCCAAGGGAGAGCGTCGGCGGTATGCGCTGGTCAGCGCCGCTGCCGACCTGCTGTGCGAGGGTGGCTTCGACGCGGTGCGCCATCGCGCCGTGGCGCGCCGGGCCGGGCTTCCGCTGGCGTCGACGACGTACTACTTTTCTTCGCTGGACGACCTGATCGCGCATGCCGTCGAATACGTCGGCGTGCTGGAGACCCAGGACCTCCAGAATCGCGTCGCGGACCTCTCGCGGCGACGGCGAGGCCCCGAATCGACCGCCGACATCCTGGTCGATCTCCTCGTCGGTGACAGCCGCGAACGGGTGACCGAACAGCTGATCTCCCGCTACGAACGACTGATCGCCTGCGCCCGTCAACCCAACCTGCGCGACATCCAGCGAAGAATCCTCAAGCACCGCACCGATGCGGTGATCGCGGTCGTCGAGCGGTGTGGCCGCTCGGTGCGACCCGAGTTGCTGACCGCGCTGGTGTGCGCGGTCGACGGGGCCGTGGTGGCCGCGCTCGTCGGTGACGGCGACGGACCACGCGCCACGGCGCGGGCGACGTTGATCGACGTGCTCGACGTGCTGGCTCCCTACACTTAGCGCGCGTTGCCTCTGCGGCACGGGGCGCGGTGACCGAAGATGGGTGGATCGAGCGAGAGGCAGGGGGAGGCGCGATGGCGGAGCCGGCGACCGGCGAGGTGACTCAGCAACCCGAGTTGAAGCGGGTGATGGGACCGGGCCTGCTGCTGCTGTTCGTGGTCGGGGACATCCTCGGCACCGGCGTGTACGCGCTCGTCGGCGACGTCGCCGCCGAAGTCGGTGGCGCAGCCTGGCTTCCGTTCCTCGTGGCGTTCGGCGTCGCCACCATCACCGCGTTCAGCTACCTGGAACTGGTGACCAAGTACCCGCAGGCCGCCGGCGCGGCGCTCTATGCGCACAAGGCGTTCGGCATCCACTTCGTCACCTTCTTGGTGGCCTTCGTTGTCATGTGCTCCGGAATCACCTCCGCCTCAACAGCTTCCAGAGCTTTCGCGGCGAATTTCTTCACCGGCATCGACGTCGACGCATCCAAACTCGGCGTCGCGCTGCTGGCCCTGGGTTTCATGGCGGCGCTGGCCGCCATCAACTATCGCGGGGTGGGGGAGAGCGTCAAGCTCAACGTCGTCCTGACGATCGTCGAGATCACCGGCCTGGTGGTCGTGATCCTCGTCGGCCTGTGGGCGTTCACCAGCAGCGCCGACGTGGACTTCTCCCGCATCGTCGCGTTCGAGACCGCCGAGGACAAGAACACCTTCCTCGCGGTGACCGCTGCGACGTCGCTGGCCTTCTTCGCCATGGTCGGCTTCGAGGACTCGGTCAACATGGCCGAGGAGACCAAGGATCCGGTCAAGACGTTTCCCAAGATCCTGCTGTCGGGGCTGTCGATCGCCGGGGTCGTCTACATCCTCGTCTCGATCGTCGCGGTGGCGCTGGTCCCGATCGGCGAGTTGGAGGCGAGTGACACTCCGTTGGTCGAGGTCGTGAAGGCCGGCGCCCCCGGGCTGCCGATCGACTCGATCCTGCCGTTCATGACGATGTTCGCCGTCTCGAACACCGCGCTGATCAACATGCTGATGGCGAGCCGGCTGATCTACGGCATGGCCCGCCAGCACGTGCTGCCTCCGGTGCTGGGAACCGTGCATCCGACGCGCCGCTCGCCGTGGGTGGCGATCGCGTTCACCACGCTGATCGCCTTCGGTCTGATCCTCTACGTCAGCGCTTTCGCGAGCAGCAACGCGATTTCGGTGCTCGGCGGCACCACGAGCCTGCTCCTGCTCGCGGTGTTCGCGGTCGTCAACGTGGCGGTCCTGGTGCTCCGCCGCGACGTACGCGAGGCCGGTGGGCATTTCAAGACGCCGACGATTCTGCCGGTCATCGGGTTCCTCGTGTCGCTGTACCTGGTGACACCGCTGTCCGGCCGACCCGCTCAGCAGTACATCGTGGCCGGGGTGCTCGTCGCACTCGGCGTGGTGCTGTTCTTCGTCACCCAGTTGATCAACCGCCAGCTCGGCATCCGCGACGCGCACATCACCGATCCGACGCACCTGGGCGCCGGTCCGAACGACTGACTCAGACCGCCGCCGGGTGACGCCTGCGGGCGGCGGCCCGGTCCAGCAGATCCTGATCGGCAGCGGCCAGCGGCACGTGTGCCGACAGGTACACGTCGACCACCGCGTCAAACCGGCGCATCACCGCGCTGGGAGTGATACCGAACCAGCTGCGGCACTCCGTGTCGGACAGCGGCCGCCCGGCCGGCTGAGCCACCACGAACAACAGGATCTGACGGTCGTACCAATCCAGGTGCATCTGTTCCACCTCAGCACTCCACATAGTTGACTCCGACGTTCACAGCGAGCCCGCCGGTCGACGTCTCCTTGTACTTGGCGAGCATGTCGGCTCCCGTGCTGCGCATCGTCTCGATGACCTGATCGAGCGTCACGCGGTGTGATCCATCGCCGCGCAGCGCCATCCGTGCGGCGTTGATGGCCTTACCCGCCGAGATCGCGTTGCGTTCGATGCACGGAATCTGCACCAGCCCCCCGATGGGATCGCACGTCAGGCCGAGGCTGTGCTCCATGGCGATCTCCGCCGCGTTCTCCACCTGTTCCGGAGTGCCGCCGAGTATCTCGGCGAGCCCGGCGGCGGCCATGGATGCTGCCGAGCCGACCTCGCCCTGGCAGCCGACCTCGGCCCCGGAGATCGAGGCGCGTTCCTTGTACAGCGAGCCGATGGCTCCCGCCGCCAGCAGGAAGCGCACCGCGGTGGCGTCGGGATCGCGTCTGCCGGCGCCGGTGTAGTGCACCGCATAGTGGAGCACGGCGGGCACGATTCCCGCGGCGCCGTTGGTGGGTGCGGTGACGATCCTTCCGCCCGAGGCGTTCTCTTCGTTGACCGCCAGCGCCACGAGATTGACCCAGTCCAGGGCGAATTCGGGGAGCCGGTCGGGGTCTTCGGCAGTGAGACGGTCGTACCAGTCTTTGGCGCGCCGGCGGACACGCAACGTGCCGGGCAGATAGCCGTCCCGACTGACGCCGCGCTTCTCACACTCGACCATGACGTCGCGGATGTGCAACAACCGGCGGCGGATCTCGTCCTCCGGGCGGCTCTCGCGCTCGATGGCCAACATCAGATCGCTGACGCTGCAACTGTGTTGGCGACAGAGTTCGAGCAGCTCCTTGCTCGATCCGAACGCCAGCGACCGGGAGTCGGCATCCCGCGGGGCCGCGTCGAGGGTCTCGGCCTCGGTGACCACGAAACCGCCGCCGACGGAGAAATAGGTCTGGCGATGCAGTTCGCGACCCTCGGCATCGAGCGCGGTGAGCGTCATGCCGTTGGGGTGGAACGGCAGAATCTTCAGCGGGCGCAGAGTGAGGTCCTGCTCGGTGAGCCGGATCGGACGAGAACCTGCAAGCCGGATCGTGCCGGTTGCGCGCATCGCCTCGACGCGGCGCTCCATGTCCTCGGAACCGATCTCTTCTGGCCGGTGGCCCTCGAGGCCGAGCAGGACAGCGGTGAAGGTGCCGTGACCGGCGCCGGTGGCGGCCAACGATCCGTAGAGATCGGCGCGCACGTCGGCAACCGCGTCCACCGCGCTCATGGCGATGAGATCGTCGACGAACCGGGCGGCGGCCCGCATCGGGCCGACGGTATGGGAACTCGACGGGCCGATGCCGACCGAGAAGAGGTCGAACACGCTGATGGTCATGTCGACACCTCCATCTGATCGCCGATTGATATATGAGTCTAGGTGCCAACGGTAGGTCAGGCTGGTCAGCGCGTCAAGGACGGTCGTGGGGCCTTGACCATCGGGGGTGCCATGACATACCTTTCTGGCTAGCTGAGGTGTTAGATAAAACCTCTGAAATGTCAGAAAGCTGGTGCGCGATGACTCAGCTCATCGATCCCCTCCTGCAGCCGTTCGCGCTGAGGAACATGACCCTGCGCAACCGCATCGTGAGCACGTCGCACGAGCCGTCCTACACCGAGGACGGCATGCCGAAGCGGCGCTACCGCCTCTACCACGAGGAGAAGGCCAAGGGCGGGATCGGCCTGACGATGATGGGCGGTTCCGCCGTGGTCGCCCCCGACAGCCCCGCCGCCTTCGGCAACCTGCATCTCTACAAGGACGAGATCGTGCCGTGGCTGCGTGAACTCGCCTACGGCGTGCACGAGAACGGCGCCGCCGTCATGTGCCAGATCACCCACCTCGGCCGCCGTACGAGCAACTACGACGGCGATTGGCTGCCCGTCATCGCACCCTCGCCGATCCGCGAACCCGCACACCGGGCGTTCCCCAAAGTCGCCGAGGAGTGGGATCTGGACCGCATCGTCAAGGCCTATGCCGACGCCACGACGCGATGCCGCGAGGCCGGTCTGGACGGCGTCGAGATCGAGGCCTACACACACCTTCTCGACTCCTTCTGGTCCCCGCTGACCAACCGTCGCGACGACGAGTACGGGATGGGCAGCATCGAGAACCGACTTCGGTTCCCGCTCAGAGTGATCCGCGCCGTCCGCGAGGCCGCCGGCCCCGACTTCGCCGTCGGCATCCGCATGTCGCTCGACGAGGACATCACCGGGGGCCTGAAGTACGACGAGGGCGTCGAGATCGCCAAGCTGCTCGTTGCCGAGGGCATCGACTTCATCAGCGTGATCAAGGGCTACATGGCCAGCGACGAGGCGCTCTCGCGGGTGATCCCGCCGATGGGTACTCCGGTGGCGCCGCACCTCGACTTCGCCGGACAGGTCAAAGCGGCCCTGCAGATCCCGGTCATGCACGCTGCCCGCATCAACGATGTCGCGACCGCGCGCCACGCCATCCGCGACGGGCTGATCGACCTCGTCGGCATGACCCGCGCCCACATCGCCGATCCACACATCGTCGCAAAAATCCAGGCCGGCGAGGAAGATCGCATTCGGCCCTGCGTCGGTGCGAGCTACTGCCTCGACGAGATCTACCAGGCGCGCGACGCCAAATGCGTGCACAACGCGTCGACCGGACGCGAGGACCGCATGCCCCACCACGTGCCCGCGGCAACCGGCGCCCCACGCCGCGCGGTCGTCATCGGGGGCGGCCCGGCCGGCCTGGAGGCGGCCCGCGTCCTGGGCGAGCGGGGACACCGGGTCGTCGTGTTCGAGGCGGCCGACGCCCCGGGCGGACAGATTCGGCTCGCCGCGTCAGCACCGCGCCGGCGGGACCTCATCAGCATCGTCGACTGGCGACTGGCCGAGTGCAAGCTGCTCGACGTCGACATCCGCACCAATGCCTACGCCGAGGCCGATGACGTGCTGGCCGAGCAGCCCGACATCGTGGTGGTGGCCACCGGCGGACTGCCCAACACCGAATTCCTCACCGAGGGTGCGTCGTTGGTGACCGACGCCTGGGACATCCTGTGCGGGGCTGTGCGCCCCCGCGGCAGCGTGCTGTTCTACGACGACAACGGCGGCCACCCTGGGATGGACGCCGCCGAGATGGTCGCACGCAGCGGTGTCGAGGTCGAATTCGTCACGCCTGAGCGGACATTGGCGCCCGACGTGGGCGGCGTGAACTACCCCGGTTACTTCAAGGCGTTCGCCGAGCACGATGTGCGCGTGACGCTCAACGAACGTCTGACCGGGGTGCGGCGCAAGGACGGCCGCCTCGAGGTCGACCTGTACAACGAGTACGCACACGCCACCCGTCACCGCGTGGTGGACCAGGTGGTGGTCGAGCACGGCACACTGCCGCAGGACGAGCTGTACTTCGAGTTGGTCCCCGGATCAACCAATCTCGGGGAGGTCGACCAGCAGGCGTTGCTCGGCCTGCATCCGCAGCGCGTCACCCGCAATCCGCAGGGCCGCTATCAGCTGTATCGCATCGGTGATGCGGTGGCCAGCCGCAACATCCACGCCGCGGTGTACGACGCCTTCCGGCTCTGTATCGCGCTGTAGAGACAGGAGTTCGCCAATGCCGCAACAGGTCCGAGGAGTCATCGCCCGCGCCAAGGGCGCCCCGGTCGAGGTCACCGAGATCACCATCCCGGATCCCGGGCCCGGCGAAGTCGTCGTCCGGGTGCAGGCCTGCGGGGTCTGCCACACCGACCTGACCTACCGTGAGGGCGGCATCAACGACGAGTTCCCGTTCCTGCTCGGCCACGAGGCGGCCGGGGTCGTGGAGCAGGTCGGCGATGGCGTGAGCTCGGTGGCCGTCGGCGACTTCGTCGTGCTGAACTGGCGCGCCGTCTGCGGCCAGTGCCGCGCATGCAAGCGGGGCCGGCCGCAGTACTGCTTCGACACCTTCAACGCCACGCAGAAGATGACCCTCGCCGACGGCACCGAGTTGACTCCCGCGTTGGGCATCGGGGCATTCGCCGAGAAGACGCTCGTCCACGCCGGCCAGTGCACCAAGGTCGACGCGGACGCCGATCCCGCCGTCGTCGGGCTGCTCGGATGCGGCGTGATGGCCGGCCTGGGCGCGGCGGTCAACACCGGCAACGTCTCTCGCGGCGACTCAGTGGCCGTCATCGGCTGCGGCGGGGTGGGCGACGCGGCGATCATGGGGGCGCGGCTGGCCGGCGCGGGCACGATCATCGCGATCGATCGTGACCCCCGCAAGCTCGAGTGGGCGCGCGACCTGGGGGCCACCCACACGATCGACGCCGCGGCGGGAGACACCGTGGCGGCCGTGCAGGACGTGACCGGCGGCTTCGGCGCCGACGTCGTCATCGACGCCGTCGGCCGTCCTGAAACCTGGCGGCAGGCGTTCTACGCCCGCGATCTCGCCGGCACCGTCGTGCTGGTCGGAGTTCCCACGCCGGACATGACACTCGAGATGCCACTCATCGACTTCTTCTCCCGCGGTGGGGCGTTGAAGTCCTCGTGGTACGGCGACTGCCTGCCCGAACGTGACTTCCCGACGCTGGTCGATCTCTATCAGCAGGGCCGGCTGCCGCTGGACCGGTTCGTCTCCGAGCGGATCAAGCTGGACGAGGTCGAAGAGGCATTCGCCACCATGCACGCGGGTGAGGTGCTGCGGTCGGTGGTGGTGCTGTGAGTGGCGTGCAGCTGACCTGAGGCCAACCCTCCGGTGCTCGTCAGAACATCGTGCGGATGCCCTCTTCGAATTCGCGCACGTGCGCCTCGGCGAGCTTGCGGGCCCGGATCGCGTTGCGGTCCAAGATCGCGGTCAGCACCTCGGTCTGACCGTGCACGTGGTGATCGAGGTCGGGTAGCCGTTCCTTGGCCAGGTTCCACATCCGCAGCGACAGGTCGAGGCTCTGGGTGAGGGTGTCCAGCAGGTACGGGTTGTGCGCCATCCGGTGAATCGCACGATGGGTCAGTACATCGAGCTCGAGCAGTTTCTCGTGATCGGTGCACGCGGTGATGTCGGCGAGCAGGGTCTGCAATTCCTGGCGCTCTTCATAGCGGGCTTCGCGGGCAGCGCGTTCGGCAGCGAGCCCTTCGAGGCGCTCGCGGATGTCGCAGATCGCCTCGAGGTCGGCGAGATCGAGGTCGGCGGCATAGCTGCCGCTGCGCGGATAGATGACGACCAGTTTGCGGTAGGCCAGCCGCTTGATCGCCTCGCGCACCGGGGTACGGCCGACCCCGAGCTCGGCGGCCAGCTGCTCTTCCTCGATCGGCGCGCCCGGGGCGATCTGCAGCGACACGATCTTGTCGCGGATGGCGTCGTACGCCTGGTCGGACAGGAGGGGACTCGGCATGCGGACTCCTCGTACACCACGCGCATCATCTGAGGTTTCAGACCGTGGCGAGGATACCTCACCTCGAGCGGCTACCAGCTGACGCCGAACTCTCCCGCGGCATCGATCAGCCAATCGGCCAGGTAGCGGGCGAACGACGAGCGCACGATGATGCGATAGTCCGTGCCGTCGTCGCTCATCGGCACCAGCACCACGCTGGCCCGACCCAGCACCGTCTGCGCGGCGCTGCCCGGCGCCATCACGTGCAGGTCCAGCGCGCACCCCTTGGCCAGCACCGCGCGCGCGTGCAGGCCCCGCAGCCGCACCGAGGTGCGCTGCGCCGAAACATCAACGGCCGCACCACTATCGGTACTGACAGCGGCGCGCAGCGCAACCTCCAACTCTTCGCCGTCGCGGCCGGCCGCGACGGCCCCCCACACCAGCGGCCCGGGCCACAAGACCGACGGATCGGGGCCGG
>JAEXZY010000141.1 GCA_023404955.1 Actinomycetes bacterium
ATGGCGTACCATCAAAAAAAGGTTTGATATTTTTTCCGGGTACTCTTTTACTCCCCAATTTAATTGGAATTAGTGCTACTGTTTTCATATATCTTTATCCCTCCATTAGCCAATCATTTAATGTTGCATAAATATCGTTTTCTTATTCTGGAATAACAAAATTTTTTTTATTTTTATATAAATTTCTTACACTGTAGTAATTTTGAGTATTCCATACTCCCACTGCATCAGAACCGTCTTTCTTTTTTCTAATATAGTTGTAAAACAGTGGTGTAAGTGCTATTTTCTTTCCTTCTGCATTAAACATAAATTTATCTGTTAGTAATGTACTACACGCTATGCCAATCTGAATTAGAGGTCTACTATTGTTTTTCAAACGATCCATAAAATATATTTCCCATGGAACCCACAAATTTTTCATTACTTTAAAAATTTTTAGCAAATCTATTTTCCTTTGTCCTAGGATTCAATTTTACTAGAAAATTCGAATTTTTATATTAATTTGACAATTCATTATAAATCATATAATCTTTATTGTTAATCATATAACCATCTGTCAATATGATTCTTCCATTAAAATGTATTTAATACCAGGACTTCAAACTGTGTTGATGCGAAAAGGACAATACCACGATGGTAAATATCACCTTCTATACTGACTTCTGAAATTTTATTGTATTTATTCATCTATATAACTTGTTTTTTTATATGGAAATTATCTAAACAAAATACTTGGAGAAACATCTAAATTGCCCCTCCCGTAGCCATAAATATTTTGACATTGCGCTTCTCAACACAATAAAAAAGCCACGAAGATTCAGCCCAAAAGCCAACAGGAAGAAATTTCTGCCTAATTCATCTTTTCATCACTGGTCTCCTTACAATATATAAAATTTCTCTTATCTTCTCTCTTTTTACACTCAAAACCATTAGTACTGCCATTGCATACGCAAAGAATGCTACCCATGGTCTAAAACTGTAATTAAAAACAATAAATGATACTGTTAATGCAATTTCCCAAACTAAATTATCCTCCAATCCCACACCCATTACTTTCGATAAATAAATACTTGAAATTACACTCCGCAACGCAATAGCAATTATCATTGCAGCAACTACCACTATAACATCATTATTCACTGTAGCAAATAAAATACATAAAATCAAACTCACTACGCAAGAAAGTAAATTTATCCTCAGTAAACTCTTCTCTTTTCTGTATACTTTCATATAGGTGTTATATAGCATCTGCATTTTTCCATCAAAAACACAAATAGGAAGAATAATTGATAAATATCTAAGACTTTCAGTATACTCTGGTAGCCACCAGCTAAGTACTGTTCTCATCGGAACATAAAATATCATAATCGAACAAAATATTATTCCTATGGAATCTCTCAACAACACATATATGTCCTTTCTCTTCTCAGCCGGCAACTGCCTTAAAGAGGGAAACATAACCATGCTAATCTGCGTTATAAATTGAAGAATAAAATTTACCAAAGAAATCGCTAATGAAAATATTCCAAAAACACTGATACTCCAACGGGCGTCCACAAATCCCCTACAGATTCCTAATATTAAACTACTTGCAATATTAGAAAGAGTTAAATTAATCCCAATTTTCATATTAGTCAATGTATTGTGCAGAATCTGCTGTACCGAAATCCATTTTGCAGTAACAAAGTCCCAACCATTAATTATAGAGTAAATAAGTGCAATCGCTTGTGCTCCAACATATAGAGTTACATATATACGAAAATCGTAATGCCTCGTTAGAAGAGACAAAATCAAAGCAAATATAAACAACACCTTCGATATGATAGTCCCTGTTGAATATATTCTAGTTTCATTAGCCGCTTGAAATATGTACCCCAAGCACCAAGTTGCATTTGCTACAATTAAGTAGATTGCAGTAAGTATACATACAAACATTCGTTCTGGATTTACTATTAAAAATGGAATAATTACTAATGCCACTATAGCAATTAACGTCTGCCAGATAACCATACAGCGAAACTGTGAACCTATCAACGACTTATTCATATCTTTTAAGTCAGTCCCACCATATCTTAAATACAAGCCATCCGACAATCCAAAATGCAATATGCCAACATAACCACTATAAAAAATAAAAAGTTGCCAGTATGCAAATTCTTCCACTCCTAATACTTTTGGCAGTATTAATGAGATTAGAATGCTAAGTATCATTGAAGTACTTTGCGCTATAAAAGCATAAATTAGATTCTGTTTAAATTTTCCCACCGCTACATTTCTCTCCCTTTACATTAGTTACACTTATTAAATATTTCTCGAATTTCTGATGTATGAATTTTTCAAAATATGTTTAAGTATTGCCCAACTGTTTTATCACACTTTTGATCACAAAACACGTATTTTTTATATCCACATATTTCGTATTTACGTAATAATATTCTCAAAAATTCCCCTTCAAGATACATATCAGAAGTAATAATTACTCGTTTATTTTCTTCTACCCATCTATTAAACAAAGATCCAATTTCTATATTTGAAACACAAATTTTTGCTTCTTCTATCTTAAACTTTATAATTTTTTACGGATTAGTTCCGATTTGAGCTTTATCCTTATATATATGTTAAAAAATTGTTGTATCGTCTTATACTAACTCCTTGCTCAGCATTGATGCATATCTCCTTAAAGATAACTGACAACAAAACATTATTATTTATGCTCGTTTCATAACTACGAGACTTGATGGTAATGATAAACAAATCCTTTTATCAACGATTTAAACTATTAATTTTAATTCCGTTAAATTCTTTATCCCCCATCACGTATCAGTATCCTTTTTATATAATTCGTTTAGGTAAATGTAACACACATAATTTCCATAATCATCACAAATAAACGTACAACTCCATATCTTCTCATTTATCCATTTCTCTTTTTTATAGTAAGTTTCAAATCACGGTCAACATATATTCTCTTGGATAAAATCGCCGCTATAATATATGTTAACGTGATGATTATCAAATAATTGATAGATAGTATTGTTGAGAAGAAAAAACCAGAATATCCATAAAAAAACGAACTGGGTATTATCATAGAATATATTATAAGAACCATATTTAATTCTTTAATTTTAGGCCGTTTAATTATTCTATATAATATGGACATAACCCACCCCTCAATGAATGGCAATATCACAACTCCAATTATACCAAAATCGTTGAAATAAGGTCTAAATACTGTATATGTATTACCCAAGCTATTACCATCCAATCCAGCAAATTCTAAATGTATTTTAAAGTTTGGTATATCAATAACTCCTATTTGATTAAGGAATTTATAGATTCCAAAAAACGTTTCTGGCTGATGAGAGCTCGCTGTATTGTTGCTCAAATAAACATCAAACGCCTGAATCGTCCTTCCAAAATAGTTATATGCTTCTGATAAAATAGTATCGCTTGTCGCTCTGCCAACAAAGGTTCCCAACACAGACGACAAGCATGCCATTCCGAAAACTATAATAGCAAGTATTGCTATTGCCCTTCTCATATTTCTAGACTTTTCACACAATATTGAAGAATAATACTGGTAGAAAGTATACCATATCGTAATTCCTCCTATCGTCATTAACAAAATATCATATCTTGCCGATTGTAATATCGAGAATAATAGGTTGATAAAAATAATTAAACTAAAAATAGCAATTCCCCTTGGCTTTTCTTTTTTATTAATGCAATAAACCGCAATATTATGTGTCAAGTAATATAGTGCTATATATGCATTAGCC
>JAEXZY010000142.1 GCA_023404955.1 Actinomycetes bacterium
GGCCGCAACGACGTGTCGTTGCGGCCGGTTCTGCGTGTCACGCGCCGAGTGTGCGTTGGATGTCGGGCTTCATCGCGTTCAGCTGCGCACCCCAGTAGCCCCAACCGTGGGTGCCGTTGGCCGGGAAGTTGAACGTCGCGTTCCGGCCGCCGTCGCCGACGTAGGCCTTCTGGAACGCACGATTGCTGTCTCCGGTGATGCTCTCCAGCACCTGGCCGGGGATGTCGCCGCCGCCGCCGAGGTCACCGGGACGTCCGTTGCCGGTGTAGATCCACAGCCGCGTGCCGTTGGCGACCAGCCGTCCGGCCTGCAGCGTCGGGTCGTTGCGCTGCCAGGCTGGACCGCCTCCGGGCCCCCACATCGCGGTGGCGTCGAAGCCACCCGCGTCCCGCATCGCGAAGCCGACCAACGTCGGCCACAAACCCTGCGACAGGTTCAGGAAGCCCGACAGCGATGCGGCATAACTGAATTGGCCAGGATGGTAGGCGGCGAGGATCAGCGCCGCGCTGCCGGACATCGACAGGCCGACCACCGCATTGCCGCTGGGCGAGATGCCCTTGTTGGCCGCCAGGTAGGCGGGCAGCTCCGACGTCAGGAACGTCTCCCACTGGTAGTTGTAGGTGGTGCCGTTGCCGACCGCCGGGCCTTGCCAGTTGGTGTAGAAGCTGGACATGCCGCCGACGGGCATGACCACCGAGAGACCGGACTCGTAGTAGTTCTCGAACGCCGCGGTCTCGATGTCCCAGCCGCTGTTGTCGTCGCGTGCGCGCAGGCCGTCGAGCAGGTAGACCGCCTTGGGGCCGCCGCCCTGGAACTTGACCGGAATGTCGCGACCCATGGCCGCCGACGGAACCATCAGCGTCTCGACGGGTAGCCCCGGCCGCGAGTAGGCCGCGGCGGTGGCGGATCCGCCGACCACTCCGACGAGCCCTGGCAGCAGTAGCGCCACCATCGCGCCGGCGATCAGCCGGCGCCTGAATGCGAGCAGATACCTCATGTTCGTGTGTGCCGTCCTCTCCACCGCGCGCCCATCGGCGCGCGTCACGGGAACTGTCAGCGGTCGGCATGCAAGCCGAGGCGATGCCGTGGCTTCACATCGCACCCGCGTCGACTACTTCGTCACGTGACGTATGGGTGTTACCCGCGTGAAGGTTTCGTCACATTTGGCGAGGGCATACGGGCGTCATGACGGTGACGAGTGAACACGTGCGCGAGCTGCTGGCTGCTGCGTCCGATGCGGTTCTGGTGGTGATCGCGGGCCGAGCTGAGGTGATCTCGGGCACCGACAGCGGAGATGACGACCATCGCGGCGCGCTCGAGGTGATCTCGCGGGCAGAGTTGCTCGAGCGCACCGGGGGTGATGCCGACCTCGACGACAGCCGACTGGCGGCCGAGGCTGCGGCGTTGGACACCGCTGTCACAGAACTCGGCGGCTGACCGGCGGTCAGCCCGCTGCGGTCACCTCGATGCCCGCGCCTTGGCCCCGAACTCCGGGACTCCTGCGAGCAGGCCCCGCTGCGGTACGCCGAGAATCGGTTCCGCTGCCGTTCCGAGCTCAGCGAGCACATCGTTGGCCGCCAGCACCCCTGACATCGCCGAGCGTTCCATGAGCCCCGAGAGATAGGGCGTGTCGACGTGATCACCGGCGACCCGCAGGCCTCGCGCGTCGGTGCGCACCGTGGGCCGGGTGCCTGCCGAGCCGGGCGGGAACGCGGGCGCGGTGGCTTCCAGCCGGTCGTGGGTGTGCAGGATCCTCGCCGAAACAGTCTCGGGCCAGAGGGTCCCCAGTTCCTTGCGCAGTGCTGTCGCGGCGGCCTCCGCGTCGGGCAGCCGGCAGGAGTAGGAGTGCAGTTCGACGATCGATCCGCCGGTGGTGCGCGCCCAGTCCACGCTCGGCTGTTCGAGACGCGAGTACACGGCGATCGAATCCAGTGTCGGCTGCCCGCTGACGGCGCTGAACGGTGCGCGGTCTGCCGCGACGTCGCGGTCGTACCAGATCCGGCTGACGGCGAAAGGCGGTGCCACCGAGAGGTTCTCGCAGGCCTGCGCCAGCCGCGGCGCCGCCGCAGCGGTGCCGGGTGACCGACCGATGACGTCGGTGAGGGCCCCTGGGTCGAGCGCCATGATCACGTGCCTGGTGTCGATGGTTCCCGCCGTCGTGGTGACCCGCCAGCCGTGGCCGTTGGGTTCGACGGACACGCAGCCGGTGTTCATCTGAACGTCGGCGCCGTGGCGCTGCAGATGACGGTGTAGGGGATCCCAGATCGCCGTGGCGTAGTCGGTGGCGGGCACGTCGAAGCCGATGCCCTCGGGATTGCCGAGGAAGTAGTAGTGGAACATCGCGATCAATTCGGCGGCCGAGAGCTGGCCCTGGTTGCAGAAGAACGATCGCGCGAACGCCTCGAACAGCATGCTGCGGCTGCGTTCGGTCATCCCGAAGCCGTCCAAGAACGACGCAGCGTCGACGTCGTCGAACGCGGCATAGGTGGTCGCACGGTCGTAGGCCAGCAGCGCCCGGCCGGTGTCCGCGTCGGCCCGCACGAGCTCCCGGCGCGTCAGGCTCTTGGACCGCAACGCCAGAGCCAGCAGGTTCAGCGGGGGAGCGGCGGGCAACCCGGAGAGGTCTTCGGCGGGCCATTCGGCCGAGATCACCGGATAGCTCTTCACCGGGGCGAGGAACGACAGGTTCGGGTCGGCGCGCCGCAGGATCGCCCGCCACGTGTAGTAGTGCCGGAAAAACGCGTGGAAGCCGTGCTCGATGATCTGCTTGGTCCCATCGGGCAGCCGCTCCGGCCATGCCCCCAATCTGCCGCCGAGGTGGCCGGTCGCCTCGAGCACGGTCACCGCGACACCACGTTCAGCGAGCACGACCGCGGCCGAGACGCCGGCGATCCCGCCGCCGACGACCACGGCCTCGGTGCCGGCGGGCACCTGCGTGGGCTGCAAAGGATCCGGCACCACCAGGCGGCGCGGCCGCATGCGCAGCGGCGCAGCACGACTGGTCATGGCGTCACTCATCAGGGCGGCTCCTTGCCGTCGATCGGTCTGCGCGGGCTCGCCCTATCACCTGGGCGGCGAAGGGCAGCGCGACCACGCCCATCAGCAGGCCGCCGGTGACTGCCGAGCCGGGTAGGCCGAAGAACACCGCATGCGCCAGCACCGACGAGAAGTAGACCCACAGGTAGAGCGCGGCCGCGGGACGGGAAAAGGCCGTTCGGTCACTCGAGGGCAAGAGCAGGTGCAGGGCCACCATCATCGCCATCGAGACCAGAAGCCAGCCGCCGTAATTGGTCAGCGGGATGCCCGGAATCAGGGGCAGCGTGTGGCTGGCGTCGAACCACTCCCAGTGGCCCGCCGCGACCATCTGCGGATCGAGGAACACGTCCCACGCTGTCAGGGCGTACGCGGCGACGGCCACGACGGCGGGACCCCGCCGCGCCAGGGTGCGCCCGACCACCAGCGCCGGCCAGGCCATCATCACCCACGCCATCGGCACGATCACCGGAACGCCGAGCACTTCAGGGCCCAACGTGCCGGTGTAGGCATAGCGCCCGAACGGAATTCCCGTCGCGACCCCGACCGCTTCGGCGATCAGACCGCCCCCGCCCGCGACGGCCGCCAGCGTCAGCGCCCCCCGCAGTCCGTGCATCCGCCCGACGTCGGCCAGGGATGCGAGGAAGAAGATCGCAACGCTGCACACCGTGACGGGGGTGCGCCACGCCTCGGGCATGAGCGGGTAGACGATCTGCACGATGACCGCGGAGACGACCAGTGCCCACACCGCAGGTCCCGAGCGCACCGGCAATGTGTGGGCGCTGCGCACCGCAACCGCCACCGCCGACCTCCACCTCGAGAGTCTGTCTGGCCGCACGGCTGCGTGCCGCCGGCGCTGCGCCACCGCCGAACTGCGTAGAGTTTGCAGGTGCCCGATGCGCGCCTTGCCGAAATCCTACGCGCCGCGACGGCGGTCGGATCGGCGCTCGCCTGCCTGGGCACCGTGCACGCGATGGCCAATCTGCGCCTGGTGCGCCGGCCAGACGCTCACCCGAATCCGGTTGCGGCGGCTGTCTCCGTGCTGATCCCGGCTCGCGACGAAGCCCACCGCATCGCGCCGACGATCCGCTCGGTGCTCGCACAGCGGGATCTGCCGGACGTCGAAATCCTGGTGCTCGACGACGGGTCGAGCGACGGCACGGCCGACGTCGTGCACCGCGCTGCGGGTGGCGACACCCGGCTGAAGGTGCTGACCGGGTCGGCGCCGCCGCAGGGCTGGTTGGGCAAGCCCTATGCGTGCGCGCAGCTGGCCGCGGCCGCGCGCGGCGACATCCTCGTGTTCGTCGACGCCGATGTGGTGCTGACGCCGACCGCTGTCGCAGGAGCGGTGGCGATGCTGCAGGGCGCCCACGCACTGGATCTGGTCAGCGTCTGGCCCCGGCAGGTGGCCGCAGGCGCATTGGGCCACCTCGTCCAACCTCTACTGGCGTGGTCGTGGCTGACCACTGTGCCGTTGCGCGTCGCCGAACGGTCGCGGCGGCCCTCTCTGGCGGTGGCCAACGGGCAGTTCCTGGTCGTCCGCGCCGGCGCGCTGGCCCGCGCGGGCGGCTGGGCCGCGGTGTCCGACGCTGTGCTCGACGACATCGGTCTGGCGCGGGCGGTGCGGATGAACGGGGGCCGCACCGGCGTGGTCGACGGTTCCGGCGTCGCCACCTGCCGGATGTATGCCACGGGACGCGAACTGAGTGCGGGCTACCGGAAGTCGCTGTGGGCCGCGTTCGGGTCACCGGCCGGCGCCGTCGCTGTCGGAGCAGTTCTGTTCCTGGTGTACGTCGTGCCCGCCGGCGCGGCGCTCGCCGGTTCACGGGTCGGAGCGCTCGGGTACGCAGCGGCCGTCGCCGGCCGGTTGCCGGCACGGCGATGGTGCGGCCGGGGCGGCGCCAGGGACGTGCTCGACGCCGCCGGGCATCCCGCATCGGTGCTGGCGCTGCTGGGGTTGCTGATCTCGTCGTGGTCCGGCCGCCGGCGCGGGTCGTTGCGGTGGAAAGGCCGAGCGGTATGAGTCGCGCGGTGGTGATCGGGGCCGGCCTGGGCGGGTTGGCCGCGGCGGCGCGGTTGGCTGCGCTCGGCCATCGGGTCACAATCTGCGAAGCTGCCTCGACCGTCGGAGGCAAGCTGGGGGTCGTTCACCGCGAGGGCTTCACGTTCGACACCGGACCATCCCTGCTGACGATGCCGGATCTGCTCACCGAGTTGTTCGACGCCACCGGCGGCCCGTCGGACCTGCCCGTGGAACGGGTCGACCCGGCGTGCGCCTACCGCTTCTCCGATGGCACCGAGCTGACAATGCCTCACGACCTGGCCGCGGTGGAGGCCGCGATCGAGAACGTACTGGGCCGGGAAGCGGGGGAGTCCTGGCGCCGCCTGCACGAGCGGTCCCGTCGGCTGTGGGATCTCGTCGGCGAACCCGTTCTCCGCCAACCCATTTCGCTGCCTACCCTGGCCACGATGAGTGCGCGGCCAGCGGATCTGAACGCGGTTGCCCCGTGGCGCACCATTGACAGGCTGGGGCGTGCCGCGTTCGCCGATCCACGGTTACGGATGTGGCTGAACCGCTATGCGACCTACTCCGGTTCCGATCCGCGGCGCACCCCGTCGGTCCTGTCGGTCACCGCGTTCGTGGAGCAGGAATTCGGCGCCTGGTACGTGCCGGGAGGGCTGCGCCGCATCGTCGAGACGGTCGCCCGGCGTTGCGACGAGCTCGGGGTCGAGATCCGAACCGATTGCCGCGTCGACGAGGTGGTCACCGGCGGTGGGCAGGTGCACGGGGTGCGCTGCGGCGGGGTCATGATCCCCGCCGATGTAGTCGTCAGCGACGCCGACGCCGCAGCGCTGTACGGAACGCTGGTGTCTGCGCCGGCCCGGCTTGCCCGCCGGTTGCGCCGCACACCGCGGTCGATGGCCGGTTTCGTGATGATGCTGGGCCTGTCCGGCCGGGAGCGCAGCGCTGCGCACCGGATCTTTTTTCCCGAGGACTACGACGCCGAGTTCGACGCGATCTTCGGCCGGCATCCGGCGCCGGTCACGGATCCGACGGTGTACGTGCACGCCCCCGACGATCCGGCGCTGCGTCCCGACGACGACGCCGAGGGCTGGTTCGTCCTGGTGAATGCGCCGGCGCACGATCCGGCGGCGGGCATGGACTGGGACGCCCCGGGGCTCGCAGACAGATACGCCGAGCAGATGTTGGATGTCCTGGCTGAGCGCGGTGTCGACGTCCGACCCCGGTTGCGGTTCGTCGAGGTGATCACGCCGGCCGAGCTGGAACGTCGCACCGGCGCTCCCGGCGGCGCGATCTACGGCACCGCCTCGCACGGTCCGCGAGCCGCGCTGCGCCGGCCCGCCAATCGCAGCCCGATTCCCGGCCTGTTCCTGGTGGGCGGGTCGGCTCACCCGGGCGGCGGCATCCCGCTGGTACTGATGTCGGCCGAGATCGTCGCGAGGCTCATCGGTCCGGCGGGAACGATGCCGGCATCGAGCGGCGTATCCCGTGGAGCAGCTGCAACATCCCGACCACGCCGGTCACGGTCCACACGATCGTGAACACACTGGCCCATTGCCAGCCCGGCCCCGGCGCCCCGCCCGGTGCCACGGCGACCGCACCTGCCGCCATCGCGACCACGATCAGTCGGGTCGGGCGTTCGGCGATGGTGACCGCCCCGACCCCCGGCATCCCGACCGCCTGCGCCCGGGCCCGCACGTACTCGAGCAGCAGCACCGCTGTCACCGCGGCGAGCACCCAACCCATCGGGGCACCCAGCGCGAACAGCACCGCGCCGAGTAGTAGATCGCCGATGCGGTCGGCAACCGAGTCGATGAGCGCGCCCAGCGGTCGCGCCCGTCCGGTGCTCAGGGCGACCGCACCGTCCAGCCCGTCCAGCACTCCGGCGATCAGCACCAGCGGGACGACCAGCGCCGGCCAGCCCGGCCCGACGACGACGCCCCATGCCGCGGCCAAGGCGAGCACGCCGGCCAGCGACAGGATGTCGGGCGGGATTCGCGCGACCGGCCCGGCGGACAGCGCGCGAATGATCCGCAACCAGCCGCGGACGATCCGGGACGGCTGCACGCCGCCGTGTAGATGTGACCACCCCGCATCGTCGCCGCCGCGCCCGGCGGGTATGTCAGGGACCATGGTTTCAGCCTGCCAGCGCGACCCGGGACCGATGGGTGACATGCCGTGAGTCGAGTGCGGCAGTTCGCCGCCGGCGTCCGAACGACGTTCCCGGGCAGCGATCTCGCGTTGTGGGCGGCCGGCGCCACCTACTTCGGTGTCATCGGTCTGGTCCCGCTGGCGTTGGCAGCGCTGTGGGCCGTCGGCGCGCTGGCGGGCCACGACACGGTCACCGCGGCCATGACCGCGGCGATCGACGGGTTACCCGGCGGCCACGGCACCCCGGAGGCGCTGCGGACCCTGACCCGGGTGGCGCTGTCGATGTCCTGGGTGCAGGCGCTCGTCGTGCTGTTCCCGGCGAGCCTGTACGGGGAGGGGCTGCGCCGCGCATTCGTCCAGATGTCAGCGGAGCCGGACTCGCTGACGGGGTGGCGAGGTCGGGCCGGCCTGTTGGGTGTCGCGGCGGTGGCGCCGTTTCTGGTGCTGGCGGTGTTGCTGTCGGCGCCGTATGTCGGACCGCTGTACACGTCCGGCGGATGGTCACTGGTGTGGGGTGTGGTCGTCGCCTTCCACATCGTCTGGGTGACCGTATCGACGGCGCTGCTCGGGGTCTTCGGGCTCATCGGGCCTGGCCGTATCGGATGGCGCGCACTAGCGATCGGCGCGTTCGCCACCGGGTCGATCCTGTCGGGCTTCCTGCAGGGCTTCGTGTTGTTCCTGGCGATCCCGATCCCGTGGTCGGCGCCATTCGGCGGGATGCCGATCGTGGGCGCGGTGACCGCACTGGCGCTGTGGCTGTACATCATGCACATCCTGGTGCTCTGCGGTTTCCGGGCGACGGTCGTGCTCGACCAGATGAACCGCTCCGCTAGTTGAGAGCGCTAAGGCGAGCCGAAATTGTCGGTGTTCGAATGTATGTTCGAATCATGGTGGAGGTGCGAGAGGCGGTCGCGGCGTTACGCGCTGGGGTCGATGCCGTGCTGGCCGCCGCTCTGGACCTGTCCACCGCCGCGGAGGTCGTGGCGCTGCTCGACGAGCTGGAGTTGGCGGGGTGCCGGTTGCCGGCGGCCCAGCACCGGGCGTTGGCCCGGCTGCAGGTCGAGACCACCCCCCAGGCGATGGGGGCGAAGAATTGGAAAGACGTCCTGGCGATCCGTTACCGGATCAGCGGTCCCGAGGCGAATCGCCGGTTGACCGAG
>JAEXZY010000145.1 GCA_023404955.1 Actinomycetes bacterium
GTCCCCCCCCCCCCCCCACGGGGCGCCGCCCGCCCCCGCCGCCGGACGCGACCGCGACGATCATCGACCACCGGCTGCCCGACGGCAGCCGGCTCATCCTGGTGGCAGACACGACCGCGACGTCGGCGCTGCTACGGCAGTTGCGCATCCTGATGGTGGTCGCGGGCCTCGCCGTGCTGCTGGTCACCGCGTTCGGCGTGACGGTGATCGCCCGTGCCACGATGCTGCCGCTGACCCGCCTGACTCAGGTTGCCGAGTCGATTGCCGCCGGCGACCGCGCCAGGCGGGTGCGGCCCGACCGCCCTGGTACCGAATTAGGTCGCGCGGCAGCCGCTTTCGACACCATGGTGGATGCTTTGCAGTACTCGGAGGATCGTGCCCACCAGTCGGCGCAGGCCGCAGCGCAGGCAGAAGGCGCCACGCGTCGGTTCCTGGCCGATGCCGCGCACGAACTCCGCACGCCGATCGCCGGAATCCACGCCGCCGCAGACCAACTCGTGTCGTCAGCCATGCAGCACGACGACCCGGAGTCCGCGCGCCAGCGGCACCGCGCCGAGTTGGTGCTCAGCGAGGCGCGCCGAGCGGGCAGGCTGGTCGCCGACATGCTCGACCTCAGCCGCATCGACGCCGGCTCACCGCTCGATCGGCGAGTGTGCGATCTGGTCGCGTTGGCCGACGCTGAGCGGGACCGCAGTGCCGTGCTCGCTCCCGGTCTGCAGATCCGCCGCAGCGGCGACGCGTCGCTGCCGGTCGTCGCCGACGCACTGCGGATCGCCCAGATCCTGGCCAACCTCGTCGACAACGCCCGCCGGCACACGCCGGCGGGCGGCGTGATCGACATCGACGTCCGTGCGACGCCAGAACGCGCCGTGCTCACCGTCACCGACACCGGACCCGGCGTGCCCGACGATCAGCGGAACCGGATCTTCGAGCGCCTGGTCCGCCTCGACGAAGCACGCGACCGTGACCGCGGCGGCGCCGGGTTGGGCCTGTCGATCGCGCGGGCCCTGGCCCGGGCGCACGGCGGCGACCTGGTCAACGTGGCGCACCGGCACGGGGCGCGATTCGTTCTGACGCTGCCGCTGCGTTGACGCCCTCCGGCGCGACTGTGCGGGCCAACCGGACGAATCCGGTTGGACCGCAGGGACTTCAGTCGGTACTACTCGGCGTCGACGGTCGTGGGAGAGATGGACGTCTGCGCACCGGCGTGCTGGATTTCCACCCTGCGCGGCTTGGCCTTCTCGGCGACCGGGATCGTCACCGTCAGCACCCCGTTCTCGTAGGTCGCGGAGATCGCGCTGGTGTCGATCCCGTCTCCGAGGGAGAGCTGTCGGCGGTAGCCGCCGAAGAATCTCTCGTTGGCCAGCCATTGCGCTGACTCGTCCGAGCGTGCCGTGCGGTGGGCAGAAATGGTGAGCGTGCCGTTGTCGACGTTCACGTCGACCGATCCCGGATCGACTCCGGGCAGATCAGCGGTCAGCACGTAGTGGTCGTCGATCTTGCACAGGTCCATCGGCATGAAGCGTGGGACACGGTTTGATCCGGTCTGGCTGGTCAGCAAGCCCCGGGTCAGAGAGTCAAGGTCACTGAACGGATCAAAGCGAAGCACAGCAATCCACCTCCTACGTCATCCAAGGCCCGCCACCCTGGCGG
Source organism: Actinomycetes bacterium (assembly GCA_023404955.1). Lineage (GTDB taxonomy): Bacteria > Actinomycetota > Actinomycetes > Mycobacteriales > Mycobacteriaceae > Mycobacterium. Next base: position 1,654 of record JAEXZY010000145.1, read on the forward strand.
GCGACCAAATCACTGTGCACCAGCGAGATTAGCACTCGAAGTCGGAGAGTGCCAAGAGTTTTCGGCCCTGTGTGTCAGCTGTCGGCGAACGCGATGTCGTCGGTGGGGATGACCGCGGCGACGCGTCCGGGCGCAGCCTGGTACGACCAGTACAGGTTCGTGTGGTCGATGACTGCCGACACCGGCGGAGCGCCCCACGCCGTCTTGTCACCCGCGGTGTGGGCGTCGGCGACGAGGGTGACGTCGTAGCCCCGGACGAATGCGCCATGCAACGTACTGCGCACGCACGCATCGGTTTCCGCGCCGGTCACGATGAGCCGGCCCACGCCGCGGTCCGCCAGAACGGGCTCCAGCGGGGTCGCTTCGAACGCGTCCCCATAGGTCTTGTCGATGATCGGCTCGTCGTCGCCGGGGGACAGCTCCGCCACGATGTGCCACCCCTCGCTGCCATGGCGCAGGTCGTCGTCGTGGTGGCGCACCCAGACGACTGCTGTCCCGTCCCGGCGGGCGCGTTCGATCAACCGAGCGATGTTGGCCACCACCGCGTCTCGCCGGAACGCCCCGGCGACGACGTCGTTCTGGACGTCGACGACGAGCAGCGCGGTCGCCGACCGGTTCGCGAGCGTGGTCATGACGTCATTATCTGCGCACCGCGGAGCGGTTCGAGGCATTGATCGCACGTCAGGCGTGGATGGAACCGGCGCCCGCACGTCGAGTGGGTGACGCGAACCGCCACCCCGTCCGGATCCGGATACCAGCGCTGCGCCCAGGCCAGCGCGCACACCAGAACGGGGAGCAGAGCACGGCCCTTGTCGGTCAGCAGATAGCGGCCCCCGACTGTGTGCAGGATTCCTTCAGCGGTGAAGACGGCGAGCCGGCTGGAGATCGTGGCCGGCGGTGCGCCGAGTTCGGCCTGCAGGTCGGTGAACCTGCCGATGCCGACGAACGCGGCCACCAGGAGTGCGAATCCCCAGCGGTCGCCGATCACGGACATCGTCTGCGGAAAAAGAACGCCGGCCCGCCGATCGGTGGAGCGGCGGCGATTGGTGGTCGACGGGATCGAGCGCTCCCAGCTGCCGCTCGGACCCCATTGCGCGACAAACTCTTTCTCGGAGACGACCGCGGCCTCGCACGCGCGGCAGGTCAGCCTCGGCGCGAACAGCGCACCGCAGGAGGTGTGCCGCATCGCCGGCAACGGCTGCGGATGGTCGGGCACCCAGCTGCGCTCCCACTCCCAGATCGAGGTGAGCATGGGCCACAGGGAGCGGCTTTTCGAGGTGGGCGTGTAGACGACACGAACCGGCCGCGTCTGGTGGTCGCGACGCCCCAGCAGGTCTTCGGCAACCAACGTGCGCAGTCGCCCGGACAGCACGGCGTGTGAGACGGGAAGTGCCTCGGCGAAGTCGCCGTAGCGGGTGGCGCCGAGCAGGGTCTGCTGGATGATCAGCAGACTCCACTCGTCGCCGAGGACGCCGAGCATCCGCGCGACGGCGTTCGGGGCGGCGGTCACAACCCGATCGCGGCGGCCGCCTGATCGCTCTCGCGCCAGCGGGGCAACTCGGAGCCGGCCGCCCACGTGGAGTGTGTACCACTCGAGATCCGCTCGGGCAGCCGGAGTGTGCACACCGGGCCGTCGGCGACCCGGGCTGCATCGAACACCAGACAGTACGAGGCGTCGGCATTCATGTCGGTGGTCAACGTGATGAGATATCCGTCGTCTTCGGCGATACCGCCGGGGCGGGGCGCTATCGCGGTCTCGCTGCCGTAGACGCCGTCGTCGAAGGCGAACCGGTCCTCGTGGCCGGTGTGCAGATCGTGCTTGAGCAGCCCGTCGAACAGGAACCAGGACGGCTTGCCCGTCGCCGCATACGTGTAGCGGTGGGCGCGGCCGGCGCGGTCGGGGTTGATCATGCCGAATTCGCTGATGCTGTCGGTCAGTTGCTCTTCGCGCACCTCGCCCGTCAAGAGGTTGAACCGCCAGCGGTGCAACCGGGCCTGCATCCGGTCGAGGGCGAGGAACCGGAAGGCGCGCTGCCATCGATTGCCCATCCCGTTGTCGGCGGGTTCGGGGTCGCCCTGAAAGAAGCCGTCGAGCACGATCTCGTCGCCGTCCTCGTAGGCGTTGGGGAAGTGCAGCACGTAGGTGGGATCGGCCTCGAACCACCGGATCTGCGAGGCGTCTCCGCGGCGGGGAATGACCGCGAAACGCGACGGGGTGTCGCGGTGAAAGCGCGGCAGGTGCACATTGTGCTCGAGCAGCGCGGCATCCCAGAACAGCGGAAAGTCGTTGAGGATCACGTAGTTCTCAGTGAACGCCATGTCATGGGGCAGGCGTGGGCCGGGGAGTTCGACGTCGACGGTGTGCACCACGTCGCCGGCGTCGCTGACCACGCCGTAGCGGAGATAGGGTGCCTGCTTGCTGTAGTTGAAGTACAGCAGTTCACCGCCGTCGACCTTCGGATGCGCAGACACTCCCCAGTCCCGCGGGAAGCCGCCGTTCCAATCCTCCTTACCCAGCGCGTCACCGGTGCACGGATCGATGCGATAGAGGTCCCCGCATTGGTAGTGGCTGGTCAGTGCGACCCCGCGATGCACGATCACGTCGGTCGAGGATGCGTCTTTCATCAATGTCCTGGCGCCCCAGCCGTGGTCGCGGCGAGACAGTTCGATCGGCTCGGCGATGCCGGGCCACAATGGTCCGCCCGCCTCGTTCTCCGCCAGGAACCCGTCGGTGCGCACGAACCGGTTGCGGTAGAACGCTTTTCCGTCGCGGAAGCCGACGATGTGCAGCATGCCGTCCCCGTCGAAGGGGTGGTAGTTCTTCAAGGCGGGGTGCAGCGGGTTCTCGGTGTTGCGCAGGTACACGCCGTCCAGATCGTCGGGCACGGTGCCGGCCACGATCTCGAGATCGTCGCTGTCCCACTCGGTCGTCTGCGGCCGCCAGGGGCCGGTGCGATAGGGGTGGTCGTCATCTGGCGGCAGGGTCGACAGGAAGGTGGCGACCACCTCCGGGTGGGTGCGCAGGCTCATGAATGTCTCCCGACGACGAAGCTGACGGTGGTGGCGGTGCTGCCGCCGAAGTTGAGGGTGCCGAACGTGGTCGCGCCGTCGACCTGGTAGCCGTCGGCGGTTCCGCTCACCTGGCGGGCGGCGTCGAGCAGCATCCGTACCCCGGACGCCCCGACGGGATGGCCGCCGCCGATGAGCCCTCCGCTGGGGTTGATCGGGCATCGGCCGCCCGGGTCGATGTCGCCGCTCTCGACGGCCTGCCACGACTGGCCCGGCTCGGTCAGCCCGATGTGGTCGATCGCGAGGTACTCGCTGGGGGTGAAACAGTCGTGCACCTCGAACCCGTCGATGTCGTCGAGGGTGACGCGGGCGCGCGCGAGGGCGTCGTACACAGCGGACCGCACGTGAGGTAGCACGTACGGCGACTGCGCGGAGCGCTGCAGCTTTTGCTCCAGCCCCAGGCCGACAGTGCGATGGCCCCAGCCGTCGATGCGGGCCAGCGGCCGGGCTGAGGGATGGGCGCGCAGCCAGTCGTCGGTGACCAGGACGATGCCGGCGCCCCCGTCGGTGATCTGGCTGCAGTCGAAGCGGCGGAGTCTGCCCTCGACGGGCGGGTTGCTCGCGTCGTCGGCGGTGAGCGGGTGCGGCACCGCCCACGACCGGGTCTGTGCGTTCGGGTTCGTCCGGGCGTTGGCGAGATTGCGCGCGGCGATGGAGCGCAGGTGTGCGTCGTCGATCCCGTACCGACGCTCGTATTCGGCGGCGACGGTGTCGAACATGTGCGGCCACATGTACTTGGCGTCGGCGCCTTCGTGGCCTGTCCATGCCGCGGTGCCCAGGATGGCCGTCGCGGTGTCACCGGGCACGGTCTTCTCCAACTCGACGCCGATCACCAGTGCGCTGTCGTAGGCGCCGGAACGGAGGTCGGCGATGGCGGCGAGCGTGGCGACGCTGCCAGAGGCGCAGGCGGCCTCGTGCCGGGTGGCAGGGGTGTCCCACAGGCCGTCGCACACGGTGGCCGGCATCGCGCCGAGATGGCCTTGGCGAGCGAACAATTCGCCGAACGCATTGGCCACGTGCACGACGCCGATGTCGCCGGCGTCCACGCGCGCGGCGCCCAGGGTCGCCTCGACCACCTCCGACGTGAGCCCGGCGAAGTCCGAGCCCTCCCGGTCGAAGTTGCGTGCGAAGTCGCTCTGATAGCCGCCCAGAATCCAGACGCCGAGGCTGCTCACTCGCGTGACGCTACTACTTCAACTAACAGAGTGACAGGCCCCAGGCGGTCTCGTCGGCTGCATGTCTGAACCGACGAGACCTGGCAAGCGGCTCGGTCGACCGAGTCACCTGCCTGCGGCCCTGCATTGCCCGCACGCCAGCGCCGCAAACCCTGCTCGGTGTACGGTTCCCTTCGATGAAGGAGTTCACGAGGTCATGACCGGTTCGACCAACCGCGATCTGGCACAGCGGATGGCCGAGCTCGCTCGAGCGGTTGCCTCGCCGCGCAGTGTCGAAGACGTACTGTCCGATGTCACCAGAGAGGTGCTGGAACTGATCCCCAGCACCGACGCGGCCGGCGTCCTGTTCGTGGGCAAAGCGGGCCGCTTCGAGTCCGTAGCCGGCACCTCAGAGCTGCCGCACGAACTGGATCGGCTGCAGATGAAGTTCAACGAGGGGCCGTGTCTGGAGGCCGCCCTCGAGGAGACCATCGTGCGCTCCGACGACTTCGCCACCGAAGCCCGCTGGCCGCGCTACTCGGCGGCCGCCGCCGAATTGGGCGTACGCAGCGGTCTGTCGTTCAAGCTCTACACCAGCTCGCAAACGGCGGGCGCGCTGAACTTGTTCGCTGTCGAGCCGAACGCCTTCACCGCTGCCGACGAGAACATCGGCGCGGTTCTGGCGGCCCATGCGGCCGCCGCGATCCTGGCCAGCCGGCATCACGAGCAGTTGCAGTCGGCCCTCTCCACCCGGGATCGCATCGGGCAGGCGAAAGGCATCATCATGGAGCGCTACAACGTCGACGATGTGGCGGCGTTCGACATGCTGCGCCGGCTCTCACAGGACAGCAACACGAAGCTGACCGACATCGCCGAGCGAGTGATCGAGACTCGGGGGAGCTGAGCTCTCACGAGGTCAGCAGCAACGCCGTGGTGATCAGCATGACAGCGGCGGTGCCGCCGTGCACCCCGTAGGCGACAGATCGTGCCCCACCGTTGCACAGCACGATGACGGCGTCGCCGAGCGGAATCAGGGTCGCCGCCAGGATCGCCCAGCCCACGAGGTGGGTGGCGTGGGCCAGCAGGAGCGCGATGACGATGATCCCGGTGGCGATGTCGCGGATGCCCTTGGCGCTGAGGTAGGCAGGGGCGCCGGGCCGGTCTTTCGCGGCGGGGACGCCGTAACCGGCGGCGGCCACGGTCGGAGCGATGAGGAACCTGGCGCCGATGGCGATGATCGCGGCGGCGAGGATGCCGGCGAGGACGTAGCCGATGGTGGTGGTCATTGCATGGTCTCCTGATCGAGAAGGGTGGTGTGGACAGCGACGATGTCGTTGACGTCAAAACCGGCCATATCGGCCGCGAACTGCGGGCTGGCCATGATGCGGCGGGTGAGCTTGTCAGGGTCGGCGTCGGGTGGGTAGCTGATCACGGCGAACAGTCGGCGCGAGTGGGGGTCGGTCCAGATGGCGTGCGTGGTGACGCCGAAGGCAGCGAAGGTGGCGAGGTGACGTTGCCAATGCACGTCGGCATAGCGCCGCAACGCCTCGGGCGAGCGCAGTGTGTAGGTCCTGAGCTGGAGCATGATCAGCCCAGCAGTGCGACGCAGGACGCGGCGACGGCCACGCCCTGGAGAATGGCGCGGGCGTTGATGGTCGACTCCCATTTCGCTTGCAGCGCACGGCCGTTCGCCAGCGTGCGGCCTGCTTCGGCAGCCTCAGTCAATTGCCGGTTGATCGGAGCGCTGAGCCGGGTGTATAGCAGCAGCCAGACGAGCAGAGCCGACGAGGCGATGCCCGCCGCGACGGTCTGCGTCCAGTGCCCGGCCACGGCGGCGGTGACGGTAGCCACCACGGCACCAGCGATGCCGAGCACTCCAGGCAGGGGCATGCGGCGGTCTCCGTAGCGGTGCACCTGACCCATCACCGCCACGAGTGCGTCGTCGCCGACATGTGCCAGCGCGGGGCGCATGACCATCGCGCAGAACACGTCAGTGCCGTACACCACGCCGGTACCGAGCACGGTGACAAGCGCGCCGCCGCGGATCAACAAGTCGAGGTCCATCGGATTCTCCTTCGTTCAGCCCAAGTGTTAGCAACGCTAACGTTGGACTGTAACGAGAGCAATAGCGGCGCTATTCCAAAATAGCGCCGCTAATTATCCGGGCCGGCTCAGACGTTGCGGGCATCCGCCTTCAGCTCATGCGCCGGGACGTCGGTGCGGTCGATGCCGAAGCCGATGATGCGCTTCGGTGTGATGCGGATGATCGCAGTGTCCATCTCATCGCCGGTCTCGGCCGCGACGCGCGCAGGAACCTGCGCCTGCTCGGCGACGCCGCGGATCTCGAGGCACCGTACGCGCCACGGATCAACTGATGCGATGTCGTCGACGACGAACGCGACCGTCGGGTTCGTGGCGATGTTGCGGTACTTCTGGCTCTTCGACATGGAGAACCCACCGATGTCGATCGTGCCCAGTTCGGCGTTGTAGGAGAAGCCCACCGGGCTGTTGTGCACGGTGCCATCGGCGGCCACGGTGGCGAGCCGGCCCAAGGTGGAGGTGTTGAGGTAGTCGATCTCGTGCGGATGGAATGTCATGGAACGACGCTAAAAGCGCAACCAACGTTGAGGTCAAGTCGAGACGCTGGTTCTGGCGGGCATGGACCCAGCGGCCTCGCGCCAATAGCGAACGCGCTAGGCATTTTCTGGCAAGTCCCGCCGCGTGAGGGGTCTTGAGTTGCGGCAGCGTGAACGTGGTCGGGGATCAGCCGAAGCAACTGTCAAGCATCAGCCGAAACACTGTCAGGCATCACCCGAAGCAGAAATGTCAGGCATCAACCGACGCATACACAGAGACGCGTGCCCCCGGCAGTGTGGTGTTTCAGGACATCGGAATAGGGTGTCTCACGACATCGGCATAGGTTCGTCAGCCAGTTTCAGCTGGTGTCGAAGGCTCGTCTGGTCATCACCGCAGTCCTCGTCGAAGGCCGCTCACAATCGCAGGTCGCCCGCGATTACGGCGTCTCCCAAAGCTGGATCTCGAGGCTGATCAAGCGCTACACCCTCGACGGCGACGCCGCATTCGAACCCCGCTCCCGACGGCCCCACACCAGCCCGGGGCGGCTCCCACAATCAACGATCGACCTCATCACCGACCTTCGTCGCACCCTGACCGGCAAAGGCCTCGACGCCGGCCCCCACACCATCGCCTGGCACCTCGAACACCACCACCACCTGCGCGTATCAACCGCAACAATCAGCCGCCACCTCACCCGCGCCGGCCTGGTCGACCCCACACCGCAGAAACGCCCCAAAAGCTCCTACATCCGCTTCGCCGCCGCCCAACCCAACGAACGATGGCAGGCCGACTTCACTCACTGGCGCCTCAAAAACGGTGTCGACACCGAAATCCTGTGCTGGCTCGACGACTGCTCCCGCCTCGCCATCTCCGTCACCGCCCACCACCGCGTCACCGGCGCCACCGTCGTCAACGAATTCACCAAAGCCACTGCCCGCCATGGCATCCCCTACTCCACACTGACCGACAACGGCATGGTGTTCACCACCCGACTCGCCGGCGGCAAAGGCGGACGCAACGGCTTCGAAGCCGAACTCCACCGCCTCGGGATCCACCACATCAACTCCACACCGCACCACCCCACCACCTGCGGGAAAGTCGAACGCTTCCACCAAACCCTCAAAAAGTGGCTCACCAGCCAACCCCGCGCCACCACCATTGCCGAACTCCAAACCCAGCTCGACACCTTCGTCGACGAATACAACCACCGCCGCCCCCACCGATCCCTGCCCCACCGAGCCACCCCAGCAGTGATCTACACCAGCCGCCCCAAAGCCGACCCAGCAACCCGCATCGACACCCACAACCGCGTCCGCACCGACCGCGTCGACCAAGCCGGAGCCGTCACCCTGCGCGTCAACGGACGCCTCCACCACATCGGCATCGGCCGCCATCACTACCGAACCCGCGTCCTGATCCTCGCCCAGGACCACCACATCACCGTCATCAACGCCGCCACCGGAGAAGTCCTGCGCGACTTCACACTCGACCCCACCAGGGACTACCAACCCACCGGCGCCCCCAAAGGCCCCAAACGGAAAAAACCGCGGACCTAAAGTAGGTCCGCGGCTATTCCGATGTCCTGCGACATCACACAGCGTGCCCCCGGCAGGATTCGAACCTGCGACACCGGCTTTAGGAGAGCCGTGCTCTATCCCCTGAGCTACGGGGGCAACGGTGGGAGCTTACCGGGCAGCGGACGCCGGACCCCAGTCCGTCCGATATGGCAAAAGTGACAAAACCGGGCAAAGCCGCCGGTAGCGTCCCGGGCGTGGAGCTGACACTGCAACGCATCGGTGCCTGGTCGGGCAGCATCATGATCCTTCTCTACGGCGCCAGCTTCTCCGGCGTCGCACAACTCTTCCCGCCCCTGTCGCCGGCCGCCCCGGCCGACCAGATCGCCGCCTTCTTCGTCGATCACAAGCTCGGGATCCGTTTCGGTGTGTCCGGCGCATTACTCAGCGCCGCACTCGCGCTTCCGTTCCTCGCGGCCGTCGTGCTGCGTGTCCGGCGCGCCGAGGGCGGCTGGGGCATGCTGTCCATCACCCAGTTCATGGCTGCCACGGTGTTCGTGCCGGCGCTGATCTTCCCGCAGTTCTTCCTCGGAGTCGCCGCCTTCCGGCCCGAGGGCCGCTCCGCCGAACTCACCCAGGCGCTCAACGACGTCTTCTGGCTGTGGTTCATCGGCATCGTGGGGACCATCATCGTGCAGAACATCACGCTGGCCGTCGCCGCATTCACCGACCAAGCCGACACCCCGACGTTCCCGCGCTGGTACGGCTACCTCAACCTCTGGGTGGCCACGTTGTCACTGCCCGGCTGCGTCGTGGTCGTCTTCAACGACGGGCCGCTCGCCTGGAACGGCGTGTTCGCGTTCTACATCCCGGGACTGGTGCTCGTCATCTGGTTGTTCACCACGACAGCGGTGATCCTGAAGTCCATCACAGTCCAGCGGGCGCTCTCCGGGTGACGACGACCGCCCGGCGGGTGCCCGCGGAGAGCGGCACCTGGGTTTTCCTGTTCGGCGACATGGCCGTGTTCGGCGCGTTCTTCGTTACTTTCCTGGTCGAACGCGCAAGAGCTGCAGAGCTTTTCGACGAGGGGCGAACCACCCTGCACCTCGGCATCGGCGTAGCCAACACGTTGGTGCTGTTGACCAGCTCGCTCTGTGTCGTGCTCGCGCTCAATGCGATGCGCGCCGGGCTGCGCGGCATCGCCACCGCAGCGGCGTGCGCGGCGATCGGGTGCGGTCTGGTCTTCATCGGACTCAAGGTCACCGAGTACGTGGCCTTGGCCGAGGCCGGCCACGGACCGGGCGCCAACCACTTCTACCTCTACTACGTCATCCTCACCGGCCTGCACCTGTTCCATGTGTGCCTCGGACTGGGCGCGCTGTCGTTCCTGCTCACGCAAACTCGGCGTGACGAGCTCAGCACCACCCGAATCGCACTGGTCGAAGGCGCCGCATGCTTCTGGCACCTCGTGGACCTGCTGTGGATCTTCCTGTTCGCACTGCTCTACCTGGTGAGCTGACATGACGGTGTTGAAACTGCTGACGAACCGCGCCGGGCTGAGCTGGCTGATTCTGGTCGCTGCGACCGTGGTCTCCTGGGCGGTCGGCGCCGGCCACGGCACGGGATCCGCGATCGCGGTCCTCGTGCTGGGCATCGCCGCGATCAAGGTACGTCTCGTCGGACTCGATTTCATGGAGCTGCGGCACGCTCCGATCCCGTTGCGCGCCGCGTTCGAGGTGTACTGCGCCGGGATGTGGGCGCTACTCTCCGGGCTGTATCTGTGGCTCTAGCAAGCTATTTCAGCAGCGCGATGACCTCACCGAAGGCCTCAGCGTGTCGGTCCTGCACGGTCACATAGCTGATGCCGTACTGGTCGCGGTAGCCGCGGATCCGATCGGCCATCTCGGTCGCCGTCCCCGACAGCACCCCCGGGTGGCGCAGCAATTCGTCGTCGGACAAGCCGGGCAGGAAGTGCCGCGGGATCGTCAGGTCCGGCATGCCCGAACCGTCCAGCGGCATCGCCGTGACCGCGATGTTCAACTCGAGCGCTCCGAACCGGTCACCGGCAGCGTCCCGCACGAAGGCGATCCGATCCGCCAGCGGGTCCTCGTCGTCGTCGGGCACCCGATCCCCTCCGGTGAGTCCGACGATGTCGGCCATCCGGGCCGCGGTGCGCAACACCCGGTCACCGTTGCCGGCGATCATGATCGGCACATCCGGCACGTGCTCGGCGAGATATTCACAGGTCTGGCGCAGGTGTTCGACCCGCGCTCCAGCGCTGGGGAAGGGGATGCCCGCCGCCTCGAACTCCTCTTTCACATAGCCGGTGCCCAACCCGAGGTCGAGCCGACCCTCGGACACGTCACGCAGCGCCGCCACGTCACGCGTCAGCAGCGCCGGCCGATAGAACGCGGCGTTGAGGACGAACGTGCCGACCCGCAGCGTCGAGGTCGCCATCGCGAGCGTCGTCATCACCGGAAAGGGTGCCGGTCCGCCGAGATGATCCGGCACGTGCACCACGTCATAGCCCAAGTCCTCAGCCTGACGTGCGAAGTCGTGCAGTCGTCCGCGCGATGTGCCTCGCATGACGCCGATACCAAATCGAAACTGTCTGGCCACGATCCGATCGTAGGGACAGGTTTGAAGCGGATTCGGTAGGGGCACTAACGTCGCAGACTTTTCCCACCGATCCGGCCCGTCGTGGAACAATCCGACGGGCCGGATCAAAATTTGGCAGGGTTCCGCACGGCCATGGCAGACATCCCCACGATCGGCGTCGAAGAGGAATTCCTCCTCGTCGATCCGGCGACGGGCGCACCGCTGCCCCGCAACCGCGAGGTCGCCGAGCACGCCGCCGAGTTGGGCATCGACCTGCAACTCGAACTCACCAGCTGTCAGATCGAGACCGCGACGGACGTGGCGCACACCACCGATGAACTCCACGGCGCGTTGGTACGGCTGCGGCGCTCCGCAGCCGACGCCGCTGATCGGGCCGGCGCCCAGCTGCTCGCCGTGGGTTTGCCGCCCACGTTGCCGCACGACTTCCCGATCACCGACACACCGCGCTACCGCGACATCGGCGACCGGTTCGGGATGATCGCCCACGAGCAGGGCATCTGCGGGTGCCACGTCCACGTCGCCGTCCCTGACCGGGACGCGGCGGTCGCGGTGTCGAACCGCCTGCGCCCGTGGCTGCCGGCGCTGCTCGCGTTGACCGCGAACTCGGCGATCTACCGCAACGCCGACACCGGCCACTCGAGCTGGCGCAGCGTGCTATGGGCGCGGTGGCCGAGCGCCGGACCGCCGCCGCACTTCGACTCCGCCGCGGACTACGACGCCGCGGTGCAGATGCTGGTGCAGTCCGAGGTCATCCGCGACGACGGCATGGTCTATTGGGATGTGCGGCCGTCGGCGGATTTTCCGACCGTCGAGATTCGCGTCGCCGACGTGCCCGCGACGGTAAGGGAGACAGTCCTGCTGGCGGCGCTGTCCCGCGCAGCGGTGATGACCGCGCTCGCGGAGGAAGAGGGCGGTGTCGCGCAGCCGTCAGTGGATGCGTGGACGCTGAAGGCGGCGTACTGGAAGGCCGCACGTGACGGTCTGGACGGAACCGGTGTCGACCTGCGCAGCAACACCGCCGCGCCCGTACAGACGCTGCTGCAGCACCTCGTCGACTGGGTGCGTCCGGCGCTGGAGATCACCGGCGACGGTGACGTGGTGCGCCGCGGGTTGACGGAGGTCGCCGACCGGGGCAACGGTGCGATGCGGCAACGCCAGGCCTGGCGGCGCCGACACGACATGCGCGACGTGCTGGCGGTGGCGGCCGACGCCACGCTGGAGTTCTAGACCAGCGGGAGTTGTGCGAAGACCGGCGTGGTGGGTTCCTTCGACCCACCGGGCGGCTCGACGGTGAACGCCAGCGACTTCGAGGAGCCGAGATCTGGCAGCACCGCCGTCGTCGACGGCGTGACCGCGCCGGCATCCATCGTGCCCGCCGAGTGTGGACCGTCTGCTGCGACGAGCCACATCTGGTACACCGTTCCCGGCTTGGGCGGCGTCACGTTGTTCATCACGAGCACGCCGGAGTCACGCTCTCGGGAGAACACCAGGGTCGCGGTGCCTCCGCCGGGAATGTCACCCGAGACGGTGCGAACATCGGGCGCGGCGAAGATCTGGTCGGTCGTCGACTCCGAAGCGCTGGGGCGCATCGCGACTCCCACCCCCAGGGCGCCGAGGCCGACAGCCACCACGGCCGCGGCGGCGAGCACGACCGTGGCCCAGCGTCGCCGTTTCGGCCCGAGGGAACGGACCGGGCCGCCACCACGGCCGTCGCGCTGAATCTGGCTCAGCACCTGTGCACGCAGTTCGGGCGGGGGTTCGACGGCGGTGGCCTCGGCGATCACCGCCATCGTCTCGCGCACGGCGCGCACTTCGGCGCGGAAAGCTTCGGCCACGTCGGGCGAGACGTCGCGGAGCCGACGATCGATGTCGTCGACCTCTTTGTCGCTGAGCGCATGCAGCGCATAGGGCGTCGCAAGCGTCAGCAGCTCTTCCGGGCTGGTCATGTCACCCCCAGGCATCGGCGGAGACCGCGAATGGCGTCACGCATCCGCGACTTGATAGTGGCAAGGTTCGTCGAGAGACGCTCGGAAACCTGCACATAGGTAAGACCGTCGTAATACGCGAGCTGAATGCATTCGCGTTGGGTGTCGGTGAGCGATCCGAGGCACGCCGCGACCTGGCGCCGCTCCTCGTCGAGAATCACCTCGTCGGCGACGTGATCGGTGGGCGGCTCGATGTTGGCCGCGCCGTACCGGGATTCCCGGGTGCTGGCGGCCTGCTCGGAGCGCACGCGATCGACCGCACGCCGGTGCGCCAGGGTCATCAGCCACGCCAGCGGTGAACCCGCCGCCGGATCGTAGGTGTGCGCGTTGCGCCAGACCTGCAGGTAGATGTCCTGGGTCGTTTCTTCGCTGTATCCCGGATCGCGCAGAACGCGCACGACCAGACCGAAGACCCGCGACCGGGTCTGGTCGTAGAGAGTCGCAAAGGCGTCCACGTCCTGGCGGGCCACCTGGCGCAGCAAAGCGTCGAGTTCGGCGGTCACGAGCGGTAGCCTAGCGGCTGCCGATCGGCCGTCGGTCGACGTCGTGGGCAAGACTGCCGTCATCAGGTGTCCTCGATGATCACGAGTGATACACCTTCTCCCGCTCCTCGGAGGGGTGCGGAACCATTGGGACGCGGCGCAGGCGCAACAGGGTGCCCTGCACCCGCATGCTCAGCGAGTTCATCTTCGGTGCCAGCGGCGACACGATCTGCAGCGCCATGATCTGCGCGATGCCAGCAGCCCGACGATCACCGCGCATCGTCACGACGAACGCGGGATGGTTTTCGCGGTGCAGCGAGATGCGCACGTCGAGGCGCTCGTCCGGGCGCGGAGCATTGATGAGGTAATGACCGTCGACGTCGTTGAACGGCGAGACGTACAGCTTCTTGGTGACCATCGCGGGCCAGTCGCCTGACGGAGGCAACAGGTAGGCGTGTCGCTCACCGCAGCTGTTCTGCACCTCGACGACGACATGCCGGAGCGCGCCGTCCGGGCCGTGGCACCAGTAGAAGGTGAACGGGTTGAACACCGAACCGAGCACGCGGGGCTGCAGCAAAGCGGTGACGCGGCCGCCGGACAGGTCGATGCCTTTGTCGGCGAGAAAGGCATCGACGCGACCGCGCAGCGTGTCGACGGGGGCCGGCCACAGATGGTCGGCCGGGTCGAAGGTCGCGAAGGGGCGAAGCAATCCCGGCACGTGCGGTATGTCATCGAGGTCGATCAGCCAGCTGTAGCTGCGGTGCTCGAAATAGTGATGCACCGGCGCACGCCGCAGGTGCGTGATCCGGGTGCGGTAGAGCGCCGCGGTCGTGTCCGCAGCGCCGCCCTGTTGTTCCACACCCGGTATTCGGAGCGGGCCGGGTTGCGGATTGCGTCCCGATGGTGTCTCTGTGTCAGTCGCGGTTCCAGGACCGAGCGGCGTGTACCAATCCCTGCACCAGAGCCGAGGTGGCGGGAGCCAAGCCGTCATCGCCCGGCAGGCCGCTGCGGGGGCTGATGCCGCGCACCCTGGACGAGAGTTCCAGTTGGGCGCCGCCCCCGCTCATGCGATTGACCGGATTGTCCGGGTGCAGGCCGCGCAGTTCGCGCGGGATCGCGTCGAGGTCGGTGACCACCCGGTAGCCGGGGATGGCGATGTGATCGGCCAGGTGCTGCGCGAGTGCCCGGTTACGGCCGCCGGCCAGCAGCTCGGTGCTGCGCCCGATCCGGCCGTACCCGTGAAGGGACACGGCAACCTCGACGTGGTCGAGGAAGTCCGCGAGGCGGGGGGAGTGCGCCGGATCGTAGAGCGCCGACGCGAGGTGGTGCGGGTAGCGGTCGGGGTGGTGCACGACGTAGAGCGACGCGTCCGCCGCATCGGCGGCGCGGCGGGCGATCACATCCGTCATCTGCTCGAGCCCGCCGCCGTGGATGGCCAGGAATCCGAAGCGTGACCGCAGCGTGGCGTCCTCGGTGACTCCGGGGGTGGCTAGGAGTTCTGAAAAAGATTGCGGGGCAACCGAATTCGTGTCTGCGTCGCGGCGCGGCCATCGTGTCGGGTCCCATCGCTGGAGGAAATCGATCCACCGGTGGGGCAGGCCGTGGTGGTGGGCACCCTCGAGGATCCGTTCCAGGTAACCGGGGCGCGGTGGTCCCGGTTCGACGCGGTGGTCGATGTAGACCCAGGCGGTGCGCTGGCCGTGGGCGGTGTGCACGGTCAGCGCGTCGCGGCGATAGCGCACGGGCACGCCTTCGGCGCTGTCCAATGTCGCCAGGTCGTGATCGGAGACGCGCCACAGCACGCCGTGCACCACCCCGCCCGGTTGCGGTTCGACGGTGGCGACCCCGCGTTCGTTGATCAGCCAGTCGTGGTCGGCCAACGTTGCGGGCTGCGGATCGGTGGCATCGGGGCAGCGCTGCGCCATCTGCCGCACCGACAGATTCGAGCCGTACGCGAAGTAGTGGTGTCGCGCGGTCATTCAGCCGGTCAGCGTGAGGTAGATGAGCACCACATTGAGCACACTAATCAGCCCGGCCACGAGCCAGCCCAGGGTCGTGGTCACGCGACGGTTGACGTCGGCACCCATCAGCGAGCGGTCGCTGGTCAGCCGGATCAGGGGAATGAGCGCGAACGGAATGCCGAACGACAGCACCACCTGCGACAACACCAGCGCGCGGCTCGGATCCACACCGGCCGCCAGCACCGCCAACGCGGGTAGCAGCGTGATCAGCCGGCGGGTCACCAGCGGTACCGACCGGCTCAAGAGACCGTCCATGATCATCGCTCCGGCATAGGCTCCGACCGACGACGACGCGAGCCCGGACGCGAGCAGTCCGATCGCGAACAGCAGCGCGACCGTGTGGCCGAGCGTGCTCTGCACCGCGGCGAAGGCCCCTTCGATCGAGTCGGTGTCCGCGATCCCCTGCAGGGTGGTCGCGGCCACCAGCAGCATCGACAGGTTCACCGCGCCGGCGACCAGCATCGCGGCGCCGACATCCCAGCGGGTGGCGCGCAGCAGTGCTTTGCGCCGAGGCCCTGGCGCGTGATGCCCGTGCCGGTCGCGCGCCAGTCCCGAGTGCAGGTACACCGCGTGGGGCATCACCGTCGCGCCGAGCATTGCGGCCGCCAGCAAGATGCTCTCCGCACCGTCGAAGCGCGGCACGAGCCCGCCGAGGGCCTGGCCGGCGGGGGGAGGTGCGGCGAACAGGCTGGTGAAGAAGCCGATGGCAATGACCGCCAACAGGCCGGTGATGACCCGCTCGAACACGGATTGGCCGCGGCGGTCTTTGACGAGGAGCAGGACCAGTGAGACGGCCCCGGTGATCACCCCGCCGACCAGCAGCGGCAGGTCGAACAACAGGTACAGCGCAATGGCGCCGCCCACGACTTCGGCGAGATCGGTCGCCATCGCGACCAGCTCGGCCTGTATCCAGTACGCCAGCCGCGTCGGCCTGCTCATCCGGTCGGCCACGGCCTCCGGCAGCGAGCAGCCCGTCACCAGGCCGAGCTTGGCGGACAGGTACTGCACCAGGCACGCCATCAGATTGGCGACGACGATCACCCAGACGAGCAGGAACCCGAACTGCGCTCCCGCGCTGACATTCGCCGCGACGTTGCCGGGGTCGACGTAGGCGATGGCCGCGACGAAGGCGGGGCCGAGCAGCAGCCACAGGGGCCGAATCGGCGCTGCGGCGTCGGGCTTCACCCGCAATCCTTTTCTGTTCGATGAAGCGAAGAGAAAAGTTAGGTTAGCCGAAAATCCGACGACGTCGCAACGCGTCCCGGTGCGCGCCGCGGGTCAGGGCAGGTAGCCGAACGCCCCGAATGGGAAGTAGTCACCGCCCTGCCAGCCGCCCCAGTTCCAGGGCGGGGGCGTCGCAGTGATCTGTGTGCTGCCGTTGGTCTCGCAGTATGTGATCGTCTTGCCGACGTCGCTGCACTTCGGCATCGCTGCCGCTGCGCCCGCTCCGGCCAGGGCGATCGTGGCGCCCGCACCGGCGAGTGCCACGCAGGTCAAGACTCGACGCATGATCGTCGGCTCACATCACGTACGGGCCGTAGCCCCAGCCGAAGCCACCCTCCCACGGCTCGGCGTAGACGCCGGGACGGGAATCGACCTGCGAGTTGCCCGGCGACTGGCAGACGGTGTTCGCGCCGCCCTGGAAACCGCCACCCTGCCCGGTCTCCACGCAGGACGGCTGGGCCAGCGCAGCGGGTGCGGCCGCGATTGCGAGTGAGGCTCCGCCGGCGACGAGCACAGCGGCGAAAGTGGTGAGGCGGGCCTTCATGCGGAGTCCTTTCAGCAGATTCAGGGCTTAGCGTACAGACCTTTGCCAGTCACGGGAGGTAAGTCGAGCGCGGTCACGATCCCCGGCGCCGCATCGATCACCGCAGGGATCGCGTTCACCACGCGCGCGGCCGTGGCCACCAGGCCGGCGTGGTTGTGATCGCCGTTGGGACTGCTCAGGCACAGGTCCACCGTGTATGAAGGTTCGCCGGTGATCTCGATGCGATAGGAACCGCCGTGCTGCGCGGGCTGCGGCCAGTCGGGGCAGAGGTCGTCGCGCAGCCGGGTGACGTGTTCGAGGACCACCGCGACCTCACCGTCTTTCATGCCGCGCACCTCAAAACGGATTGCCGCAGTGGTCCCTTCGGCGATGTGCCCTGAGGCGATGTCGAAGGACTCCGGTGCGGGCACCCGGGTGTGGGTTTCGGTGACCTCGTCCAGTTCCAGTCCGAGGCCCGCGGCCAGTTGCCGCACCACCGAACCCCAGGCCAGGCTCAGGACGCCGGGCATCAGCAGCATCGGAGTCTCGTCGAGGCTGCCGCCGAACCCCATGACGTCGAACATCACGGTCGCACTGTCATAGGTGTCGTAGTTGATGATCTCCATGCAGCGGATCTGCTGGACGCTCTGACAGGTGCCTGCCAAAGCCATCGGGAGCAGATCGTTCGCGAAACCGGGATCGATGCCATTAACGAACACGCTGGCATTGCCAGCCTTCGCGGCCTCCTCGATCGGGGTCACCATCTCGTCGGGTAACACTCCCCAGGGGTACTGGAGGAACACCGCGCTACTGCCGACGACGTTGATGCCGGCGGCCAGGATGCGTCGGTAGTCCTCGAGCGCCTCGGGTAACCGGTTGTCGGCCATCGCCGTGTAGACCGCGCAGTCCGGAGCGGTGGCGATGACGGCGTCGAGATCGGTGGTGGCCAGCACCCCGGTCGTGACCCCGAGCCCGGCCAGTTCGCCGGCGTCGGTGCCGGCCTTGGCGTCCGAGGACACCCACACCGCGGTCAGCTCGAACTTCGGGTCCGAGATCAATTGCGCCAGAGCATGTTTGCCGACGTTGCCGGTTCCGATGGCGGCGAAGCGAATCGTCATGGTGTCCTTCACAGATCGGGGATGGGCAGTTCGAGGTTCGGGTGGGTGATGCCACCGTCGACCTCGAGGGTCTTGCCGGTGAGGTAGGCGCCGGCCGGCGACGCGAGGTAGACCGCTGCCGCGGCGATGTCGAGCGGATCGCCGAGCCGGCGCATCGGTGTGGCCTTCTCCATCGGCGTTCGCAGCGCGTCATTGCTGGCGACGATGTCGAGCGCTGAGGTCAGGATCGAGCCGGGTGCGATCGCGTTGACGCGAATGCGTGGCGCGAGGTCGAGCGCCGAGAGGCGGGTGTAGTGGGCCAGGGCGGCCTTCGCCGTGCCGTAGGCCGCGAAGCCACGTCCGGCCACGCGCGACATCGTGGAGGTGATGTTGATGATGCTGCCGCCACCGGAGTGTTCGAGCATCAGGGGCGCCGCGGCGAGCGTCAAGGCATGGGCGGTCGCGACGTTGAAGGCGAACGCGTCGCGCAGATCCTTGGTGGACGTGCTCAACAGTGCGTTCGGCATGGTCCCGCCGACGTTGTTGACGACGATGTCTAGTCTTCCGAACGCCTCGACCGCCTGGGCCGCCAGGGCCGCGGTGTCCTCGGCGCGGGCGAGGTCGGCGACCACGATGTGCGCCCGCCGGCCGGTGGCGGCGACCTGCTCGGCCACCTCTTCCAGCTGGGCCTTGGTACGGGCCGAGATCAGCACGTCAGCGCCCGCTTCGGCGAAGGCGACGGCCATCGCCGCGCCAAGGCCGCGGCCCGCGCCCGTCACTACGGCCACCTGATCGTCGAGCCGGAATCTGTCCAGAATCACGCGCGTCACGCTAGCAAGTGGGCCGCCACCCTGGAAGGTGTTTTTGGAACACGTTCTACTTTTTGGCGGCAGCTTTCTTGGCGGCCTTCTTTGCCGGGGCCTTTTTCGCCGCCTGCTTGGCCGGGGCCTTCTTGGCGGCCTTCTTCGCGGGCGCCTTCTTGGCAGGCGCCTCTTCTTTTTCGGTGCTGGAGTCCTTCTTGCTGCCGCTGCTCTGCTCCCTGCGGGCCTTCACGCTGGCCTCGAGCTTGGCCAGCAGGTCCGAGACATCCTCGGATTCGTCGAGTTCGGTGGGTTGCTCCTCGGTGGTGAAGGCCTCGCCGCCCTCGAGCTTGGCCTGGATCAGCTCGTGCAGCTGCTCCTGGTAGTCGTCGTGGTACCGGTCGGGATTGAAGTCGTCGGTCATCGAGTCGACGACCTGGCTGGCCATCTTGAGCTCTGCGGGCTTGATCTCGACGTCCTTGTCCAGCACCGGGAAGTCGGGGTCGCGGATCTCGTCGGGCCACAGCAGCGTGTGGATCATCATCACGTCGCGCTTGCTGAAGTCCTTCACCCGAAGCGCGGCCAGCCGCGTCTTGTTGCGCAGCGCGAAGTTGACGATCGCCACGCGATCGGTCTCCATCAGCGTCTTGGCCAGCAGCACATACGATTTCGACGATTTACCCTCGGGTTCGAGGAAGTAGCTGCGGTCGTACATCAGCGGGTCGAGATCGCTGGCGGGAACGAACTCCAGCACCTCGATCTCGCGGCTGCGCTCCTCGGGAAGGGTCGCGATGTCGTCGTCGGTGATGATCACCGTCTGCCCGTCGTCGGACTCATAGGCCTTGGCGATGTCGCGGTACTCCACGACTTCCCCGTCGAGCTCGCACACGCGCTTGTAGCGGATGCGCCCGTTGTCCTTGGCGTGCACCTGATGGAACTTGATGTCATGGTCCTCGGTGGCGCTGTAGACCTTGACGGGGACATTGACCAGCCCGAAGGCGATCGAACCCTTCCAGATGGACCGCATCACCCCAGGCTAGCCGGGACCACCCTCCTGCGGGCCGGACCTCGCCGCAGCCGCGTCGCGGGTCGCCCGATCGGGAAGGTCGGCACCGGCGCGTGCGACGGTCAGTGCGGACGACAGCGCGGCTGTCGTCAGCGCGTGGGTGAGCGCGGACTCGGAGATGCGGCGCAGGTCGGGTCGGCGCTCGGCGCCCAACAGGTCCAGCTCCCACAGCGCGTCGATGAGTCCGGCCATGAACGAATCCCCTGCACCCACCGTGTCCACCACGTCGACCGCCGGCGCCGCAACGCTGACGCTGCCGCCGGCGACCACCCCGAACGCGCCCTTCTCGCCCAGCGTCACCACCACCAGCGCCGGCCCGAGGTCGAGCCATGTGCGCGCGATCTCGTCGGGAGTATGCCCTTTGTCGTACCACGCCAGGTCCTCGTCGCTGACTTTGACCACGTCGCTGCGCTCGATCAGGCGGTCGATGCGGGTGCGGGCGGCGTCGCCGTCGTCGATGAGTGACGGCCGGACGTTGGGGTCGAAGGTCACCGTCGCCGACGGGTGGTACGTGTCGAGCAGTGCTGCCACCGCCCGACACCCCGGTTCCAGCACCGTGGCGATCGACCCGGTGTGCGCCACCAGTGGCGGGGGCACCTCGGGGGTGCCGGTCAGCTGCCAGGCGATGTCGAATTCGTAGGTGGCGCCGCCGTGCTCGTCCAGCATCGCCCGCGCGGTCGGCGTGCGGTCTGCCGTGCTGCTGCCGGTCACCAACTCGACTCCGGCGGCGTGAACGTGCTCGGTGATGCGACGGCCGTGCTGGTCGTGACCGATGTGGGTGAGGAAGTCCACGCCGCGACCGAGCCGACCCAGCCCGACGGCGACGTTCAGAGGACTGCCGCCGACGTGTTCGCCGGTCAGCTCGCCGTCACGAATCACGATGTCTATCAGAGCCTCACCGATCACGAGCGCCCGCTGCTCACTCATCGCACATCACCGTCCAGGAGTGCCTCCAACGTGGAGCGAGCGCCGACGCCGTGCAGCGATGCCAGGGATTCCCGGTAGGCCTCCACGAAGCGGGGCTGCTGTGCGAGATCACCGAACAGCGCGGTGTTCTCGATGAAGGCGGTCGGGTTGTCGCGCTGCGCCTCGGCCAGCGGCCTCAGCGTGTCTGTACGGTTGTCTTCCACGTCGATCGGCTGACCCTGCTCGTCCACGCCTTCGGCATAGCGTGCCCAACTGGCGACCACCGCCGCCGAAATCTGCACGCCGCGATCGGCTTTCAGATTGGCCTCGATCACCGGCACCAGCCACTGCGGAATACGGTCCGAGGAATAGGCGCAGAGCCGGGCGATGGTGTCGCGCACCCCGGGGTTGGCGAAACGTTCGATCAGGGTGCGCTGATAGTCGGCGAGATCGATACCGGGAACCGGAGGCAGGGTCGGGGTGGCCTCGGCGAAATACCGCCGCAGCAGTTCGGCGAACAACGGGTCGGCGGCGGCCTCGTGGACCAGCCGGTACCCGGCGAGGTAGGCGAAGTAGCAGAGGGTCTGGTGGCCGGCGTTCAGCAGACGCAGCTTCATCAACTCGTACGGGGTGACGTCGTCGACCAGCAGGACGTCGGCCTCCTCCCATGGCGGTCGGCCGTCGGAGAAGTCGTCCTCGAGCACCCACGCGGTGAACGGCTCGGCGATCACGGGCCATTGGTCGTCGACACCGAATTCGGTTGCGACCATGTCGATCACCGCAGGCGTGGTGACCGGTGTGATGCGGTCGACCATGGAGTTGGGGAAGCGGGTGTGTTCAGCGATCCAGTCGGACAGCCCCGGGTGAGCGGAGTCGGCGTACGTGGTGAAGGCGTGCCGTGCGACCTCGCCGTTGCCGGCGATGTTGTCGCACGAGACGATCGTCGGGGACGGCACTCCCCGCTCGCGCCGGCGAGCCAGTGCCGCCGTGACGAGGCCGAACACGTTGATCTCAGGCAGATCGTCGAGTTGGTAGCCGCCCTCGGTGATGGTCAGCGAGATGATGCGGGTGCTCGGCGCGGCGAGCAGCTCGATCACGCCATCGGGGTCGTCGGGCGCGAACCGGTAGTCGACGATCGATCCGATGATCCGGGCCTCTCGAGCGCCGTCAGGGTGCTCGAGGAGCAAGGTGTAGAGGCCGTTCTGCGCGGTCATCACATCAGCCATCCTGCGGTCGGCGGGCAGCACACCCACCCCGCAGATGCCCCAGCCGTCGGCCAGGCCGGCGTTGAGAAGCCGGTCGAGGTAGGCGGCCTGATGCGCCCGATGAAAGCCGCCGACCCCGAAATGCACGATGCCGATGCCGGTTTGAGTTCGGTCGTATGTCGGACCCGAGATCGTCAGCTGCGGGAGGGTTTCGTCGTCGAGTTTCATGTCGGCACCGCCACGCTCCCGACGCTACTCGCACGCAGGCGGGGGGTGCCCACAAAGCGGGTATACGTTCCTGTCATGGACGGCTACCAGCGGGTGCGGCTGAGCAACCCCGACAAGGTGCTGTATCCGGCCACGGGCACCACCAAGGCCGAGGTCTTCGAGTATTACGTCACCATCGCGCCGGCCATGCTGCCGCACATCGCGGGTCGGGCGGTCACCCGGAAGAGGTGGCCCAACGGCGTGGAGGAGCCGGCCTTCTTCGAGAAGCAGCTGGCGTCCTCCGCGCCGGACTGGCTGGATCGCGGGACCATCGTGCACAAGTCGGGCACCACCACCTACCCGATCATCGACACCACGGAAGGGCTGGCGTGGATCGCGCAACAGGCGGCGCTGGAAGTCCATGTGCCGCAATGGCGCTTCGTCGCCGGTAAGCGGAGCGGGACCCTCGAGGTGGGCCAGGCGACCCGCATCGTGTTCGATCTCGACCCCGGTGAGGGTGTGACCATGCAGCAGCTCTGCGAGGTCGCGCACGAGGTCAAAGGCCTCATCTCCGACATCGGCCTGCGCACGTTCCCGTTGACCAGCGGCAGCAAGGGACTGCATCTCTACGTCCCGCTCGATGACCCGATCAGTTCGCGCGGTGCGTCGGTGCTCGCCAAACGGGTCGCGGTGCAGCTCGAGCAGGTGATGCCGAAGAAGGTCACCGCGACGATGACCAAGAGCCTACGGGAGGGGAAGGTCTTTCTGGACTGGAGCCAGAACAACGGGAACAAGACCACGATCGCACCGTATTCGCTTCGCGGACGCGAACATCCGACGGTCGCCGCACCGCGGACCTGGGACGAGATCGAAGACCCCGATCTGCGGCATCTGACTTTCGCCGAAGTCCTCGAGCGTTGGGAGAGCGACGGAGATCTGCTCAGCGATCTCGACGAGCCGCTGCCGGTGCCGGATCGGCTGACCACCTACCGTGGCATGCGGGACAGCGCGAAGACGCCCGAACCGGTGCCGGCGCAGGCGCCGCAGGTCGGCAACAACGACAAGTTCGTGATTCAGGAGCACCACGCGCGTCGACTGCACTATGACTTCCGGCTCGAACGCGACGGCGTCCTGGTGAGTTGGGCGGTGCCCAAGAACCTGCCCGACACCCCGTCGGTGAACCATCTCGCGGTGCACACCGAGGACCATCCGATGGAGTATCTGACGTTCGCCGGCGAGATCCCCAAGGGTGAGTACGGCGGCGGGCAGGTGTACGTGTGGGACACCGGAACGTACGACACCGAGAAGTTCACCGACCACGCGCCCGACGGGCCGGCCAAAGGCGGCGAGGTGATCGTCACGTTGCACGGCGAGAAGGTCCGTGGCCGCTATGCGCTGATTCAGACGGACGGCAAGAACTGGCTCGCGCACCGGATGAAGGAACAGCAGGAGCCGACGTTCGCTGATCTCGCGCCGATGCTGGCCACCGAAGGCTCCATCGAGCGGTACACCAAAGCGCAGTGGGCGTTCGAGGGGAAGTGGGACGGCTACCGGGTACTGGTGTCGGCTGACCACGGTTCGCTCGACGTGCGCTCGCGGCGCGGCCGCGACGTCACCGCGGAGTATCCGCAATTCCGTGCGGTGGCAGCCGATCTCGCCGAGCACCACGTGATCCTCGACGGCGAAGCGGTGGCCCTCGACGAATCGGGGGTGCCCAGCTTCCGCGAGATGCAGAACCGGAAGCGGTCCACCCGGGTCGAGTTCTGGGCCTTCGACATCCTCTATCTCGACGGTCGGTCGTTGTTGCGCGCCAAGTACTCCGATCGGCGGCGCATCCTCGAGGCACTGGCCGATCAGGGTGGGTTGATCGTGCCGGCGCAGCTCGACGGTGACGGCCCGGACGCCCTGGCGCTCGCGCGAGGAAAGAACTGGGAAGGGGTGGTGGCCAAGAAGCGCGACGCCACCTACCAGCCGGGGCGACGCTCGTCGGCATGGATCAAGGACAAGCTCTGGCGCACCCAGGAAGTCGTGATCGGTGGGTGGCGTGCCGGGACGGGTGGCCGCACGAGCGGTCTCGGCGCGCTGATGCTCGGTATTCCCGACGAGGACGGTCTGCAGTTCGTCGGCCGGGTCGGCACCGGATTCACCGAGAAGGAGCTGGCGATGCTGCGGTCGACGCTCGAACCGTTGCACACCTCTGAGTCCCCTTTTGCGACAAGGCTTCCGACTCAAGACGCCAAAGGCGTGACGTTCGTGCGTCCGGAGCTGGTGGGCGAGGTCCGGTACAGCGAGCGCACGGGGGACAACCGACTGCGTCAACCGAGCTGGCGCGGGTTGCGCCCCGACAAAGAACCCGGCGACGTGCGGTGGGAGTGACGCGTCCGAATCTGTCGGTGGTCGAATGTATGTTCGAATCATGGTGGAGGTGCGGGAGGCGGTGGCGGCGTTACGCGCTGGGGTTGATGCCGTGCTGGCCGCCGCTCTGGACCTGTCGGCCGCCGACGAGGTCGTGGCGCTGCTCGACGAGCTGGAGTTGGCGGGGTGCCGGTTGCCGGCGGTCTGGCACCGGGCGTTGGCCCGGCTGCAGGTCGAGACCACCCCCCAGGCGATGGGGGCGAAGAATTGGAAAGACGTCCTGGCGATCCGTTACCGGATCAGCGGTCCCGAGGCGAATCGCCGGTTGACCGAG
>JAEXZY010000050.1 GCA_023404955.1 Actinomycetes bacterium
ACATCAGAGCATGGATCGAGACCTGGAACGACAACCCCCGCCCCTACGTGTGGGTCAAGACCGCTGACCAGATCCTCGACTCCATCGCCCACTACTGCGCACGAATTAATGACTCAGAACACTAGAGGTGCGCACCATCTTCGCCGCCGGTGCCACAGCCACAGCACTGTCGATGATTCTTCTCATCACCGCCGTCAACGCCGATCAGGCCGTACTCCTGATCCTGTCCGCGCTCCTCGCCGGCGCTGGCCAAGGACTAGGACAGCTTGGCGGTCTCACCCTGATCGGCCTGCACATTCCTACCACCTCGCGTGCAC
This sequence comes from Actinomycetes bacterium, assembly GCA_023404955.1. Lineage (GTDB taxonomy): Bacteria > Actinomycetota > Actinomycetes > Mycobacteriales > Mycobacteriaceae > Mycobacterium. Next base: position 318 of record JAEXZY010000050.1, read on the forward strand.
AAGGCAATGCACTGATGAACATCGGTGGCTATGTACCCGCCGGAATACTTCCCCTTGTCGCCGGATACCTGATCGATGCGACGTCCATCCCCACCGCCGCCACCATATTCGGTGCTGTTCTCCTCGCCGCCGCCGCCATTGGTGGAATCGCCGTCACCCGGGCCACCTCCGCCGCCGACACCATGCCTCCAGCACCACTGGCATCCACTTCCGCGAACACCACGGAAAGCGTCCGGTCATGACCCATCCACAACCTGTGCAGCCACTGGACAACCTCATCGTCGAACTCGCACGCGCACCTCAGATCGCCACCATCGGAACCATCGAGCCCGACGGTTCCCCGCAACTGTCACCAGTATGGATCACCAATGACGGTACGGCGCTCTTGTTCTCCACCGTCGTCGGCCGCCGCAAACACGCCAACATCCTCCGCGACAACCGCATTAGCATCAGTATCACCGACACCCACAATCCACAACGCCGCGTCGAAGTACGTGGGGGGGCCACGATCGGTCCCGACCCTGAAGGTCAGCTGATCAACACGCTGTCCCGCGCTTACACCAATCAGCCATGGGTCGAATCCACCACAAAGGCGAAGCGCGTTGTTATTCACCTCATCCCAGAACACACCGTTCTTCGACCATAAGACTGTGCAGCTGGGTCATAGGTGAGGCGTGACCAGCGTTGTCCTGGTGTGCCGGGTTGCATCGCGGGCGATGAGACAGACAGACAGCGGCCGCACTAGGTGGATCGCTGATTCGGTAGACGACAACAGACCTTGTAAGACCCGGTGCCAGGAGGTTGCGCACCAGATTCGTCACAGTGACGTCATCCTCATTCCAGGACCGGCCAAATTCGCAGGAATCGAGCTGCTTACGCCTGTCGTCGACGTGACAACATTCCCAGAATGTCCGGTTTTCTGGCCAAACTAGGTGACACGGAACCTGGAAAGTGCCAGTTTTAATTGGAACCTACATGTGGCCTCAGCAGTCCATCACCGCCAGCGACACGCGCTCGAAAACGGTCCGGCTACCCTTCTGCATCAACGCAGTCAGAAGTCGTCTCGAACCACGAATGCAAGCAAGGTGAGAACCGCTAGGAGCGAATGCAAACTGATGCAGAGTCAGATGAGAAAATGCAATGTGGAATGAGAACCTACAGCAACAATGTCGAGACGCAGCAAAGAATAACGAGACTCGCCGCGCTACTTTGACAGATTTGAAGCGTGTCATCCTGCGCGGGCAATGTTGTGGCAAGTCTTTGCTGCCGTTACCGACACGCATGTCTCCGCCGTGGCGCCTCGGCGTGAACGAAATCGCGTTTAACCCGTCTGTACAACTAGCCAGTACGGCTGCTACCAGCATCCAGACCGATTGCGAGATCAGGCTCCCACTGGTATCGGGTGACGCTCCTGTTATCGTCGTTCGCCAGCTCGCCGAGTTCGATAGTAAGCAGCTCGTCGCCCTCATACGCTGGGCTGAGTTCAAGCGCCAGGTAGTCAAACAATTCCCGCTCATGGACGGCGATAATCACTTGTCGGTGGTTCTGCTTCGAAAGGAGACGAATGAGGGCAGCGAACTGGGCGACGTGCACTTCATCCATGGCCTGCACAGGGTCGTCGAAGACGACACATGGCACAACGGGTTCGACTGCGAGGTGGAGCGCTAGGAATAGCGAAAGTCCTGCGGTGTTTAGGTTTCCCGCTGAGAGCATCATCTGCGGTGGACCGCCGGTCTGACCATTGCGGTGAGTGGTTTCTAGCTCGATATCGAACGACTTCTTCGTGACGCTCGGGAGACCGAAGCGGGGGATGAATCCTTCGTTCGGAGCGAGCCTTGTGAAGACAGCTCTCCAGACTTCGTTGAGAGACTCGGTGAAAACACGGTGGACGATACGTGCACGTGCCTGTGTCGCGGCTTCGCGGACATCCCTCGCCACGCCTTGGCGATGCTTTGCCTCAGCGACGCGGTCGTCCCATTGTTCCTTGCGCTCCGCGATATCGGCGAGAACTTGGACCGCAACGGATTCGTGCTGGAGAGTGTCTCTGAGGCGAGACGCTTCGTTGCGTGCATGCTGGCATCGATCGGCGTAGTCCGCGAGTCGCGCCAGACGCGTGTTGGCCTGTTCCAGGACCTCAGCCCACATTCCCTCAATTTGCGGTGGATCGAGAAGATGAATCGCCGTCGGCAAGTTGGCCCCGAGAAGTGCTGCGCACCTTAGGAGTTCGTTGCTTACGTGACTCAGTTCTGAAGAAGCGGACTCAAGATTCTCTAAAGATTGCTGGTGTTCGCGCACTCGACTCGCGAGGTTCGATCCATACGACTTCGCGGTTTCGATCTCGCCGACTTGGGTAGCAAGCTCGGCAAGCGCTTCGTGGCGCCGCACAGTAGCCTGCTGCCAGTCAGCAGACGGCAGCTGTGCCAAGAGCTCGGCGCGTTCGACTTCCGTCCGCGCCAACCGCTCGGTGAGTTCGCCGCGTTGGTTCCGGAGCTCGACTAGTTGCTGACCGTGTGTGGCGAGCTCAGCCAGTTTCGTGTCGATGTGCATAAGCAGACTGCCGTTGCCACTTTCAGCAAAGTCACGGTCGCAGACTGGACAGCTACTGCTCCCACTGTCCTCGATGACGGTGCGGAGTGCTGCCAAGCTCTCGACGAGAGCACTGCTGTGCTCTTGAGCATTTAGAAGTCGGGTCTGAAGGCCGTCCAACTCAACTGTTTCTGTCTCCAGCCGCTTACTGACCGACTCGACTTGCGCGCGGATACTTTCAGCGTTATTTAACTGTCGGAGGACCAGACTCGTAGCTCGCTCGACAGCAGCTCCAAGTTGCCCACTCAGATCGATGCCGACATCCTCGGCTGCAGCTTCCCACGCCCGGACTCTAGAACCTGCGGTTGCCTCCCACTCCTCCCTTGCGGCAGTCGCAGCCTCGAGTTCTGCTCGCGTAATTTGAATTCGTTGTGCGGTTGGGCGTTCGACAAGTGCTGAGATGCGACCCCCTAAGGCAATGAGCTCCTGTTGAACTGCCTGAACGTCCGTAAACTCAGCGATGCTGGAGTCGTCGCTGAGCGTCGCTTCGATTAGCGTCAGAAGATCTCCGTCCGCGATGCCATCAATCGCGACTGGGCGGAGTCCAGCGATAGCATCCCGCGCCGCGTTCCGCGCTTCGCCAACCTCCGCCCGGATCTTGGTAAGCAGAGCGCTCTGCTCCTTGAGCTGATTCGCAGTTGCCCTCGCTTCGCGGTCGGCCTCGTCGACACCGGCGGCAAGCCTCTTGACTAGTCTGAAATCCTTTGCATCACTAAGCCCGTCACGAAGGGCATCCAGTTTCTCAAGGCCCAGAAGCTCATTCACAAATTCTTCGAGTGCAGTCTGTTCGCTACCCTCGCGAGACTGGTATATGTCGAGGAGCCGGCCTAACGATGTCTGGTCCAAGTAGCAGCGTTCGGCGTAGAATTTCGCTGCGGTGTCGTTGAGTGCGGGGTCGCCTTCGAGCCGAGCACCGTTCACAGTCAACGGGGCGTCAGATGCTCCCGCCCGGACATACTCGGCGACTTCTGCTCGAACTGTGGCGTAGGGCTGCCCGAAGAACGGCAGGTGCGCCCTGTAGCGGTCGGACTGTCGTTCCATGCTCCGAATGCGGCCAGTCAATGCGAGCTCAAGCGCTGAGAGGACACTGGTCTTGCCTGTGCCATTTGAACCATGGATAAGTACGACGGGAGCGTCGAATGGCAGCTCGCGTGTGCCTTCGATTCGGCGAAAGTCGGAGACTATCAGTCGGCGGATAGGGACATTGCTCATCTGTCATCTCCTGCCTTGTCGGTCCAACCTGTTCCTTCGTTCAAGTACTTGCGAAGCGATTCTCGCACTGCGTCCGTTCCGCCAGATGCCGCCTCGATGAGCGCCTGGTGATCCGGTGTGACTACCTGGGAACCAAGTGCCGTCATCACTTCGTCGACTGGGTCGCTTTCATTGGGGCGGTCAGCGTTTGGAAGTTTGAGCGGCAGTAGGACCGAAACAGCTTCTTCGATCTCAGCGATACCGGGCGCGGTGGACAGGATGGGAAGCACACGCGCATGGCGCTCCAGTTCCACCCGGTCAGTGGCCACGACCCCGCCGATAAGTACGAGACTCACAGGTCGCCGCGACGCTGCCAAATCAAGGGATCTCGCCAGGCCTGCAACAAGGCGTTGCAGTCGCTTGCGTGGTATTTGTTCTGTCGCAATCAGAACCAAGTCATGTGAGGTGTTTGTTCCACTTACGGCTGCCTCGAAGTCGAACTCTGTACCGACAACCGTGAGAGGCTTTGGGAGAGGTTCAAAGCCAGCATCCGCTAGGACTGCGAGAACTTCTTGAACACTGCTCATCAGAAACCTCCCGCCAGTTTGAAAGCCTCGTACATGTCATCGGCTGAGGTCGTGTCGGCGATGGTGGACGCGACGTTGAACCGCCCGGCGCTGACCTTGCCGTTACGGCCGTACCGCGATCTCGGCGACCTGGTCAGTGCGGGGAGCTCCTCATCCGCGACTACGACCAACACATCTCCTTCGTTAGTGTCGAATAGATCGCCCGACTCAAGCCTCGCTGTCGCTGTCGCGTCCTTCACAAAGAACACTCGGACTTCCCGGCTCGTCGAGGCGAGACGAACCACTCCGCCGTCGGGCGCCTTGCTAGCGCCCGGGACAGCAGACCAGTGGCT
>JAEXZY010000102.1 GCA_023404955.1 Actinomycetes bacterium
AACAAGTACTATGAGAAGATTGGAAAAAAATGCGTGGATATAACAGATGAAATCGCATTTGATATACCTGAAAACTGGCAATGGATAAAGTTAGATAAAGGGATTTCTTTGTTATCAGGCAGGGATTTAGATCCCTCACAATACAACGATTTACATCATGGAATACCATATATTACAGGAGCTAGCAATTTTGTCAATTCAAGCTAACTTATTAATAGATGGACAGATTCACCTATAACAATTGCAAATAAAGGTGATTTGCTTCTTACTTGTAAAGGAACAATTGGCTCTATGGCATTTAATGATATTGGCCAAATTCATATTGCGAGACAGGTTATGGCTATTACATCTTTTGGTATAGATTTGAAATATATCAAGTGTTTTTTGCAGGGTAACCTTAGTATTCTTGAAAAAAATGCAAACAGTATGATTCCTGGAATATCACGAAGTACTTTGCTAGGCATGCTGTTTCCGCTGCCACCATTTAAAGAGCAGCAACGCATTGTCGCTCAAATAGAAAAACTATTTGAGCAACTGCATTAATTGCTCTATCTTTTCAACAATGCGTTGTTGTTCTACCAAAGAAGGTAAGGGTATTAATAAATTCGACAAGCTTTTACTATTAAGAGTTTTACCTTTAATTGCATCTTTCGATTCTCCGAGATTAGCAATTAGAGGTAAAATTTTGAACAGGTAATCTCTCATAGCATATTCTTTATCAACAACAGGTCGTATTGTTATAATAGCCTCATTGTGAAATGCATCAATATCCAAAATTGAAGTCTTACCTATACTTAGTTTGAAACTCATAAGAAGGCATCCTTTTTCACTGATAGGAGCGGAGAAAACTTCTTTGACTGCCAAATCTGAAACCTTTTCTTTTGTTGTGGAAATTAAGCCTCCGTCTATCATATCTGATATTGAAACCCAATTGTATTTGCCATTTATCCAATATGTCTGTTCACCTCTTGCAGGCGTTTTTCCAATAGTCATTGATGCAATGTTGGAAAATCTGCACCAGCACCAATTGCATGGCAAATCGAATGGTATTTCATCGGTGATATCATTGCATTTTTCACTTATCTGCTCATAGTACCTGTTATCGTCACCACGGAAGATAACAGAAGAAGCTAAGGCAGACTTCTTTAGCTTGCCCTCCTTCACTAACTTTTGCTTCTCTGCTTTTATCTGTTCAAGCAGTTCCTTAGCTGTGCCTTCTTCGGCTATTTGTGGTACAAGCTTGCCTTGTATAGCTTCTTGTAAAATGGATTTCTTTAAATCTCTGTAAATGTCTGTATCAATATCGTGCAACTGCTCCTGTAAATTAGAAAAATGATTCACAAAATGCAATGTGTATTCTAGTTTTGAAACAATTTTAGTTTGTTCCGCAAAAGGTGGAATTGGGACTAATGTGTTTGCAATTCTAAAAATAGCCAACTTAGGTTGCCCAACTTGCTTTGTGTTTTCTCGAAATTGAGATTGTGCGTATTCAGAACGTACATAATACAAAAGAAAGTATTTATTGATAGGAATATTTGTTAGTTTAACTGCGTTTTCTGTCAAATTCATGTTGTCAAACATTTTAGGAACAAGACCTGCCTTACCAATTGTTGAACCAACGATTGTTAGATACAAATCGTCTTTTCCAATAGTGTAATTTTGAATTTGATTATAAACATCATCAGTAATATACTTTAAATCCTTACTTACAATTGTACCATCTTGCATATCTGAAACACGGATGTAAATGTGATCAGTTTTATTATCTGTTAATTTATATCCAGCAGGTAGTCTTTTACCTCCTTTAATATCAATTAAATTTCCAAGTCTCGCCCAACTCCAAGATGTAGGTATCTCAAACGGTATCTCCTCATCAATGCATTTCACCTCTCCCGTAGCAAGTATCTTCTCATAATAGGAACTCATAGAACAAATTTATGTCTATTTTATTAGGACAACTTTATGTTTCACTAATAAACGAATAGAAATGGAATTAGAAAAATTTGAAGAGTTCTTAACCCAAGGAAATATGGCTAAGAACACGATTTCGGCATATATGTATGCCGTGAAGGAGTTTGGCTCTCGACACAAAGAGTTGAACAAGAGAAACTTGTTGGTTTACAAGACCTACTTGATTGAGACTTACAAACCAAAGACGGTGAACCTCCGTATTCAGGCGTTGAACAAGTACCTTGTATTTGTAGGCAAGACGAAACTCCGCTTGAAGTCGGTCAAGGTGCAGCAGCGTTCTTATTTGGAGAATGTCATCAGCAATGCCGACTACACCTTCTTGAAAAACAAGTTGAAGAAGGAAGACAACTTGGAGTGGTACTTTGTGGTACGTTTCTTGGCTGCGACTGGTGCCAGAGTGAGCGAACTTGTGCAAATCAAGGTTGAGCACGTGCAAGTAGGCTATTACGACATCTACACCAAGGGTGGCAAGATACGGCGTATCTATATCCCCAAGACATTGCGCACGGAAACAGAAAAGTGGTTGCAGACACTCAACCGCACAAGTGGCTATCTCTTTCTTAATCGCTTTGGCGAGCGCATCACGACAAGAGGCATATCACAGCAGTTGAAGAACTATGCGATGAAGTATGGCTTGAATGAAAAAGTGGTGTACCCTCACTCGTTCCGCCATCGTTATGCCAAGAATTTCTTGGAGAAGTTCAACGATATAGCCTTGCTTGCTGACCTCATGGGACATGAAAGCATAGAGACAACGCGTATCTATCTGCGAAGAAGTAGCTTGGAGCAACAAGAAATAGTAGAAAAGGTTATCACTTGGTAAAATGCCAATAAAGGTTCATGTAAAACGTTTTGTCATATGACATGTATATATCAACGACAACAAATCTATACGTCAGTAAATCATGTTATCATCATATTGGTAATATATG
>JAEXZY010000015.1 GCA_023404955.1 Actinomycetes bacterium
GCACCCGGGGGCAGCCCCGGCACCACCGCACCGGGGGGCAGACCGGGGACCGCGCCGGCCGGCGGCGCACCAGGAGCTCCCGGGGGCGCGCCCGCAGGACCGGCCTGCTCAGGCGGCCCCTGACCGGCCGCCGGGATCGCGTGGATGACGGGACGGATGTAGAGCCGCGCCGTCTGCCCCAGATTGCGAGCCTCACTGGTGTCGTTGCCGGGCACCGTGATCACCAGGTTCTGGCCGTCGATGATCACCTCGGAGCCGGACACGCCGAGACCGTCGACGCGCGCGCTGATGATCTGCTGCGCCTGATTGAGGGCGTCGCGCGACGGCGGCGACCCGTCCGGGGTGCGGGCGGTCAGCGTGACGCGCGTGCCGCCCTGCAGGTCGATACCGAGTTTGGGCTCGGCCTTCTTGTCACCGGTGAGGAACACCAGCAGGTAGGCACCGATCAGCAATGCCAGGAACAGGGCCAGGTAGCGGGCAGCATGCACCGGCGTCGAAGACGATGCCACGTCTCTACAGTCTCCTCGGGGTCAGGTCGTCAAGTACCGCGACGGCGCGCAGTGACCCGCAAAGGGTACGTGCCGCGGCTGATGCGTCAGCTGTCAGTCTTGGTGTTCGGCCGTTCGGTCAGCTCGGTGGCACCGGAAGCGGGCTCGGCCGGGAAGTCGTCTGCGGTGTCCGCATCGAGCTCGTCGGCATCGTCGGTGATGCGGTCCCGCACCGCGAGCTTCATCCAGGTGGTGACCACGCCCGGCGCAATCTCCAGCTGCACCTCGTCGTCGGTGATGCCGGTGATCCGCCCCCGGATGCCCGAGGTGGTGTGCACCTCGTCGCCGATGGTCAGCGATTCGTGCAGGTCGATGGTGGCCTGCATCGCCTTCTTCTGGCGCCGGGACGCGAAGTACATGAAGGCGCCCATGATGATGAGCAGGGGCAGGAAGATGACCAAATCCATGGCAGCAGTGTCTCTTCTGTTTCGTTGCGGTCTGTTTTCTCGGCGGCCCCTGTCGAACCCGTCGGAGGGCCGCCCACATGAAGGAATTCGTTGACCAGTGTGCCATTGCGGGCGCCCCACCTGTCTTCCCCCGCCGCACGGCATCATCCGCCGACGGATTTCGTCGCCCAAATCGCCGTCGACCACCGAACCCGGTGCATCGACCCCCGGTTCTCGACGGATCGGTGGGGGGACCGACTAGGCTCGGGAGGTCAGCGGCCCATCGTCACAGGAGGTCCTTGAGTTGAGCGCTCTCGAACAGAGCCGCCACCTCGCCACCGCCATCCCCGGCCCGCGCTCGCAAGAGCTGATCGCGCGCAAGACGGCGGCCGTCGCGAACGGGGTCGGCAACACCATGCCCGTCTACGCGGCACGCGCATTCGGCGGCATCATCGAAGACGTCGACGGCAACCGGCTCATCGACATGGGCTCGGGCATCGCGGTCACCACGGTCGGCAACGCGTCACCACGCGTGGTCGAGGCGGTGCGCGAGCAGGCCGCCCAGTTCACGCACACCTGCTTCATGGTGACGCCCTACGAGGGGTATGTCGCGGTGGCCGAGGCGTTGAACCGGCTCACCCCCGGCGACGGGGACAAGCGCTCGGCACTGTTCAACTCGGGGTCAGAGGCCGTCGAGAACGCCATCAAGATCGCCCGCACCTACACCGGCAGGCAGGCCGTCGTGTCGTTCGACCACGCCTACCACGGCCGGACCAACCTCACGATGGCACTGACCGCCAAGTCGATGCCGTACAAGCACGGTTTCGGCCCGTTCGCCCCCGAGATCTATCGCGCCCCGCTGTCCTATCCGTTCCGCGACGCGGAGTTCGGCGGCAAAGAGCTCGCCACCGACGGTGAGCTCGCCGCCCGCCGAGCCATCACGATGATGGACAAGCAGGTGGGCGCCGCCAACCTCGCCGCGGTGATCATCGAGCCCATCCAGGGCGAGGGCGGATTCATCGTGCCCGCCGAGGGCTTCCTGCCCACGCTGCTGCAGTGGTGCCGGGACAACGGCGTGGTGTTCATCGCCGACGAGGTGCAGACCGGCTTCGCGCGCACCGGCGCGATGTTCGCCTGCGAGCACGAGGGCATCGTTCCCGATTTGATCGTGACCGCCAAGGGCATCGCCGGCGGCATGCCGCTGTCCGCGGTGACGGGTAGCACCGAGATCATGGACGCCCCTCACGTCGGCGGCCTGGGCGGCACCTACGGCGGCAACCCCGTTGCCTGCGCGGCGGCGCTGGCCACGATTGCGACGATCGAGGACGACGGTCTCGTGGCGCGCGCCCGCGAGATCGAGGTGCTGATGAAGGACCGCCTCGGCCGGTTGCAGGCCGAGGACGATCGCATCGGCGATGTGCGTGGGCGCGGCGCGATGATCGCGGTCGAACTGGTGAAGGCGGGCACTCTCGAGCCCGACGCAGACCTGACGAAGAAGCTGAGCACGGCGGCGCACCAGGCCGGTGTCATCGTGCTGACGTGCGGCACGTTCGGCAACGTCCTGCGCTTCCTGCCCCCGCTGACAATCAGCGACGAGCTGCTCAACGAAGCCCTCGATGTCCTCGAGTTGCTGCTGCGCGACATGTGAGTCACAGCTAACAGCGGACCGGGCCTCGCACCGTCACACTGGCGCGCTTATTGTGACGTAGGCCACGGTCAATGCTGTTATCGAGCCGACGCGTCCTGTCTGCTCGGCGATTCACAGCAACCTGACAGCGGCAGAACGCCATTCTTCGGAATACGCTTAGTTTTACTAACGTAGTTTTTGGGTGGACGCGCGATTGCGCCCCTACCGACACATTGTTCCGAAGGATTACTGATGCCGACTGATACCCAAGAAGAACGACTCGCCCGCCGCATCGCCGATCTGACGGCCACCGACTCTCAGTTCGCCGCAGCGCTGCCGGATGAGACCATCGCCGAGGCCATCGAGCGCCCGGAAATGCGCCTGCCGGACATCATCGCCACCGTGTTCGACGGGTACGCCGACCGGCCCGCCCTCGGCCAGCGCGCCGTCCGCCTGGTGGCCGACCCGCAGACCGGACGCACCGAGGCCCAGCTCCTCCCCCACTTCGAGACCATCACCTACGCCGAGCTGTCGACGCGCATCCACCATCTGCTCAATGCACTGACCGACGTGGACCCCGGCGATCGCGTCGCCATCCTGGGCTTCACCAGCGTGGACTACACCGTGATCGACACGACGCTCGTGCTGGCCGGCGCTGTCTCGGTGCCGCTGCAGACCAGCGCCCCGGCAGCCACGCTGCGGCCGATCGTCGCCGAGACCGAGCCGGTGGTGTTCGCCGCGTCCGTCGACCATCTCGCCGATGCGGTGGAATTGGTCTCTGACGCCGAGTCGGTGGGCCGCCTCATCGTCTTCGATTACCGGGCCGAGGTCGACGACCACCGCGACGCGGTCGCCGATGCGCGCGCCCGCCTCGCCGATGCCGGCCGCTCGATCGAGCTCGTCACGCTGCCCGAGGTGCTCGCCCATGGCGCGACACTGCCTGCGGCACAGCCGTTCACCTCACCCGACGAGGATCCGCTGCTGCTGCTGATCTACACCTCCGGCAGCACGGGCGCCCCCAAGGGCGCGATGTACCCGGAGCGTCTCATCACCAACGCATGGCGCCGGTCCGGCCGCTCGGCATGGGGCGGCGAGCAGACCACGCCGTCGATCACGCTGAACTTCATGCCGATGAGCCACATGATGGGGCGCGGTCTCCTCTACGGCACCCTGGGCGCCGGCGGGACAGCGTATTTCGCTGCGCGCAGCGATCTTTCGACCTTCCTCGACGATCTGGCCCTGGTCCGGCCGACACAGCTGACCTTCGTCCCGCGCATCTGGGACACCATCGCCGCCGAGGTGGCCAAGGAAACCGAGCGCCGCTCCGACGACCTCGCAGACGTCTATGCCGACCTACGCCAGAGCCTCCTCGGCGGCCGCCACGTGATGGCGATGTCGGGCTCGGCGCCGCTCTCACCGGAGATGCGGTCCTTCGTCGAAGACCTCATCGACATCCACCTGACCGACGGCTACGGCTCGACCGAAGCCGGAGCGGTGTTCGTCGACGGACAGGTGCAGCGTCCCCCGGTGATCGACTACAAACTCGTCGACGTCCCGGATCTGGGCTACTTCACCACCGACCGTCCGCACCCGCGCGGCGAGCTGCTGGTGAAATCCGAGACCCTGTTCCCCGGGTACTACAAGCGGCCCGAGGTCACCGCCGAGATGTTCGACGGCGACGGCTATTACCGCACCGGCGACGTGGTCGCCGAGACCGGCCCCGACCAGCTGGTCTATCTCGACCGCCGCAACAACGTGCAGAAGCTCTCACAGGGCGAGTTCGTCACCGTCTCCAAGTTGGAAGCGGTCTTCGGTGACAGCCCGCTGATTCGGCAGATCTACGTGTACGGCAACAGCGCCCGGTCTTATCTGCTGGCAGTCGTCGTGCCGACCGAGGACGTGCTGGGTCGCGACGACGCGAAGGCGCTGATCGCCGAATCGGTGCAGGACGTCGCCCGCGCGGCCGGACTGCAGTCCTACGAGATCCCCCGCGACTTCCTGATCGAGCCGACCCCGTTCACGCTGGAGAACGGCCTGCTGACCGGTATCCGCAAGCTGGCCCGGCCGAAGCTCAAGGAGCGTTACGGCGATCAGCTCGAGGCTCTCTATGCCGAACTGGCCGACGGGCAGGCCGACGAGATGCGCGCACTGCGCGCCGACGGCGCCAACCGTCCCGTGCTCGAGACCGTCGGCCGCGCCGCGGCCGCCCTGCTCGGCACTGCGGCCACCGATGTGCAGCCCGACGCCCACTTCACCGACCTCGGTGGAGACTCGTTGTCGGCCTTGACATTCGGCAACCTGTTGCGCGACATCTTCGATGTCGAGGTGCCCGTGGGCGTGATCGTGAGTCCCGCCACCGACCTGGCCTCCCTGGCCGCCTACATCGAGGCGCAGCGACAGCCCGGCGCGAAGCGGCCCACCTTCACCGCCGTGCACGGCGCGGGTGCCACCGAGGCCCGCGCCAGCGATCTGACGCTGGACAAGTTCATCGATGCCGAAACACTCTCTGCTGCACCGTCGTTGCCGGCGCCCAGCACCGAGGTCCGCACCGTGCTGCTGACCGGCGCCACCGGCTTCTTGGGCCGCTACCTGGCCCTGGACTGGCTGGAGCGGATGGACCTCGTCGACGGAAAGGTGATCTGCCTGGTCCGTGCCAAAGACGACGACGCCGCGCGGGCCCGCCTCGACGCGACGTTCGACAGAGGCGACGAGACGCTGGTCGAGCACTACCGAGCACTGGCCGCCGATCATCTCGAAGTGCTGGCCGGTGACAAGGGCCAAGCCGACCTCGGCCTGGATCCGCAGGTCTGGCAGCGCCTGGCCGACACCGTAGATCTCATCGTCGATCCGGCTGCGCTGGTCAACCACGTCCTGCCCTACAGCGAGCTGTTCGGCCCCAATGCCGTTGGCACCGCGGAGCTCATTCGCCTCGCTCTGACCACGCGGCAGAAGCCGTTCGCGTACGTCTCGACCATCGGCGTCGGCGCCGGCATCGAGCCCGGCAACTTCATCGAGGACGGCGACATCCGGCAGATCAGCGCCGTGCGGGCGATCGACGACAGTTACGCCAACGGCTACTCGAACAGCAAGTGGGCCGGCGAGGTCCTGCTGCGCGAGGCCCACGACCTATGCGGGCTGCCGGTCTCGGTGTTCCGCTGCGACATGATCCTGGCCGACACCACCTACGCCGGCCAGCTGAACCTCCCGGACATGTTCACCCGGTTGATCTTCAGCCTCGTCGCAACGGGCGTGGCGCCGGAGTCGTTCTACCGGCTCGACGCCGATGGCCAACGGCCGCGCGCCCACTACGACGGGCTACCGGTCGAGTTCATCGCCGAAGCGATCTCGACGCTGGGCGCCGCTGTGGCCCGCGAGTCGGACACCGGATTCGAGACCTACCACGTGATGAACCCGTACGACGACGGCATCGGCCTCGACGAGTTCGTCGACTGGCTGATCGAGGCCGGCTACCCGGTGCACCGGGTTGGCGACTACGCCACCTGGCTCACTCGGTTCACCGCCGCGATCAACGCGCTGCCCGAGCGCAAGCGTCAGGCATCGCTGCTGCCGCTGCTACACAACTACCAGCAGCCGGAGACCCCGATCCCGGGCTCCATCGCACCCACCGACCGGTTCCGGGCGGCGGTGCAGGAGGCCAAGATCGGGGCCGACAAGGACATCCCGCACATCACGCCCGCGGTGATCGTCCAGTACGTCTCCAACCTGGAGCTGCTGGGACTGCTGTAGATCAGTGATGCACCAGGTTGCGGTCGCGCCGGCCACCGAACAGGCGGCTGCGCAGACCGCGCCGGGGTGCCCGCTCCTGCGGATCGACCACCTCGGTGGGCTGCGCGCCCACCGGGGTGGTCGCAGTCCGATCGGTCACCGGCACAGGACCGGTGTGGGTTCCACCGTCGACGACGGCCGGGCGGCTGGCGTATTCGACGTCACGAACGCTGCGCACCGAGACTCGGCCCAGCGCGAGCGCACCGAGGAAGATGATCACCGCGCCGAGGCCGTAGAAGTAGGTCAGGTCGAGCCAGACCCGCTTGGTCTCGGTGTCGGCGACGGGCGCGCCGGCGTCGCCGAGCCCGAGCGGGCCCGCCAGGGCCCGGCCGATCACGAACCAGGCACCGCCGGCCACGCTCAGCCAGCTGCCGAGCACGGCGGTCGCGCGGTTACGCGAGGTGAGCAGGAACAGACCGCCGAGAACCGTGACGATGCCGGGCAGCACTTCGAGCCAGCCACGACCGGTGGTCCACGTCCACGCCTGGTCGGGCGTGAACGCGAAGTCGAAATTCGGCCCGATGAACGGGACCAGGGCGCCCCACAGACCGAGCAGGATGAGCAGGAAGCCGCTGGCGGCGCCGCGGCTGCGGGGAATGGTCATCCGTCCACCGCGGGGACGGTCTGGATGCTGGGTTCCGATCATGATGCCTCCTTGTGACGTGCGCACAGGAGTACCCCCGCCTCACCAGCGGTAACCGGGGCGGAATTCGATCGTTACAGGGTCGAGCCCAGTACGAGCAGCACGATCGCGATCAGCGGCAGCGTGCCCTGGATCACCGCCGGACGGGCCTTGTCCCGCGCCGAGGCCACCAGCACGACCGCCGCTGCCAGCATCGACCCCAGCCCGGCGTAGAGCAGCGCAGCGCCCACGTCATCGGAGCCTGTGGCCGTCGCGACGATGCCGGCCACTGTCACGATCGCCAGGAACAGGTTGTAGAAGCCCTGGTTGAGCGCCATCAGGCGGGTGGTCTGCGCGTCCTCCTCGCTGACCCCGAACACCGCCCGTGTGCGCGGCGACGTCCAAGTCAGGGATTCCATCACGAAGATGTAGACGTGCAGGATCGCGGCGAGCGCCGCGACGACCAGTGCTGCGGCGATCACTCGAACAGCCCCGGCTGGCCAAGTGCCCCCGCCCCGTTGGGCGGCGTCATACCCAGATGGGTCCAGGCCAGCCGGGTCGCGACCCGGCCGCGCGGGGTGCGGGCAATCATGCCTGCCCGCACCAGGAACGGCTCGCACACTTCTTCCACGGTGGTAGCTTCCTCCCCCACCGCCACCGCCAGAGTCGACACGCCGACCGGCCCACCCCCGAAACTCCGGGTCAGTGCCGACAGCACGGCCCGATCCAGACGGTCCAGTCCGAGCTCGTCGACGTCATAGACCTCCAGCGCGTACTTGGCGATGTCGCGGGTAATCACGCCGTCGGCACGGACCTCGGCGTAGTCGCGGACCCGGCGCAACAACCGGTTGGCGATGCGTGGCGTTCCCCGCGAGCGGCGGGCGATCTCAGCACCGGCTTCGCCACCCAGCTCGATACCGAGGATGCCGGCCGAGCGGGCCAGCACCCGTTCCAGTTCCGCCGGCTCGTAGAAATCCATGTGCGCGGTGAAACCGAAGCGGTCACGCAACGGCCCGGTCAGCGCGCCCGACCGGGTGGTCGCTCCGACCAGTGTGAACGGCGCCACCTCCAACGGAATCGACGTGGCACCAGGCCCTTTGCCGACGACGACGTCGACGCGGAAGTCCTCCATCGCGAGGTAGAGCATCTCCTCCGCCGGGCGCGCGATCCGGTGGATCTCGTCGATGAACAGCACGTCGTGCTCGACGAGGTTGGACAGCATCGCGGCCAGATCTCCCGCCCGCTCGAGCGCCGGACCCGACGTGAGGCGCAGCGAGGAACCCAACTCGGCCGCGATGATCATGGCCAGCGACGTCTTGCCCAGGCCCGGCGGCCCGGACAGCAGGATGTGGTCCGGCGTCCCGCCACGATTCTTCGCGCCCTCGAGCACCAGCTGCAGCTGCTCGCGCACGCGGGGCTGGCCGATGAACTCACCGAGCGAGCGCGGGCGCAGGCTCGCGTCGATATCGCCTTCGCCGACCGTCAGCGCCGGGGACACCTCCCGCTCGTCGGCGTCCGCGCCCGACCCGTCGTGGTCTCCGCTGGCTCGGCCCATCACTTCTTCCCCAGCATCGACAGCGCCGCGCGCAGGGCACCGGATGTGGTGGCCTCGGGATCGTTGGCGAGCACCTTGTCGGTGGCCTCTTCGGCCTGCTTCTGCGCGAAGCCGAGCCCGACGAGCGCCTCGACCACAGGGCCGCGGATACCGTGGCCGCCGGCGGCGGCGAGCCCGGCAGAGGACGACACCCCCACCTTGTCGCGCAACGTGAGCACCAGCAACTCGGCAGTCTTCTTGCCGACCTTCGGAATTCGGACGAGCGCGGTCACGTCGCCGTCCCCGATGGCCGCCCGCAACGTCGGGCCGTCGTACATGGCGAGCGCGCCCAGCGCGATGCTCGGCCCGATACCGGAGACCCCGAGCAGCGTCAGGAACAGATCCCGGGCGTCGGAATCGGCGAAGCCGTAGAGGGTCTGGGAATCCTCGCGCACGATCATCGCGGTGATCAGCCGAGCCTCGGTGCCGCGCCGCAGCGTTGCCAGCGTCGACGGGGTGGCCATCACCTTGTAGCCCACACCGGCCGCCTCGATGACCACGTGATCGAGCGCGATGTCGACGACTTCGCCGCGCACCGAGGCGATCATCGCGCGCTCTTGGACATCTTCGCCGCCTTGAGCGTGGCCTTGTACTTGCGGCGCTGTTCGGCGGCCATCTCCTCCGCGGCGGCCATCCGGGAGATCATCGGGGCGCGCCAGCAGTGACAGATCGCGAGCGCGAGCGCGTCAGCCGCATCCGCCGGGGTCGGCTTTTGTTGCAGGGCAAGGATTCTCGTGACCATCTCGGTGACCTGGGCCTTGTCGGCCCGTCCGTTGCCGGTGACGGCCGCCTTCACCTCGCTGGGCGTGTGGAAGTGGACGTCGATGTCCCGCCGGGCGGCCGCCAGCGCGACCACCCCACCCGCCTGCGCCGTCCCCATCGCGGTGTTGGCGTTCTGGTTGGAGAACACCCGCTCGATCGCGATGACATCCGGACGGTGGGTGTCGAGCCAGTGCTCGACCGCGTCGCTGATCGCGAGCAGGCGGTGCGCCAGCGGGTGATCGGCCGGGGTGCGCACCACGTCCACGTCCAGCGCGACGACCTGCCGGCCGCGTCCGCTCTGGATCACCGACAACCCGCACCGGGTCAGCCCGGGGTCGACACCCATCACCCGCACGCCAGCCTCCTACAGAACATTTGTTCGAGAGCTTAGCGGTGGGCACCGACCGGCGGCGGCAGGGACACGCGTCAGATCGTGTAATTGCCCGAGCGCCAGCCCTGCCGGATCTGCAGGGCCAGTTCGGCGCACCGACCGCCCGCGCGTCGCCACCCGCGCACCAGCTCGCGCTGCACCTCGACGCCGTTGCGCTCGACCACGACAACCCAGCGCACGCCGCAGACCTTGGCCAGCAGCCACAGCGGCCACAGCACCAGGAACGGCAGGATCAGCACCAGGCCGATCACCCATCCGAAGAAGTCGAAGTTGTCGAGCAGATCATCGAGGCCGGGGAACGGCCACAGGATGCGGTACACCGACCATTGCACGCCTTGGGAGTCCGCGACCACGGCCATCGGAGCAGCATACGTGCAGATCAGCTGCGTGCGGCGGCTTCTGCGCGCGGTGTCGCGAGGGCGATGCCACGGTATTGAGGCGCCAATACCCGACCCGCCGCCAGCAGTGGCTCGGTCGACCGGAGGGTACGGGCCAGCACGAACGCTCCCTCCAGTGCGCCGACCAGTGCGATCGTGACGTCCCGCGCCTGGTCCTGAGCCAAGCCGCGGCCTGCGAAGTAGGCGCTGCCACCGGAGATCCAGCCGGCGAAGATGTCTTCGGTAGCCTGCCGTAGCGGCTCGACCGTGTCGGCGATCTCGGCCGCCACGCTGGCCACCGGGCACATGTTCGCAAAACCGGTGGCGGCCATGTCCTCCGCAGCCTGCCGGAACACGCCGTCGACGGCTGCGCCGAGATCGGTGTAGGCATCGACGACGGTCGGGATCAACAGCCCGTAGGCCACCCCGGCGTTCAGCAGCGCTTCCCGCGCGATCTGGACCTTGCCGTCGCGGAAGTGGTGGTACAGCGAGCCGATCGGCGCCCCGGACGCCTCGGCGATGTCTTTCATCGCGACCCCGGCGTACCCGCGGTGGCGCATCAGTTCGGCCGCCGCGGTCAGGATCGCCTCCCTGGTGGACCTTGCCATGAGCACCTCCTGCTGCCATGCTAGAGCACACGTTCTAGAACCACCATTCTAATGGAGGTGCGATGCTGACCGTCACCACCCACGCGGGTCCCATCCAGGTTCGTGAAGAAGGCGACCCGCAGGGCGACCCCGTCGTGCTGCTGCACGGACTGCTGATGAACGATGCGCAGTGGGACCTGGCTCTCCCCCACCTGCCGTCGCACTGCCGCTACCTTCTGCCGGTCCTGCCCATGGGTGGCCACCGGACCCCGATGCGTCCCGACGCCGACCTCACCCTGCCGGGCATGGTCGGCATCGTCGCCGACGTGCTCGACGCGCTCGACCTGGCCGACGTCACGCTCGTCGTCAGCGACTGGGGTGGTCCGCTGCTGCTCACCGCGGCCGGACGCGATCACCGGATCGGCCGGCTGGTGATCTGCCCCTCCGAGGCCTTCGACAACTTCCCGCCGGGGTGGCCGGGCAAGGTCGCCTGGCTCGCCAGCCGCACCACCGGCACGGTGGCATTGGCAATGCGTCAGCTACGCATCGGATGGCTGCGCCGCCAGTACCTGATGTTCGGCATGATGGCCAAACATCCGGTGCCACAGCCGATCGTCGACGCGTGGATGGCGCACGGGTTGGTAGACAAGGCAATTCGTCGAGATCTGGTGAAATACTGCCGGACCCGGTTCGACAAGCCGGCCCTGATCGAGGCGATGGGTCAGCTGGCCGCCTTCGACCGGCCCGCACTGGTGCTGTGGTCGCAGAACCCCGTCATGCCGCTCGACCATGCCCATCGACTCGCCGAACTGCTGCCCGCCGGACGCCTGCAGATGATCGACGACGCCTACGTGCTGGTGATGCTCGACCAGCCGCGGCAGACCGCGGCAGCGCTCGGGGCGTTCCTGTCAGCTGAAGGACGCCCGCGGCGCGCCGATGCCGGGGTCGATCCTGACCGGCCCGTCCGCTGACGGCGCGACGGGAAAATCGAAGATCGCGGTCGGGATGTACACGGTGGCGCAGGCATTGGGGATGTCGACGACACCCGACAGCCGGCCCTCGATCGGGGCCGCGCCGAGAAGCAGATAGGCCTGCTCGGGGCTGTAGCCGAACTTCGTCAGGTAGTCGATCGCGTGCAGGCAGGCGCGCTGGTAGGCCAGATGCGAGTCCAGATAACGCTGTTCGCCATCCAGGGTCACCGAGGTCCCCGAGAAAGCCAGCCACTCCGAGTACTGCGGATCGGTGTTGCCGGGCATGAAGATCGCGTTCTCGCTGACGCCGTAGGTCTCCATACCGCCAGGGATCACGTCGACGCGCAGATCGATGAAGCCGCCCATCTCGATCGCACCGCAGAAGGTGATCTCACCGTCGCCCTGCGAGAAGTGCAGATCGCCCACCGACAGATTGGCCCCGTCGACGAACACCGGATAGAACACCCGGCTGCCCTTGGTCAGGTTCTTGATGTCCTGGTTGCCACCGTTCTCACGGGGCGGCGCGGTGCGTGCGGCTTCGGCTGCCGCTTTCGCGAACGCATCACCGGAGAGGCTGCCGAGGATCGCGTCGTCGGGTTCCGGCGGAAGGGCCAGCGGCGGGACGCGGTCCGGGTCGGTCGCGATCAGCGCCGCCTCCCGGGTGTTCCATGTCGACAACAACTGCGCCGACGGAGCGGTACCCATCAGCCCCGGATGCACGATGCCCGTGAACTCGACTCCAGGAACGTGGCGAGAGGTGGCCTTCTGTCCCGAGAAGTCCCAGATCGCCTTGTACGCGTCGGGAAACTGCTCGGTCAGGAACCCGCCGCCGTTGCGGGTCGCGAAGATCCCGGTGTATCCCCAGCCCTGACCGGCCAGCGGGCCGGAGTCCTCCTGCGGGATGGGCCCGACGTCGAGAATGTCGACGATCAGGAGATCGCCGGGCTTGGCCCCCTCGACCGCGATGGGGCCGGACAGCGTGTGCACCGTCGTCAGCGGCGCGTTGAGGATGTCCTCCGCCGAGTCGTCGTTGTGGATCGCACCGTCGAACCACTCCCGGCAGTGCACCCGGAACGAGTCCCCCCGCTTCACCGTCACCGCCGCGGGAATGTCCGGGTGCCAACGGTTGTGGCCGACTTTCTCCTGATCGGTGAATCTCTTCGTGGAGTCGAGTGGGAAGACGACGTCGGGCACGGTGACTCTCCTCTAGGGTCGCGGAAGCTTCGTGTGGAGGGGGTTCGTCGAGATGGGTCGGCCGGACGCCCGTGGCGTCGGCGACGCCACGACAGCTGGGCGCTCCGCGGTGGCCCGGGTCGCGTCGTGCAGCGCCATGGCGGCACCGCTGGACCGTCCGAGGCTCGGTGAGGACATCGTGCGACGCGCCGGGCCCCGGCACGTCGGACAGTCGACATGGTCGGGGCGGTCGTCCATCGCATGCCATTGCTGCGTGGTGCCACACCCGGCTGTGCAGCGGAATGCGTACAAGATCATGGCGTTCCCTCACCGTGGTCGGGGTGAACGCCACCCTACTCACCGATGACGGGCCCGCAGCGATCGTTCATCGACGTCAGCCGAATACGCTGTCGGACAACATTTTCGAGAAGCCGAAGCTCACTCCTCGTCGAGGGCGGCCGCGACGTCGTCAGGGATGTCGACGTTGGTGTAGACGTCCTGCACGTCGTCACTGTCTTCGAGAGCGTCGACGAGCTTGAGCACCTTACGGGCCCCGTCGAGATCGACCGGCACGGTCACCGACGGCTGAAAGCTCGCCTCCGCCGAGTCGTAGTCGATACCGGCGTCCTGCAGCGCGGTCCGCACGGCGATCAGATCGGTCGGCTCCGAGATCACCTCGAAGCTCTCACCCAGGTCGTTGACGTCCTCGGCGCCGGCGTCGAGCACTGCGGCCAGCACGTCGTCCTCGGTCAGATCGTTCTTGTCCAGCGTCACCACACCCTTGCGGGTGAACAGGTAGGACACGGAGCCCGGGTCGGCCATGTTGCCGCCGTTGCGGGTCATCGCGACCCGGACCTCACCGGCGGCGCGGTTGCGGTTGTCGGTCAGGCACTCGACCAGCACGGCCACACCGTTCGGGCCGTAGCCCTCGTAGGTGATGGTCTGCCAATCCGCGCCACCGGCTTCCTCGCCCGCGCCACGCTTGCGGGCGCGCTCGATGTTGTCGTTGGGCACCGAGTTCTTCTTGGCCTTCTGGATGGCGTCGTAGAGCGTCGGGTTGCCGGCCGGATCACCGCCGCCGGTACGCGCCGCGACCTCGATGTTCTTGATCAGCTTGGCGAAGTTCTTGCCGCGACGTGCGTCGATCACGGCCTTCTTGTGCTTTGTGGTGGCCCACTTGGAATGGCCGCTCATGCACACCTCTTCTGGCTCAGGGTCTCGCTCTAGTCAAAGTCAATTGACCAGTCTACGTGCCGTCACCCCAGGTCCTGTTCGATGTAGCGCTGCAGGTTCGGCGCGATCGCGGCCACGAGGGCGTCATCGGTCATCGACGCCACCGGCTCGATCCGCCACACGTAGCGGACCATCGCCAGACCCATCAGCTGCGAGGCGATGAGCCCGCTGCGCCTCAGCCGGTCGACCTCGTCGGTTCCGAGCTGCGACACACCCAGCAGGCTGCTCTCCACGACGCGGCGCAACTTCTCGCGGGTGCCGGCCTCGTGCGCCGCCGTCTGCAGGATCGCGCGCAGGACGGGGCCGATCTCGTCATCGGCCCAGGCCCCCAGCATCAGTCGGATCAGCGCCTCCCCCAACTGCTCGACCGGCGTCGCCCAGGTCGCGGCCACGCTCTCCAGCCAGCGCTGCGGAGGATCGGTCGCGGCGTCGAGCAGCGCCTCCTTGGACCCGAAGTAGTGGTACACCAGCGCCGGATCCACATCAGCCGATCGCGCGATCGCCCGCATCGTGGTGCCGGCGTACCCGGTGTCGGCGAACGCTTGCCGGGCGGCCGACAGGATGCGCGCGGCCAGTACACCGCGTTCGTCGCGCGGTCCCGGGGCGGTCGACACGGTCAGCATCATACGCACGAATTTCACGTTGCGTTGAGACTAGTTTCACCATACCGTGAAACTATGACCGAACGACGGCTCAACGGGCCGCAGGACACCGGGCGGGACTACCGCAACCTGAGCCGGCCGCGCTTCGGCGTCAGGCATCTGATCAACCAGCGCGTCGCACTGCGCGACGGCGTCGACCTGCTGGCCGACGTGCACCTTCCACGCGCGGACGGCCGCTTTTCCGCGCTCATCGCCGCGTCGCCCTACCCCCGGCAGATGCAGGACCTCGGCGCGCCGGCCGGATTCATCGAAGCGGGCGCGACCGACTTCTGGGTGCCACGCGGCTACGTCCACGTGATCGCCAACGTCCGCGGCACCGGCGGCTCGGGCGGGGTCTTCGGGTTCATGGACGCCCAGGAGCGACGCGACATGTACGACCTGGTCGAGTGGGCGGCCGAGCAACCGTGGTGCGACGGCAACGTGGGCATGATCGGGATCAGCTACTTCGCGATGACCCAGCTCGAGGCCGCCGTCGAACGGCCGCCGCACCTGCGCGCGATCTTTCCCGTCGCCGCGACCGCCGACCTCTACGAGGCGGCCTCTCATCACGGGCTGGCGAGTTCGTCGTTCATCACGCCGTTCCTGGCGATGATGGGACTGACCTCTGAGCGCAGCGATGCGTTCTGGCGGCGCAACCCGGCGCTCGCCATAGCGCGCCGCGTCCTGAACCTTCCTCAGGTGCACAGGAAGTTCGCGACGATGAACGGTGAGGCGGCCGTCACGATGATGCGCCAGCTGCTCAAACTGCCGCACAACCCGCATCCGTGGGACGACCTGTGGCTCGACACGATGGTCCGACACCCATTGCGCGACGAGTGGTGGGAGGAACGCAATCTGCTGCCGCTGCTCGGCGACGTCGACATCCCCGTCTACCTCGGCTGCGACTGGGAGAACGTGCCGCTGCACCTGCCGTCGACCTTCACCGCCTGGAAGGCCTTGCGGCACAACCCGAACGTCCGGATGGCGATGCTCGGCCGCTACGGCCTGACGTGGCCGTGGGAGAGCCTGCACACCGAAGCGCTCGCGTGGTACGACCACTGGCTCAAAGGCGCCGACACCGGAGTCATGGACGGCCCGCCCGTGCGCTACGCCTTGCCGGGGGCCGACGGATGGCGCAGCAGCGCCAGCTGGCCCCCGCCCGCGAACTACCGCGAGTTCGCACTGCGTGCCGACGGTGCGCTCGCCGAGGACGAGGGCACACCCGGCACGCGCGAGTACCTGACGCTGGGCACCGGACTGAACCGCGCCGCGTCCAGCCCGATCGACCCGCCCGCCCTGCTGAGCTGGAGCACCGACCCCCTGCCGATAGCGCTCGACGTCGTCGGCCACATCGAGCTGCGACTGCACGCCTCGGCCACCGCAACCGACACCGCCTGGCTGGCCACGCTTCGCGATGTGGCGCCGGACGGGGCCACCACCGAGGTGACGGCCGGATGGTTGCGCGCCGGCTTGCGGACCGTCGACGAGGCACACAGCCGAGACGGAGCGCCGGTGTTGCCGTGCGATCAGGCGGTGGCCGTCCCCGTCGGAAACGTCGTCGCATACCGCATCCCGGTGGTGGCCAACGCCCGTCGCTTCGCGGCGGGCCACCGCCTCGAACTGGTCCTCACCAGCGACGACCAGAACCCGCAGGCCCCGGCGATCATGAACTTCCGGCACGCCAGCGTCGGCACCAGCAGCCTCAACACGGTGCACTCCGCGTCCCGGCTGCTCATCCCGGTGTTAGCTGGAACACAGCCTCTGGTCGATGATCTTACTCCGGAGTAAGGTGCTGTTGCATGACGTTCTCCCTGGAGTTGTCCTCGGACCTGCTCGACGTGCAGAAGTGGGTCCACGAGTTTGCCAATGACGTCGTCCGCCCCGCCGCCGCGGAATGGGACGAGCGCGAGGAAACCCCGTGGCCGATCATCCAAGAGGCCGCCAAGGTCGGTCTCTACTCCGTGGAGTTCTTCGCCGAGCAAGCTGCCGAACCGAGCGGGCTGGGCATGATCGTCGCGTTCGAGGAATTGTTCTGGGGTGACGCCGGCATCGCGCTGTCCATCCTCGGCACCGGACTGGCCGCGGCGTCCGTCGCCGCGAACGGTACCCCCGAGCAGGTCGGCGAATGGGTGCCGCAGATGTTCGGCAGTGTCGATGATCCCAAGGTCGCGGCGTTCTGCTCGTCGGAACCCAACGCAGGCTCCGACGTCGGCTCGATTCTGACCCGCGCCCGCTACGACGAGGCCACCGACGAGTGGGTGCTCAACGGGACCAAGACGTGGGCCACCAACGGCGGCATCGCCAACGTGCACGTCGTCGTCGCATCGGTGCATCCGGAACTCGGCACGCGCGGGCAGGCGTCGTTCATCATCCCGCCCGGCACCGCCGGGCTCAGCCAGGGCCAGAAGTTCCTCAAGCACGGCATCCGCGCCTCGCACACCGCCGAAGTCGTGCTCGACGACGTCCGCATCCCGGGCCGGCTCATCGTGGGTGGCAAGGAGAAGTTCGACGCCCGCATCGCCAAGGTGCGCGAGGGCAAGAAGGCCGCCGGCCAAGCCGCGATGGCGACCTTCGAACGCACCCGCCCGACCGTCGGCGCGATGGCCGTCGGCGTGGCCCGCGCAGCCTACGAGTACGCCCGCGACTACGCCACCGAGCGCGAGCAGTTCGGCCGCAAGATCGGCGAATTCCAGGCGGTTGCATTCAAGTTGGCCGACATGAAGGCGCGCATCGACGCCGCCCGTCTGTTGGTCTACCGCGCCGGCTGGATGGCCCGCAACGGCAAGGCTTTCGAGTCCGCCGAAGGCTCGATGGCCAAACTGGTGGCCAGCGAGACCGCCGTCTACGTCACCGACGAGGCGATCCAGATCCTCGGCGGCAACGGCTACACCCGCGAATACCCGGTCGAGCGAATGCACCGCGACGCCAAGATCTTCACGATCTTCGAGGGCACCAGCGAGATCCAGCGCCTGGTGATGGCCCGCGCGATCACAGGGCTCCCCATTCGCTAACACGGGCGCAACGTCGGCGAAACAGCGCAGTTCTAGTTTTGCCGAATGACCCAGGAAATCGGCGATGACGTGCGCGCCGCCGCACCCGATGCCGACCTCGACCGGCTGACAGCCACCAAAGAGACCCTCGAGGACTACACGCTGCGCTTCGCTCCGCGCAGCTACCGCAAGTGGTCCACGGGCGTCGTCGGCATCTCCGCACTCGGCGGTATCGCCTACCTCGCCGACTTCGCGATCGGTGCCAACATCGGCATCTCCTACGGCACGACGAACGCGCTGTGGGGCATTCTCATCTTCGCCGTCGTGATCTTCCTGACCGGCTTCCCGCTGGCCTACTACGCCGCACGCTACAACATGGATCTCGACCTCATCACGCGCGGAAGCGGATTCGGCTACTACGGCTCCGTGGTCACCAACGTCATCATGGCCACGTTCACCTTTATCTTCTTCGCGCTCGAGGGGTCGATCATGGCCCAGGGACTGGAACTGGGGCTCGGCATCCCGGTGTGGATCGGCTACGCGGTCTCGACGCTGATCATCTTCCCGCTCGTCATCTACGGCATGAAAGTGCTGTCCACACTGCAGGTCTGGACGACGCCGCTGTGGCTCATCCTGATGGTGGCGCCGTTCGTGTACCTCGTGGTCGGCCATCCCGAGTCGGTCAGTCAGTTCTTCGCCTACCAGGGCGAGCAGGGCAACGGAGGCTTCAACCTCGGCTACACACTGCTGGCCGCGGGCGTCTGCCTGTCGCTGATCGCGCAGATCGCCGAGCAGATCGACTACCTGCGTTTCATGCCGCCGAAAACGCCGGAGAACAGCCGCAGTTGGTGGACGTGGATGATCCTCGCCGGCCCGGGCTGGGTCTTCTTCGGCGCCATCAAGCAGATCGTCGGCCTCTTCCTCGCGGTCTACCTGATCGCGAATGTCGCCGACAGCGCCGGCGTGGCCAATCAGCCGGTCCACCAGTTCCTCGAGATCTACGAGAACTTCCTGCCCGGCTGGCTGGCGATGACGCTGGCCGTCGTCCTGGTCGTGATCAGCCAGATCAAGATCAACGTGACGAACGCCTACTCCGGGTCGCTGGCATGGACGAATTCGTTCACCCGCGTCACCAAGCGCTACCCCGGACGGCTGGTGTTCCTCGGCTTCAACCTGCTGATCGCACTGATCCTGATGGAAGCCAACATGTTCGACTTCCTCAACACCATCCTGGGCTTCTACGCCAACTGCGGTATGGCCTGGGTCGTCGTGGTGGCCTCGGACATCGTGATCAACAAATACCTGCTGAAGATCTCGCCCCAGGCGCCCGAATTCCGAAGGGGCATGCTGTATGCGATCAACCCGGTCGGCTTCGGGTCGATGCTGATCGCGGCCGGGGTGTCGATCCTGGCGTTCTTCGGCGGGCTGGGCGAGGCGATCCGGCCCTACTCACCGCTGGTCGCGATCGGACTGGGCCTGGTGCTGCCGCCCCTCTTCGCCATCGCCACCCGCGGGAAGTACTACCTGCGCCGCACCGACGACGGTATCGACCTGCCGATGTACGACGAGCTGGGCAACCCGTCGGGCGAGCACCTCAAATGCCATGTGTGCCATCACGATTTCGAACGGCCCGACATGGCGAAGTGCGAGACGCACGACGCGTTCGTGTGCTCGCTGTGCCTGTCCACCGACAAGGTCGCCGACCACGTGCTGCCGGCCCAGGCGTGATGTCGGCTTAGGTGAGGGAGTCGACGAACAGTTTGTGGACCCGTCGGTCGCCCGTGACCTCGGGATGGAACGCCGTCGCGAGGGTACGACCCTGGCGCACCGCGACCGGATGCCCCGCCGCGGTGGCGAGCACCTCCACCTCGGCGCCGACCCGCTCCACCCAGGGCGCCCGGATGAACACCGCGTGCATCGTGCCGTCCAGGCCCGCGAACGCGATGTCCTCTTCGAACGAGTCGACCTGACGGCCGAAGGCGTTGCGGCGCACGGTCATATCGATGCCGGACAGTGGCAGCGCCTCCCGCCCGGGCACGCCCGCGTCGGCGATCTCGGTCGCCAGCAGGATCATGCCGGCACACGATCCGTAGGCCGGCATGCCCTCAGACAGCCGGGCCCGCAACGGCTCCAGCAGATCGAACTCCCGCAGGAGGTGACTCATCGCCGTCGACTCGCCGCCAGGGATCACCAGGCCGTCCACTCGGGCCAACTCGTCTTCCCGGCGCACCGTGCACGCGTCGGCCCCGGCTTCGCGCAGCGCCGCGAGGTGTTCGCGGGTGTCCCCCTGCAGCGCCAGCACCCCGACCCGGGGCGCGCTCACGTCGTCGCGCGGGAGAAATCGCGCGGATACCGGGTCAGGCCCTCCTGCATCACCGCGGCCACCATCTCGCCGTACTGGTTGAAGATCTTGCCCTGGGTCAACGACCGTCCGCCGCACGCCGACGGCGAGGACTGGTCGTACAGCAGCCACTCATCGGCGCGGAACGGGCGCATGAACCACATCGCGTGATCGAGCGAAGCGACCTGAAGATGCTGGCGCTCGTCGGGGTAGTTCACCTGGGCCGACCCGAGCAGCGTCAAATCGCTCATGTAGGCAAGGGCGCAGATGTGGAGTACTGAATCATCGGGCAGCGGGTCCCGATGCCGGAACCACACCTGCTGCTGAGAAGCCTTGCCCGGCAACAACGTCAGCTGATCGCGGGGAACAATCCGCACGTCCCACTCGTCGAATTGCCGGAAGCTGGCGTCATCGAACACCTTGCTCGCCGACTTGAAGTCGACCATGTTGTCCGGCGGCGGGGCGGTCGGCATCGCGTCCTGGTGCTCGATGCCGCTCTGGTCGGTCTGGAAGGACGCCGACATCGAGAAGATGGTCTCCCCGTGCTGGATCGCGGCCACCCGGCGGGTGACGAACGAGCCGCCGTCGCGCAGCCGCTCGACGGTGTACACCGTGGGTGACCGTGCGTCACCGGCGCGCAGGAAGTAACCGTGCAGCGAGTGCACCTGGTACTTGGGGTCGACGGTGCGCACCGCCGACACCAGGGACTGGCCGGCGACATGCCCGCCGAAGGTGCGCTGCAGGAATCCCGACTCCGGGCTGAACACGCCACCGCGGTAGATGTTGACCTCGATCTGCTCCAGATCCAGGATTTCTTCGATCGCCACGGTCTGGTTTTTACCAGCCGCGTTCAGCGAGCCGATGAGGCACCGGGATGTCGTCGACGTTGATGCCGACCATCGCCTCACCCAACCCGCGCGACACCTTGGCCAGCACGTCGGGATCGTCGTAGAACGTGGTCGCCTTGACGATCGCGGCGGCCCGCTCGGCGGGGTTGCCGGACTTGAAGATGCCCGAGCCCACGAACACGCCCTCGGCGCCCAGCTGCATCATCATCGCCGCGTCGGCCGGCGTGGCGATGCCGCCGGCGGTGAACAGCGTCACCGGCAGCTTGCCGGCCTGCGCGACCTCGACCACCAGATCGTAGGGTGCCTGCAATTCCTTTGCAGCCACGAACAATTCGTCTTCAGACAACGACGTGAGCCGACGGATCTCGCCGCCGATCTTGCGCATGTGGGTGGTGGCGTTAGACACGTCACCGGTGCCCGCCTCCCCCTTCGAGCGGATCATCGCCGCACCTTCGGTGATGCGTCGCAGCGCCTCACCGAGATTGGTGGCCCCGCACACGAAGGGCACCGTGAAGCGCCACTTGTCGATGTGGTTGGCGTAGTCGGCCGGGGTCAGGACTTCCGATTCGTCGATGTAGTCGACGCCCAGGCTCTGCAGGATCTGCGCCTCGACGAAGTGACCGATGCGGACCTTGGCCATCACCGGAATGGTGACCGCGGAGATGATGCCCTCGATCATGTCGGGGTCGCTCATCCGCGACACCCCTCCCTGGGCGCGGATGTCGGCGGGTACCCGCTCCAGTGCCATCACCGCGACCGCGCCGGCGCCTTCGGCGATCCGCGCCTGTTCGGGGGTGACGACGTCCATGATCACGCCGCCCTTGAGCATCTCCGCCATACCGCGCTTCACCCGCGCGGTGCCGCGGGCAGGACTGCCGAAAGCTTCGGTTTCCACTGTCAACTCCTTCAATCGCTACCGATTCAGTGTAGATACGGCGGCAAACCAATTCGATCCGCAGGTCAGCGGATAGGGCGTACGGGCTCCCGGGCGGCCGTGTCGGATCGGTCGGCCAGCGCGTTCGCCTCGTCGAGCAGATCGGCGAGCTGCCGCGGGTACACCGCCTGGCCGTCGGCAACCAGTTCGGCGATGATTGTCGCATCGCACCACCGGTGACCGTGAATGTAGGTCCGCTCCAGCCGTGACCGGCCGCCGTCGGACGGCTCGAACCGCGCGGTGCGATGGACGAAGTACATCTCCTCGCTGCGGAACACCCCGCCGTTGAACTCGATGGTCGCATCGCGACGCCACACCGGTCCGATCATGTCCTCGGCCCGCACCCGCAGACCGGTTTCCTCCTCGAGTTCCCGGGCGGCCGTCTGGGCCAGCGACTCCCCCGCCTGCGCGGCGCCGCCGATCGTGAACCACCAGCGCGGTGCGGGCTCGGCCACGCTTTGCGGATCCGATCCGCAGAGCAGCAGCACCGCGCCGTCGTCGTCGAGCAGCAGCACCCGCGCCGACGTGCGCGGGGTCGGTGGTGCGGCCTCGCGCGTCGACACCTCCCCGCCCTCAGAGATCTCGAAGTATCCGGGCATAGCCGCGGTGCCCCCCAGCCGCAGCGCCCGCACCGCCGGACGCTCCCGCAGAGCCAAGGTGTCGCGGACGGCGTCGTTGTGGAACCGCCGCGCCAACAGCACCCGTGCTTCGGCGTCGGCCAGTTCGGCCACCAGGGCGCGCGGCAAGGAGGCGGGATCGACCCGGGCCAACGCCGCCGACAGCTCGTTCTCCGCGGCCTCGCGCGCCGATCTCGGGGCCCGCTCGGCGGCGTCGGCCAGCGCGGCCAGCCGTTTCCCGTCCGGTCCTACCCCGTACGCGTCGACCGCGACTGCGCGCGCGACCACCGCTCGCCGCGCCAACGCGCCGTCGAGCGCCTGCCAGGACAGGTCGTAGCGCACGTGCAGGCGATCGAGGCGGTGGGCGGTCTGATAGGCCCACAGCGCGATCAGCGCCACCGCGGCGACCACCAGGGCGATCACCACGGCGGTCACCCATGTGATCACCCGGCCACCCGTACTTTCACCCCGGAGCCGGCCACCGTCTCGTACACCCGCATGATCTGCAGTGCCACCACCGACCAGTCGTAACGCTGGACGAGCTCGGCCGCGCACTCGATGTAGCGGGCGCGGCGCGCGTCGTCGGTGAGCACCTCGATCAGACCCGTGGCCAGATCGTCGGCGTCGTCGACCGCGACCAGCCGGCCGCCGCGGCCGTCGTCGAGGACGCGCCGGAATGCGTCGAGGTCACTGGCCACCACGGCGGTGCCTGCGGCCATCGCCTCTACGAGCACGATGCCGAAACTCTCGCCACCGGTGTTCGGCGCGCAGTACACGTCGGCGCTGCGCATGGCGGCGGCCTTCTGCTTGTCGTCGACCTGACCGAGGAATCGCAGATGCCGCGCCAGCGGACCGGCCGTCTCGCGCAGTTCCGCCTCGTCGCCGCGCCCCACGACGAGCACCTCGATGTCACCGAAACGGTCGACGACGGCAGGAAGCGCACCCATCAGCACCGACATGCCTTTGCGCGGTTCGTCGAAGCGGCCCAGGAACAGGATCGAGCGGCCCGGTCGGGGGTAGCCGTCGAGCATCGGCGCGGTGGCGAAGGAGGCGACGTCGACGCCGTTGGGAATCTCCACCGCGTCGCTGCCCAGCGCCTCCATCTGCCAGCGGCGAGCCAGGTCCGAGACCGCGATGCGGCCGACGATCTTCTCGTGCATGGGCCGCAGGATCGGCTCGAACACCGACAACGTCAGCGACTTCGTGGTCGACGTGTGGAAGGTCGCCACTATCGGGCCCTCGGCGATGTTCAAGGCGAGCATCGACAGGCTGGGCGCGTTGGGTTCGTGCAGGTGCAGGACGTCGAAATCGCCCTGCTGGAGCCATTTCTTGACCTTGCGGTGCGTCGCCGGGCCGAATCTCAGCCGTGCGACCGAGCCGTTGTACGGAATGGGAACGGCCTTGCCGCCGGAAACCACGTAGTCGGGCAGCGATGTGTCGGCGTAGGGCGAGGCCGGTGCGAGCACGCTGACCTCGTGGCCGGCCGCGTGCATCACCTCGGCGAGCTGCAAGATGTGCGACTGCACGCCGCCGGGCACGTCGAAGCTGTACGGGCAGACCATCCCGATGCGCATCAGCCTGCCTCCAGCCTCGCCCTGCGCTCCTCGGACAGGTCGGCCAGCCACTGCGGTTGCATCATGTGCCAGTCGGCGGGATAGGTGGCGATGTTATCGGCGAAACGGTCGGCCAACGCCTGGGTGATGACGGTGACATCGCCGGACGAGGTGTCGATCTCGGGGTAGATCTTGGTCCCCCACCCGTCGCCGTCGAACCAGCAGTGCGCCGGGAACAGCGCCGCCCCGGTGGTCAGCGCGAGTTTCGCCGGGCCGGCGGGCAGCCGCGTCGGCTCGCCGAAGAAGTCCACCTGCACACCACGCCGGCTCAGGTCGCGATCAGACATCAGACACACGATGCCGTTGTCGGTGAGCCAGTCCGACAGCACGTCGAACGGGGGACGCTCCCCGCCCGACGACGGGATCACCGTGAATCCCAAGCTCTCCCGGTAGGCGAGGAAGCGGTTGTACAGCGATTCCGGTTTTAGGCGTTCGGCGACAGTGGCGAAGGTGCCGAAGTTCTGCGCGAGCCACACCCCTGCCATGTCCCAGTTGCCACTGTGCGGCAACGCGAGAACGGCACCGCGCCCCCTCTCCTTCAGCGCATCGAACGCCATGTCGATGTCGAGGACGTCCAATTGGCGCCCCAACTCGTCGTGGTCCATCGACGGCAGCCGGAAGGCCTCCCGCCAGTACCGGGCATAGGACTCCAGTGACGCGCGCATCAGCTCATCGGATACGTCCTGCGGCGCGGTGCCGACGACCCGGGCCAGGTTCTTGCGCAGCTGCTCCGGCCCGCCGCCGCGCGCGGCGTAACGGGCGCCCGCACCAAAAGCATTGCGGGCCACGATCTCCGGCGCGGCCCGCACCAGTCGCCAGCCCGCCGCATAACCCAGGTCACTGAGGTGGTCACCGAACGGGATCATCATGGGTCGGTGGGCTCGGGCTTCTCGGCGGTGGTGTTGGGCAACGGATCCATCGCCCCCGGCGAGACCCGCACGCTGTGCAGCCGCTGCCCGACGGTCAGCACACTGGTCACCGCGAGCACCCACATCGCCACCGGCAGCAACCAGGACAGCGGCAGGAACGACAGACCCGACAGCCCAGCACCGGTCAGCACGATCACGAGCCGCTCCGGCCGCTCGATCAGCCCGCCGTTGCCGGTGAGGCCGCTGGCCTCCGCCCGCGCCTTGATGTACGAGATCACCTGGGACGACACCAGACAGATCATGGTCGCCACGACGAGTCCGGTGCTGTGCAGTCCGAACGCCGCCCACCAGAGAAGACCGCAGAAGATCGCGCCGTCGCTGATGCGGTCACACGTCGCGTCGAGGACCGCACCGAAGCGGCTGCCACCCCCGCGCTCACGGGCCATCGCCCCGTCGAGCATGTCGGCGAGGACGAACACGAAGACGGTGAACGCACCCCACCACAGCTGCCCCATCGGGAACAGCGTCAGCGCAGCGAGCACCGAGCCGGCGGTGCCGAGGATCGTCACACTGTCGGGGGTGAGCCCCAATCGCAGTGCACCTTTGGCCGCGGGCCGCGACAGCTTGGCGTACGCCGCCCGTGTCATCAGGTAGAAATCGCTCACTGCTGACGGTCCCACTCACGAGCCAGCAGCTGGCGGGTGTCGCGCAGCAACTGCGGGATGACCTTCGAATCGCCGATGACGGTGATGAAATTCGCGTCACCACCCCAGCGGGGCACCACGTGCATGTGCAGGTGCTCCGACAGCGAGCCGCCCGCCGACGTGCCGAGGTTGAGTCCGACGTTGAAGCCGTGTGGCCGCGACACCGCCTTCATCACCCGGATCGCCTTCTGCGTGAACGCCATCAGCTCGGTGCTCTCGTCGACGGTGAGATTCTCCAGCTCCGCCACCCGCCGATAGGGCACCACCATCAGGTGCCCCGGGTTGTACGGGTAGAGGTTGAGCACCGCGTAGACCAGTTCACCGCGCGCGACGACGAGCCCGTCCTCGTCGGACATGGTGGGGATGTCGGTGAACGGCTCGGAGGACGCCGCCGATCCGGGCTTGACGGCGTCGACGATGTAGTTCATCCGGTGGGGCGTCCACAACCGTTGCAGGTGGTCGGGTTCGCCGACCCCACGGTCTACGATCGCGTCGTCCGAGTCCACGTCACCCCTCGCCTGCCTGCGCCCCGACGGTGATGAGATCTGCTGTCGGAGTAGCGTTTTCGCGCCGCTTCACCCAGTCGACGATGGTATGGACCGCTTCGTCGCGGCCCACACCGTTGACCTGCGTGCGATCGCCGAACCGGAAGCTCACCGCGCCGGCCTCGACATCGCGGTCGCCCGCGAGCAGCATGAACGGCACCCGCTGGTTGGTGTGGTTGACGATCTTCTTGGCCATCCGGTCGTCGCTGGTGTCCACCTCGGCCCGAATGCCGTGCTTCTTCAGCTCCGCCGCCACCTCGAGCAGATAGTCGACGTGCCCCTCGGCGACCGGGATACCCACCACCTGCACCGGCGCCAGCCACGCCGGGAACGCACCGGCGTAATGCTCGGTGAGGATGCCGAAGAAGCGTTCGATCGAGCCGAACAAAGCGCGGTGGATCAGCACCGGACGCTTACGGGTGCCGTCGGCGGCGGTGTACTCGAGCTCGAACCGATCCGGCATGTTGAAATCGAGCTGGATCGTCGACATCTGCCAGCTGCGACCCAGCGCGTCGCGCACCTGCACCGAGATCTTCGGGCCATAGAACGCGGCGCCACCGGGATCGGGAACCAGTTCCAGCCCTGAGGATTCCGCCACCTCACGTAGGGTCTCGGTGGCCTCCTCCCAGATCTCGTCGGAGCCGACGAACTTGTCCGGGTCTTTGGTGGACAGCTCCAGGTAGAAATCGTCGAGACCGTAATCGCCGAGCAGTTCGAGGACGAACTGCAGCAGCCGGGCCAGCTCGTCGCGCATCTCTTCGCGGGTGCAGTAGATGTGCGCATCGTCCTGCGTCATCCCCCGCACACGGGTCAGCCCGTGGATCACGCCGGACTTCTCGTAACGGTAGACGCTGCCGAATTCGAAGAGTCGCAACGGAAGTTCGCGGTACGACCGCCCTCGCGACCGATAGATCAGGTGGTGCATCGGGCAGTTCATCGGCTTGAGGTAGTAGTCCTGACCCGGCTTGCGGACCGTGCCGTCCTCGTTGAACTCGGCATCGATGTGCATCGGCGGGAACATGCCGTCGGCGTACCACTCCAGGTGACCGGAGGTGATGTAGAGCTGTTCCTTGGTGATGTGCGGGGTGTTGACGAATTCGTAGCCGGCCTCGATGTGTTTGCGACGCGAATACTCCTCCAGCTCGCGCCGCACGATGCCGCCCTTGGGGTGGAAAACCGGCAGGCCGGAACCCAATTCGTCGGGGAAGCTGAACAGATCCAGCTCGACGCCGAGCTTGCGGTGGTCGCGGCGCTGGGCCTCTTCGATCAGCTCGAGGTGCCGGTCGAGCGCTTCCTGCGACTCCCACGCGGTGCCGTAGATGCGCTGGAGGCTGGCGTTGGCCTGATCGCCGCGCCAGTACGCCGCCGAGCTGCGGGTCAGCTTGAACGCCGGGATGTAGCGCGTGGTCGGAATGTGCGGACCGCGGCACAGGTCGCCCCAGACACGCTCGCGGGTGCGGGGATTGAGGTTGTCGTAGGCCGTCAGCTCGTCGCCGCCGACCTCCATCACCTCGGGGTCGTCGGCGCCGGACTTGTCGTCGATCAACTCGAGCTTGTACGGCTCGCCGGCCAGCTCCGCGCGGGCCTGCTCTTTGGACTCGTAGACGCGGCGCTCGAAGAGCTGACCGTCTTTGACGATCTTGCGCATCTTCTTCTCGAGCGCCTCGAGGTGTTCGGGCGTGAACGGCTCGGCCACGTCGAAGTCGTAGTAGAAGCCGTCGGTGATCGGCGGACCGATACCGAGCTTGGCGTCGGGGAACAGGTCTTGCACCGCCTGGGCCAGCACGTGGGCGGCCGAGTGCCGGATCACGC
Organism: Actinomycetes bacterium; assembly: GCA_023404955.1. GTDB lineage: Bacteria > Actinomycetota > Actinomycetes > Mycobacteriales > Mycobacteriaceae > Mycobacterium. The sequence goes on from JAEXZY010000015.1 coordinate 27,972, forward strand.
TGCGCCCGTCGTCGGTGTCGGCCGCCACCGGGACGACGTCGGCGTCGACGTCGGGGACCCAGGACAGGTCGCGCAGCCGCCCGTCGGCGTCACGGACCACGACGACGGCGTCGGGTGCGCCACGGGACGGCAACCCGGCATCGCGCACCGCCTGCGCTGCGGTCGTCCCGGCAGCGACCCGGATCGGGGCTGCTGGTGCGGGGCGAGCGGGCGCGGTCATGAGGGGTTCTCCCAACGTCGGTGCTGTTCTGCGGCGAGGTCGACCGAACGGGGCGCGGCGACCGCGACCATGCTATCGGTGCGGGACGTCAGGACCCGATACCAATAGGGCTTTGCAACCAGGGACGCTCGAAGCCGACCAATCCGGCGGCGAACTTGAGCGCGCCGAGCAGCCAGAGCGTGCCCACCACGACCGCGGCGGTGAAGACCACTCCCAAGATCTTCACCCACAAGCCCTGGCGTTTGAACCAGTCCATGACCCGGTCGTAGCGTTCTCGCACCCAGGCCAGCAGACGGCGGGCCCAGTCGAACTCGGTGGCCAGAATGCCCAGGCCGATGAACACGATCGCCCAGCCCGGGCCGGGGTACGGGATGGCGACGATGCCGATCGCGAACACGGCCATGCCGACCACGCCGACCACGATGCGATACGTCAGATCAGCCGCGGGCCGTTCCCGCAGTCGGTCACGCCAGCGTGCCCAGCGGCGGGTGAGCGCGTTGCGCTTGTCGTCGTCTTCGGTCATGGCTGCCCCGGCTTGAGCTTGACGAACAACGAATGAGCCTCGGCGAGGACGTGCTCGCCGTCCAGCAGACGACCGGAGACGAAGATCTTGCGATCCACGATGTCGTCGATGCCGGCGTCGACCTGCAACACCGTCTCGACCGGCACGATCTTGCGGTAGTCGACGTGCAGGAAGGCCGTACGTTGGGCCCGGCTTCGCCCGAGTTTGGCGGCGGTGAAGCCGAGCAGCGAGTCGAACAGGTGGGCAATGGTGCCGCCGTGCGCGGCGCGGTTACGGCCGAGGTGATAGCGGGCGAACCGGGCGGTGCCGCCGATACGGTTGTCGTCGGTGACGTGCAACTCGACCGGGATGTTCAGGATGTTTCCGCGGTTGGGCAGGTCCATCCGTCGCCCCGACGGTGACGCCCACTCGTCGGCGTCGAACGGTGCGAGCAGGTCGGACGCCTGCTGGATCAGGTCGGCGGCAGCAGTGACGATGTCATCGGGCGCATCGGCGGCGCGGGCGTGGTCCTGGAGGTCCCGCACCGCCTGGACGAACCGCCCGTAGTCGGGACCGCCCTTGGTCGTGGGTTGCGGCGGGTTGAAGCCGCCCCCGGCTGGGACGTCGACGGACTCGGTGGCGCTCATCCGCTCACCGTATTGGTTGTCTCAGCTCTGAGCGGCACCGGCTTTGCTCAGCGTCTCGAATTCGTCGTCGCTGAGCTCGATCTGTCCCGCCGCCACGTTTTCCTCGAGGTGGGCCACCTTCGACGTCCCCGGGATGGGCAGCATGACCGGCGAGCGCTTGAGCAGCCATGCCAGCGCCAGCTGCGAGGCCGTCGAGCCGTGTTCGGCGGCGATGCGCTGAAGCGGTCCGTCGGCGGCTGCCAGTGGCCCGGCTGCCAGCGGAAACCAGGGGATGAAGGCGACACCTTGGGCTTCACAGGCGTCGAGGAGGGGTTCGGCGCCCCGCGTCGTCAGGTTGTACATGTTCTGCACCGAGACGATCGGCGCCACCTTCTGCGCGGCCTCGAGCTGGTCGACGTTGATCTCCGACAGCCCGATGTGGCGGATCTTGCCCTCCTGCTGCAGCTTCAGCAGTTCGCCCACCTGGTCCTCGGCGGGGAACTTGTCGTCGATGCGGTGTAGCTGGAACAGGTCGATGGTGTCCACGCCGAGGCGGCGCAGGCTCATCTCGCACTCCTGCCGCAGATAGTCCGGGTAGCCGAGCGGCGACCACTGATCGGGACCGGTGCGTAGCAGCCCCGCCTTGGTGGCGATGACCACCCCGTCGTAGGGGTGTAGCGCCTCGCGGATCAGCTCCTCGGAGATGTACGGGCCGTACGAGTCCGCGGTGTCGATGAAGTTGACCCCGAGTTCGACGGCGCGGCGCAGCACGCGCAGACATTCGTCGCGGTCGGCAGGCGGACCCCACACTCCCTTGCCGGTGAGTCGCATCGCCCCGAAGGCCAGGCGGTTGACGGTCAGATCGTTGCCCAGAGTCAGCGTCGTCGTGGTCATCGCACCGACGGTACGCCCGCGATGCGAAGCTCGACTGGTGAAGTTGAGCGATCTGGCGGGTCTGCCGCTGACCTACCCCGACGTGGGCGCCACCTCCGGAACCCCACCACCGGGATACCGCTTCCTGCGCAGAACATCGGTCATCGGCCGCGGCCGTGCACGATTCGAAGACGCAGCCGCAGCAGGCATGCGTTTCGGCATGCTGCGCGGGGCGGGGTTGCGCGTCGAATCGACGACGCCGACAGCCCGAGAAGGCACCGACGTCCTCGGCCGACTCGGCCCGGTGTCCGCGCCGTGCCGGGTGGTCTACGTCATCGACGAACCGGACCGACGCGGCTTCGCCTACGGCACGCTGCCCGGTCACGCGGTCCGCGGCGAAGAACTGTTCCTGGTGCGCTACGACAGCGCGACAGACCAGGTGATCGCCGAGGTCGCCGCGTTCTCCCAGCCCGCGACGTGGTGGAGCAGGCTGGGAACTCCGGTGACTTCGCTCATGCAGAAAGTCATCGCCAACCGGTACCTCAGGGCGCTCTGAACCGACCGCGACAGATCGTCACGGAACTGGCAGCGCCATGCCCAGGTGATTTCCCGTGGTCAGCGGTAGATTGATGTGCCGAATTGACGCGAGAGTTTGGACGGTGGCGGTGGAAGCTGAGACTGACGTGGATGCGACGCATCTGCGCGTGGCGGAAGTGGTGCGCGGTCTGCACAACAGATCGGATGCCGATGCCGACACCGTGGTCGCCGAACTGGCAGAACATGCGGCCGCTGAGATCCCCGGCGCGCAGTACGCCGGCATCACGCTGACCCGCAACGCCCGCCAGATCGAAACTCCGGCGGCGACGTCACACTGGCCGCTCCTGCTCGACAAGATCCAGCAGCGGTACCAGGAGGGACCGTGCCTGACGGCGGCCTGGGACGAGCAGACCGTCCACGTGCCCGACCTCGAAACCGAGACGCGGTTCCCGAACTATCGGCGGGATGCACTCGCCGAGACTCCGATCCGGTCGATCATGGCGTTCCAGCTCTTCATTGCCGGCGAAACCCTCGGAGCGCTGAACGTCTACTCCGAACAGCCGAACGTGTTCACCTCAGAGTCACGGACGATGGGGATGATCTTCGCTGCGCACTCCTCGGTGGCCTGGAACTCGGCCCGCCGGGAGGACCAATTCAAGCGTGCGCTGTCGAGCCGCGACATGATCGGCCAGGCCAAAGGCATGATCATGGAGCGCTACCGCGTGAACGCGGTGCAGGCCTTCGAGGTGCTGCGCAAGCTCTCCCAAGATTCCAACGTGCCATTGATCCAGGTCGCGACCGACCTGGTCGCCGGGGCACTCGCCGAAAACGAGGGAAAAGCCGGCTAGGCGCACGACGGCTCCCGACTCATCCCCCAGCAGCCAGCTCGATCATGTAGGCGAGCGATGCCGCGGCGAGCAGCAGATAGAACGCTGGAAAGCCGAGGTTGTAGAACACTCTGGCCCGAACGTGAGCGACGACGGCGCCGACGAAGAACGCGACCAAGCCGGCGCCTGCGCCGACGCCCAACCATGGCGCGGTCGTCAACCCGACGATGAGCCCGGCGGCCCCCGCCAGCTTCAAGGAGGCCAGCCAGGGCAAGGCCCTGGCGGGGACGTGCACTTCCGCGGAGTTCTTCAGCACGAACCCAGCCCTCGCATAGTCGGCAACCGCGATCGCTGCGTTCGCGGCAACGGAAGCGATGGTGGCGACGAGCAGAGCGGTCGTCATGCGTGAGGCCTGTCCGTGACCTGGGGGCGATGTCGATTCCTCGGTACGCTCATCGGCGGATGTCTCCTCTTGGGTGGACGTGTCGGACATGAGATCGGTCGTCTCTTCAGTCCTGACGTTCCTGGACCCGGAAAGGTGACAACAGTGGTGTCGACGTCGGCCTTCGAAACGGCACGCCCGCATCTGACGGCAGTGGCTTTCCGCCTCCTCGGCTCGATCCACGATGCCGAAGATGCCGTGCAGAGCACCTGGATCAAAGCCTCCGCGACAGACGAGCGACAGGTGCGGGATCCGATCGCCTGGCTCACGACCCTCGTCAGCCGCGTGTGCATCGACATGCTCCGCGTTCGGACACGTCGCAGTGAAGAGCCCCTGCTCGCGGACACGCTTCCCGCCCATGTCGTGGCCGCGGACGAGGCCTATCTCCAGCGCGAGACCGTCTCCCGTGCCGTGATGGTGCTCCTCGGCAGGCTGACCGCGGATCAGCGGGTCGCCTACGTGTTGCACGACCTTTTCGGAGTGCCGTTCCGGGAGGTGGCGGAGAGCCTCGACACCAGTCCTGACAATGCGAAGCAACTCGCAAGCCGGGCACGGCGGAGAATCGAGGGAGCCGACTCGGTGCCGTCAGCCGTCACCGACGATGCTGTCGTCGATGCATTCCTCGCCGCGGCCGCCGGCGGCGACATTGACAGGATGGTCTCGCTGATGAGCGACGACTGTGTGCGCGTTGTCGAGCCCGGCCTCGTCGCCCCTGGAACGCCCGTGCGCGTCGCGGGCGCTCGTGCGATCGCCGAGGAGACGAAGCTGTTCGCAGATCGAATCACAGCCAGTGCACCGATGCTCGTCGACGGTCGATCCGCTCGCGTCATCGCACCCGGCGGTCACCTGCTCGCCGTCATCGCCGTCACGGTCACAGATGGCCGAGTCACGCGGATCGAGATCGGCCGACTAGCTGCCAATGCTCTGTGCGCCTTGCGTTTCCCCGCGGCAGGACCCGGGCCTGGCTGAGCATCGGCTCAGCCA
>JAEXZY010000138.1 GCA_023404955.1 Actinomycetes bacterium
CTGACACTGTCATTCATCCAATTCGTGACGACCGCGGCACTCAGCTGGGCCGGCACGCTGATCGAAGGCTCCATGGACTGGAACGGGGCAGGGCAGGCGTGGATCGCCGTGCTGTATGCGGGAATCGGGTCAATCGGCGTCGCCTACACGTTGCAGGCTGTAGGCCAACAGTGGGTGCCGCCGACCCGCGCATCGCTCATCATGTCGCTGGAATCGGTGTTCTCGGTCATCGGCGGCGCATTGCTGTTGGGCGAGACGATGACGGTACGCGGATACCTCGGCTGTGCGCTGATCTTCGCGGGTATCGTGCTCGCGCAGACGCCCGGTGTCGGCCGCAGACGATTGGCGGTGAACAAGACCGGAAAACGGGATCAGTGAACGCGATCGGGGAATGCGACCGGAAAACAAGAAAGACAGAATCCCGCTGATCGGCCGTCAGACGGATCCGTTCCCGTCAGCGAGGGCGGAGGATGCGTGACGGGGGCCGATTCGACCAGCTTAGTCGGCTTTCGGTGTCTCCTCGACCTGCGGCGCGCCGTTGATGTCGCGGTGGATGTTCTGCATCTGGGTCTCGATGTTCTGCAGGCTCCGCGCGCAAGCAAGCAGCGTCTGCGAGTGCTCGGCGAGCTTTGCGTCCGGCAGATCGGTCTTGTAGCGCAGGGCGTGCTCCAGACTCGCCCAGTAATCCATCGCGATGGTGCGGAACTGGACCTCCACCGGGGTGTAGTGGGCGCCGGATGAGAGGAACACGGGCACCGCATAGATGACGTGCAGCGACCGATAGCCGTTCTGTTTGGGGTTCTTGATGTAGTCCTTGACCCGCAGCACGGAGATGTCGTTCTGCGCCGACAGATAGTTCGACACGGAGTACACGTCGTCGCGGTAGTTGCAGATCACGCGGATGCCTGCCACATCGAACAGGTTGTCCTTGATCGACGACACGGTCACCGGCAGCGTCTTGCGCTTGAGCTTGCCGAGGATCGAGTTCACCGACTTGAGACGGCGTTCCATGTGATGGATGGGATCATGCGAGAACCGCACCTGGAACTCCGAATCAAGGATCTCCAGTTTGGTGCTTATCTCATACATCGCGCCTTCGTAGACTTGCATGAGATTCACGAATTCGGTGAGTTCTTCCGGTGAAAAAGACCCCCGGTCCATGCCCGCGGCATCGAGTCGGGTTTTCAGGTCATTCGTGTTGATGCGGCTTTGTCGGTCAAGTATCACGGTTCACTATCATAGCCGAACTCTTGCGGAGGAACTGAAAAATCGCAGCACGCTGGTGCTGGCTTGGGCAATCGTTACGATGGTTGACTATGAACGAAGACATGATGACCGAGTCGGAGCGCACCTCCACATTGACGGACCCGACCCTTGGCGCCACAACGGGGCGCGGCAAGGGCGTATTTTACGTGCACACGCTGGGATGCCAGATGAACGTGCATGATTCCGAGCGAATCGCCGGTGTGCTCGAAGATGACGGATACATCCCGGCGACCGAGGAACAGGCGGCGGACAAGGACGTCGACCTGATCGTCATGAACACGTGCGCGGTGCGGGAGAACGCCGCGGAACGCATGTACGGCACCATCGGCCTGTGGGCGGACCTCAAGCGCACGCATCCGAACATGCAGATCGCGATCGGCGGATGCATGGCCCAGCTTGACCGCAAGAGGATCGCACAGAAGGCGCCGTGGGTGGATGCGGTGTTCGGCACGAAGAACATCGGCTCGCTGCCGCGCCTGCTGGATCAGGCCCGCATGGCGGGGACCTGCCAGGTCGAAGTGGCCGACAAGCTGGACTATTTCCCCAGTCAGCTGCCGGTCGCCCGTGCTTCGAAGGTGTCGAGCTGGGTATCCATCTCGATCGGCTGCAACAACACGTGCACGTTCTGCATCGTGCCCTCGCTGCGCGGCAAAGAGGTCGACCGCAGGCCCGGGGACGTGCTGGCCGAGGTGCAGTCGCTGGTCGACCAGGGCGTGCTGGAGATCACGCTGCTCGGCCAGAACGTCAATGCCTATGGCGTCTCGTTCGCCGACCTGGAGCAACCGCGTGACCGCGGCGCGTTCGCCAAGCTGCTGCGCGCCTGTGGGCAGATCGACGGGCTGGAGCGGGTGCGCTTCACCTCGCCCCACCCGGCCGAATTCACCGACGACGTCATCGAGGTGATGGCAGAGACCCCGAATATCTGCCCGACGCTGCACATGCCGCTGCAGTCCGGCTCCGACCGTGTGCTGAAGGCGATGCGGCGTTCCTACCGCGCCGAGAAGTACCTCGGCATCATCGACCGGGTGCGTGCGGCGATCCCGCACGCTGCGATCACGACCGACATCATCGTCGGCTTCCCCGGGGAGACCGAGGAGGACTTCCAGGCCACACTCGACGTGGTCGCCGCCGCACGCTTCGCCAGTGCCTTCACGTTCCAGTACAGCAAGCGACCCGGCACGCCCGCCGCCGACCTGCCCGGTCAGGTGGCCAAAGAGGTTGTCTCGCAACGCTATCAGCGTCTGATCGAGCTGCAGGAGACCATCTCGCTGGAGGAGAACGCCGCACAGATCGGCCGGACCGTCGAATTGCTCGTCGCGACGGGCGAGGGCCGCAAGGACACCGCCACCGCCCGCATGTCGGGCCGCGCGCGCGACGGCCGTCTCGTGCACTTCGCGCCGGGGCCCCACGCTGCGGCCATCCGGCCCGGCGACGTCGTCGTCACCACGGTCACCGGCGCCGCGCCGCACCACCTGATCGCCGACGCGACCCTGATCTCGCACCGGCGCACACGCGCCGGTGACGCACACGAGAGCGGGCAGCGACCCCGCACCGGGACCGGCCTCGGCATGCCCGGCATCGGTGTGCCCGCTCAGACCGCTCCGGCCGCCGCGGGATGCTCCCGATGACCGGCCGTCCCGACGATTTCGACCACCTCCGCGAAGATCTCGAGGAGGCCGAGCGCCGCATCGCCCGGGAGATCGATCCGGGGCCCCGAGCGCTGGCCATCGCGATCTTCGTGTTCGCGCTGCTGGCCACGCTCGCGTTGCCGCACGCCGGAGACGCGCGCGGTCTGGACGTGCTGGCGGGCTCCGACGCCGCGCATGCCAGCGCCATCGCGTTGCCACACAAGGTGTTCGCCTGGCTGTCCGTGGTGTTCGGCGCGGGCTTCTCGATCCTCGCGTTGCTTACTCGGCGCTGGGCGCTGGCGTGGATCGCGCTCGCCGGCTGCACGGTGGCGTCGTTCCTCGGGCTGCTGGCGGTGTGGTCGCGCCAGACCGCGGCCTCGCCCTACCCAGGGCCCGGCATCGGCCTGCTGGTGGCGTGGTTCGCGGTGATCCTGCTGGCCTACCACTGGGCCCGCGTGGTCGCGGCGCGCAGCGCGCTGCAGCTGGCGACCGAGGAGCACCGCCGCCGGCTGCTCGCCGAGCGGGAGAGCAAGAGCCTGCTCGACAGCTTCGGCGACACCCCCGGCGAGGACGACAAGCCGGCCGGCTAGCGCCTCTTCCCGAGCGCCTCGGCCGCCGCGTCGGCCCACTCGCGCCACTGCTGCGCGCTGGCGCGCGCCTGCTCGGCGTCCTTGGTCCGACCGGCCGCCTCGGCCTTCTCGGCCTGGCGTTCGAACTGCTCGGCCCGCTCCCGGAACTGGTCGGCCCGCGCCTGCGCTTCCGGGTCCACACCGCCGGTCGGGGCGTCGCGAATCTTCTTCTCCACCGCGCGCATGCGCCGCTCCAGCTCAGGAGCGCGCTCCCGCGGCACCTTGCCGATGGCGTCCCATTTGTCGCCGATCGCCCGCAGCGCCGCGCGGGCGGCGTCGCGGTCGGACGGGTCGATGCGCTCGGCCTCGGCGAGCAGCTTCTCCTTGGCGTCAGCGTTGGCCGTGAACTCGGCGTCGCGCTCGGCGGTGGCGGCGTTGCGCGCGGAGAAGAACTTGTCCTGGGCGCCCTTGAACCGCTGCCACAGCGCGTCGTCGACGTCCTTGGCGGCCCGGCCCGCCGCCTTCCACTCGGTCAGCAGTTCCCGGAACGTCGCAGAAGTGGCTCCCCAGTCGGTCGAGTCGCAGAGTTCCTCGGCCCGCACGCACAGCGCTTCCTTCGCCTGCCGGGCGCCGGCACGTTCGCGGTCCAGCTCGGCGAAGTGGGAGCCGCGGCGCCGGTTGAACGTCTCGCGCGCCGTCGAATACCGCTTCCACAGCGCGTCGTCTGTCTTGCGGTCGACGCCGCTGATCGTCTTCCACTCATCGAGGATGGCGCGCAACCGATCACCGGCGGCCTTCCACTGCGTCGCGGTGGTGGCCAGCTCCTCGGCCTCGACGGCGAGAGCCTCCTTGCGGGCCGTCTGCTGGGCGCGGAACTCCTCGCGCCTGGCCTTCTCCTCCTGCGAGGCGCTGTCGGCCTGGGTGACGATCGCGGCGAGTCGCTCGGCCAACGAATCGACATCGCCGAGCACGTGAGCCTCGGGCAGACCTTCGGCCAGGGCCACCGCCGCCGTGCGGATTTTGCGGGCGTCGCCCGAGCCCGACGCCAACCGACGCTCGAGGAGCACCACCTCGGTGTGTAGATCGTCGAAGCGGCGCCCGAAGTGCGCGTAGGCGGCCTCGGCGTCGCCGGCCTGCCACGACCCGATCTGTCGTTCCCCGGCGGCCGTGATCAGCCATACCGTGCCGTCCGGGTCGACGCGGCCGAAGCGGTGGGGGTCGACCGACGGCACGGTGGCGACCACCGGTGCGGCCGCCGGCGCGACCGGACGCGGCACGGGCCGGGCCGGGCCGGGTTTGGGTCGGGCGCTCGACGGACCCGGGCGCGGCGCAGCCGCCGGCGCAGAGCTTGTCTCGGGTACGCCGGTGTCTGCGTTGTCACCCGGTCCGGTCATCGTCATGTCAGATACCTCGTGTCTCCGCGCGGGTCCCGCGCACCTGCCGCGCAGCGCGGCGCCTGAAGATGTGTGACCGCTATTCAAACAGGTCGCCCGGCGCTGCGCCCACGGCTTGGTCTCCGCGGTCTGGGCGCGGTCTCTAGGCTCGGTGCGAAATCGGATCGAGGGGACTCAGGAGGTGGCCGATGGCCAGGGCGGAGATCGCCGCGGTGCTGGCCTTGGCGGCGGCCCTGTTCATCGCCATCGGCGACGTCATCCATCAGCGCAGCGCCCACGACGTCACTGACGAACCCGTCGGTCACGTCGAGCTGTTCGGCCGGTTGTTGCGCGACGGACGGTGGTGGCTGGGCAGCGGCGTTGCTGCCGTCGGGTTCGCACTGCAGGCCGCCGCGCTGGGTCTGGGGTCGGTGTTGCTGGTGCAGGCGCTGCTGGTCACCTCGCTGCTCTTCGCGCTGCCGATCAGTGCGCGGCTGGCGGGCCGGCGGGTGACGAATTGGCAGTGGCTGTGGGCCGCGCTGCTGGCCGCGGCGGTGGCGGTGATCGTCACGGTGGGCGATCCCGCCGAGGGTGCGTCGCGGGCGTCGCTGCACACGTGGGTCTGGGTGGCCGCGGTGCTGGGGCCCGCCCTGGCGCTGTGCCTGCTGGGCGCGCAGATGGCGTCTCCCACGGTCAGCGCCGTCCTGCTGGCGGTGGTCTCCGGCGCTTTGTGGGGATTGTTCGCGGTGTTGACCAAGGCCGTGGTGACCCGCTTGGACCTGGGTAGCTGGGCCGGGGTGATCACGCTGCTGCGCACGCCCGAGCTGTACGTCTGGGCGGCGGTCGCGATCGCGGGCACCGCGATGCAGCAGGCCTCGTTCCGGTCGGGGGCGCTGACGGCATCGCTGCCCACGATGACGGTCGCCGAACCCGTGGTGGCCAGCGTGCTCGGCGTCGTCGTGCTCGGCGAGACGGTGCACCCCGGGGAAGCCGGGGTGTTCGTGCTGGTCGCCGCAGTGGTGGTGATGATCCTGGCCACCGCGGCGCTGGCCCGCGGCGAAGCGGCCACACGAGAACCCGGCTGACGTGCGCCCACTAGGTTGGTGTCCGTGCTGACCGCCATCGCGATCGTTCCGTCGCCGCCGGTCATGGTCCCCGAACTGGCTGGTTCGGCGGCCGCCGAGATCGCCGACCTGCGCGGCGCGGCGGTGACGGCGGCGGGCCGGCTGCCGTCCCGCTGGGTCGCCGTCGGCGTTTCCGACGTCGACGCGGTGATCGGACGCGACGCCGTCGGCACGTTCGCCGGATATGGGGTTGACCTGCCGATCCGCTTGTCCGATGCGGCGACCGGCCCGCCCGCTGCGCTGCCGCTGTGCGCGCTGATCGCGGGCTGGCTGCGCGGACTCGCCGCGACCTCCGCCGTCGTCGACGTGCGCACGTACACCGCGGACACCGCCCCGCAGGCCGCCCTGGCCGCAGGCCGGGCGCTGCGGCGCGAGCTCGACGCCTCGCCGGAGGCCGTCGGCGTCCTCGTCGTCGCCGACGGGGCGAACACGCTGACCGCGGCCGCCCCCGGCGGTCACGACCCGGCTTCCGTCCCGGTGCAGGCCGAGCTCGACAACGCACTGGCCCGTGGTGACTGTGCGGCGCTGGCCACCCTGCCCGACGGAATCGTGGGCCGGGTCGCCTACCAGGTGCTGGCCGGACTGGCCGAGCCCGGGCCCCGCGCCGCCGAGCAGCTCTACCGCGGCGCGCCCTACGGCGTCGGCTACGCCGTCGGCGTCTGGACACCGTGACCCGGCCGCTGGCCATCATCGGCCCGACCGGCACCGGTAAGTCGGCGCTCGCGTTGGCCGTCGCCGACCTGATCGGCCACCCGATCGAGGTGGTCAACGCCGACGCGATGCAGCTCTACCGCGGCATGGACATCGGCACCGCCAAGCTGCGCCCCGAGGAGCGCCGCGGAATCCCGCATCACCAGCTGGATGTGCTCGACGTCGCGGAGACGGCCACCGTCGCCCGCTACCAGCAGGCCGCATCCGACGACGTGGACGCGATCCTGGCGCGGGGCGCGATCCCGGTGATCGTCGGCGGCTCGATGCTCTACATCCAGTCCCTGCTCGACGAATGGTCCTTCCCCGCCACGGATCCGGCCGTGCGGGCCCGGTGGGAGGCCCGGCTGGCCGAGGTCGGGGTTGCGGCCCTGCACCGCGAGCTCGCCGCGGTCGACGCCGCCGCGGCGGCATCGATCCTGCCCAGCGACGGGCGGCGCATCGTGCGCGCCCTCGAGGTCGTCGAGCTGACGGGTCAGCCCTTCGCGGCGTCGGCGCCCACCATCGGGACACCGCGATGGAACACTGCGATCGTCGGATTGGACTGGGCGACCGAGGTTCTCGATCAGCGCCTGGCGCAGCGCACCGACGCGATGTTCGCCGCGGGCCTGATCGACGAAGTGCGTGCGCTGGCCGAACGCGGACTGCGCGACGGCGTGACCGCGGCCCGCGCGCTCGGCTACGCACAGGTGCTGGCCGATCTCGACGCCGGCGGCGACGGCACGGCCGCTCGCGAACCCACCTTTCTCGGAACCCGCCGCTACGTCCGCCGCCAGCGGTCCTGGTTCCGCCGTGACCACCGCATCACCTGGCTGGACGGGTCGGCTGCCGATCTCGCGGGCAGCGCAGTGCGCATCTGGCGGGACGTATCCTGACCTGGTGAAGTTCGCCAAGGGGCACGGCACTCAGAACGACTTCGTCGTGCTGCCCGACCTGCACGCCGAGGTGACGCTGGCGCCCGTCGCGGTCGCCGCGCTGTGCGACCGCAGGCAGGGCCTCGGTGCAGACGGTGTGCTGCGGGTGACCACCGCGGGCGCTGCCCACGCCGCCGGTGTGTTCGACCGGCTCCCGGAGGGACTCGCGCCCGGGGATTGGTACATGGACTACCGCAACGCGGACGGTTCCATCGCCCAGATGTGCGGCAACGGGGTGCGCGTTTTCGCGCACTACCTGCGAGCCAGCGGGCTCGAGACCCGCGACCGGTTCGTGGTCGGCTCGCTCGCCGGGCCCCGTCCGGTGGTGCTGCACTCCGCCGACCCGGTGCGTGCCGAGGTGACCGTGGAGATGGGCAAAGCCAACGTGGTCGGACAGTCCACGGCCACGGTGGGCGGTCGGTCGTTCGCCGGCCTTGCCGTCGACGTCGGCAATCCACACCTGGCCTGCGTCGACGCGGGGCTGACAGGAGAGGCGCTGGCCGATCTGGACGTGGCGGCGCCGGTGGCCTTCGACCGCGAGCAGTTCCCCGACGGCGTCAACGTCGAGGTGCTGACCGCCCTGGGCGCCGACCGTGCGGTCACCATGCGTGTGCACGAGCGCGGCGTGGGGGAGACCCGCTCGTGCGGAACCGGCACGGTCGCCGCCGCTGTCGCCGCACTGGCCCAGCAGGGCGCCCAGACCGGCGAGGTGAACGTGCACGTCCCGGGCGGCGCCGTCACTGTCACCGTCACCGATGCGACCAGCTACCTGCGCGGCCCATCCGTCATCCTCGCCCACGGTGAGCTCGCCGAGGAATGGTGGGCCGCGTGCGGGCGTTAATAGGGGTGCATGAACACTGCTCTCCGTGCGAACCTTGATTCGCCTATGACGTATCCCGAATTCAGCAACGACACCCCCAGTGTGGGTGAACTCGCCCTCGAAGAGCGCGCGGCTCTGCGCCGCGTCGCCGGGCTCTCCACCGAGCTCGCCGACATCTCCGAGGTCGAGTACCGCCAGCTACGCCTCGAACGTGTGGTGCTGGTCGGTGTCTGGACCGAGGGCTCGGCCGCCGACGCCGACGCCAGCCTCGCCGAACTCGCCGCGCTCGCCGAAACGGCGGGCTCCGAAGTGCTCGAAGGTGTCATCCAGCGCCGCGACAAGCCCGACCCCGCCACCTATATCGGCTCCGGCAAGGCCGCCGAGCTGCGCGAGGTCGTCGTCGCGACCGGCGCCGACACCGTGATCTGCGACGGTGAACTGAGCCCCGCCCAGCTGAACGCGCTGGAGAAGGTGGTCAAGGTCAAGGTCATCGATCGCACCGCGCTTATCCTCGACATCTTCGCCCAGCACGCCACCAGCCGGGAGGGCAAGGCTCAGGTCTCACTTGCGCAGATGGAATACATGCTTCCCAGGCTGCGCGGGTGGGGCGAGTCGATGTCTCGGCAGGCCGGTGGCCGGGCCGGCGGTGCCGGCGGCGGCGTGGGTACTCGCGGACCCGGTGAGACGAAGATCGAGACCGACCGCCGGCGTATCCGGGAACGCATGGCCAAGCTGCGGCGCGAGATCAAGGACATGAAGAAGATCCGCGACACCCAGCGCAGCGGGCGCCGGCGCAGTGAGGTGCCGTCGGTCGCCATCGTCGGCTACACCAACGCCGGCAAGTCCAGCCTGCTCAACGCCCTCACCGGAGCGGGTGTGCTGGTCGAGAACGCGCTGTTCGCCACTCTCGAACCCACAACGCGCCGTGGGGAATTCGACGACGGGCGGCCGTTCGTCCTGACCGACACGGTCGGATTCGTGCGGCACCTGCCGACCCAGCTGGTCGAGGCGTTCCGGTCGACCCTGGAAGAGGTCGTCGACGCCGAACTGCTGGTGCACGTCGTCGACGGCTCCGATGTCAACCCGCTGGCCCAGATCAACGCCGTGCGCACAGTGATCAATGAGGTCGTCGCCGAGTACGGCATCGCCGCGCCGCGAGAACTGCTGGTGGTCAACAAGACCGACGCCGCGAGCGGGCTGATGCTGGCCACGCTGCGCCGCGCACTGCCCGAGGCGGTGTTCGTCTCTGCCCACACCGGAGACGGGCTGGACCGGTTGCGGGCCAAGATGGCCGAACTGGTCGTCCCCACGGATACCGCGGTGGACGTCACGATCCCCTACGAGCGGGGTGATCTGGTGGCGCGCATGCATGCCGAAGGCCGGGTCGATGCCACCGAGCACACCGAGCGCGGCACCAGGATCACCGCACGGGTGCCGGTCGCGCTGGCGGCGGGCCTCGCGGACTTCGCTACCTCCTGACGACCCGCGGCGGGCGATGGGCCCGCACCGGAGGCGGTGTCTCCGTGTACTTCTCGACCTCGATCAGGACGTGTGCGCCCGTGCAGCCGCGGGCCAGCGACGACGTGCCGATGTCATCGGTGAGTACGTTGGGGTTGCCGTGCACGCACATCGCGTCGGGGTCGGCGGGATCGATCGGGTCGTACCAGGCGCCGGTCGACAGTTGGACCACCTGCGGCCGCACTCGATCGTCGACGAGCACTCCGGCCAGGCATGCGCCGCGGTCGTTGAACACCCGCACCACGTCGCCGGCACCCAGCCCGCGTGCCTGAGCGTCGGATGGATGCATCCGGATCGGTTCTCGTCCGGACACTTTCGATTCCTGGCTGGTCTTGCCTCCGTCGAGCTGGCTGTGCAGGCGCGCCGCTGGCTGATTGGCGATCAGATGCAGCGGAAATTGCGCGGCGCGTGGGCCGTGGAGCCATTCGGAGGGCTCGAACCACGAGGGATGTCCGGCGCAGTCCGAATACCCGAAACCGTCGATGTCCTCGGAGAAGATCTCGATGAGCCCGCTGCGGGTGCCGAGTCGGTGCGTCACCGGGTCCGCGCGGAAGTCGGCCAGCAGGGTCAAACCGTCCTCGACCGGCAGCTTCACCTGCCCCGCCGACCAGAACTCGTCGAACGTGGGCACCTCGAAATCCAGTGTTCTCGACCAGGTGTCGTAGAGATGGCGCAGCCACTGCGCAGAGGTCCGGCCTTCGGTGAACTCGGCTCTGACGCCGAGGACGTCGGCGACCGCGGCGAAGGTGTCGTAGTCGTCGCGAGCCTCGACGTAGGGCTCGGTCAGCCGGGGCATCGCCATCAGCACCGGATCGTTGCGGGACCCGGAGAAGTCGTCGCGCTCGAGGAAGGTCGTCGACGGCACGACGATGTCGGCGTGCCTGGCCAGCGCCGTCCAGTACGGATCGTGCACCACCACCGTGTCGACCCGGCCCAGCGCACGCCGCAATCGCGGGATGTTCTGATGATGGTGGAACGGGTTGCCTCCCGCCCAGTACACCAGCCGGATGTCGGGATAGGTCAGCCGTAACCCGTTGTAGTCGAACGGCTCTCCCGGATGCAGCAGCATGTCGCTGACCGCCGCGACCGGGATGAACGACGTGACGGGGTTGACGCCCTGGGGCAGCCGGGGGAGTGCGCAGCGCAACGGCGGCAGCCCCGGCTCGTTCATCGACCCGTAGCCGTGGCCGAATCCACCGCCGGGCAGCCCGATCTGGCCCAGCATCGCGGCCAGTGTCAATCCCATCCAGGGTGCCTGCTCGCCGAATCTGGTGCGCTGCAACGACCAGCTGACCGTCACGATGGTGCGGTGCGCGGCCATCTGACGGGCTAGCGCGATCAGGTCATCGGCGTCGATGCCGCAGAGCGCGGCTGCCCACTGCGGCGATTTGGCCACGCCGTCATCGATGCCCAGCAGGTAGCGCTCGAACCGGTCGTACCCCGTGCAGTAGGTCGCCAGGAACTCGCGGTCGGCCAGTGATTCGGTCGCCAGCACGTGGGCCAGCGCCAGCATGATCGCCACGTCCGTGCCGGGCACCGGGGCGAACCAGTCGCACGGTCCGTCGACGTCGTCACGCAGCGGGGAGAACGACACGATCCTGCCCCCGCGCTCGCGGAAGCGGTGCAGCGCATCCCGGGCCGGATGTGCCGTGGTGCCACCGTGATTGACGCCGGTGTTCTTCAGCGCCAACCCCCCGAAGCAGACCAGCAGCTCGGTGTGCTCCACGATGACGTCCCAGGCGGTCGACCGCTTGAACAGATCGTCGTGCGTGCCCACCACTCGCGGCATGATCACCCCGGTCGCGCCCAGGCTGTAGGAATGCCGCGAAAAGGTATACCCACCAAGGCAATTGAGGAACCGATGCACCTGGCTCTGCGCGTGGTGGAACCGGCCCGCGCTCGCCCAGCCGTAGGAGCCGCCGTAGATCGCCTGGTTGCCGTGCTGATCGATGACGCGCCGCAGCTCGGTGGCCAGGAGCTCGGTGAGCTCGTCCCAGCTGACGGCGACGAAATCGTCGGCGCCGCGGCGCCTGCTCGGCCCGGGTCCGTCGTCGAGCCACCCGCGGCGCACGGCCGGGCCGGTGATACGCGATGAGTGCCGCACCGAGCCGGGCAGGTTGCCCAGTGCGGGGGACGGATCGGTGTCGCCCGCGATCGGGGCGACGGAGGCGACGTCGCCGGCCTCGACGGTGGCGCGGAACGCGCCCCAGTGGGTGAGGCTCGTGCCCATGGGCATGAGTGTAGGGGCGGACTGACTCCGTGCGTCGTACCCCGCCCAACCATCCGGTTGGGTGGGGTACCGTGGCCCTCACCGTTCCCGATTCCGATCACCGACGCGAGGATTCCTCCATGGGCTCTGCAGCCGAAAAGTCCGTCATCGCCTACGAGCGCACGTTGTTCGAACCCGAGCACGAGATGTTCCGGGACTCCTTCCGGACCTTCCTCGAGCGCCACGTCGCGCCGTTCCATGACCAGTGGGAGGCCGACAAGCTCGTCGATCGCAGCGTCTGGGTGGAAGCCGGCAAGCAGGGCTTCCTCGGTATGGCGGTTCCCGAGGAGTACGGCGGCGGCGGGGTGACCGACTTCCGCTACAACACCGTCATCACCGAGGAGATCACCGCAGGCCGGTACAGCGGACTCGGCTTCAGCCTGCACAACGACGTCGTGGCGCCGTACTTCATCCGGCTGGCCACCGAGGAGCAGAAGCAGCGGTGGTTGCCGAAGTTCTGCAGCGGCGAGTACATCAGCGCGATCGCGATGACCGAACCCGGGACCGGCAGCGACCTGCAGGGCATCAAGACCCGCGCGGTGCGCGACGGTGACCACTACATCCTCAACGGGTCGAAGACGTTCATCACCAACGGCATCCTGTCCGATTTGGTGATCGTGGTGGCTCAGACGGACCCGGAGAAGGGTGCGCTGGGCTTCTCGCTGCTGGTCGTCGAGCGCGGTATGGAGGGTTTCGAGCGCGGTCGCAAGCTCGACAAGGTGGGCCTGGACGCCCAGGACACTGCCGAACTGTCGTTCACCGACGTGAAGGTGCCGGTGGAGAACCTGCTCGGCGAGGAGGGTCAGGGCTTCATCTACCTGATGCAGAATCTGCCCCAGGAGCGCATCAGCATCGCGATCATGGCCGCCGCGGCCATGGAGGCCGTGCTGGCCGGCACGCTGCAGTACACCAAGGAGCGCAAGGCTTTCGGGAAGCCGATCGGCAGCCAGCAGAACAGCCGTTTCCTGCTCGCCGAGCTGTCCACCGAGGCCACCGTCGTCCGCATGATGGTCGACGAATTCATCCGGCTGCATCTCGATGACAAACTCACCGTCGAGCAGGCCGCGATGGCCAAGTGGTATTCCACGGAGAAGCAGGTGCACCTGATCGACCGCTGCCTGCAGCTGCACGGCGGTTACGGCTACATGCGCGAGTACGACGTCGCGCGGGCCTACCTCGACGCCCGGGTGCAGACGATCTACGGCGGAACCACGGAGATTATGAAGGAGATCATCGGTCGCAGCCTCGGCGTATAGCCGGGCGGTGGCATTTTCGGCGCTGTCGGCGAGGTGGCTTGGTAAACAGGGTCCACTGACGCAGAGTGAACGCACGCGGTAATTTTCGCTGAACCGTGATGGAGTTACCTGGAGTCGCCGACCACGGGGAGGATGAATGACCCGGCAGCCTGTGCTGCGCCGTCGAGGGTCCGGTCGTTGGGCCGTCGGATTGCTGGGGGTCGCCGCGGCGCTCCTGCTCTCGCCTGTCGCCACCGCGCAACCCGATGTCGACGCCGGCAACGCGATCACCGCGACCTGGCAGGCCACCGGTGGCGACACCGGTCCGCTGGGGCCGCCCTCCGGGGATGTCTATCCGGTGGGGGCCGGATTCGCGCAGAACTTCGCCTCGGGCAAGGTGTTCTTCACCCCCGCCACCGGTGCGCACTTCATGCAGGGCGCCATCCTGGAGAAGTACGAGTCGCTCGGCGGGGCCGCCGACGGCGATCTCGGGTTCCCGACCATCGACGAGGGGCCCGGACGCGCGCCCAACAGCGTCAACAGCACGTTGAGCGCACCGGACAACCCGGTCATCTTCTGGACACCGGACACCGGTGCGCACGTGGTCCGCGGCCCGATCAACGCCGCCTGGGACCGACTCGGAGGCTCGTCGGGGGCTCTCGGCGTCCCCTCCGAAGACGAGACCTACGACGGTGCGGTGGTGACACAGAAGTTCACCGGCGGCCAGGTCTCCTACGACGGACGTGCCAAGAAGTTCACCACCGACCCGGCCGACCTCGCCGGCCAGCTCGCCGATCTCACCGTGCCGGATGACCCGGTCGTCGCGATCAACGCCGCCCGCCGGGCCGCGGGAGGTCCGCTCGGGCCGTTGGGCGCCAGCGACGGTGAGCCCTACAAGATCGGCTCCGATGGACTGGGTCAGAACTTCGTCAACGGCAAGATCTTCTACAGCCCGGCCACCGGCGCCAATGTCGTGACCGGCCAGGTGCTGGCCAAGTACGAGAGCGTGGGCGGCCCGGA
Source organism: Actinomycetes bacterium (assembly GCA_023404955.1). Classification (GTDB taxonomy): domain Bacteria; phylum Actinomycetota; class Actinomycetes; order Mycobacteriales; family Mycobacteriaceae; genus Mycobacterium. The sequence continues at coordinate 14,445 of JAEXZY010000138.1, forward strand.
GGGCGACCTCGGGTTCCCGGTGACCGGTGAGGTGGACGGCGGCGTCGCGCCGGCGAGCAGGATGAGCAGCTTCGCGGCGGCGGACAAGCCGGTGATCTTCTGGACGCCCGACTACGGCGCGGTGATCGTGCGCGGCGCCATGAACGCCGCGTGGCAGAAGCTGGGCGGCGCCACGGGCGAGCTGGGGGCTCCCGTCGACGACCAGACTCAGAACGGCGACGCGATCACCCAGAAGTTCAGTGGCGGCGCGATCACCTACGACACCGCCAGCAAGCGATTCAGCACCGAACCAAGCAATCTCGCATCGCAGCTCGCCGGACTCGAGGTGCCGGGACAGCAGGAGACACAGGCGACGCCGTCGGCTCAGGGCGGCGATACCGGTTCGGCCTCCGGGGTTCGGTGGACGTGGTGGTGGCTGCTGGCGATCATCCCGGTGCTGCTCGTGCTCGCGGTGGTCGGACTGGCGGTGGCCCGGCGTCGGCGCCGCGCTCACGACGACGACTCGTTCGCGCTGCCCCCGTACCAGCAGGACGACGCCGACTACGACCGTGACCATGACCATGACCATGACCACGACCACGACCACGACCAGGAGCCGGCTGACGTGGGTGAGGACGCGTTGTTCGGGGACCGCTACGCGCGCGAGGGACTGGGATCGGTGGCACCTGGCGCGCGGCCAGTCACTCCTGCCGAAGGTCACCAACCGAGCGGGCTCGGCCTGTGGGGGCTCAGCGATACCGGGGCTGACCGTTCGGCCCCCGATGATGCCGATGCCGATCCGTTCGTCGAGCAGGACGATCCGGACTCCGTCGACACGGCTCCGACCCGGGTCCAGTCGGCTCCGGAACACGACTATGCGCGGCCCGACATCGCGGATGCCCCGGAGGAGGCCATCCAGGGGTCGGCTGACGAGGATTCGGCAGGCGAGGAACCGGCGGAGGCGGACTCGACGGCCGAGGACGGCGCCTTCTACGAGGACGACGACGATCCGGACCACGGGGCGGCCGTCACGTCAGCGCTGCCCGCGGCTCCCTTCGTCGCTCCGGTCCTCGAGCGAGACGCTGTCCTCGACACCGGTAGACACGCCAGGATCGACGATGACGACGACATCGTCCCGATGGGCACCGCGTTGCACCTTCCTCTCGACGACCCGGATTCCATTCCCGAGGGGTACCCGATCAAGGCCGACACCCGCTCGGGTCTCTACTGGAGTCCCGGCAGCGCCGACTACGACGAGGCCCGGGCCGAAATCTGGTTCGCCACCGAGGAAATCGCACGCACCAACGGGTTCGTCCGCGGGAGCTGACGAACCCGGTCGGTGCGCGTCAGATCTTGCGGATCACCGTCACGACCTTGCCCAGAACGGCCGCGTCGTTGCCGGGGATCGGGTCGAACGCCGGGTTGTGGGGCATGAGCCAGACCTGACCCTTGGTGCGCTTGAACGTCTTGACGGTGGCTTCGCCGTCGATCATCGCCGCGACGATGTCGCCGTTGTCCGCGACGTTCTGCTGCCGCACCACGACCCAGTCGCCGTCGCAGATCGCTGCGTCGACCATCGACTCGCCCACGACCTTCAGCAGGAACAGCGAGCCTTCGCCGACGAGTTCGCGCGGCAGTGGGAACACATCCTCGACGGCCTCCTCGGCGAGGATCGGTCCGCCGGCCGCGATGCGCCCGAGCACCGGCACGAACGTGGGCTCCGGCAGGCTGTCCGAGCCGGCGACCTCGGTCGCGATGACCGGGTTGGCGGGGCCGTCGTCGATGCCGCGCACGTCGACGGCCCGGGGGCGGTTCGGGTCGCGGCGCAGGTAGCCTTTGCGTTCCAGAGTGCGCAGCTGATGTGCCACCGAGGAGGTCGACGTCAGACCCACGGCGTCACCGATCTCCCGAATGCTCGGTGGGTAGCCGCGGGTGGTCACCGAGGAGCGGATGACCTCGAGAATGGTGCGTTGACGTTCGGTCAGGCCTGACCCGCGGTCACGTCGGTTGGCGGACTCCGGACCGGCCGTGCTGTCGCTGCTGTCGTCGCTCATGACGACGAATGTAACGCGCAGTGCACGGGGAATCAAACGTGTGTTCGAGGCGTGTCGCTCGCCGACGTCGTCGTCCTGGGGCCGGATCGCGGCCCGGAGTGACTTGTCGGTGCCCTCCGTTAGCGTTCGCAACAGTTCGATCACGTGTTCTATTCATCGAACACATGATCGAGTAATGTTCGAACACAAGAGCGAATCCCGGAGTGAAAGGCAGTCAGATGACCGTTCTCCACGAGCCCGATGTCCGTCAGCCCGCACGCCGCAGTGCGCGTCCCATGCGGATCGGGCCGGCCACCCCGGCGGCACCGATCGGGCGGGCCGGCCAGGCTGGCCGGCAGCGGGGCCGTCAGCGTCCCGGCGGTGCACCGCTGCAGTACCGCGGCAGCGGAGTGCTGGTGTCTCGGGCCTCGCGCCGCCGCCGTCCGATCACCCCCGCGGCGACAGTGCTGCTCGCGCTCGTCGCCGCGGCCATCACTCTCTGGCTGGGTCTGGTGGCGCAGGCCGGCGGTGTCGTCGGACCGCAAGCCGAGGTTCCGGGTCGGTTGGCCGTCGTCCAGGTGCACACGGGGGAGTCGCTGCAGGAGGTCGCGCAGCGCGTCGCGCCGCATGCGCCGGTGACGGACGTGGTCGCGGAGATTCGCGAGCTGAACCAGCTCGAGACGGTGGCGCTGACCGCCGGTCAGACGCTGATCGCTCCCGTCGCCTGACCGCGCGGGCTCTGGCCGGTAGGCAGCGTGGTGGCGATCGTGGACATCTCGGTCTGGAACGCGCCGATGGGTCTGGCGCTGAGCTGGGCTGTGCTGCCGCAGGTACGCTCGGAGACGTTCGAAGTGGTTCGTCGGTGCGGTGAAGGAGCAGTCATGCACTGTCCGTTCTGCCGTCATCCCGATTCACGGGTCGTCGATTCTCGGGAGACCGACGAGGGCCAAGCCATTCGTCGGCGTCGCTCCTGTCCCGAGTGTGGGCGCCGGTTCACCACCGTGGAGACCGCCGTGCTGGCGGTGGTGAAGCGCAGTGGCGTCACCGAGCCGTTCAGCCGCGAGAAGGTGATCAAGGGTGTGCGCCGCGCCTGTCAGGGCCGGCAAGTCGATGACGACGCACTCAACCTGCTCGCTCAGAAGGTGGAAGACGCCGTGCGCGCCACCGGGTCCCCGGAAGTACCCAGCAACGAGGTGGGTTTGGCGATTCTGGGACCCCTGCGTGACCTCGACGAAGTGGCGTACCTACGTTTCGCCTCGGTGTACCGGTCCTTCTCCTCGGCCGAGGACTTCGAGCGTGAGATCGAGGCATTGCGTGCACACCGAGAGGTGTCAGCGGGCGGCTGAGCGCTCACTGGGTCACCGCTCATTCGATGTCGCGTCGGCCGTCCTCGACGACGCGTCCGGCCACCTGAACCCAACCTTGTGGGCTCCACACAGTGTGGATGACCGAGCCCTGCCCCTGAACGATTTTCAGGTCACGACTCAGGTATTCGGTGATGCGCACAGCCGCAGCGCCCGTGGCTTCGTCTTCGCGGATCCCGAGCGCAGCGGCGAACATTCGCGACCGGATCACCCCGGCGTCCCGGTCGAGCCACGTCCACAGATAGTGCTTGTCGCCATCGCCGTAGTCATCGGGATCGGCGGCCGCCAACGACTCGACACTGTCGATGTCATAGATCGCGAATTCAGGCGCCCACTCGGCGCGTGCACTGACAGAGGTCAGGTCGTCGGTGTAGTCGACCTGGACGATGCCCGCAGGAACCTGCAGCGTCCGGATCGGCGTGCCCCGCTGCTTGAGCCACCACGCCGCGCCGACGGTGGGATGTCCGGCGAAGGGCATCTCGGTGGTCGGAGTGTGGATGTGGGCGTGTGCAGTGCCGGCGCCGGGCTCCGGGATGGTGACGAAAACCGTTTCGCTGTAGCCCAATTCGGCCGCGATGCGCTGCCGGTCCGCGGGGGAGACGGTCGTTGAATCGATGACGCCGAGAGGGTTACCGAAGTCGCCGTTCTCGTCGGTGAAGACCCGCAGCACAGTCACGTCGATGGCCATGAGCCGATGCTACGTCGTGAATGCGCTGTCGCGGTCGACGCTGAATCGGGTGACCGCTCAGGTGGCGCTGCGCTCGTCGGCGCCCATCGCATCGAGTAGGGCGACACGGGTGTCCACGGACCCGGACAGGGCGCTCTCCTCGATGCCCGTGCGTAGCAGCGCGCGCAGATAATCCTGGTCGTACACCGCGGGTTGCGTGCCGTCGATGAATTTCTCGACCACCTCGACGAACCGGTCGGGGTCGTCGTGGAACGGGAAATGGCCTGACCCGGGGAAGATCTCGAGCTGCGATCCCGGCATGGCGGCGTGGGCCATCTCGGCATGGCTGACCGGTATCACGGAATCGCCGCTGCCCCAGATCAATTGCACCGGTACCGACTGGGTCAAATAGCAGCGGTCGAGCATCGTGACGACCTGGCCGCGCCAGTCGACGACCGCCCGCAGCGTCCGCGCGAACGCCGACGAGGCGGTGGGTTCTGGCAGATCGGCGAGAATCCGCAGCATGTCGGGTATGTCGCGGCCCGCGCCGGTCGAACCGAACATCGCGCCACCCAGCCGGCCCACCAGCTGGAGCGTCGGGAGCACGAGCGGTAGACGCAGCAACGCGAGGGCTTCAGTACCCATCGGCAGCGACGCCAACCGCAGCGCGATGTTGACGTCTTTGGTCACGCCACCGGCGCCGACCAGGATCAGCCGGTCGACCAGCTGCGGGAATTGGTAGGCGAACTGCATGGCGACGCCACCGCCGAGCGAGTGCCCGACCACGGTCACGCTGTCGATGCCCAGGACGCTGAGAAGGTCGCGCATGCCGTTGGCGTAGGCGGCCACCGAGTAGTCCGCGCGCGGCTTGTCGGACTTGCCGTGGCCGAGGAGATCAGGCGCGATGACGGTGAACCGCTGTGCCAGCGCGGTCTGCACGGTGCTCCAGGTGGTGGAGTTGTCACCGATTCCGTGGATGAGCAGGATCGCGGGACCGGACCCGGCGATGCGGTAGGCCCGCCGGTAGCCGTGGATCGTGCGGTACTGCAGCGTCGGCGTCAGTTCGCGCACCGGTCGCAGATTCGGCTTGCGCTCGGTCATCGCCCGCAATCACATGTCATGTCGCCCACTTCGTCGTCGGGACCCGTGTGGATCCGGGACGATTACGAGCCGTCCCGGGGATCGTCCTTGTCTTTGTCCTTTTGATACTCGCCGGCCTGCTGGGCGAGGAACCGCTCGAATTCGGCGCCGAGTTCGTCGCCGCTGGGCAGTTCCTCGTCGCGCGCGAGGAGGGACCGGTTCTCCTGTGCGGCGACGAACGCATCGTATTGCCTCTCCAGGGCCTCCACCACTTGAGCGACCTCCGCGCTCGCGGCCACCTGCTCGTTGACCTTCTCGGCGACCTCTGCTGCCGCCCGGCTCAGTTCGGCCGTGGGAATCTGCAGCGACGCGCTGCGCGCCACCTCGGCCAGCAGGATCTCCGCGGCGGCCGGGTACTCGGTCTGCGCCAGATAGTGCGGCACGTGGACGCTGAATCCGACGACTTCGTGCCCGTGCTGGGCCATCCGGAACTCCAGCAGATTCGACGCGCTGCCGGGCACCGCGACCTCACCGACCCACGGCTGGTGCTCGGCGATCAGCTCCTTGTCGTTGGCGTGGGCGGTCAGGGTGATCGGCCGGGTGTGCGGCACGGCCATCGGGATCGCCCCCAGGCCGATCACGCGCCGCACCGCCAGCCGCTCGGACAGCAACCGCACGGCAGTGATGAAGCGCTCCCAGCGCAGATCCGGTTCCAGCCCGGCCAGCAACAGGAACGGCGTCCCGACGCTGTCACGCACGGCGTACAGGTTGAGCTCGGGCTCCTCGTAGCTGGTGAAGTGGTCGGTCTTGAACGTCATCAGCGGTCGCCGCGACCGGTAGTCCAGCAGTTCGTCGATCGCGAACGACGCCACCAGCTCGGTGTCGAGGGTGGTCTTGAGGTGCTCGGCGGCCAGCTTGATGGCACGGCCCGCGTCGGAGAAGCCCTCCAGGGCGTGGATCAACACCGGTCCGCGACCGTCCGGGGAAGAAAGCGAGGGCGCCGGGAACTCGAGCTCGTACATGCCTGTCTGCTCGGGTTGATAGTGCTGACCGGAATCCGTGTCGTCAGCCATGTCCCTCGCCTCCTCTCAGTCAGGGTGTGAGACCAGTGTCCCTCACCGGCGAGCGGCGATCGCACCCATGTCATCGAACGCCGGTGCACCGATGTGACATTCCGCGGCGTCGCGGCGGGATCTACCCTCGGCGGCCGTCACGAAAACGCCACATGGAGGATCATCGGAGGGTATGCGCTTGTTCGCCCGCGTCCGGCCCGCGCTGGCCGTGCTCACCACGGCCACGGTGACCGCGTGTGGGGCCGCCTATCCGGCGCCGCCGTCGGCGAGCGCGCCCGAGCGGTCGCCGGCGAGCGACCCGGTGACGGCCGCCGTACAGGAGTCACCCGGCGCCGCGCATCCGGTGCCGGCGGACCCCCGCATCGGGGCGCTGTTCTACGGCACCGACGATCTCCATTTCTGCTCGGCCTCGGTCATCGAATCCGCGGTCGCAGACTTGATCCTGACTGCCGCCCACTGTGTCACCGACGGCGCGGACACCACGTTCGTGCCCGGGTACTCCGATGGGGCCTCGTCCGACGCCAGGTGGCGGCTCGACGCGGTCTACCTCGATCCGCGCTGGATGGCTGACCAGGATCCTGCCGCTGACTTCGCGGTCGCACGGGTGAGCCGCAACGACGGCGATTCGCTGCGCGCAATCGCAGACGGTGGCCTGCGCCTGGGCGGTGCGCCCGCGCCCGGGACAGCGGTCACCGTCGTCGGCTACGGCGTCGGCGTCGGGGGAGGACCGACGGCGTGCTCGGCCGCCACCGCACCGCCGCGCGACGGCTTCCCGGAGGTGCGTTGCGACGGCATCGTGGCGGGCTTCTCCGGTGCACCGTGGGAGGCCGGGTCGACGGTGGTGGGCATCATCGGTGGACTCGACGGCGGCGGATGCCGCGACGAGGTGTCCTACACGCCGGCTTTCGGCGACGCCGTGCGCACCCTCGTCGCGCGGGCGGAAGCGGGTGGGCCGTCCGACGACCCGCCGGCGAGCTTCGACGACGGATGCAGCTGAGACCTCAGGCGCCGAACTGGCGGAGTGCGCGCAACTTGTTCATCACGTCGAGTGCAGCGACCTTGTAGGCCTCCGAGAACGTCGGATAGTTGAACACCGCGTCGACCAGGTACTCGATGGTCCCGCCGCACCCCATCACCGCCTGACCGATGTGCACCAGCTCGGTCGCGCTGGTGCCGAAGATGTGCACCCCCAGCAGCGTCAGATCCTCCGTCGACACCAGCAGCTTGAGCATCCCGTACGAATCACCGGCGATCTGTCCCCTCGCGAGCTCCCGGTATCGGGACACTCCCACCTCGTAGGGAACGGCGTCGTTGGTCAGCTGCACTTCGGTCGCGCCGACATAGGACACCTCGGGGATGGAGTAGATGCCGATTGGCTGCAGTTCCGTCATGCCGTGGCACGGTTCGTCGAAGGCGTGGTAGGCCGCCAACCGGCCCTGGTCCATCGAGGTGGCCGCCAGCGCAGGGAAGCCGATGACGTCGCCGACGGCATAGATGTGGTCGACCTTGGTGCAGAAGTTGTCGTCGACGAAGATCCGGCCGCGGGCATCGGCTTCCAGGCCGGCGTTGGCGAGTTCGAGATGTTCGGTCTGGCCCTGGCGGCCGGCGGAGTACATGACCGTCTCGGCGGGGATCTTCTTGCCGCTGGCCAGTGTCGTCACCGTGCCGGTGGATCCGACGTCGACGGCGGTGACCTCCTCACCGAACCGGAACGTGACGGCCAGGTCGCGCAGGTGGAATTTGAGCGACTCGATGATCTCGGGGTCGCAGAACTCGAGCATGGCGTCGCGCTTCTCGACGACGGTCACCTTGGTGCCGAGCGCGGCGAACATCGACGCGTACTCGATGCCGATCACGCCGGCGCCGACGACGACCATCGACGTCGGCAGGGTCTTGAGGTCGAGGATGCCGTCGGAATCGAGCACCCGTTCGTCGTCGAATTCCACGCCCGGTGGCCGCGCGGGCTTCGTCCCGGTGGCCAGCACGATGTATCGGCCCGTCACCGTGGTGTGCTCGCGGCGTTCGGGGTCTTCGATCTCGATGGTGTGTGCGTCGACGAATCGGCCGTGGCCGGAGATCAGGTCGATCCGGTTGCGCATCAACTGGGAGCGCACGACGTCCTGTTCCTTGCTGATGACGTGGGTGGTTCGGGCGAGCAGATCAGCCGGGGTGATCTTGTCCTTGACCCGGTAGCTCGCACCGTAGAGTTCCCGCTGGTTCATACCGGTCAGATAGACGACCGCCTCGCGCAGCGTTTTCGACGGGATGGTGCCGGTGTTGACGCAGACGCCGCCGAGCATGCGCCCTCGCTCGATGACCGCCACGGACTTGCCCAGTTTGGCGGCCGCGATCGCGGCCTTCTGCCCTCCGGGACCCGAACCGATGACCACCAGGTCGTATTCCAGCATCGAAGCCATGCAGACAGACTTGCGCCTGTGCGGCAGCTACGCATGCCGGCGGAGGTCAACTTCTCGTGAACACTGCCACCGGTGTTGTCCCCAGAGCCGATTTCATCCCCAGTTCGGTGCGGCCGTGGTGGCGACAGCGCCGCGGTGTCGGAGTCTGTTGCCAGGTTGGCGGTATGCCTTCAACACCACACTCCGATGCTCCTCTCGACCGGCCCGGTGCCCTGATCGCGGCGCTGCCCGCCGTGCTGGGCTTCGTGCCCGAGAAATCGATCGTGCTCGTCACGGTGGCCGACGACGAGATGGGGGCGGTGATGCGTGCCGATCTGTCCGAGCCGCGTGAGAGGTGCGTGCCGCACCTGGCCGAGCTGGCAGCCGCGGCGGGTGCGGAAGCGGTCATCGCGGTGATCGTCGACGCAGAGGGCGCCGGCTGCCCCATGTGCACGGACCTGTACCGAGAATGGGCGAGTGACCTCGCCGGAGAAGCGGCGCGCTGGGGGATCGAGTTGCTCGGCGCCCATGTCGTCGATGTCGTGGCCGCTGGTGGGCGCTGGCGCTGCGCGGACGGCTGCGGTGCCGCGGGTGCGGTCGAGGATCCGAGCGCATCACCCGTCGCGGCGGCTGCGGTCCTCGACGGCCGGCGGCTCTACGCCCGTCGCGACGAGTTGCTCGACGTCGTCGCCGTCACCGACCCCGGGCACAGCGCCGCGCTGGCGCAGATGATCGAGGCCGCCGGACCGCTTGAGGGTGCTCGCGCGGGAGCGGTCGCGCGCAGCGACATCGAGCATGCCCTGGACTGCGCGGAACAACTCGCCGCCGGTGAGCCGATCCGCGACGAACAGGCGTGCCGGCTGGCCCTGTCGTTGACCGATCCCCGGGTGCGGGACACGCTGTATGCGCTCGCGGTCGGCGACCGCGCGGGGATGGCCGAGGCGCTGTGGAGCGAACTGTCGCGCCGGCTCCCCGCCCCGTGGCGGGTGGAAGCGCTTGTGCTGCTGGCATTCTCGGCGTATGCGCGTGGCGACGGCCCCCTGGCCGGGATCTCGCTGGACGCCGCGCTGCGCTGCCAACCGCTTCACAAGATGGCAGGAATGCTGGATCAGGCTCTGCAGTCGGGGCTACGTCCGGAGCAGATCCGCGAGTTGGCGCGTACCGGGTACCGGCTCGCCAGCCAACTCGGTGTCCGGCTGCCGCCGCGTCAGACGTTCGGCCGGCGCGCCGGGTGAGGCGGTCAGACCTTCTCGACCTTGACCGCGTGCGCCATCTCGTGGGGGAGTTCGACCTGCTCGTGGCCGGGGATGACGATCATCACGCCACCGTGGTCGTTCACCTCGACGGTCACGCGCGCGTTGGGCACCACGCCGGCGTCCTTGAGCCGGGCGATCAGATCGACATCTCCCTGGACGTGCTCGGTGAGCTGACGCACCACGACCGCGACGGGCATGCCGGCCGGCAGTTCGGTCAGGCGGGCCAGATTGCGGGTCTCGTCCAGGAGGCTGTCCACGCCGAGCTCGGACAGGCCCGGAATCGGATTACCGAAGGGCGACGTGGTGGGGTTGTCCAGGACCTGCACCAGCCGGCGCTCGACGTCCACGCTCATCACGTGCTCCCACCGGCATGCTTCGGCATGCACTTCTTCCCATGGCAGGCCGATGACATCGACGAGGAGGCGTTCGGCGAGGCGGTGTTTGCGCATCACCGCCACGGCCAGCGCGCGGCCCTTGTCGGTCAGCTCGAGGTGCCTGTCCCCGGCGACACGGAGAAGTCCGTCGCGCTCCATCCGCGACACGGTCTGGCTGACGGTGGGGCCGCTCTGGTCGAGGCGTTCAGCGATCCGCGCGCGCAGCGGGACCACGCCCTCTTCCTCGAGGTCGTAAATGGTTCGTAGATACATCTCGGTCGTATCGACAAGATCGTTCATTCGCACAACCCTCCGTCCGGGGCGAGTCTACCGGCCGCAGGATTCGAAAGCCGGTCTTCCTGCAGCGACGCGGGCCACAAAGAACCCCGCACAGCAGAAGGCCCGTCGGGGAATTCCCCGTCGGGCCCACCGGCAGAACGTCGTCAGCTGGCGTAGGAGCGGAGCCGGTCGGCGCGCTCACCGTTGCGCAGCTTGGCCATGACTTCCCGCTCGATCTGACGCACCCGCTCGCGGGAGAGCCCGAACAGCTTGCCGATCTGGTCGAGCGTGCGCGGCTGGCCGTCGTCGAGGCCGAAGCGCAGGCGGATGACCTGCTGCTCGCGCTCGTCCAGAGTGGCCAGCACGTACCGGATGTCGGTGTGCAGCAGTTCGGAGATCACGGCGTTCTCGGCCGACATCGCCTCGGCGTCTTCGATGAAGTCACCCAGGGGTGCCTCCTCGTCGCTGCCGACCGGCATGTCCAGGCTCACCGGATCCCGGCTGTGCTCCAGCAGGTCGTTGATCTTCTCCACCGGGATGCCCGACTCCGCCGCCAGTTCCTCATCGGTGGCCTCGCGGCCGAGGTTCTGGTGCATCTCGCGCTTGATGCGGGCCAGCTTGTTGACCTGCTCCACCAGGTGGACGGGGAGGCGGATGGTGCGGCTCTGATCGGCCATGCCGCGCGTGATGGCCTGACGAATCCACCAGGTGGCGTAGGTGGAGAACTTGAAACCCTTGCTGTAGTCGAACTTCTCCATCGCGCGGATCAGTCCGAGGTTGCCCTCCTGGATCAGGTCCAGCAGCGGCATGCCGCGACCGGTGTAGCGCTTGGCCAGCGAGACCACCAGACGGAGGTTGGCCTCCAGCAGGTGACGCCGAGCAGCTTCGCCGTCCCGCACCACCGCGGCCAGATCGCGTTTGCGGTTGTCGCCCAACCGCTTACGGGTCGCGAGGAGGTGCTGCGCATAGAGCCCCGCCTCGATCCGCTTGGCCAGTTCGACCTCGTCGGCGGCGTTGAGCAGAGCCGTCTTCCCGATCCCGTTCAGATACACCCGCACCAGGTCGGCGGCGGGGGACTGAGCATCGAGGTCTTGGTCCATGCGGCTGGTGGTGGCATTTGCCATGACGGCCTCCTGATCGGGTGGAACTTTCAAGAGCTACAACGCCCCAGACCCGCTCAGAGTTCCCACGCAGGATCCGCTTCACACCTTCTGATCAGCGGTTTTTCGAGCCCGACCTGAGAATGTGCTGAGAAATGAGCAAGAACGCGCTCAGCTGCGGAAGTTGTCGCCGAAATCGTCTGCATCAGGTTGCGGCGTGCGCGGCCGGCCGACATCGAGGGCCGGGCGCTCCGCAGTCGGGAACAGCGGAATGCGCGGCTGATTCTGGTAGCGGCGCGGTTCCTCGGCCCGCCGCGGCGGCCGGTCGTTGGCGATCAGCACGGCCATCCACGGCAGCGGGATGGCCACCACGACGATGGCCAGCGAAATGAGACCGTTGTGCCAGATGCCGTAGGCGACGGCGGCAAGAATGAGTGACGGGATACGGAAAGACATCAGAGTCAGGTATTTCCGCACCCGCTGACGGTGCTGTTCCTCGTAGGCGGGGGCAGCCCTGGTGATCAGGACGGGACGACCCTCGTCGTCGAAACTCAGCTCTTGGCCTTGTTTCATATCTCCACTGTTCCACATCTCGGGCAGGCCATGCCTGCCGCATTTATTACCGTTTCGTTCCCAGGCAGAATGGCGTCATGCAAACCCAGACGATCGAACGCACCGACACCGACGAACGCGTCGACGACGGGACCGACGACGACACCCCGAAAGTCTTCCACTACGTCAAGAAGGACAAGATCGCCGAGAGTGCCGTCATGGGCACGCATGTGGTGGCGCTCTGTGGTGAGGTCTTCCCCGTGACGCGGTCGGCCAAGCCGGGATCGCCGGTCTGCCCGGACTGCAAGCGCATCTACGACCAACTCAAGAAGTAGCGGCGTCGGGTTCCTGCACCGCCGGAGTCGCCGGGGCGCCGGCCGGTGTGGAACCGTTGCTGCTCACCGGTTCCGATCGCGTCTCCAGCCACTCACGCACGCGGTTGACGTGGGTGGCCGGGGCCGGCCACTCCTCTTGGATCGCCGCGTTCAACTCAGCGCCGATCATGATCGCGAACCCGGCGAAGAACGCGAACAGCAGGAACGCTATCGGCGTCGCGAGTGCCCCGTACGTGTACCCCGTGCTGGTGATCCAGGTCAGATACACCCGCAGACCCCAGGTGGCGACCAGGAAAACCGTCGTCGCCAGCACCGATCCGACCAGTAGTCGGTGCGTGGGCAGCGGCCTGGGCAGCGACACCCGGTACAGGATGTTGACGCCCACGGTGATCGCCACGAACAGCACCGGGTAGTAGCCGAAGCGCAGCACGTTGTCCCAGCTGTCGGGGATGAACTCGGCGATCTTGCGCGGCCCCAGCGCCAGGAACGGCGCCGTCACGATCGCCCCGACCAGCATCACGACATAGAGACCGAGCGCGTAGAACCGCTGGCGCACAGGGTGTCTCAGCGGCGTCTGGTCGTGGGCTTCGGTGATCGAGTCGACGAATGCCGAGATGGCCGACGAGCCGGCCCACAGCGAGATCACGAAACCGACCGACACGACCTCGCCGCGGGCGCCCCGGACGATGTCGCGCACGGTCGGCTCGATGATCTCGCTGACCACGTTCGGTGAGAAGAACCGTCCTGCCGTGCTGATCAGCTGGCTCTCGATCACCGGCAGGGTGTCGGGACCGAACAGCGGGGCGATGTAGGCCAAGCTGCCGAGCATCCCGAGCAGCAGCGGCGGTAGCGACAGCGCGCACCAGAACGCAGCTTGAGCCGATTCGGAGAAGATCGAATCGTCCCAACTCTTCGACAGGGTCCTCAGCGAGATCTGTCTGATGTGATGGCGCGACGGGGTGGGGCGGCGCGGTCGGTCATCCGAGCGCGGAGACTGGTCACTCATGACCAGCCCAGCATGCCGAATTTCGGGCTACGACTCCACCGGGCTCACTTCGAGGACGGCAGCCAACTCGACCAGCTTGGCTTCGTGCTCGTTGGCGTGATGTTGGCAGAACAGCAGCTCGGCGCCCGACGGGAGCTTGGCACGTACCTTGGCCGCCGCTCCACACCGGTCGCAGCGATCAGCCCTGGTCAATTCCGGACTGGTGAGCGTTGCGGTCATGGCACCTCCATAGGGTGTAGCGACGTAGTTCTACTGTGTCAGACGCTTGGGGTTTCGGCCTTGTTCCCCGGGGGTTTACGGGTGTGTCGTGTCTCACGGCCATCCGGTCGGCGACTCTGAGAGGGGGCTGGTATGCCGCATTCCCGAGACGTCGCGGACTTTGTGCATTTGTGCAGTTGCGACGAGTGGACGACTGCGGTGAGGTGCGGCGCGCACCGACCCTCGTCGCTGACCGAAGTGGGGTTCGTGCACCTGTCGGCGCCACAGCAGGTCCATCTGCCCGCGAACCGGCTCTACGCCGGTCGCACGGACCTGGTCCTGCTGCACGTCGACGGGGCACGCCTGTCCTCTCCTGTTCGCTGGGAGCCGGGGGTGCCGACCGACCCAGATGGCATGGAGTTCCCACATTTGTACGGAGAACTGCCGGTCGCGGCTGTGATCCGCGTCACTCCCTACGAGCCAGGGCCTGACGGGTTGTTCGCTCCGCTGCCGCCCGCGAGGTAGGCGTCCGCTTCGATCTCGACGACCAGGCCGGGATCGATCAGGCCGGACACCTCGACCATGGTCGTGACGGGGCGGATCGCTCCGAACATCTCGGCGTGCACCGCTCCCACCTCGGGCCAGGACGCGATGTCGGTGACGAAGATGCGAGTGCGGACGACATCGGACAGCGAGGCGCCCACCTCGTCGAGCGCGGCGGCGATACGCCGGAGTGCCTCCCTGGCTTGGGCGCCGGCGGTGGGGCCGGGGGCCGTGGTGCCGGCCACCGCGACGAACGGGCCCACCCGCACCGCACGCGAATAGCCGACCTGGTCTTCGAAGGGCGAGTCGGACGAGACGGCGACGCGATCGTGCACACGCAGAGCCTATGCGCGGCGATCTTCGCTGCCGCGCCGACGCCGTCGGCCAAACGATGGAGCTGACCCCGGCGTGCCTATTGACTCTCGCGCGGATTTGCCGGTTAGATCTCAGCAATTCACCACAAAAGCGGCGGGGGGATCGCGCATGCCCAACGAAGGGCACGGGACCAAGAAGATCAGTGGGCGGACGACTGTCGGCCAGTGGCTGGCGGCGGGCACCGGAGGGGCGGCCATGCTGGGCGTCGGCGTCGTCCTGAGCCTGTCGTCCGGGCAGGGTGCGCCTCCACGGCTCGACGTCGTCCTGACATCCACCGAAAGCGCACTCTCGACGAAAGACGCTCAGAGCGAACATGTTTGGTGGTTCGGCTGGGCGGGTTCTGATCGTCGTGACGCCTCTGATGTGTCCACCGTCCGCACTGCGTCGGCCCCGCGGCCGACGATGGTCGGTCCCGGCGGCTGGCTGATCGGTGATGGCGCCGACGCGCCACTGGACTGCACAGGCGCAGCCTGTAACGGCCGCAGCGGCGGCCTGCTCTGGGGCGACGGCGGCGACGGTGCAAACGGTGGCAAAGGTGGCAACGGCGGACTCCTTGGCGGAAATGGTGGTCGCGGGGGAGACGGCCGCTATCCCGGCCAGGACGGTGGGGCCGGCGGGAACGCCGGACGCTTCGCCGACACCGGCAATGGCGGTGACGGCGGCAACGGCGCGGACGGCGGCCCGGGCCAGGCCGGCGGGAAGGGCGGCGCCGGCGGCGCGGCCGGACGGCTCAACGGCAACGGCGGAAACGGCGGCAACGGCGGCGCGGGCGGGGTGGGTCTCGACGGTGCCAACCCGGCCCCCGTCGGCCGTGCCGCCACCGGCACCCCGAGCTACCTGGGCACGTCCGGGTTGCCGTTCGCGGGCACTGTCGTCGACGGTGCGATCACCGGTGCCAACGGTGGCCGCGGTGGCGACGGTGCTGCGGGCACCAATCAGTCCGGCGGGCAGGGCGGCACCGGCCAGGGCGCCCGAGGACTCCTCGGTCGCCACCTGTTCACGATCAGCGGCAACGGCGGTGACGGCGGTGACGGAGCCGGCGGCGGCATGGGCGGAGACGGCGGTAACGCCGGGCTCGCTCAACAAAGCGCGCCGGGTGCGGCC
>JAEXZY010000024.1 GCA_023404955.1 Actinomycetes bacterium
CACGAGGCCCCTCAGGCCGCGTGACTAACCCTGTCACCTATCCGTGCACCAGGCCCCCTCTCACTGATGCAGTCGCCATAACGAACGGTCGCGTAATCGGGTTTTGGGCCAACGGTCGAAGCGAAGAGCAACGGGTCGTACTAGAGGTATCTGCGGATCAGATTCGTGGCTTTGACTTCCCAGTGAAGATGGGCAACATCAGCCTTGTAGTGATGACTGACGACGGAGCGATCAGCTTCGGCGGGATCGACAAGGCTGAGACTGACTTTGTCCAGTACTTCATCAACTACCTCTGGCAACACGGCGTCGATCCTGTAGTAACCGAGGGTGCCCGCCAAGCTGCTGACGAACGAGCAAGGCAGATCGCTGCTGAAGACGAAGCGGAACGTGCAAGCCGAGACCTTGCTATCGCAACGCAAGCTGCACGTGACTCAGTTCCCTTGTTTGGCAGTGCTATGAAAGACAAATGGTGGAACCAGGCCGACGCGCACGCGCAGGCCGGCGAGCTTCCGTGGTTCATCGTCAACAGCGGATCGGCTGGCCGTCTGTACGCGTTCGAGGATCGACTGGTGATCTCGAAGTCTGGAGGTATGACGGGGATGATGGCCGGTGCAACGGGAGGCGGCCGTGAAACCACGTTTTCTTATGCCGACATCACGAACATTGAATACAATGGCGGCTTCGTGAACGGGGTGCTCGAAGTGCTAACGCCGAGCTATCAGGGGCTCGGTAACCATGACTTCTGGAATAAGGACAGAGACCGCGACCCGTACAAACTCTCTAATTGCTTGCCTCTCGCAAAGGCGACCTATCAGCAAGCGCAGCCGAAGATCAAAGAGATGCAGCAGAAGATTCTTGAAGCGAAGCGCCCCCATGTGATCGTTCAGCAGGTAGCACCAGCAGTGGCTACTGCTTCCGGTGGGGGTTTGGCAGACGAACTCGCGAAGTTCGCAGACATGCACCAGCGGGGGCTACTCGACGATGATGAGTTTAAGGCAGCGAAGCAGGCCGCAATAGCTAAGTTCTCGTAGGTGGCAGGCTGGGCGCTCCCGACCCTCCCGCTTCCCGTCGTTCGGGTCGGTCTACGCCCAGCCGAGATCCACGGTAGCACCTAGTCGAACACGCGTGCGATCATGTCCGTGTGGGCATGAAGTCGATCGGCGGTGACAGCGGACAACCTCGTCCGGGTGCCGGCGTGGGTGTTGAAGCCTGCGGTTCCTCCGGCCGGACGACACTGATCGGACTACGCGGTGCGATGTCCGAGTCGCGTACTACGGTGATTTTCGTTGACTGTGACGCATGGGTTGCAGGCCTAGGGAGGCGGTTTTAAATGGCGAAGTCACTGCTCGAGCAGCTGCCGGGCATCGTTGCGGCTGGCAAGCGCCAGGCCGCGCAGATCCTGGAGCAACTGGACGGACCGAACAAGGTCATGCTGCAGATCAATGAGGCCACTGAAGAGTAACGAGACGGCCGCACCTGGCACTACGTGCTACTGGGTGAGCAGATTCCGAAGGGCTGGATCGCCAAGTCAGGACGACCTAGCGAACTACTGGATCATGCGCGTATCCGTGAGAAGGCGGACTCGGGGCAGCAATCGTTGATATAGGGGGACTTGTGCCATCTTGGCTGAAGTTTATGGTCGCTGCGGCGATTATTGTGGCCACGTTCTATCTGGCTGTTGGCTTGACCCTTCATGCTATTGACAGTCGGTATGGAAAGACGAGCTGGCGTTGGATATGGCAGCAGGTCGTGCGCGGACTGCTCACGTTGCTTATCAGTCTTATATCGATTGGAGCCGCAGTTTCCTATTCGATGCATTGGCCTAGGCAATTGATTGGGGTGTCGCTGCTAGTTCTGACAGCGGTTCTGGCAACAGTAGAGTGGTACATCTTCTCTGGTGGTTTTCACAACTGTCGTAGGCTAATCGGATCGCTCGTGATGAACGTAGCCTTCTCCATTTCTCTCGCGGGTGGTCTAGCGTCCATAGCCGAGTATCTCAAGGACGATCCGGCTACAAGAGGCCGATTCGACTACGGAGCAGTGATAACACTAGTAATCGTCTTTGCGTGCCGCCAGTTTTGGCAGATGTTCGCCTACTCTACGGTTGCGGAATATAAGGGCACACGCTACTACGTTGTAAATCCAAGTGGGCGTCTAATCGGCCTCGTAAATGGCACCAGTTGTGAGACAGCGGCGCAAGCAGGGAAGTCTGCAATAGAGGAGCACGGTGCGTCTTTGGATGGTCGATGGAAAATTGCGCAAGTGACACCCATTGTGAAGTCTCCGCCGAAGGGCTGGATAAGAGGCGCACGCGACTTTGTGACGCGGTCGCGTGAAAAGATGCACCGTGTTGAATAAGTTTGGCTACTCGCTGTAATACGGATTGCGCTCGCTCAGTCGTTTGTTCTTCGCAAGTAGAAGTGATATAGCTCGGGAATAGATGTACTCAGCGCATTGATTCGGTTGGGCCTGGTGCACGGATAGGTGACAGGGTTAGTCAC
>JAEXZY010000040.1 GCA_023404955.1 Actinomycetes bacterium
ATCCTAAGTCGTGGTGCATATCCAGATATGGCACATGATCCAAGAAACATAAATCTTCTTTGTCCGGCATGCCATGCGGAATGGGAGAACGGAATACGTTCGAAAATGCTTATATATTCAAAAAATAAAAGAACAATTGAAAAATTAAAAAAAGAATATGGGATGTTTTAAATTGATATCAGCTAAAGTGAGTGAAAGAAAGATGGAGGTATCTATATCTCCGTTGCTAGGTAGAATAAACCTGTTTGAAAATACGGTAATGTCATTAGGCATATACGAAACATATGGAATCAATGTGTATTTTGATGGTAAATATCTAGCTATATGTCCCGTGCCAGTACCAACGGAGGAATCATATCGTGTTTTAACTGGGAATAACGGATGTTTGTATATCAAGGCTACCAATATGATAAAAGGCGTAATGGAAGATGATAGTATCTATAAATCAGATGGAAAGCCTATAAGATGCACGCTTGAGGCAGTTGATTACGAAGGATTGACTATTTATAAATTATTACCTAAAAATGATTAGTGATGAGAAAGATAACCATAATTTTTAGCCTGTTATTAATAGTGATGGGCTGTATAGGGCAAACAGTCATAAATAATACAACGATAGCGACCGCTAATTTGGGGCATGACAAACTAGTGAAGCTGGATTTAAACGGGACTGAATCCTATGTTATGCTCGTTAAGAACGGGAACCGGTATGATCCATACGTAGAAATAGGCCTAGGTTCCAAAGAAGATGCTTTGAGGCAACTATCGTTTATGGTAGAAAATAAATTCAAGAAAGGTGCGATGATCGTATTTGATACCGATCCAGACTGTAAGGCCATTTGGCAAGGCGATTTTTTGCAATATAAAGTCTACGGCATAGGCAATATAATGAGCGCAACGTTAATGAAATCATCGATAAGGAAATTCGTAAAGTCGTTAAATGATGAGTGAGCAAAAAAAGAGAAGGGATTATGAAGCTATTATAAAGCGATCAATGAAGCGAGATTTTTATCCAGAGCCTATTGTCTTCCGGGGTAATAAAGCCCCGGAAAACGGTAAAAGGCCCAAAATAATCAAAAAGTCTGAAAATAAATCGGACGAACTCATTGATAAGAATGTTAGAATAATTTCCTTGCCTCAAACGTCCTCTTATAAACATCTATCCAGATATATAGAGAATAAATTAATGAGGTTGCAGGAAAGAACTAGCATAGGAACTACAGGTTGGTATTGTTTCGTGTATGATGATGATCGGATAAGACTTAATGAGGCGGCTGGATGGTCTGATAATAAAAACAGATATCTATTGGAAAACCCTAAAATAAGAGAATCATGAATCAAGGTATTTTATTTAAGTACAAGGATAAGGAAGGGACACAACTCAAATGTGTGGCCTACACTAAGGATCAAACTATTTCTTTATTGGCAGCAGATAAGTTGATAGTAACAAAGTTGGATAACTCTTATAAGGCTATTGTCGAAAATGGGGAACCAGTAAAGATTATAAAGTCTATGCGTTGTTTAGTTCAAATCGGATTTATGGTTGATTGATATGGATAATAATGAGATTATAAGAAGATACGAGAAATTAGTATCAACCATAGAAAAAAGTGATATCTACGATGGACGTTGGACGTATGATCTGTATAAATGTGAATCATGTGGCAAAGAAATGGTCACTACTTATGCCGATAAAGGAGTCACGCCATTTATGATAGGGTGTCAATGTGGAGGTATGATGTCGCACTGTAAAACATTCTATTTCGTTCCCGATTACATTCCGGTTTACGAATGGAGAAGGCCTACATTGAATGAACTTTATAATATGAGCGAAAATGAGATTGATCATGTGCTCAATGGAGGCTTAATATTAGATAGGGATATCCCTAAAAATGGCAATGAAGATAAAAAAATCAAAAGGCCGGATATCATTGAGCGATACATACCACCTTTGACTAGGCGTGAAAGGCGAAAACTGGAAAGGGATAAGAAAAGGGGTAAAGGTATTCACTGATAATATATTGATTTTTAAAGTTTAAAATATAACAAAAGATTATGCAGTACAGAACAAACGAATATAACGCAGATTTGCACGATAAATTCAGTGCTTTGTCCGTAAATCAGCCTTTTGCGGATATGATCAGCAAAGGGATTAAAAAGATCGAGGTTAGGAGCCGTGCAACAAAACATAGAGGTGATATATTGATCGTATCATCCAAAAAAGTGTTTGATGGGTATGAGTACAAAGATGAATATCGGATAGGCGTATCTATATGTAGAGTAGAACTATATGATTGCAAGTTGTTGAAGGAATGTAGCGAAGAAGAGCTATCATCAGCATGTCTAAAACGAGAGGACTTGATTAAAGCATTGAAAAGCGGTCATTACGCTTGGTTCCTAAAGAATCCGATCCCGGTTATCGAGTTCCCGGTAAAGGGGCAACTAGGAATTTTTTCACTGGTATATGATAAGGATTTCATTTTAGACTATCCTATGAGTAGTTCATTTAAACCTATCAAATAAAAATATAAGAAAAAATATCCATCTGATTGGTATATAAGGAAAAGTTAGTATATTTGTGGTGTAATCAATGTTTAAAAAGCAGGTAACTAAAAAACAAGTGGCATTGTGAAAGATATTTAGAAATGAATATGATAAAATAAAAAATACAAGATCATGAATAGACTTTGTACAACTCAACAACAATCTCAACGACTATTAGAGGCCGGGGTTAGCCCGGATACGGCAGACTTCTATCTGCAACGCATAACGGAAACTGATGATTGGTCAATTGATAATGTCCAAGATCAGTTAGTTGAACCTTGGATGGACAAGTCGGTCCTATTTGACATGGATTTATATTATCCGGCTTGGTCTCTATACAAG
>JAEXZY010000157.1 GCA_023404955.1 Actinomycetes bacterium
CTAGTCCGGTCGCGTGGGCTCGGAGATGTGAATAAGAGCCCGGCCGGCGGCCGCGGCGCCGGCACCGGACCCGGCCGCGCAGCCCGTTGCCGCGACGACCCCCGGCGGCGGCGCGTTCGGTCCGAACACCCCGGTGACGCAGGACTTCCTGTACCCGTCGATCAGCAACGGCTGCCTGGCCGATGGTGGCAACGTGCTGGCGACGGCCATCTCGGTGGCGGGCCCGGCGGCGATCCCGCTGCCCGGCCCCGGACCCGGCCAGACGGCCTACGTGTTCACCGCGGTCGGTACGCCGGGGCCTGCGGCCGAGCAGAAGCTTCCGTTGAACGCCACGTGGGTGAACCTCACCACGGGCAAGTCGGGCAGCGTGACGCTCAAGCCGCGGCCGGACATGAACCCCCAGGGCCCGACGACGTTGACGGCCATTGCCGACACCGGCTCGGGCAGCATCATGTCGACGATCTTCGGTCAGGTCACCACAACCGAAAAGCAGTGCCAGTTCATGCCGACGATCGGCTCGACCGTCGTCCCCTGAGCTGGCTCCCCCAACTACCGCGGAATATCATTCCTGGTCGTCAATGGCGACGCTCAACAGCCAGGAATGATATTCCGCGGCTTGGTCAGTAGGCCATGAACAGGATGGCGTCGCGGTCGTAGTCGCGGCCGGGGTGCACCTCGGACAGATGCGCCTTGGCCTTCTCGACCAGATCGTCCTCGTCCTTGCCCTGGATCGCCTCGCCGCACGGGCAGCTCAAGTGAGTCTTCATGACTTCACAATGGCACACCTGGACGATCCCGAGGAGATGAGTCGGACACGCTCTGACGGCGTGCCCTTCACCAGCAGCGGCGCACCCGTGAGACCGTGATGAGGTGACGGTGACGCTGGGCTACGCGACGGCGGGTCCGCCGTCGACGGACCTCGCGGGCCAACTCGCCGAACTCGCCGCCTCGGGGGTCGACTCACGGCGGATCTTCACCGATCGGACAGTCGGCCCGGCCGACAAGGTGCGGCCCGGGCTCGTAGCACTGCAAAGCTATGCACGCCCCGGGGACGTGGTCGTGGTCGTCAGCCTCGACCGGCTGGGCCGCTCGGCGGCCGAAGTGGCGCAGATCGTCGCAGACCTGACCGGTCGCGGAATCACGGTGCGCTGCTTGGCCAACGGCCTCGACACAGCGAGCGAACCGGGCCGCGCGGTAGCCGAAGTCCTGACAGAGCTCGCGATACTCGACAGCGAGACTGCGCACAGATCGTGATGCGGCGCCGTGCGGCGATCTCCCCGCAGTCTCGGCGCTAGAAAGTCAGGCCTTGGCCGCCTTGGCCTTCGCCTTCATCTCCTTCTTGTACGAGCGCACCTTCTGCAGCGAGCCGGCGTCCTTCACGTCGGCGACCGACATGTGGCTGCCGGCCTTGCCGTAGTCGCCGGCGGCAGCGCGCCAGCCCGACGGCGTGACGCCGTACTGCTTGCCGAGAAGGGCGAGGAAGATCTTGGCCTTCTGCTCACCGAACCCGGGCAGTGCCTTGAGGCGACGCAGGACGGTCGCGCCGTCGGCGCCGTCGGACCACAATGCCGTCACGTCGCCGCCGTACTCGTCGACGACGACCTGCGCCAGCGCCTGCACCCGCTTGGCCATCGAACCCGGAAACCGGTGCACCGCAGGCGTTTGCGCACACAGGGCAGCGAACTCGTCGGGGTCGTAGTCGGCGATCGTCGCGGCGTCGAAACCGCCGATGCGGTCGGCGATCTTCTTCGGCCCACCGAAGGCCACTTCCATCGGTATCTGCTGATCGAGCAGCATGCCGACCAGCAGCGCCAGCGGGCTTTCATCGAGCAGAGCGTCGGCGTCGGCGTCCTGCGCCAGACACAACGTGACAGTCATGGCAGCAGCTTAGGCGGGCGAGTCCGACGGACGAAGCGCAGAACGTGTACGAGCTCGATCGTCGGGTAGTTGCGCGCCATGGCATATCAAGTGACGGAAGTACAGAAGTATCTCAAGGGTTTCGACTATCCCGGGACACCGCAGCAGCTAGCCGAGCATGCGAAGAACAACGGTGCAGACGATGACCTGGTGCAGACCCTCGGCAGTCTGAATAAGGACAGCTTCGACGGCCCCAGCGCGGTGATGAAAGAACTGGGCGCGGAGAACGAACTCGGCGGCAGCAGCAACTAGCCGGGTTGGTCCGCGCGCTCGGCCGCCACGTGGCGGTCGATGCGCTCGGCCACGGCCGCCCCGCCGACTTCCTGCGCGACGGCGTCCCGGACTGTGCTGACCTTGCCGTCGGGCACGTTCGGCGGAAGCAGCGGGGTATCGGCGTCGACGACGGCCTCGATGAGAGTGGGCCGATCGGCGGCGAATGCAGCACGCCAGGCGTCGCCGGCCTGAGCCGACCGGTCGATGCGGATGCCGGCGAGACCGAGCATCTCCGCGTATTGGGCGTAGGGAAAGTCGGGAACGCGCTGGGATGCGGGATAGCGCGGATCGCCCTCCATCTCGCGCTGCTCCCAGCTGACCTCCGCGAGGTCGCGGTTGTGCAGCACGAGCACGACGAACCTCGGGTCGGCCCACTCCCGCCAGCGGTGGGCCACGGTGATCAGTTCGAGCAGTCCGTTCATCTGCATGGCGCCGTCACCGACGAGCGCGACGACCGGCCGATCAGGCGCGTCGAGCTTGGCCGCGATGCCGTAGGGCATGGCGCATCCCATCGACGCGAGGTACCCCGACACGTGCGCAGGAACCCCGCGGGGCAGCCGTACGTGTTTGGCGTACCAGTAGGTCGCCGATCCGACGTCGACCGCCAGGCGCGCGTTGGCGGGCAGATGCTCGTTGAGCGCCGCCACCACGAATTCCGGGTTGGCGTCGTCGCCGGCGTCTTCGGTGGTGCGCGCGGCGACTGCCTTCCATCGCTGGATGTAGCCCTCGACAGTGTCTGACCAGCCGCGGTCGGGTCCGCCCTCGAGCAGCGGCAGCAACTGGCTCAGCGTGGTCGCCGCGTCACCGACGATGCCGACCTCGATCGGGAACTTGGCACCCAGAACCCGAGGATCGGTGTCGATCTGAACGGCGCGGACCTGCCCGGGCGAGGGATAGAACTCCGTCCATGGGTCGTTGCAGCCGATGATCAGCAGGGTGTCGCAGTTCGCCATCAGATCGGCGCTGGCGGTGGTCCCCAGGTGACCCATGACGCCGGTGTGCCACGGTGCGTTCTCGTCGATAACGGGCTTACCGAGCAGTGATGCGGTGACACCCGCGCCGAGAGTCGTTGTGATTCGGGCGATCTCCTCGGCGCTGCCGGCGGCGCCACGTCCGATCAGAAGGGCGACTCTGCGGCCGGCATTGAGCACCTCCGCGGCTTCTTTGACACGATCGGGGGCGGGAACGATGCGGCGATGATCGATCACCGCCGACGACGGCACGATGCCGTGACTGTGCGAAAGATGCTGCGGCAGGGTCTCTTTCTGAACGTCGTGGGGGACGATGAGGCAGGTCGGCGTCGACGTCGCGATGGCGGTCCGCATCGCGTTGTCGAGCGCCATCGGCAGTTGCTCAGGACTGAGGATCGTCTGGACGAATTGGCCGCACACGTCTTTGAAGAGGGGATGCAGATCCACCTCTTGGAGGTAACCGCTACCGAGAGCGGTGGAGACCACTTGGCCGACGATGGCGACGACGGGCCGGCGATCGAGTTTCGCGTCGTACAGTCCGGCGAGCAGGTGAATCGCGCCAGGGCCCTGGGTGGCCAGACACACGCCGACTTCACCGGTGTATTTCGCGTGGCCACAGGCCATGAATGCGGCCATCTCCTCGTGTCGAGTGGAGACGAATTCAGGAGTGCCGTCGGCCCGATGCAAGGCCGCGAGGATGGGGTCGATGCCGTCACCGGCGTAACCGAAGATCCGCTTGACGCCCCATTCGCGGAGGCGGCCGACTATTCCGTCAGCGACGAGTGAGCTCACCCCGCCCGGCTACCCGACACACGTCGCCCCAACCGTGGGTCGAACATCTGCGACCCGTTTTAAGGTTGAGCCCACCAGCACGCGAGGAGCGTGAACCATGTCCGGCCAGCTCGCCGTCGCCCTGACCGCCGCACTCATCGTCATCGCGGTGGCGGCGGTCGTGCTGGCGTTGCGCACCCGGCGGGTGGTCGCAACGCCGACCGAGCGCGCCGTGCACGCCGCGCTGCACACCGCGTCGCTCGCGGCCCGCGCCCTGCGGCAAGGGTTGACGCCGGACTCCGCGCGCGAGGCGGCGCCGTTCCTACGGGAGCTCACTGGCACCGACCGGCTCGCTTTGTTCGACAGCGCCGGCAAGCTGCTGGCCGGCGACCCCGCCGGGGACTGGGACGCCGACGTGCGCGAGACCTGCGCGAGCGCGGCCCGTGATTCGCTCTCCGGTCAACGCCGAGTGATGGGTCATGCCCCGGCGTCGGCGGTCGTCGCCCAATCCCTGCTGGCTGATGCCGGCGATGTGCTCGGCGTCCTGGTGGTCGTGACGACGCGCTCCCCCGGGCCGGGCTTGCTGGGCGCCGTCGGCGAGGTGGCCCGCTATGCCGCGAGTCAGATCGAGCTCGCCGAACTCGACGCCTCACGCGCCCGTCTCGACCGCGCCGAGGTGCTCGCGCTGCGCGCCCAGATCAGCCCGCACTTCCTCTACAACTCGCTGAACACCATCGCCTCGTTCGTGCGCACCGACCCGGACCGCGCCCGTGAGCTCGTCCTCGAGTTCGCCGACTTCACCCGCTACTCCTTCCGCGCGGCCGGGCAGTTCACCACGCTGGCCGAGGAACTGCGCAACATCGACCGCTACCTGACCCTGGAGCGGGCCCGATTCGGTGACGCGCTGCGGGTGACGCTGCAGGTCGCCCCGGAGGTGCTCACCGTCACGGTGCCGTTCCTTGCGCTACAACCCTTGGTGGAGAACGCCGTTCGACACGGCTTCGCCGGTCGTGGCAGCGGTTCCATCGAGCTGATCGCGCGCGACGAGGGGTCCGACTGCGTCATCTCCGTCGAGGACGACGGAGTCGGTATGGACCCCGAGGCGCTGCGCGCGGGCCAGGGGGACGCGCTGTCGGCCGGTGACACCGCCGGCTCCTCTGCACACGTCGGGCTCACCAATGTGGACCATCGACTGCGGGCCGCCTTCGGCAACGATTACGGTCTGGTGGTCGAGACAGCGATCGGCGCAGGCACCAAGGTGATCATGCGGGTGCCCAAGTTCCGATCGGGCGTGCGAGCCGACGGAGGGACGTACGGGGTGGCCGAAGTGGGTAAGCGTGTGTGAGCCGTGAGCAGGTCACTCACCGTCCTCGCGGTCGACGACGAGGTTCCCGCCCTCGACGAGGTGGCGTTCCTGCTGAGCCGTCACCCCGACATCGGCGAGGTGGTGCGCGCCGGGGATGCGACCTCGGCGCTGCGGGAGCTCAACCACCGTCGCATCGACGCGGTCTTCCTCGACATCAACATGCCCGGCCTGTCCGGCATCGAATTGGCCGGGGTGCTCGCGCACTACGCGCAGCGGCCCGCCGTCGTGTTCGTCACCGCCCACGACGACAAGGCCGTCGCCGCGTTCGACCTCGGCGCGGTCGACTACCTGCTCAAGCCGATCCGCGAGGACCGTCTCGACGAAGCCGTTCGCCGCGTCGTCAGTTCACGGCCGGCCGACCCACCACCGGCTGAGCGCGACGACGTCGACTCCGACGTGGTTCCCGCCGAACTCGCCGGCGTCACCCACCTCATCCCCCGCGACACCATCAGCTGGGTCGAAGCAGAGGGCGACTACGCCCGTCTGCATTCGGCATCCGGGGCGCACCTGGTGCGGATTCCGCTCAGCACGTTGGAAAACCGTTGGGCCGAGCATGGTTTCCAACGGGTGCACCGCTCCTACCTGGTCGCGCTGCCGTTCGTCACGGGTCTGTGCACCGCCGACGGCGCGGTTCTGGTGCGGCTGCGCGACAACGGTGCGTCACCGGCGGTGGAACTGCCCGTCAGCCGGCGCCAGGCCCGCGAGCTGCGCGACCGGGTGGTGCGGACACCCATGCGCAGCCTGCGTCCGGCCGGAGGCGGCGATGAGTGACCGGCCTCAGCGGCAACGGGTGGTGCTCGCTCATCGCCGCGGCGCCCGCATGGTGCGCACGCGCGTCGAGGTACAGGAGCAGACCCAGGTCGGCGACGCGCTCGTGCGGGGACTGGTGCGGGCGCAGCTCGGCCTGGCGCTGCGGCTCGGCGCGGTGGTCGTGTGTCTGGTGGGCGCGATACCCGTGCTCGCCGCACTGTTTCCCGGCCTGGGCGCGGTCACGGTGTTCGGGGTGCGGCTGAACTGGCTGGTGCTGGCGGGCCTGGTGTATCCGCTGCTGTACGGAATCGGCTGGGCCTACGTGCGGCTCGCCGAACAGGGCGAGCGGGACTTCATCGGCGTGGTGGACGCCGAACCGTGACCGGTTCACCGTTGACCGCCGCCGCGCTGCTGGCTGCGGCCGGTGCCACGATCGCGATCGGTGCATACGGAGTTCGATTCTCCCGCACCACTTCCGACTTCCTCGTCGCCTCCCGCACCGTCGGCTCGCAGTGGAACGCCGCCGCGATCTCGGGTGAATATCTCTCCGCGGCATCGTTTCTCGGTGTCGCCGGGCTGATCGCCAAATACGGTGCCGACGCACTGTGGTATCCGGTCGGCTTCACGGCCGGCTACCTCGGTCTTCTGCTGTTCGTCGCCGCCCCGCTGCGCCGCTCCGGGGCCTACACCGTCCCGGATTTCGCCGAGTTCCGGCTCGGCTCGCAGCGGTTGCGCAAGATCGCGATGCTCGTCGTGGTGGTGATCTGCATCTTCTATCTGGTACCTCAGTACCAGGGAGCAGGCCTGACCCTGAGCACTCTGCTCGGCACGCCGGTGTGGTTGGGCCCGTTGGCGGTTGGCGCGATCGTGCTGACGAACGTGGTGGCCGGGGGCATGCGCTCGATCACGTTCGTGCAGGCGTTCCAGTACTGGCTGAAGCTGACCGCGGTGGCGATTCCCGCGCTCGCACTGGCGGCACTGTTTCTCGGCGACCGCGGCGGTGAGCTCGGCGGCCCGCTGCCGCCGACCGTCGCGCACGACACCACGGTGGCGATCGAGACCGACGTGGTGGTCCAGGTCGTCGCCCCGGCCGGTCTCACCTTCAGCGGCACGCTCGACGGGCGTCCGGTGGCCGACGCATCCGTCGGCGCCGCGGGCCGGCACACGCTCGGTGCCGGCAGCACGCTGCGGCTTGCCGCCGGAGCGGCGACCCCGGTGGTGGCGGGCACCCCCGCCGCCGGCGCGGACTGGATCGCCTCGGGCGGCGGGCTGGGCGGTGCCCACCCGCTGTATCAGGTGTTCTCGATCATGGTGGCGACGTTTCTCGGCACCATGGGGTTGCCGCACGTGCTGGTGCGCTTCTACACCAACCCCGACGGCCGCGCGGCGCGGCGCACAGCGCTGGCGGTCATCGCACTGCTGGCCCTCTTCTATCTGTTCCCGACGCTGCTGGGCGTGTTCTCCCGGCTCTATGTACCGCAGCTGCTGATCACCGGAACCGCCGATGCGGCGGTGCTCCTGGCCCCGGGATCGGCCGTCGGCGGCGCAGCCGGGCAGCTGCTGGCGGCGCTGGTGGCCGCCGGTGCGATCGCGGCGTTCCTGGCCACCTCGTCGGGACTGCTGGTCAGCTTCGCCGGTGCGTTGGCCACCGATGTGCTGGGCGGTCGAGTGCGGGACTTCCGGGTGGCCGCGATCATCGGCGGACTGATCCCGATTCCGTTGGCGCTGGCGGCGTCCGGCGGCCTCGAGCTGTCCCGCAGTGTGGGGCTGGCTTTCGCGGTGGCGGCGTCGACGCTGTGCCCGCTGCTGGTGTTGGGCATCTGGTGGCGCGGCCTGACCGCCGCGGGCGCGGGGTGGGGACTGGCCGTCGGCGGTCTGTTGTCCGGGGTGGCGGTCACCGTCGCCGTTGCGGGAGGTGTCGACGACGGTGTCGCCGGCGGATGGCCGGCGGTCCTGATCGGGTATCCCGCGGCGATCAGCGTGCCGCTGGCATTCGCGACGATGATCGTGGTCAGCCGGCTCACGCGCGCGTCGCAGCCCGCCGACGTTGCGCGCACCTTCGCGCGGATGCATCTCCCGGAGAACCTCGGAATGGTGGTCGACCGTGTCCCTGACACGTGAGCCGCTCGTCGTCATCGACCGACCGCTCACCGCAGCGCCGCCCGACCTCGCCGTGTTCACCCGATTGTGCCTGTTTTTGTGACCCACATCTCAACTACGGTCGGCGTCACAGCCGGTTCACAGCAGTCAGGAGCGCACCACCGTGTCCGACACCGACCTTCCGATCCGCCCCGATGCCATCAGCGGCGAACGCTATCTGGAGGTGCAGGCCAGCCCTGAATTCCAGGAGCTGCGAAACAGACTGCGCCGCTTCGTTTTCCCGATGACCGCGATCTTCCTCGTCTGGTACGCCGTCTACGTGCTGCTGGGCGCCTTCGCCCACGACTTCATGGCCACCAGGGTGTGGGGTGACATCAACGTGGGTCTGATCATCGGACTGGGCCAGTTCCTGTCGACCTTCCTGATCACCGGCCTCTACGTCCGCTTCGCCAACCGCGAGCTCGATCCGCGCGCCGAGGCCATCCGCACTGAACTGGAAGGCGACCTCCGATGACCACCGTCCTCGCAGCGTCCGAGACCGTCGGCAACCCGATCGCCAACATCGGCATCTTCAGCCTGTTCGTGGTCGTCACGATGGTCGTGGTGATCCGCGCCAGCAAGCGCAACGCCACCGCCGACGAATTCTTCACCGGCGGCCGTGGGTTCTCCGGCCCGCAGAACGGCATCGCGATCGCCGGCGACTACCTATCGGCGGCCAGTTTCCTCGGCATCGCGGGCGCGATCGCGGTCTACGGCTACGACGGCTTCCTCTACTCGATCGGCTTCCTCGTCGCCTGGCTGGTCGCTCTGCTGCTCGTCGCCGAATTGCTGCGCAACACCGGCAAATTCACGATGGCCGACGTGCTGAGCTTCCGGCTCAAGCAGCGCCCGGTGCGGTTGGCCGCGGCCACCAACACCCTGACTGTCTCGCTGTTCTACCTGCTGGCTCAGATGGCCGGCGCCGGCGGCCTGGTGGCGCTGCTGCTCGACATCAGGAGCCGCACGGGCCAGTCGGTCGTCATCGCCGTCGTCGGTGTGTTGATGATCGTCTATGTGCTGGTCGGCGGCATGAAGGGCACCACGTGGGTGCAGATCATCAAGGCGGTGCTGCTGATCGCGGGCGCCGGCTTGATGACGGTCATGGTGCTCGCCAAGTTCGGGCTCAACTTCTCCGAGATCCTGGGCTCCGCGCAGTCGGCGATCAGCGGCGCCACCACAGAAGGCGTCGCCAAGCGGGACGTGCTCGCCCCCGGCGCGCAGTACGGCGGATCCTTGACCTCGCAGATCAACTTCATCTCCCTGGCCCTGGCGCTGGTACTGGGCACGGCGGGCCTGCCGCACGTGCTGATGCGCTTCTACACGGTGCCGACCGCCAAGGAAGCACGGCGCAGCGTCGTGTGGGCGATCGCGCTGATCGGCGCCTTCTACCTGTTCACGCTGGTGCTCGGGTACGGCGCGGCCGCCCTGGTCGGCCCCGACCGCATCCTGTCCGCCGCAGGCGGAGTGAACTCGGCGGCGCCGCTGCTGGCATTCGAGCTGGGTGGCGTCATCCTGCTCGGCGTGATCTCGGCGGTGGCGTTCGCGACGATCCTCGCCGTCGTCGCCGGTCTGACGATCACCGCGTCGGCGTCGTTCGCCCACGACATCTACGCAAGCGTCCTGAAGAAGAACAAGGTGACCGAGGCCGAGCAGGTGAAGGTCTCCCGGATCACCGCGGTGGTGCTCGGCGTGTTCGCGATCGGCCTCGGCATTCTCGCCAACGGACAGAACGTCGCGTTCCTCGTGGCGCTCGCATTCGCCGTCGCCGCGGCGGCCAACCTCCCGACGATCGTGTACTCGCTGTACTGGAAGCGGTTCAACACCCGCGGCGCCCTGTGGAGCATGTACGGCGGGCTGATCTCTACGATCGTGCTGATCGTGTTCTCCCCCGCAGTGTCGGGTGCCAAGACGTCGATGATCCCTGGCGCGGATTTCGCCTGGTTCCCGCTGGCCAACCCCGGCATCGTGTCGATTCCGCTGGCGTTCGTGCTCGGCATCGTCGGCACCTTGACCTCGTCGGACCGCGGCAACCCCGAGATCAACGCCGAGATGGAGGTGCGGTCGTTGACCGGTATCGGCGCCGAGAAGGCGGTCGCGCACTGACCCGGTCTGCGGAATAGCCTCGGCGGGTATGCCGCTGAGAATGACCGTGCACCGTTATTCGATGGCTCTGCTGGCCTACGCGTTCGCCGCGATCATGGTCGGCACGACGCTGCCCACGCCGATGTACGCGCTGTTCGCCGAGGAACTGCACTTCCACGTGCTGACGACGACGATCATCTTCGCCGCGTACGCCGGAGGGGTGCTGGCCGCGCTGCTGCTGTTCGGCCGCTGGTCCGATGTGGTGGGCCGCAAGCCCGTTCTGCTGGCCGGCATCGCGATGGCCGCCGCCAGCGCGGTCGTGTTCGTGCTGGCCGACTCGGTGCCGGAGCTGCTGATCGGCCGCGTCCTGTCCGGGCTGTCGGCGGGCCTGTTCACCGGGACGGCGACGGCCGCGGTGATCGAGGCGGCTCCGGAGGCGTGGCGGGGTCGCGCGGCGGCGGTGGCGTCGGTGGTCAACATCGGCGGGCTGGGTCTGGGCCCGGTGCTCGCCGGTGTGCTCGTGCAATATGCGCCGCGGCCGCTGGACCTGAGCTTCGTGGTGCACCTGGCGTTGACGGTCGCGGCGGCCGTGGCAGTGGTGTGTTCGCGGGAGACTTCCCCGCGCCAGGGTCGGCTCGGGTTGCAGCGGTTGGCTGTGCCGCCGGAGGCGCGGTCGGTGTTCGTGGTGGCCGCGCTGGCGGCGTTCGCCGGGTTCGCCGTCACCGGCCTGTTCGCCGCTGTCGCACCGTCCTTCCTGGCCGAGGTGATCGGCATCGGCAACCACGCCCTCGCCGGACTCATCGCCGGCACGATCTTCCTCACCTCCGCGGTCGCGCAGGTCGTGGCGCGGTCGATGAATCCCGAACGGGCGGTGGCCGTGGGTTGCGCGATCCTGATCGCGGGCATGGCCACGCTCGCTGTCTCGCTGCACGTCGGCTCGCTGCCGGGGCTGATCGCGGCGGCCGTGGTCTCCGGCATCGGCCAGGGCATCAGCTTCAGCCGCGGACTGGCCGCGGTGTCCGAGCGCACGCCGCCGGACCGCCGCGCCGAGGTCAGCTCCACCTATTTCGTCGTCGCATACATCGCGATCGCGGTGCCCGTGATCGGTGAGGGCCTGGCTGCCCAGGCGTGGGGGTTGCGCACCTCGGGCGTCGCGTTCGCGATCGCGGTCGCGGTTCTCGCGGCGGGCTGTCTGATCGCGATCCTGAGTGCTTCTCGTCGCTCGAAGGACGCCGAACCGCAACTGGTTTCGGCCGGCGCGGGCCGGCGCGAATCGAGTGAAGAGGAAGGTGCGAACTAGCCGCTCTTGCGGCGGAATTCGCGACGGTTCTCGACCGGGCCGTGGGCCCGGGGTTGCTTGGTCCCACCGTCGCGGTGGGCGGAGCCGCCGGCCGCCTGAGCCTTCTTGCGTTCCAGCGCCTCGCGGAACTTGCGCTTGTTCTCGTCCTCGGGAGTATCCGACGACCCGGCCGACCCCTGGGATGCCATGGCGCAAGCGTAGTCGCTCAGCGCTTACCCGGCGGCATGCCGTACAGGTGTGTGACCGTCAGCCGCATCAACACGCGTCGGTCGTCGACCATCGCCCGTCGGTAGTCGTCCCAATCGGGGTGCTCTCCGGCGATCTCCCGGTAGAGCTCGACCAACCCGGCCACGGTGTCGTCGTCGGGATTGGCCGCCGGCGGGGTGAGGACGGCATCGCCTTCGGCCACCGCGTACGCCCAGCCGTCGTCGGAGCTGACGTGAATGGCCGCGCGGGGATCGCGGCGCAGGTTGCGGGTCTTGGCCCGCGGTTCGGTGATCGACACCGAGATGGTCAGCGTGCGCGGGTCGAAGTGGTAGGACACGTTGGAGAGCTGCGGTCTGCCGTCACGCTTGAGGGTGGCCAACACGCCGAGCGAGTTCCCGGCGATGAGCGCCAGCAGCTTGTCGTCGAACACATCGCGTGTCATCACCCGAGGGTACGTCGGCGCGGGGAGTGGAATGATCGAACAGGTGGACCGAGGTGCCTGCGAAACGACGCCGACGTGACCCGGTACGTCGCGCTGCTGCGCGGGGTCAACGTGGGCGGGGTGTCATTGAAGATGGCTGCCGTCGCAGCAGCGCTGGAGCAGGCCGGGTTCACCGACGTCAAGACGGTGCTGGCGACGGGCAACGTGCTGCTGAGCGCCAAGGCCGGTGCCGCCGGCGTACGGAAGAAGGCCGAGAAGGTACTGCGCGACGAATTCGGTTACGACGCTTGGGTTCTGGTGTACGACCTCGACAGCTTGGCCGA
Organism: Actinomycetes bacterium; assembly: GCA_023404955.1. Taxonomy (GTDB): domain Bacteria; phylum Actinomycetota; class Actinomycetes; order Mycobacteriales; family Mycobacteriaceae; genus Mycobacterium. Next base: position 12,542 of record JAEXZY010000157.1, read on the forward strand.
GATCTCGGCGGCCTACCCGTTCGAGCGGGACCGGGACGGCCATCAGTCCTACGTCACGTTCGTCAGCGACCAGGAGGTGTTCGACGAGCTCGCGGGTCTGACGGCGGGGCCGAACGAGAAGATCGACGCCGGCGACGGCGTCGTCTACTGGCAGGTCCCCAAGGGGTCCACCCTCGACAGCACCATCGGCAAGACCATGGGCGACAAGCGGTACAAACCCTCGACCACCACCAGGAATCTGCGCACCATCGACAAACTGCTCGCCCGCTGAGAAGGAGCACCACTGATGACACGAGCACCCAGACACGCCGCCGACCTGACCGGGGTGTCGGAGACTGCGCTGATGACGCTCGCGGTGCGTGCGGCTGAGGCCCGCCGACCCGACGGGATCATCGAGGATCCGATGGCCATCCACCTGATGGACTCGATCCACTTCGACTTCGCGAAGTTCGGCTTCACCCGCCGCCAGGATATGGCGTTGCGCGCCAACCTGTTCGACAAGTACACCCGCCGCTATCTTCGCGACCACCCGAAAGCGACGGTGGTGGCGCTGGCCGAGGGCCTGCAGACGAGCTTCTACCGGCTCGACACCAGCGGTGGAGTCGGCCACGACTTCTCGTGGCTCAGTGTCGACCTGCCGCCGATGATCGAGCTGCGGCGAGCGATCCTGCCGCCGTCGGATCGCATCACCGAGTGCGCGCAGTCCGCACTCGACTTCAGCTGGATGGACAGGGTCGACACCACCGACGGAGTGTTCATCACCGCCGAGGGGCTGCTGATGTATCTGCAGCCGGACGAGGCGATGTCGATCATCCGGGAGTGCGCCGCCCGTTTCCCAGGCGGTCAGATGATCTTCGACCTGCCGCCGTCGGGAGTCGCGGCTCTGGTCCGCCGCGGCATGCGCACCTCGCTGCGCTACCGGGTTCCGCCGATGCCGTTCTCCTTGACCGTCGCCGAGGCTGCCGATCTGGCCAATACGGTGCCGGGCGTGCGCGCCGTGCACGATCTCCCCGCCGAACCCGCCCGGGGGCGCTTTCTCAATGCGATCATCTGGACGTGGCAGCGGTTGCCGCTGCTCGACCCGCTGCGGCCACTGACCACACTGCTCGAATTCGGCTGATCAGCCGAAGGCCGCCTCCACGTAGCGCAGCGCCTGCCCTTTGCCGACCCCCAGCGCCCTGGCCGCGGACACGTAGGTGTGCGCGGCGCTCGCCAGCGCGGAATCGGCGGGATCGGAACTGGCGACGAACGTGCCGAACCTGCCGCGGGTTTCCAGGATGCCCGCGGCTTCCAGTTCGCGGTACGCGCGGGCGACGGTGTTGACCGCCAGACCCAACTGTCCGGCCAGTTCCCGCACGGTGGGCAGACGCGTGCCGGGCGTGAGCCGGCCGTCGCGAATACCCTCGATGATCTGCGTTCTGAGCTGGTCGAACAGCGGCCGGGCGGCCTGCGTGTCGACGTGCACCCAATCCCCCAACTCGGCCACGTGCTCAGTATCGCTCACAGGGACTAGTTTGGTGTGGTGCAGGTGACGGTCTTCAGCGGCGCCGGGATCTCGGCCGAGAGCGGCGTGCCGACGTTCCGGGACGTCGAGACCGGGCTGTGGGCCCAGGTCGATCCCTACGAGATCTCGAGCTCGGAGGGCTGGCAGGCGCATCCGGACCGGGTGTGGGCGTGGTACCTGTGGCGCCACCACATGATGGCCGCCGTCGAACCCAACGACGCGCATCGTGCTGTCGCGGCCTGGCAGGATCACGCCGACGTCCACGTCATCACGCAGAACGTCGACGATCTGCATGAGCGGGCCGGCAGCACGCAGGTGTATCACGTGCACGGCAGCCTGTTCGAATTCCATTGCGACCGTTGCGGAACCGCCTATCCCGATCAGGTGCCCGACATGCCCGAGCCGGTCGAGTCCGTCGACCCGCCGCGGTGCGGGGTGTGCGGTGGACTGATCCGTCCGAACGTCGTGTGGTTCGGCGAGGCGCTGCCCGACCGGGCATGGCAGCAGTCGGTCGACGCGGTCGTCGGCGCCGACGTCGTCGTGGTGGTCGGTACCTCGTCGGTGGTCTACCCGGCGGCCGGGTTGCCCGAGTTGGCGGTGGCGAGCGGCACCCCGGTGATCGAGGTCAACCCCGAACCGACACCACTGTCGCGCAGCGCGACGGTGTCGCTGCGCGAGAAGGCGGGCACCGCGCTCCCCGGCCTGCTGCAGAGATTGCCGGCCCTGATCGGCTAAGCCGGCTTCACCGCCCGGCCGATCGCGACCTCGGAGACCGGCAGCGGCACCCACCGTGGCATTGTCCACTCCCGACGCGCCCCCTCCAGGCGAAAGCCCGCCGCGGCGATGGTGTCTTCGGTATGGCGATGGGTGTGGCAGTTGCCGGCCAGCCGCGGCCAGATCGTCGCGTCGGCCACCTTCTGCAATCCCGCCCTGGCGCCCGTTTCGGCGACATGCTCCAGATAGCGCATTTCCCCGCCAGGCTTCAGCTGCGAGAACAGTTGCGCGACAACCTCACTCGGATCGTCGACCGAGCACAGCACCAGCGAGCACACCACGGCGTCGAACTGTTCGCCGGCGCCGAATCCCTCGACTGTGTCGGTTCTCAGCGTGACGGGTACCGGCGCCAGTTTCGCTGCATGCTCGGCCACCTCGGCGAGCCTGCGCTCGGGCTCGACGGCGACGACTTCGGTGACGGTGGCGGGATAGAAGGCGAAGTTGGTTCCGGTGCCGGCGCCCACCTCGAGTACGCGGCCGGACAGCCCGGCCAGGTTCTCCCGGCGCAGGCGGCGCACCGCTTCTGGTTCGCGGGCCGACATCACCGTCCACATTCGGGCGAACAACGGATGATCGACAGTGGTGGCCATCGGGAGTCCTCCTACGCCGTCAGTCCCGCAATCCTATGCGGTCGTGGAGGCGCACCAACGGCGCCGGCGCCCACCAGTTCCATCGGCCCAGCATGTGCATGAACGCCGGGACCAGCAGCATCCGCACCAACGTCGCGTCGGCGAGCACCGCGAGCGTCAGCCCGACACCGAACATCCGCATGAACGCCACCTGCGCGGCGATCAGGGCCGCGAACGAGATCGCCATGAGCAGGGCCGCCGCGGTGACCACCCGCCCGGTGCGGGCCAATCCGAGGGCCACGCTCTCGTCGTTGGCCGCCGCGCTGCGGTCCGAGGCGAGCCAGTACTCCCGGATGCGGGAGACCAGGAACACCTCGTAGTCCATGGACAGGCCGAACGCGATACAGAACAGCAGCACCGGCATGTTGGCCACCAACGTGCCCGTCGGCGTCGTGCCCAGGGCGCCGAGGTGGCCGTCCTGGAAGATCCACACCAGCGCGCCGAATGCCGCAGTCAGCGACAACACGCTGAGCACAAGAGCTTTCAGGGGCAGCACCACCGAACCGGTGAGCAGGAACAGCAGCACCACGGTGATCGCCGCGATCACGCCGAGCACCGCAGGCAACCGCGAAGTGATCGCCTCCGAGCTGTCCCGATTGACCTGCGCGAGCCCGGTGAGCATCACCTCCCTGCCGTCGGGTGTGCCGACACCGTGCAGCTGGTCGAGTTGGCTTTCCGACGCGTCGGAGAACAGCGGCGCCGTGCTACCGACGGTGAGAAACGCTCTGCCGTCGGCCATTCCGGTCGCAGCCGCCGGCGGCCCCGCCTTCGCCCCGTCGGCGAATGCGCCGCCCGGCGCCGACACCGTTGTCACGCCGTCGACCCGGGACAGCGCCGCGGCGTATCCGTCGAGCTGCTCCGGGGTGACACCCCGTACGTCGGGCAGCACGACGGTGACGTTGTTCGACGAGTCGACCGCGAAGTCGCGCCGCATCTCGTCACCGACCTGCCGCGCCGAGGCGGACTGCGGCAGAACCCGGTCGTCGGGGAATCCCCATTTCGCCCCGAGGAACGGCAGACCCAGCAGCAGGAGCAGCGCCACAACGGCCAGTCCGATCGGAACGGGCCTGCGCATCACGAACGTCGTGGATCGGTACCAGAACATCCGCTCGATCGGGACGGGGACCGGGTCGGGCCGCCGCAGCACCCGGCGCAGCAGCCGGCGGACGTCGAACGCGTCGAGCCGATCACCGGCGAGCGCGATCGCGGCGGGCGCCACGACGATCGCGGCCATCGCTGCGAACGCCACCACGGCGATCCCGGCGTAGGCGAACGACTTCAGGAAGTACATCGGGAAGATGATCATCGCGGCCATCGAGAGCGCCACGGTCATCGCGGAGAACAACACGGTGCGCCCGGCGGTCGTCATCGTGCGGATCAGCGCGCGTTCGCGGTCGGCGCCGTCGGCGAGCTCGTCGCGGTAGCGGCTGATGATCAACAGCGTGTAGTCGATGGCCAGCGCCAGACCCATCGCGATCGATAAGTTCAACGCGAAGATCGACACATCGGTGACCAGCGTGACGGCCCGCAGCACCGCCATGGACCCCAGGATCGCGAACCCGCCGACGGCCAGCGGCAACCCCGCGGCCAGCAGCCCACCGAAGACCCACACCAGCACGACGAAGCTCAGCGGGATCGCGATCGACTCCATCAGCAGCAGATCCCGTTCCGTCTGCGCATTGATCTGCACGTAGGTCATGGCGACGCCGCCCGCGCGCACCGTCACACCGTCGCGGTCGTACAACAGCGCGTCGCTGAGCTCCTCCGCGTGCCGCTGCGCACCGGTCTCTCCGCCGGTGATACCGGCGACGATCAATCCGGTCTTGCCGTCGCGACTGATCAGCGCCGCCGCGGCCGACGGCGGAGCGGTCCACGCCGAGGTCACCTGACCGACGTGAGGTGAGGCGGACAGCCCCGCCACGATGTCCGTCGCGACGCTCCGCGCAGCCTCGATTCCGCCGTCGGCGGTGATGCTGACCAGCAGATCCATGTCGCCCTGGTCGAAGTGATCGATGAGCAACTGTGTCGCGCGCGACGATTCGGACGCCGGGTCACTGAAGCCGCCGGCGGACAGCTTTCCCACCACCGGGATACCGAAGATTCCGCAGGCCACCATCACCAACGCGGCGATGACGAGGATTCGACGCGGTGCGGCGATAGCCGATGAAGCAACCCGCTGCAACACCTTCGCCTCCTGAGCAATCGCCGCTATGTTAGCGGCGATGACGACCGTCGAATCCACAGAGCGCCGCCTCGTCCCCGCCGACCGCTCGACTGCCGTCGGCCTGCTGATCCTCCGGCTGGGAATCGGCGCGGCCGTGCTGCAAGCCGGTCTCATCAAGGTCGTCGACTTTCCGGCCACTGTCGGGTTCATGAGCGAGGCCGGTTGGCGGCTTCCCACGCTCGCCGCGTTGATGGTGACCGCGTCGGAGACACTCGGAGGCCTGGCGCTGATCCTCGGAGCGCTGACTCCGCTCGCCGCCTGCGCCGTGCTGAGCGCGATGCTGTGCGCCTGGGCCGTGAACGTCTCGACCGCGGCGTTCTGGTCCGACCCGTTCAACGTGCCGTTCCTGCTCGGGCTCGGGGCGGCCACGTTGCTGTTCACCGGGGCGGGGCTCTGGGCGGTCGACACTAAATTGGGCCGACGTCTGGCCTGGTCAATACGGGTCAAGGTGGCGTTGGTCGGCCTCGCCGTGGCGGCTGCCGTGCTGACCTGGGTGGCGCTCTACGGCGTCAACCCGATTCACCTGACGCACCCGTAACGCGGTCCCGATATCGCAGACCCTACCCACCGGTAAGAATTGCCACAGTTTTCCGAAACGAGGCTCAAAGATCTCTTAGAGCCCGTGGTTACTGTTCAGTACATGTGGATCGACGACACCAATGCTGATGTCATCAAGGTTGATTTCGACGCCCTCTACCACGGCGATGTTCTCGTCGAGGGATTGACGTCGGAGCAGCTCGACGACGAGCAGACCCTGCCTACCGCCGTGTGACAAAGAGCGCGCGCCCGCCGCCGGACGCGCGCTCTTCGCAGTAGTTGCTAGACCGCTGAGGTCTGCGCGACCATCCCGGCCAGCCGGCCGCGGATCAGGTCCTCCGCCTCAGCCACGATGCGCGACACCAGGTCGCCCACCGTCGGAATGTCGTTGATCAGGCCCATGGCCGTGCCGACAGTCCAGATTCCCGCGTCGATGTCTCCCTCGTCGAACACCGTCCGGCCTCGCGAACCGGCCACCAGATCCTTGACGTCGTCGAACTGGCCGCCGCCCTTGAGGATCTCCACGACCTCTCGCGACACCACGTTCGATGCCACCCGCGCCGTGTTGTGCAGGCTGCGGAAGATCAGCTCCGTGCCCCGCTCGTCGCCCGCGACGATTGCGTCCTTCACGTTGTCGTGGATGCACGACTCGGCGGTGCACATGAACCGCGACCCCATGTTGATGCCGTCGGCGCCGAGCGCCAGTGCGGCCACGAGCCCCCGCGCGTCGGCGAAGCCGCCGGAGGCGATCATGGGGATCTCGATCTTGTCCGCGGCCGCGGGAATCAGCACCAGACCCGGGATGTCGTCCTCGCCGGGATGACCCGCACATTCGAAGCCGTCGATGCTGATGCCGTCCACGCCGAGGCTCTGGGCCTTGACGGCGTGCCGCACCGAGGTGCACTTGTGCAGCACCTTGATGCCGTTGTCGTGGAACATCGGCAGGTGCGGCGCCGGATTGGACCCCGCCGTCTCGACGATCGTGATGCCGGCGTCGACGATGACCTGCCGGTACTCGTCATACGGCGGCGGGTTGATCGTCGGCAGGATCGTCAGGTTCACCCCGAACGGCTTGTCCGTCAGATCCCGCGTCTTGGCGATCTCGTTGGCCAGGTCGGCCGGCGTCGGCTGCGTCAACGCCGTCAGGAATCCCAGCGCGCCCGCATTGGCCACGGCGGCAACCAGTTCCGCACGACCAACCCACTGCATGCCGCCCTGGGCGATCGGGTGCTCGACACCGAAGACCTCGGTGAACTTCGTCCGGATCGTCATCGCGGAGCCATCCGGATCGCGCCGTCCAGCCGGATCGTCTCACCGTTGAGCATCGGGTTCTCGACGATGTGCGTCGCGAGCGCGCCGTACTCGTCGGGATCGCCCAGACGCGCCGGGTGCGGCACCTGCTTGCCCAGCGACGCCTGCGCCTCTTCGGGCAGCGAGCCCAGCAGCGGCGTCTTGAACAGGCCCGGAGCGATGGTGACGACGCGGATCAGATCACGCGACAGGTCACGCGCGATCGGCAGCGTCATCCCGACCACGCCGCCCTTGGACGCCGAGTACGCGGCCTGCCCGATCTGCCCGTCGAACGCGGCCACCGACGCGGTGTTGATGATGACACCCCGCTCACCGTCGATCGGCTCGGTCTTGGCGATCCGCTCGGCCGCCAGGCGGATGACGTTGAACGTACCGATCAGGTTGACCTCGACCACCTTTCGGAATCCGTCGAGGGGGAAGGGGCCCTCCTTGCCGAGGGTCTTGATCGCGTTGCCGATCCCCGCGCAGTTGACGTCGATGCGGACCGGGCCCATCTCCTCGGCCGCATCCAGCGCGGCGGCGACCTGCTCGGGATCGGTGACATTCGCCTCGACGAACTTCGCGCGCGGCCCCAGCTCGGCAACCGCGTCGGCACCCTTGAGGTCGATCACCACGACCGATGCGCCCCGGTCCAGCAGGCGCTTCGTCGTCGCCAGACCGAGACCGGATGCCCCTCCGGTGACGACCGCGACGGCGTCCTTGATCTCCATAGATCGGTTCCTTTCTGTTGGCTAAACCCACTCCTGCAGAACAGCTTCGGTGTCGGCCCCCGGCACGCCCGGAGCCTTCGGGAGATCCGGCGCACTGCGCGAGAACCGCGGAGCCGGCGCCGGGTAGAGGTTGCCGTTCTCGCGGTAGAAGGTGTCGCGCTCGGTGTTGTGCGGCTCCGACTCGACCTCGGCGAACGACAGCACGGGAGTGACGCAGGCATCGGTGCCTGCGAACACTTCCGCCCAGTGATCCCGGTCGTGCGCCGCGAACGCCTCGGTCAGCCGGGCCCGCAGTTCGGGCCAGCGGCTCACATCGTTCTGGTCGGGCAGCTCGGCGGCGTCGAGTCCGAGCCCCTTGAGCATCTCCGCGTAGAACTGCGGCTCGATCGCCCCGACCGCGACGTAGCGGCCATCGGAACAGGTGTAGGTGTCGTAGTAGGGCGCACCGGTGTCGAGCATGTTGGTTCCGCGCTCGTCGCTCCACATACCGGTGCCGCGGAACGCCCACATCATCGCCATCAGCACACTGGAACCGTCGACCATCGCGGCGTCGACGACCTGTCCCTTGCCGGAGGTCTGCCGTTCCCACAGCGCCGCCAAGACCCCGACCAGCAGGAACATCGAGCCGCCACCGAAGTCGCCGGCCAGGTTCAGCGGCGGCACCGGGCGCTCACCGGCCCGGCCGATCGCGTGCAGCGTGCCGTTGAGCGAGATGTAGTTGATGTCGTGACCGGCCTGCAGCGCCCGCGGACCGTCCTGACCCCAGCCGGTCATGCGCGCATAGATGAGGCGGTCGTTGACCTTGGCGCAGTCTTCGGGTCCCAGGCCGAGTCGTTCGGTGACCCCGGGCCGGAAGCCCTCGATCAGCACATCGGCCTTGGCGATCAGTGAGAGCACCTTCTCGATGTCGGCCGGGTCTTTGAGGTTGGCCCCGATCGATCGCCGGTTGCGCAACAGGTAGTCCCCACTCGGTGCGCCACCGGTTTTGCCTGGGCGTTCCACGCGCACGACGTCGGCACCCAGGTCACCGAGAATCATTGCCGCATGGGGTCCAGGGCCGATGCCGGCCAACTCCACCACGCGCAATCCCTGCAGAGGTCCAGCCATCTCCACCCGTCCTTTGTCTCGTCGCTCGGTCGAGCCCGACATAGCTTACTTGTATAACCTTCTCGGCCCACCTAGGGTGCCTGAGTATGGCGACGACGCAGGACTACGTGGGTATCGACGACCTCCGGGTGAGCCGCGAGGGCGGCGTGCTGACTGTGACACTGCACCGCCCGGACAGCCTGAACTCGCTGACCGCGCCGATGTTGAACACGCTGGCCGACGCGCTGGAGCGCGCCGCCGACGACCCGGAGGTGCGGGTGGTGCGCATCGGGGGCGCCGGACGTGGCTTCTCGTCCGGGGCAGGCATCAGCGAATCCGATCACGCAGATCCGGAAGCGGCGGGCACGCCCGCCCAGGTACTAGATGCCGCCAACCGCTGCATCCGTGCGATCGTGGCCCTGCCGCAGCCGGCCGTCGCGGTGGTGCAGGGCGCCGCAGCGGGTGTCGGGGCGTCGCTGGCCCTGGCCTGCGACGTCGTATTGGCCTCGGAGAAGGCGTTTTTCATGCTGGCGTTCACGAAGATCGGACTGATGCCCGACGGTGGGGCTTCGGCGTTGATCGCCGCAGCGATCGGCCGTATCCGCGCGATGCGGATGGCGCTGCTCGCCGAGCGCATTCCCGCCGCCGAGGCCTTCGACTGGGGTCTGGTGAGCGCGGTCTACCCGGTGGACGACTTCGCCGCTGAGGTCGATGCGGTCATCGAGCGGCTGGCACGCGGACCGGCGGTGGCGCTGCGCAAGACGAAGGACGCGGTCAACGCCGCGACACTGACCGCGCTCGAGGGCGCCCTCGAGCGCGAATCCGAGGGTCAGCTGATTCTGCTGGGCGCCAACGACTGCCGTGAAGGGATGCGCGCGTTCCAGCAGCGCCGGGAGCCGACCTTCACCGACACCTGACCTGCTGGTCGAACTCAGCCCCGCGGTAGCGCGGCGAAAATCGTTCGACGCGAACACCACTCGTCGGCCACCATCGGTGAGTGAGCACGAACTTCGAGGTCGACGCAGGGATCGGCGCGGACGTCGCGACGCCGGCTGCGGACGCTCGCTGGCGCGTGCTCGCTCCTTTCCAGTTCCGCGAGTACCGCCTCCTCATCGCGGCTGTCTCGCTGTCGATCTTCGCCGAGGGCATGTGGGCGGTGGTGATGACGCTGCAGGTGATCGCCATCGACAACGACCCCACCTCGCTGTCGCTGGTCGCTACCTGCCTGGGCGTCGGCCTGGTCGCGTTCGTGCTGGTCGGCGGGCTGGCGGCGGACCGTCTCCCCCAGCGCGCGATCATCATCGTCGTCGAAATCGTCAACACCGCAGTGGTTTCCACCGTCGCGGTGCTCGGCTTCACCGGCGCGCTGCGGATCTGGCATCTCGCGGTGGCGGCCGGCGCGCTGGGCGTGGCGGCCGCGTTCTTCTTTCCTGCCTACAGCGCGCTGCTTCCGCGAATTCTGCCGGCCGAGCAGCTGCTGGCCGCGAACGGCATCGAAGGCGTGGTCCGACCGGTGTTCCAGCGCGCCGCCGGCCCGGCGGTGGCGGGGATGCTGGTCGGCGCGACGTTCCCCGCCGCGGGCGCGCTCGTCGTGGCGGTCCTGTTCGCCGTCGGTCTGGCGCTACTCGTCGCGACCCGGCCGACCAGCAGAACCGCTGTCACACAACCACAGTCGCACCTGCTACGGGATCTCCGCGAGGGCTTCGGGTTCGTGTGGCGCACGCCGTGGCTGCTGTGGACGCTGCTCTTCGCGAGCGTCTTCGTATTGGTGGTGCTCGGCCCCATCGAAGTCCTGCTGCCCTTCATCGTCGCCGACAGGTTCGCCGACGGTGAGCAGACCTACGGTCTGGTGCTGGCGTTCTTCGGCGTGGGTAGCGCGCTCGGCGCGCTCGCGGTGTCGTCGCGCCGGCTGCCCCGCCGCTATCTCACGGTGATGATGACGATGTGGGGCCTGGGCTCGCTGCCCCTGGTGATCGTCGGCGTCACGTCGTCGTTCCCGGTGATGGCGTTGGCCACGTTCGTCATCGGCATCACCGATGGCGCGGGCATGGTCATCTGGGGGACGCTGTTGCAGCGGCGGGTGCCGCCGGCAATGCTGGGCCGGGTGTCGAGCCTGGACTTCTTCGTCTCGCTCGCGTTCATGCCGGTGTCGTTCGCGATCATCGGCCCCTTGTCGAAGGTGGTCTCGATGCAGGCGATCTTCCTCACCGCGGGCGTGGTTCCGGTGTTACTCGCAGCGGTCGCGATGGCCGCGGCTCGGATGCGGCGCGACGAGGTCGCTCACCCGCTGACCTAGACGCCGAAGAGCGGCGGCAGCGCGAGGACCATCACCAGCCCCCAGAAGAAATGCGTCAGCATCGGGGCGAGCACTCCCCCGGTCGCGCGGCGCTCCAGCGCGCACACGGTGCCGAGGACGATCGCCGCGAAGCCGAGCATGGGGTTGCCGGTGGTCGCAGCGGTGGCGATCACGTACAGCACGGTCGACACCAGCACCGGCCGGTACTTCCACAGCGCGGTGTACAGCGCGCCGCGGAAGAACATCTCCTCGGCCAGTCCGTTGATCACCGTGATGAACGCGATGACCCACAACGGCGCGGTGTTGACATACTCCAGCACGCTGGTGATGTAGTCGCGTACCGGCGGGATTTGCCGAGCCACCAGCGCACCGACGACGAAAATCGCGCCGAGGCCGAGTCCGACACCGGTGCCGGTGATGACGGGACGCTGGTTGCGGCCGCGGAAGCTGACGTGCCCCCAATGCAGCGGGCCCGACAGGAACGCCCCGATCGCCCACACCGCAGCCAGCGCCAGCGTGAGCCACACGAACGAGCTGTCTCCGGGCGGACGGCTCAGTGAGTACCCGAGCAGCGCGGCGCCGATCAGCAGGAACACCCCGACGACGAACTTGCGTCGGGTGATCATCGACGGCGGCTCGTTGAAAGCAGGCGCCTTGGTCCGCGCGATCTGCTTGATCTCGCCGGACAGCGGGGTGTGCTCTGAGCTGTTCACGCAGTACTCCCTCTGGGCACCAGTCCGATCACGTGGTCGAGACCGGTGCGGACGGCAGCGGCAACGGGCTTGGGCACCAGACCGATCAGTCCGAGAACCGGCTGGACGGCGTGGGGGGTCACGGTGCAGGCGAGCTGGCGCAACCGCAACGCGTCCCCGCCGGCCCAGTCCGGATCGGTGTCGGCGAGGTGATGAGGGTCGGCGAGGCGGTCCACCGGCCGGCGCGACGGGCTGGTGACGGCCGTCCGCATGGCGTCCTCGATCGACGTCAGGCCGCCCGGCGGATCGGGCACCAGCCCGGCGAGCCCGTCCTGGGTGGCCATCATCGGGAAGTCCAGCGACTCGATGAGGTCACCGGCCAATCCGCCGGGCACCGGCAGGATCGCACCGCTGACCTTGGACACCAGGCCGGTGTCGACGCCGAAGACGGGGACCGGAGTCCGCCAGATGCCGGCGATGCGCGCATAGGTGCGCAACAGATCCCCGTAGGTGGTGGTCTCGGGTCCGCGGATGTCGTAGGAGCCGGCGGGGACCGTCTCGTCGGCGGCCGCGACCAGGTAGTACAGCACGTCGCGAATCGAGATCGGGTCGATCGGGTTGGCCGACCAGTCGGGCATCGGCAGCAGCAGGAACCGGTCTGCGACATAGCGCAACATCTCGAAGGACGTCGACCCGGCGCCCAGCACGATCGCCGCGCCGAGCCACACCACGTCGGGTCCGCCCTCGACCTGCAGAGCGTGGGCAACCTCGGCACGGCTGGCCAGGTGCTCGGACAGCGGTCCGCCGTCAGGTGCCTGAGGCACGAACCCGCCGAGGTAGACGATACGGCGCACCCCAGCGGCCTTGGCCGCTTTCGCGACGTTGGCAGCAGCCTCGTTGTCGGCCTCCCGGAAGCCGGGCTGGCCGATGCCGTGCACCAGGTAGTAGACGACGTCGACCGGTCCGGCTTCGTCGAACGCCCGCCGCGCCGACTCCGCGTCGCCTGCATCCAACTCGACCGCCGAAACGCGGTCGTAGTAGCCGAAATCACGCAGCCTCTCGGGGTGGCGGCTGACCGCGACGACGTCGTTGCCGCCGGCCAGCAGCGCCGTGATGAGACGCGAGCCGATGTAACCGCTCGCTCCGGTGACCAGGGTCCGATTACTCACGGTTGCCCTGTACCCCAACCATCGGCAAGTCAGACCCGGTGTCAGACGTTGCCTGTGTCACTGCCTGCGTCGCGGTGCAGCTTGACCAGCTCCTGGTACAGCAACGCGTTGGTCCGCAGGCCGTCCTTCTCGGCGTCGCTGAGCTCGCGCCGCACCTTGGCGGGCACTCCGGCGACCATCTGCCCGGGCGCGATCTGCGCGCCCTGCGACACCACCGCCCCGGCCGCGATCAGACAGCCGGCGCCGATGGTCGCCCCGTTGAGGACCACGGCACCCATCCCGATCAGGGCGTCGTCTCCGATCGTGCAGCCGTGCAGCACCGCGTTGTGCCCGACGGTCACACCGGTGCCGATGCGCGCAGGGAAACCGGGGTCGACGTGGATCGTCACGTTGTCCTGGACGTTGCTGCCGGCCCCGATCTCGATGTCCTCGGTCTCCGCGCGCAGCGTGGCGCCGTACCAGACGCTGGCGCCCTCGGCGAGGATGACCCGGCCGACGAGGGTGGAGTTCGGTGCGGCCCAACTCTGCGGGTGCAGCTGCGGCGCGTGCCCGGCGATGGGAAGGATCAGTGGCTCCGGCATGGCGCCATCGTAGGGTCGGCTGCCCCGCTCTCAGCGGGCGCGTGCGATCCTCTCGACGTGACTGCCTCCGACGCGACCGCGACCCCCTCGGCCCTGCAGATCGTCGACGGCGTCGATCTGACCGGTAAGACCATCGTGATCACCGGCGCCACGTCGGGCTTGGGCCGGGAGTCGGCGCGATGCCTGGCACACACCGGCGCGCGTGTCGTGCTGACTGGCCGCGACACCGCAGCGCTCGCCGGCACGGAGGCGTGGGTGCGCGAGCAGGTGCCGCAGGCGCTGACGGCCACGGTGCATCTGGACCTCACGTCACTTGCGTCGGTGACCGCGGCCGCCGCACAGATCAGCGACCTCACTCCGGCCGTGCACGTGCTGATGAACAACGCCGGCGTGATGTTCACGCCGTACGGGCGGACGGTCGACGGCTTCGAGATGCAGTTCGGCACCAATCACCTGGGTCATTTCGAGCTGACCCGCTCGCTGCTGCCCGCCCTGGTCGCCGCAGATGGGGCTCGCGTGGTGAATCTGTCCTCGGAGGGCCACCGGTTGGGAGACGTCGACCTCGACGACCCCAACTGGGAGCGCCGCGACTACGACAAGTTCACCGCGTACGGCGCCTCGAAGACCGCCAACGTGCTGCACGCAGTCGAACTGGACCGACGGCTGCGCGACAGTGGGGTGCGCGCCTACGCGGTGCACCCCGGCATCGTCGCCACGTCACTCGCCCGGCACATGGACGAACAGGATTTCGCCGATCTGACCGAGCGTGGCCGCACCAACCGGCGGTTCACCACGGCCGAGTACGGCGCCGCGACGCAGGTGTGGGCCGCCGTCAGCGCGGAGGTGACCGACCTGGGCGGTGTGTACCTGTCCGACTGCGGGGCCGCCGAGGCCGCGCCGTATGCCGTCGACGATGCCCGTGCTCTCGCGCTGTGGCAGCTTTCCGAGGCTCTCTGCACGCCCGTCGTCGGCGCACGATAACCGCTGCTCAGCGGCCGTTCTGTAACGGTTCACCGAGCGACCGCGACACATTCTCGACTTGGTGGTGACCCAAGCGTGCCCTTAGCATGCCAAGCGACCTGACGAGCATGAGGAGCAGAACGTGAAGACCCGCCCCAGCAAGGCCATCGGCATCGCTGCGAGTGCCGCCGCGATCGCCCTGTCGGTTCCGCTGGCTGTGACCGCATCCGCCGAGCCGACGACGACGACCGTGACGGCCGAGATCCCCGACCCGCAGGGCAAGTGCGATCCGTTCAAGCAAGCGGTGCCGAACTGGAAGAGCCTGGCCAATCTGCCCGTCAGCAAGGTGCTGGCCAGTATCCCGGACATCAGCTCGTTCAACGCCGCGGTTTCGGGCCAGTTGAACCCGGCCGTCAACATCGATCCGGTGCTCGACAACGGCCCGTTCGTGGTGTTCGCGCCCACCAACGAGGCGTTCGCGGAACTGCCGCCCGAGCAGCAGGAGATGCTGCGTACCGATCCGGCGGCGCTGACCAGCCTGCTGTACTACCACACGTTCCTCGGCCTGCTCGGTCCCGATGACGTGAAGGGTCAGCGGCCCACCCAGGAGGGCACCGAGATCGAAGTCACCGGTTCTGCCGATGATCTGAAGGTCAACGAGACGACCAAGGTCGTGTGCGGTGGCATCCAGGCTCAGAACGCGCGGATCTACCTGGTCGATCACGTCCTGAACCCGGCGGATGCGCCGGCCGCGAAGACGCCCACGTCGACCAGTACCTCTGCGACGTCGGAGACTCCGGCGACGACGCCGGTCACCACGCCCGCGACGCCGCTGCCGGCCGAGACGCCGACGACCCCGGCCGCAGAAGCCCCGATCGGTTAGCTTCACGCGAATCGGGCGCGCTCTCCGACGATCTCCGTCGGAAAGCGCGCCCGATTTGTGCGTTACAGCCCGAGATCGCGGCCAATGATCTCTTTCATGATCTCGGTCGTACCGCCGAAGATCGTCATGATGCGCCCGTCGACGTAGTCACGGCAGACGCGGTACTCCATCATCCAGCCGTAGCCACCGTGCAGCTGCAGGCACTGGTCGACCACCTTCTTGGCGACCTCGGTCGCCCACCACTTCGCCTTCGCGGCTTCGACCGCGGTCAGTTCGCCGTCGACGACCGCTTGCAGGCACCGGTCCACGTACTGCTCGGTGACGTCGAGCTCGGTGTCCATCTCCGCCAGCAGGAACCGGTTGTGCTGGAAGCTGCCGATCGGCTGGCCGAACGCCTTGCGATCCTTGGCGTATTGCAGTGTCTGCCGCCAGGTTTCACGCGCGCCGGCGATCGCGGAGATCGCGATGGACAACCGCTCCGAGGGCAGGTTCTGCATCAGGTGGTAGAAGCCGCGCCCCTCCTTGCCGAGGATGTTGGCATTCGGCACCCGCACGTTCTCGAAATGCAGCTCGGCGGTGTCCTGGGCGTGCATCCCCATCTTGTCGAGCTTGCGGCCGCGGGTGAACCCGGGCATGTCCCGCTCGACCACGAACAGCGTGAAACCCTTGTGACCCGCCTCGGGATCAGTGCGGGTCACGACGACGACGAGATCGCTGTTGATGCCTGAGGAGATGAAGGTCTTGGACCCGTTCAGAATCCAGTCGTCCCCGTCGCGCACAGCCGAGGTGCGGATGCCGGCGAGGTCGCTGCCCGCGCCCGGCTCGGTCATCGCAACCGCGATGATCGTCTCGCCGCTCGTGATCCCCGGGAGCCACCGCTCCTTCTGCTCGTCGTTGGTCAGGTCCTTGAAGTACGGCCCGACGACGTCGTTGTGCAGGCTCAGCCCGGGCGCCGGCACGCCGGCCTTCGCGATCTCCTCGTCGATGATCGCGTTGAACCGGAAGTCATCGGTGCCGCCGCCGCCGTACTCCTCGGGCATGTTGAACCCGATCAGCCCGTGCTTGCCCGCCGCGACGTAGGCCGACCGGTCGATGATGCGATCGGCCTCCCACTTCTCGGCGTTGGGCACGAGTTCGCTCTCGATGTATCCGCGCACGGTGTCGCGGAACGCCTCGTGCTCGGCTTCGTAGATGGTGCGCTTCATATCGACTCCCTTATCTGGCTTTCCAGACCGGCTGACGCTTCTGCGCGAAAGCGAGCGGCCCTTCCATTGCGTCTTCGGAGCTGAACACGACAACCGCTTCGCGCATGGTGCGCGTCCAGCCGGATTCCTCATCGGTGACGACGCCGTCGTCGGCGCCGCGGGCGACCCGCTTGCTGGCCTGAACGGCCAGCGGGGCGTTGACGGTGATGCGCTCGGCCAGCGCGAGCGCGGCATCGAGCGCGGTGCCGTCGGGCACGACCTCGTTGACCAGTCCCCAGCGCTGCGCATCGGCCGCACTGATCGGCTCACCGGTGAGCATCATCTGCATCGCGACCTTGCGCGGGATCTGCTCGACGATCCGGAACACGCCGCCGGCGCCGGCGATCAGGCCCCGTTTCACCTCGGGCAGACCGAATTTGGCGCTCTCCTGAGCAACGACCAGGTCACTGGCCAGTGCCAGTTCGGTGCCGCCGCCCAGCGCGGTGCCGTTGACCGCGGCGATGGTCGGCTTGTCGATGAAATGGCGGACGTAGCCGGCGAAGCCCCACTTCGGCTGGTCGGGATGGCCGATGTTCTCGCCGCGCGAGAGCGCCTTGAGATCGGCTCCGGCACAGAAGGATTTGTCCCCCGAGCCGGTGAGCACCACAGCCCACACCTCGGGATCGTTCTGCGCCTCCTCGAGAGCGTCGCCCAAAGCGATCGATACGGCCGAGTTGATGGCATTGCGCGCCTCGGGCCGGTTGATCGTGATGACCATGACGTTGCCGCGCCGCTCGACCAGCGCGCCGCTCGACGACGACGCAGGAGGAGTCGAGCCATCGGACCCCGGCTCGCTCGACTCCGCAGAGGTCACAGCAGCTCCAGGATGGTGGCGTTGGCCTGGCCGCCGCCCTCGCACATGGTCTGCAGACCGTACTGAATCCCGTTGTCGCGCATGTGGTACAGCAGCGTGGTCATGATCCGGGCACCGGAGCCGCCGAGCGGGTGGCCCAGTGCGATCGCGCCGCCGTTGGGGTTGAGCTTCTTCTCATCGGCGCCGATGTCCTTCAGCCACGCCATCGGCACAGGGGCGAACGCCTCGTTGACTTCGAACGCGCCGATCTGGTCGATCGAGAGCCCGGAACGCTTCAGCGCCTTTTGCGTCGCCGGGATCGGCGCGGTCAGCATGATCACCGGGTCGGCACCCGCCAGCACCGCGGTGTGCACCTTGGCCAGCGGCTTGAGGCCGAGCTCGTTGGCCTTCTCGGCCGACATGAACAGCAGTGCCGCCGACCCGTCGGAGATCTGAGAGCTGTTGCCGGCGTGGATCACTCCGTCTTCGCGGAACGCGGGCTTGAGCTGCCCCATCTTCTCCAGCGTCGTGCCGCGGCGGATGCCCTCGTCCTTGAGCACCGGGTTGCCGTCCTGGTCCTTGATCGCCACGATCTGGTCGTCGAACGCGCCGGAATCCTGTGCGGCAGCGGCCTTCTCGTGCGAGTCGAGGGAGAACTGGTCGAGATCGGTGCGGCTGAGGCCCCACTGCTCGGCGATCATCTCGGCGCCGATGCCCTGGTTCGGGGTCTGGCTGTAGCGCTCCTTGAACCGTGCCGGGTACGGGTTGCCGCCACCGGCCAGCGACGAGCCCATCGGGGTGCGCGACATCGACTCGACGCCGCCGGCGACGACGACGTCGTAATGCCCGGCCACCACGCCGGCCGCGGCGAAGTGCACCGACTGCTGGCTCGAGCCGCACTGCCGGTCCACGGTCACCCCGGGCACCGACTCCGGCCATCCGGCCGTGAGCAGCGCGGTGCGGGCGATGTCGAGTGCCTGCTCACCGGCCTGCATGACGCAGCCCCAGATGACGTCGTCGACCAGCGCCGGGTCGACCCCGGCCCGCTCGACGAGACCGTTGAGCACCTGCGCGGAGAGCTCGGCCGGATGAACTCCGGACAGACCCCCGTTGCGCTTGCCGACGGGAGATCGCACTGCCTCGACGATGACGGCTTCAGGCATGGAAGACACTCCTTCATTGGATGGGTATTGCGAAAGTAAACGAACAAGGTTTACTAGGTCAACTTGCTCACGCGTGGCGCGCGGCGCGGTCTGCCGCATCGATCAAATCGTCCCGGAACAGCGGGTGTGCGATCGCGGCGAGCGCGTGGCCGCGCTCCCGCACCGTCAGCCCCTCGAGCTCCGCGGCGCCGTACTCGGTGACGATGACGTCGACGTGGTGGCGGGGTGTCGTGATGACCGCGCCGGAGGGGAACTGCGCGACGATGCGGGAGTGCGTGACGCCGTCACGCTCGAACGTCGAGGGCAGGCAGATCAGCGAGCGGTCGGACAGCTCGAGGCCGACGCCGGCGACGAAGTCCTCGGCTCCGCCGATCCCGCTGAACTGTTCGTCGCCGATCGTGTCGGCCACCACCTGGCCGTGCACGTCGACGGCCAGCGCGCCGTTGATGGAGATCATGTCGGTGTTGGCCGCGATCACCTCCGGCGCGTTGACCACCTCGACGGGCAGGAACGCGACGCCGGGATTGCCGTCGAGCCAGGCGTAGAGGTCGGGCGATCCCATCGCGAACGTCGTGACGCTGACGCCGTCGTACTGACCTTTGCGCGCGTTGGTGACCTTGCCCGCCTGGTGCAGACGCATGCATCCATCCGTGAACATCTCGCTGTGCAGCCCGAAGTCGCCGGCCTCTCCGTCGGCGAGCAGCCCGGCGATCTGGCTGGGGATCGCGCCGATGCCGGTCTGCAGCGTGGCCCCGGAGCGGATGAATCCGACAGCGTGCCGGGCGATCGCCGTGTCGGTGTCGGTGGGCGCCGCGCTGGGCAGTGCGAGCGGCGGCTCGGTCGAGGGAATCAGCACGTCGATCTCGTCCACGTGCACTGCGTGGCGGTGCCGCTCCCCCAACCCGGTGGTGCGCGGGAACGCCGCGGATGCCTCGACGATCAGCAGCCGGTCCGGATCCGATCCGGCGCGGTGCAATTCGGCGACGGTGGCACCGGCGTGCAGCGACAGCGAACACCAGCCGTCGGCATCCGGCGGCGTCGCGACCGTGGCCATCACGCGGGGTCGTTGACGTTCCAGCAGCGGCCCGAACCGCCGGAAATCGGCGGGCATGAAGTCGACATCGGCACCGGAGTCGCGCAGCGCGCGTTCGAGCGGACCGTAGAACCCCGACAGATACCGGACCCCTGCGCGGGAGAACAGCTCGGTGCCCACGGCCAGCAGCGCGCCGTACACCCGTAGATCCGTCCAGTCGGTACGCGCGCCCAGCGCCCGCAGGAACGCCGGCGGCTGTCCCGGTCCGAGCGGAATGCCCAGCGTGTCGGCGGGGCGCAGACGCTCAGCAGCCCGCTCGGCGGTCAGTTCCTCCGGCATGCCGATACCCTGCCATGCAGGTCAGTGCGTCCGACGGACAAACACCGAACGTTTCCGAACCCGGTTCCCCGCGATCGACATGGTTTACTGAGTTGCACAGCTCACCGCGGCCCGCGGTGACAGGACCCCCGTTGTGGATCGTGGAGACATCGTGACGAGAAGTACCCGGTTGGCGCCGATGATCGACGCGACCGGTGCGCGGCCGGGAGTGCGGTCACCGAAGACCGCCGAACTGGTTGCGGGCACGCTGCGCCGCATGGTCGTTGAGGGGCAGCTCACCGACGGTGATTTCTTACCCAACGAGGCCGAGTTGATGGCGCACTTCGGCGTGAGCCGGCCGACGCTGCGCGAAGCCGTGCGCGTGCTGGAGTCCGAGAGGCTGGTCGAGGTGCGCCGCGGATCGCGCACCGGGGCGCGGGTGCGCGTCCCCGGCCCGGAGGTGGTGGCCCGGCCGGCCGGACTGCTCCTCGAGCTCTCCGGCGCCACGATCGCCGATCTGCTCACCGCGAAAGCCGGCATCGAACCGCTGGCGGCGCGACTGCTCGCCGAATCGGGCTCCGCAGAGGCCTTCGCCGAACTCGACTCGCTGCTCGAGGAATTGGTGGCCCAAGGCTGCGAATCCGACCGGCTGGCCGAGAGCACCGGCGCCTTCCATCTGCGCGTGGTGCAGCTCTCGGGCAACGAGACGCTGTCCATCGTCGCCGGGATGCTGCACGAGATCACGGTGCGGCACACGGCATTCGTGTTCAACGAGCGCCGGCCCGTGTCGAAAGCCGACTACGACAAGCTGATTCGCTCCTACCGCAAGCTGATGACCTACCTGCGGGCCGGTGACGCCGCCGGCGCCGAGCAGCATTGGCGCAAGCACCTCGACGTGTCGCGCGAGCTCCTGCTGACCGGGCTGGAGAGCGTGCCGATCCGCGACGTGATGGGCTGACTCAGCTCGCCTCAGCGGTATCCCTGCGCCACGTGACATGCACCGGCACGGTGTCGTCCCACGGCTGCCGGGTGACCATGTCGGCGACCAGGATGTAGCCGCGCTCGAACTCACCGGTCGCCGCGTCGACCAGACGGTACTGCTGGCGCTGCCGGTGGATCGGTTGCGCGTCGAGCAGCAGCACCCGCACCTCGCCAGGCTCGAAATGGCAGCGTTTCTGCAGCGCGGCGATCAACTGCTCGTTGTGCATGTGGCCGTCGCCGAAGTTCCATCCAATCGCCGTGCTGCAGATGCGTTCCCCGTCGGTGAGGACGTACTCAGCTTCGTCGTGCCCGGCCATCAACCGGTGCGCGAGGGTGAACATCGCGCGCCCGTGCGTGTTGAACGAGCGGAAGGCGTACCCCATGTACTGGTACATCTCCGCGGTCTCGCGGCTGCCGTAGAACTTCTCCATCTGCGCCGCCGGCATGCTCGCGATCGCGACGATGCCCGCGGCGATCTTGGCGTCGGCGGACGGCTTGATGCACCACAGCGACGTGTCCCAGTTGCCCGCGTAGTAGCGCATGCCGGGCAGGAAGGACACCTTGCGCGGGAACAGGTTTCCGATCGCGACGGTGCCCGCGGAGACCGCGAAGAGGACGACGGGCCAGGGGCTCTCCAGATCGCCCAGACCGACGCCTGCGTTGCCGACGAACAGCGCCAGCACCGAGAACATCATGAAGACGTTCCACTCCAGCGGCACCCCCATCGGGATCGCCGACAGGATGCCGAAGTGGAAGCACAGCATCACGAACGCTGCGATCGCGGTGACCCAGCCGCCGTGGGAGAAGAACAACACCAGCGGCACGAGCATCTCGATGGCCGTCGAAATATGCGCCAGCACGCGCGACGCCCGGCCCGGCCGCAGGTCATCCGGGAAGTGCTCGAAGAACTTGCGTTTGATCCAGCGCGGGCGGATCACCGGGTTGTTGCTCATCATCGTCGAGATGACGAACGGGAAGTGCTTGTTGAGCTTCGAGGTCGCCGCGCCCATCCAGATGACCAGGCACACCAGCTTGGCCGCGATCACGATGTCGGCGCCGCTGAACAGGAAGCACACCGCGAGCGCGCCGTAGACCTCACCGCGCGCGGCGAGGAAGAGCACCTTGTCGCGCAGCCCCGCGAGCGCGAGCAACGCCAGGATGGTGGCGGTCTGCCAGACGGGCAGCACGCCGACCTGTGAGCCGAGCTCCGGGATGGGCCCGGTGCCATCAGAGAACAGGGCGACGAGCAGCATCACCAGCAGGGCGCCGTAGAGCACCACGTCGACGGGTGTGCGGGCATCGCCGCGGGTGAGCGGAACTCTGTTCGGCCATGGTGGCAGCCGAATGGTGCTGGGCCGCAACCAGTACAGGATCGAACCCATCGGCGGGAAGAACCGATTGTTGAGCGGGCCGAACCCGCAGCCCAGCCCGACGATCTCGAACAACATCGTGTAGAAGACGACCTTCTGGTACACGATCGGCTCGTGGTACCAGGCGGCGACGTTGGTGAACCCGTCGATACCCGTGGTGGCCAGTACCACCAGCCACGCGACGAGCGCGTAGAGCAGGATCTTGACGACGTAGAACAGGTGCATCACCACCGGTGTGCCGAAGCCCACCTCGGCCCAGTGTCTGGCCATCGGGACGATCCGCTCCGCGCGGGTTCCCTTGCTCCATTCGGCGTAGTCGACGACCGGCGCGTCTTGTTTGAGAAACCCCATGGCTCCCCAGACTAGAACGTGTTCCAGTTCCTGTGGCCGCGAACAGACACAAACTCGCGTGGAATCGCCGCGACACGCGCGAGTTCGCGTCTGCTCGCGGGGGTCAGGTGGCCCTAGGAGTCAGGTGACCCGGATCAGGCGGGGACCCAGTTGCCGTGGAAGCCGGCGGGCACGCGATGCGGCAGCTTGATCGCGGCCACGTCGTCGAGGGTCTGCGCGTCGAGGATCATCAGCTCGCTGCGATCGGTGGCCCGGTCGTAGACGTAACCCATCAGCACGCCGTCATCCTCGTCGGCGTCGGCGGCGCTGGGCTCGAACACGAACTCGCCGACGGCCTTGCCCGCCCCGAAGGAGCGGGCCGCCGAATTGTTGCCCACCAGATCGTGTTTGAACAGCGTCTCGTTCCCGTCGGCGGAGAACCCGGGTGCGTACCCGTAGCGATGCCGCTTGCCGACGAGCCGCTCGTCGACGCGGGGGAACTCCTGCGGACGGTCGTCGATGCGCGACTCGCGCACCTTGCCGTCGGCGAGGTCCACCGTCCAGCGCTCGAGGGTGGGCAGGCCCTCGTTGGGGCCCAGATGGTCGGTGTCGAACATCTTCGGATGACGCACGACGTCGAGCACCACGGTGTCGCCGGAGTCGTAGGCGTTCATCGGATGGAAGACGTAGCACGGCTCGACGTCGAACCACCGGACATCGGCGTTGCCACCCTCGCGCGGCATGACGCCGACTCGCGCCGGATACTTCGGATTCCACGAATACGGGAACCGACGGTCGGCGCTCGGCGCGACGGGCATGCGCGCGGCCACCGGGTCGGGGATGCGCACCCGCCCGAGAAGTGCCGACATCATCAACCGGGCCGGCAGGCGCAACGCCCGCGGCACGGTCATCTCCACGGCCTGCTCGACGTCGAATGTGACCGGCAGGTCGTAGAACACGACATACCGTTCGGTGAGCGAGAAGTCGTGCATCATCGGGCTGCCCGTGACGTCGATGTCGACAACCCGGCGGGCGCGGCCGTCGACGCCGATCACCGAGTACTCGACGGTGTTCTTCTGGCCGAGGCGGTAGGAGACCGCGTGCAGTTCGCCGGTCTGCGGGTCGCGTTTCGGGTGGGCGGTGTACCCGCCGCGCAGCGTGCCGTCGAAGTCGCAGACGCCGACGGTGTCCAGCTCGTCGGTGAGCTCGTAGGCCGCCACCCCCGACTCGATGAGAGCCAGCGTCTTGCCGGCGTGGCCGATGACGTTGGTGTTGGCGCCGATCGGCGACACCGCGAACCGCTGGTCGGGCACCGTCTCGCCGAGCGCCCGTGCCGTGCCCGGCCCACGGACGAACCGGTTGCGGTACCACTCCGCGCGGCCGTCACGCAGCCGGATGCCGTGCACCATGCCGTCGCCGACGAACCAGTGGTACAGCTTCGGATCGATCTCACCGATCGGGTTCGGGCCGTTGCGCAGATACCGGCCGTCCAGGTGCTCGGGGATCGACCCGGTCACCTCCAGGTCGGTGAGCGTGACTTCCTCCGACAGCGGCGCGTAGACGCCTTCGAGGTAGCGATTTCCCATGTCCGCCTCCTATAACAGCGTTATCTTGCGTTATGTATAACACCGTTATGGCAGGATGGCAATCATGACGTCGATGCCCGAGGCCGTGATCGACGCGGGCGTGCGCCTCCTCGAACGTGATGGGGTGTCCGCGCTGCGCGCACGAACCGTGGCTGCCGAGGCGGGCACGTCGACGATGGCGGTCTACACCCACTTCGGCGGCATGACGGGTCTCCTCGACGCGATCGCGCGCGAGGTCTTCGACCGGTTCACCGTCGTGCTCACCGAGGTGCCGCTGACCGACGACCCGGTGGCCGACTTCCTGGCGATGGGCCTGGCGTATCACGACTTCGCAATGGCCAACCCCCAGCGGTATCAGCTGATGTTCGGCACGTCGGCCCCCGCCTCGATCGCGCAACACCGATCCGATCTGACACAGACGGGCACCGCCACCGACCGTGCGGAATGGGCGGCATCCTTCGGCGCGCTCCGGCAGGCAGTGCACCGGATGATGGCCGCCGGCCGGATTCGGACCGACGACGAAGCCGCGGTCGCCGGCCGGCTGTGGAGCATCAACCACGGAGCGGTGATGCTGGAGACCGCCGGGTTCTTCGGCCACGAGGGCCACGGGGTGACGCAGATCCTCGGCCCGCTCATCATCGACGCGCTGGTCGGAATGGGCGACGACCGTGACGCCGTGGTGCGGTCACTGGACGCTGTGATCGCGCGGACCGGTACGGTTGCTCAGCCGAGCTCCTGAGCCAATCGCTCGGTGTAGGCGTCGATGTCGCTGATCGCCGACTCCGCGGCGTGCACGCTGACCGCGACGATGTCGCCGATGCCGTGCACGCCGTGAGTGAGACCCATCATCGGCGACAGCGCGGGGAAGCCGGCGGTGAGCACGACGGGCGCACCACCGAAGGTGAGATCCGCCTGTCCCCGGTGCACGCTGGAGACGACCGTGTTGCCGGCGACCGTCGGCGAGCGCTGGTTCAGGTCGAATCGGCTCATCCCCCACCGCAGCAGCGCGGCGGGCATCGCGGCGAACGCCGCGTCCTGCGCGGCCGTCGCCGGATGCGACGCCCGTCGGCGGCGCCGGTACAGGTCCTGCGCGATCGCACGGGCCCGCTGCTGCGGCGGCAGGTGCGGGTACAGCCCGATACCGACGTTGCCGAAGTGGTTGTTGGCGTGACGCGCACCAGATTTCGCCATCGGGATCTCCGCCCGCAGTTGCCCCGGATCGTCGCCGGATGCTCGCAGGTGGGCGGCCAGTGCCGCCGAGATCGCGGTCAGCGCGGCGACGGTGACCGTCGGGCCGGCCAGCTGATCGCGCCGCCGAACGATGGTCCGCACGTGCACCGCCCCCGCCGGCCGAGTGTTCGTGCCCAACACCGGACACGACGGTGCCGGCGGCGGTACGAGTCCCGCGTCGGTATCGCAGACGAGGCGCCGGTGCGCCCGGGCAGCTGCGGCGGATCGGGGAACGAAGCCGTGCGTCGACCGCGGCCGCACGGCGTCCGCCGATCCGGGGCGCCCGAACAGCCGGGCCGCCAGCGCCGACGCTCGGCCTCCGTCGGCCAGCGCGTGCGAGATCTGCACCACCGCAACCGATCCCGGGCCGGTACCGGGGAGCGCGTCGACGCCGGGGAAGACATGCAGGCGCCACGGACGGACATGGACATCGACCGGATCGTCCGCCAGCCCGGCCACCGTGGCCAGCACACCCGCCCACGTGGTGGCGGTGTGCACCACGAAGTGGTCCACGTCGATGTCACGCCGCTCCCACGCCGGGTAGCGCCACGCACCGCGATCACGCACCCGGACCGCCAGCTCGACGCAACCCGTCGCCGAAGACCGGACCGCGGCGAGCGCCGCAGCAGCGTCGACCGGCGCGCCGAAACCGTAGAGCAGGAACTGGTCGTTCGGGGTCACCGCCGACAGCAGGAGCATCTGCGCATCGACCGCGGTGAGTCGGCGCGCCGTCATGGTGCCAAGGCTAGGCTGACGCCATGTCGCTGCTGCCGCCCGTGTCCGAGACCGGGGCGGTGCTGGTCACCGGCGCATCGTCGGGCATCGGCGAAGAGATCGCCCGCGAGTTCGCCGGCCGGGGCTACCCGGTGGTGCTGGTGGCCCGGCGCGCCGACAAGCTGACCGCACTCGCGCAATCACTGGACACCCGCGCCTACGTTCTGCCCACCGACCTGGCCGACCCGGCGCAGCGGGCTGCGTTGCCCGACCAGGTCGCCGCGCTCGGACTGACCGTCGAGATCCTGGTCAACAACGCGGGTATGTCCAACCTCGGACCGGTCGCGCGCGTGAGCGCATCCGATGAGCTGCGGTTGATCGAGCTCGACGTCGCCGCGGTCGTGGACCTGAGCGCCCGGTTCGTGCCCGCCATGGTGGCGCGCGACCGCGGCGCGGTACTCAACGTGGCCTCGGTCGGGGCGTTCGGGCCGGTGCCGTTTCAGGCGTCCTACGGCGCGGCCAAGGCGTTCGTGCTGTCCTACACCGAGGCGCTGCGGGAGGAACTGCGGGACAGCGGCGTGACCGCGTCGGTCGTGTGTCCGGGCCCGGTGCGGACCGAATTCGGCGCAAGCGCAGGCATTCCCGACGAAGAGGCCGAGAAGATGCTGCCGGCGTTCCTGTGGGAGCAGGCCGATGCGGTGGCGCGCACCGCGATCGAGGGCCTCGAGAAGGGCCGCGGGGTCATCGTTCCCGGCGCACCCAACCGGGCAGCCGCACTCCTGTACCGCTTCGCGCCGCACCGGGTGCTGCTGCCACTGCTGGGCCGCAGCCACCCCGGCCGCACAGCCTGACTACACAGGGTCGAACTGCGAGATCAGCCACCGGTCGCCGACCTTGTCGAGGGTGATCCGCACGCTCGAGTTCGTGTTGGTGGGCGCGTCGTTGCCGACCCTCACGGTCTGATTGATGAAGACCAGCACGACGGCCTTCTCGGCGGTGGCCGACACCGACGCCGCGGCGGGCACGGAGGCGATCGCAGAGATCTGCTTCTGCTCGGCGCCGGGGATCACGACGTCATCGGTGAGCGAGGTGTACGAATCCCGGAACTGGCCCGTGAGCAGACTGCGCGCATCGGTGAGCTGCTGCTCGACCTTGTCCGGGGTGTAGGACAGCAGCGCGACCGCGCCGTCGCGGGCCGCCTGCACCGACGTCGTCGCGGCGATCTGCCCATCACGCACGCCGTTGTCCTGCCACTTCAGAAAACCCGCACCCAACGCGAGTAGCAGCGCCAGCGCCGGCAGGAGTCCGAAGGCGACGATGCGCGATGAGGTCTGGCGCGGCCGCGCTACCGGTGCGGTGTCCTCGATCGGCGGGGCCTCGTGCGCCGCCGAGGTCTCCTCGGTGTCGGTCACGGCACGAACTCCACGTTGGCGACCTTGGCCTCGTCCCCGACCTTCTCCACCGCGATGCGCATTCGCCAGGCCCGCGGCTGTTGCTCCTGCCCACCGGCATTGGACGTCTTCACAGTGACCGCGACCAGCACCCGCGCCTCGGTGTCGGTCGAAGACTCGAGACCTGCCTCGGCGACGGTGCCCGCGGACGTCGACTTGGCCTGCTTGACGACGTCGATGAACGGCTGCGAGCGCTGCTGGTAATCGTCGTAGAACGTGCCCGTCGCCGAGTCGAGGACGCGCTGCACGTCCGCATCGGCGTGCTCCCAGTCGATCGTGGTCAAGTTCAGCGCGCCCTGTCGGGCCACTTGCAGGAACAGCTCACGGTCCTGCTGTGCCCCGTGCGATTCGACTGTGCGGTAGCCCAGCCAGCTGGTCAACCCGCCCAGTGCCAGCACGGTGACCAGACCCGCGATCAGCGCCAGCGTCACGTGGGACCGCGGCGCGCGGGTGTCGTCGTCGGTGTCGGTGACCGCGGCAGCAGTGGACACCGGGGGCTGGGGGGTCGATTCCCCGTCGGGGGCAGCATCGTCTGCCATGTCGCTCCTTCGCGGCACTGTGGGTCACGCTGGACGGTGGAGACGCACGTCCGTCCGGACCAAGGTACGTGCCGGGCACCGGTTCCTATCCGGCGGTGAG
The DNA here is from genome assembly GCA_023404955.1 of Actinomycetes bacterium. Lineage (GTDB taxonomy): Bacteria > Actinomycetota > Actinomycetes > Mycobacteriales > Mycobacteriaceae > Mycobacterium. The sequence continues at coordinate 40,750 of JAEXZY010000157.1, forward strand.
AACTTCCTCAGCCATTCGACAGGGCACCGACCGCACGCAGCGCGAAGTCGAGCAGCCGGGACTCGGCTTGTTTGACCGCCTGCACGTCCTCGGGCGCGACACTGGACATCACCCGGCTCACCAGTGCGCTGATCGCGACGGCATCGTGGTCGGGATCGGCCAGCGGGAACGCACCGGCGTCGCGCCCCCGGCGCAGAATGTCGACGAGGGAGCGCTCCCTGCTCGCGTGCGAGCGTTCTCGCATGTCCCGGTAGCCGGCCGCGGAGCGGACCTCTTCGGAGTCGATCACCGCCATCTGCATCCGCTGGCGCGGATCGACCATGAGATCGAAGATCTCTCCGATCCAGGCCGCCAATTGGTCAGCGGGGCTGCCGAATTCGGCAGCAGACACCCTGTCGACCCGAGCCGCGATCTCGTCGGCGCCCTGCTGCAACAGGGCCAGGAGGAGATCGTCCTTCGACCGGAAGTGGCGGTAGAACGCGCGGCTGGACACACCGGCGGTGCGCAGGATCGCCGACATCTTGACCGGCTGCCGGTGCGGATCGGCCAGGCAGCGGTATGCGGCCTCGATGATGCGCGCCCGCTCGTCGTCGGAACCGGCAACAATTTGCACAACCGAAAATATAGAGCGAGCACTGCCTGCCGGGAGCCGGGAACGGCGGAACTGACGCGCTGGGTAACGTCAGGCCTTCGGGGAATCGGCGAGAGGACGCGGACGATGAGCAGCAGCGAGGCGACGATCGCGACCTTCACCGGCGCCGACGGCCTGCGATTGGTCGCCGACGAGTGGAACCGCCCAGCCGGCCCTGACGACGGTGACACCGCTCGTCCGTCGGTGCTGATGCTGCACGGCGGTGGGCAGAACCGCTGGTCATGGAAGAAGACAGGGCAGGTGCTGGCCGACCGGGGGCTGCACGTGGTGGCGCTGGACAGCCGCGGTCACGGCGACAGCGACCGCTCCCCCGATGCCCGGTACAGCATCGAGGCGCTGTCGGCCGACGCCGAGCACGTCCTCGACCAGATCGGGCGCCCGACCGTGCTGATCGGCGCCAGCATGGGCGGCCTGACCGGAATCCAGACGGCGCGCGACGCCGGCCCGGAGCGCGTCACCGGTCTGGTGCTCGTCGACGTGGTGCCGCGCTACGAGAAGGACGGCAGCGCGCGGATCCGTGACTTCATGTTCAGCCACGTGCACGGCTTCGAGACCCTCGAGGACGCCGCCGACGCGGTCGCCGCATACCTGCCGCACCGACCACGGCCGCAGAGCCCCGAGGGGCTGAAGAAGAACCTCCGGCAGCGCAACGGACGCTGGTTCTGGCATTGGGACCCGGCCTTTCTCACCGCACCCAAAGACGATCCCTTTCTGCGGGTCGAGCAGCTCGAACAGGCCGCCGTCGAGTTGACGATCCCAATCCTGCTGATCCGCGGCAAGCTGTCGGACGTGGTCAGTGAAGAGGCCGTCGACGACTTCCTGGCCAAAGTGCCGAACGCCGAGTTCGTCGAACTCGCCGGGGCGGGGCACACCGCCGCCGGCGACGACAACGACGCCTTCTCCGACGCCGTCGCGTCCTTCGTGCTGAGGCCCTGAGCCTCACTCACTCACCGAGTCACACCAGCAGCGGTACACCCGCCACCGGGTCGGCGGTCAGAATTTCGAACATCGCTGCGACACTGGTCAATTCGGTACGGGGCACCGCGGTGCCCGCCACCTGGAGTCGGCAGGTGGCCACTGCGGAGTTGTAGCAGTACTTCTCGGCGCCCCCGGTGTCGGTGTACGTCAGCCCGATCACGTCGTCGGTCGCCGCGACGATCTCGCCCTCGATCGTCTGCTCCCCCACCCGCGTTCCGAAGCTCCAGACGAACGGCTGATACCGCCCGTGCGTCTGCAGGCTCCCGAGAACGGTGCGCACCGCGAACTCCATGCCGGCGTGGCGCAGCACCAGAAGGGTGACGGCAGGAAGCAGCACCCGCCCCACCGCGGCACGTGCTGTGACGATCTCCAGCGTCGTGTCGGGTGCGTCGTCGAACGCGCACACCTGCCCGTACGCGTAGGCAGCGGTGTGCCGGCTGCCCCAGTTGTGATTCACGCTGCCCACCCACCCGTCCACGGCGACGGTCAGACCGTCGATCTCGAGGCGGCCGTCCATCTCCGCCCGGGGGTGCCGCACCACCGTCTTGGCGGGTGGAAACCGTGCCTGATAGGCCCGATCCGACAGCACCCGCACCGCGGGCTCCCCACCCGGCCGGATCGCCAGATCCCATCGAGCGCGGCCGACAAGGTCACCGGCCGCGGTGGTGTCGGTCAGAGTGCTCGGTCCGATCTGCGCGGACCACGGCACGTCCTCGAAGATCGCGGAGTCGATCGGGAAGGACTGCCGCAGTGCCCGATGTCCGGCGGGATCGAACACCATCACCCACACGTCGGCGCTCGCAGCGCCCGCCGACGACCGCAGCAGCGTCTCGCGCAGCCAGACCGCGCGGGCGCCGTCATCGCTGTTGGCGCGCAGCCAGCGACTCTCGTAGCAGGGGGCCTGTGCACATTTCACGCACTCAGCATCCAATACTGGACCGGTGACCGGAATGCAGATCGTCGCCGTCGCCCTGGCCGTGGTCGCGATCGGGGAGGCGATCGCGATCGGCGTGCTGTGGCGACGCGTGCGCGCCGCCGAAGCCGAGGCCGACGAGCTGCGGGGCCGCCTCGACACCCGGCAGCTGCTGGTGTCGGGCGGGACACGGGCGGTCAAGACGGTGTGGCAGACGGCCAACATCCTGCGCCGGGACGGTCTGGGTGCGGCGGTCCGCTCCTCCATCGAAGATCTGGCGGACTGGGCCGAGGTGGAACGGCCCGACCTCGCCCGGCTGTCCCGCAACGGACGGCTCGCGATCATGTTCTCCGACATCGAGGAGTCGACCGCACTCAACGAGCGCATCGGCGACCGGGCGTTCGTGCGGTTGATCGGCAGGCACGACCGGGCGGTGCGCCGGCACGTCGAGCATCACGACGGCCACGTCGTGAAAAGCCAGGGCGACGGTTTCATGGTCGCGTTCGCTCGTCCCGAGCAGGCGGTTCGCTGCGCACTCGACATCCAGAACGCACTGGTGAAGCGCCGCAATGGTATTCGGGTCCGGATCGGCATCCACACGGGAAAGTCGGTGCTGCGCGGGGACGACGTGTTCGGCCGTAACGTGGCGATGGCGGCGCGCGTCGCGGCGCGAGCGGACGGCGGTCAGATCCTGGTCAGCGCGGCGGTGCGCGATGCGATCGATGACCGCGACGACTGCGACGACCTGGTGGTCGAACCATGCTGCGACACCGAGTTGAAGGGCTTCTCGGGCACCCACACCCTGTACGAAGTCACCGCCTGACGTCGGATTGCTGCGCCTGCGCCAGGCGCTGATGCAGGCGGCTGCGAATGTCCTCCGGCGTGTAAGAGTTTCGCCGCCGCTGATCCCGAGCGACCAGCACGCCGCCGGCGACCACACCGGCCGCGCCCGCCAACCCGACCCACTTCCAGATTCCCCGCATGCCGGTCAGTCTGCCTAAGCTGCGGGCATGAATCCAAGCACGGTGTCTCTCGAACGCGCGCTGGAGGAAACGCGCACCGGCGACATCTGGTTGTTCCGTGGCCACTCCGGACCCGACCGGGCGATCCAGTCGATGACGAACAGTCCGGTCAACCACGTCGGGATGACCGTCGCGCTCGAGGATCTGCCGCCGCTGATCTGGCACGCCGAGCTCGGCGACAAGCTGCTCGATCTGTGGACCGGAACCCACCACCGCGGCGTGCAACTCAACGATCTCCGGGCAGCGGTGCAGCGTTGGACGGACATCTATGGTCAGCGCTGCTGGCTGCGTCAGCTCACACCACAGGCCGATCGGGAGCAGGAGGACCGCATGCTGACCGTGATCGCACGCATGGACGGCACTCCGTTTCCTTCCACAGCGCGCCTCACCGGGCGCTGGTTGCGCGGCCGGATTCCCACGGTCAGCGACTTCACGCGCGGAATTCCGCTGGTGCACAGGGCTGTTCGTCGGGCAGCCGACAAGCGCAAGGCGGAGCGAACGCAGATGGGCCTGGAGACCGCCTACTGCGCGGAGACCGTGGCGATCACCTATGAGGAGATGGGCCTGCTCGTCACCGAGAAGCATGCGAACTGGTTCGATCCCGGATCGTTCTGGAGTGGCGACGATCTGCCGTTGGCCGACGGCTATCGCCTCGGCGCTGAAATCGCCGTGCAGCCCTGAAACCGGCGGGAAACGCCGACGCGGCTACCGGCCTTCGCGCACCCGCGATGCTTTGCTGTTCGCAAGACATCACGAGACAAGGAAGCGTCAGGCATGACCGTCACCGAGCACGCCCCCGCCCCAGACGCCCACGCCAAGCCGCGTTCGCGCGGTCGGGCCTTGTCCATCGTCGTCGCCTCGCTCGGCACGCTGGCCATCATCGTCGCGCTGGTCGCCTCGCGAGGCCCCGCGACGCAGGAGGTGCAATCGATTCCCGCGCAGCCGAATCCGGTGTCCGCGTGGGTGGCCGGGCCCGGGAAACCCTCGCCACTGCCATCGGTGCGGCCGGCCCTCGTGGCGCCGGCCGCCCCGGCCGGTCCCGCCGCACCCGTGGCGCCCGCCCCG
>JAEXZY010000016.1 GCA_023404955.1 Actinomycetes bacterium
ACCACGTTGTTGCGGTTCTTGTCGAGCTCGATGATCTTGGCCTCGATCTCCTTGCCGATGTACGGCTGCAGATCGCGGACGCGACGCATCTCGACCAGCGACGCGGGCAGGAAGCCGCGCAGGCCGATGTCGAGGATCAGGCCGCCCTTGACGACCTCGATGACGGTGCCCTTGACGGCCTCGTCCTTCTCCTTGAGCTCTTCGATGGTGCCCCAGGCGCGCTCGTACTGCGCACGCTTCTTGGACAGGATGAGGCGGCCTTCTTTGTCCTCTTTGGTGAGGACCAGCGCTTCGACCTCGTCGCCGACGGACACAACCTCATTGGGGTCGACGTCGTGCTTGATCGAGAGTTCGCGAGAAGGGATGACACCTTCGGTCTTGTAGCCGATGTCGAGCAGGACCTCGTCGCGGTCCACCTTGACGATGGTCCCTTCGACGATGTCGCCATCGTTGAAGTATTTGATGGTCTTGTCGATGGCGGCGAGGAAATCCTCCGCGGAGCCGATGTCGTTGAGGGCTACTTGCGGAGACGTGACGGAGGGACTTGGCATGTGGTGGGTTGCTCCGGACAGGTTCAATCGTAGGGACAGAGAGTGTTTTGTTGATGCACCCGCGAAGAGAACGCACAGGTACTGATCAAGGCTACTCGACGTGGTACATGCAGGACAAACCCGCCCCGTGCAGCCGCTACTGTGCTGGGCGTGACACGCGTTCGCCGGGTCGGCGCACCACTGGGTCTGCTCATCGCGCTCGGCACCGTCGCCGGCCTGATCGTGATCGTGCTCACCGCGGTCAATCCGGTCGGCACCTCCATCGGTTTCGTGCTCTCGAGCATCGCGATGACGGTGGTGGTGCTGTGCTACCTGTGGTTGGACCGCTGGGAACCCGAGCCACCCCGGCTGCTGCTCTTCGCGTTCCTGTGGGGCACATCGGCGGCCGTCGTCATCTCCGCGGTGCTGCAGATCGTGCTCGAGGCCTGGGTCCATCCTGCCGGCTCCGGCGACATCAGCCCGTTCACCCTGGTGGTGGGCGCGCCGATCACCGAAGAAGCCGCGAAAGGGGTGTTCCTGCTGCTGATGATGACCGGCGTTCGACGCAACGAGCTGAACTCACTGACCGACTGCCTGGTGTACGCGGGCCTGGTCGGCGCCGGTTTCGCCTGGCTGGAGGACATCCTCTACATCGCCAACGGCGAGTCGGTGGCGGAGTCGCTGGTGACCGCGGCTCTGCGCCTGATCATGTCGCCGTTCGCCCACTCGCTGTTCACCACGATGACGGCGATCGGGGTCTGGTACGCGCTGCATCGCCGCTCGGCAGCGGGCAAGGCCGGTGCGGTGCTCCTCGGCTACGCGGCCGCGGTCCTGCTGCATGCGATGTGGAACGGCTCGTCGCTGCTGGGCGCGGGCGCCTACTTCGCGGTCTACGCGTTGTGGATGGTGCCGGTCTTCGCGCTGGCGATCACGCTGGCCGTGCGCAGCAGGCGACGCGAGCAGCAAGTGGTGGCAGGCAAGCTGCCCGGAATGGTGGCCGCCGGCCTGGTCAGCCCGAACGAAGCGACCTGGCTGGGGTCGTTGAAGACGCGCAAGCTCGCCGTCGACACCGCGCACCGCTTCGGCGGAAAGCCGGCCGCGACCTCGATCCGGCAATTCGCGCACCGAGTCGTGGAGCTGGCGTTCGTCCGTGACCGGATCGATCGCGGCTTCGGTGATCAGCGCGTCGTCGCGCTGCTCCACGAGGAGACCTACGCGTTGTACGCCGCCCGCGCCACGTCCCCCGCGTTGGCTCACATGGCCGGTTTCCGGGCCTACTGAGCGCCATACTCGGCTGGTGATCCAGCACATCCTCAACTACCTCGGCATCGCTGTCGCCGCGGCCTCCGGCGCCGTCCTCGGGGTCCGCAAGGGGTTCGATGTGTTCGGGATCGCGGCGATGGCGGTGCTCACCGGCGTCGGTGGCGGCGTGCTCCGTGACGTCCTGCTCGACATCGATCCACCGCAGTCGCTGCAGCGCTGGCCCGATGTGACCGTGTGTCTGGGCGCCGCCGCCCTGGCCACGCTGTTCGCCCGCACGGTCATCCGGCTGCACCACCCCGTGGCGATGCTCGACGCCGTCGGGATGGGCTTCTTCGCCACGTCGGGTGCCGCGCTGGCCGTCGACCACGGCGCCAGCTGGTTCGCCGCAGCGCTGCTGGGCATGGTGTCGGCACTGGCAGGCACCATCATTCGCGACGTGACGGCCCGCGATGTGCCCGTCGTGATGGGCCCCGATGACATGTACGCCGTTCCGGCGATGCTGGGCTCGGTGATCTATGTCGTCATCGACTACTACGGACCGCAGTGGATCGGCGTCGCCGTCGGGACGTTGGTGGCGACGCTGCTACGACTGGCAGCGATCACGTTCCACTGGCGGCTGCCGACCGGCCCGCGCGAGCTCATCGTGCGCGGACATCCGCCGTCCTAGCCTCTATGTCTTGAAGTAGACGATCTGATGCGTGGTGGCCAGCAGCGTGCCCGCACGACTCCAGATCTCTGCGGACTGATCGAAGTAGCCACCGGAGAAGCGGTTCGCCGATGCACGGCCCAGTACGAATTCGCTGCCTGCGTAGGCGAGTTCGGGGTCGGTGGCGTGGAAGTAGGTGGTCAGCGAGATCGTGCCGGCCGGCGTGGGCGCGCCCAGCCGCAGGAAGATCCGCGGATAGAAAATGTCGCTCACGGCAGTGAGCGCGGCGAAGTCGAGGGCGCGCCCCATTCGGTCGCGAGCCCACAGCATGGTGGTCGACGAGTCTGCCGGCGCCGCACCCTCGGCCGGGATCGCGCCGTCGACGAAGCGCATGTCGTAGTTGCGGGCCCACGCGATCATCGGCGGCAGCCCCCGGTCCGGCAACTCCTCAGGCGCGGGAGCGGCCGGCATGGGTCTCTCGGTATCCGACCATGTGTCGCGCCGGAGGCCGAACACCGCAGTCGCCGTCGTCGTGACCGCACCGCCCTGTACCAGCTCGACGAACCAGTGCTGGTTGCTCCGGTTCGTGCGAACACAGCGCGCGGTGACGTCGAATTCTCCATCGGAAATGGGTGCCGTGAAGTTCACGGTGAGCGCCAGCGGCGCACCGGCGCGCTCGGGGTGCAGCTCGATTCCGCGCAGCAGCACAGCGGCAGTCATGCCCCCGAATGGACCGACCATGTTCGCCCAGTCGGCACTCGTCTTTCCGCGGAGGACGCCGTCCCCGGCGGGTTGGAGCCCGATCGCTTCGTCGAACGGGTGATCGGCCACCTCGTGTGCCTCCTGCTCGAGCCCATCAATTATGTAGGCTTGTATATATAGCAGACGCTCAGTGGGCGGCAGAGTCCCAGCTGCGGCCGTATCCCACCGACACCTCCAGCGGCACGTCGAGTGCGTAGGCCGTCCCCATGTGCTCGCGCACCAGCGCCTCCAGCGCCTCGCGCTCCCCGTCGGCGACTTCGAACAGCAGCTCGTCGTGCACCTGCAACAGCATGCGCGAGTTCAGCCCTGCGTCGGCGATCGCGTTGTCCACGTTGATCATCGCGACCTTGATGATGTCGGCGGCGCTGCCCTGGATCGGCGCGTTGAGCGCGGCCCGTTCGGCGGCTTCGCGGACGTTGCGGTTGCTGCTGTCGAGTTCCGGAAGGTAGCGCCGGCGGCCGAACACCGTCGAGGTGTAGCCGTCCTTGCGGGCCTGGTCGACGATGTCGCGCAGATAGTCGCGGATACCGCCGAACCGGTCGAAATACTGATCCATCTGCTGTTTGGCCTCTTCGGTGCTGATCTTCAGCTGAGCCGACAAGCCGTAAGCGCTCAGACCGTAGGCCAGGCCGTAGGACATCGCCTTGACTCGGCGTCGCAGATCCGCCGTCACTTCGTTGATCGGCACGTCGAAGGCGCGGGACGCGACGAACGAGTGCAGATCCTCACCGGTGTTGAACGCCTCGATCAGCCCCTCGTCGCGGGACAGGTGCGCCATGATGCGCATCTCGATCTGGCTGTAGTCGGCCGTCATCAGCTCGCGGTAACCGTCACCGACAACAAACGCGTCGCGGATGCGGCGGCCCGCCTCGGTGCGGATCGGGATGTTCTGCAGGTTCGGCTCGGTCGAGGACAACCTGCCCGTGGCCGCGATCGTCTGGTTGAACGTGGTGTGGATCCGGCCGTCGCCGGCCACCGAGTTCAACAGCCCGTCGACGGTGACCTTGAGCCGCGTGGCATCCCGGTGGGCCAGCAGATGTTGCAGGAACGGATGCCCGGTCTTGTCGAAGAGGCCCTGCAGCGCATCGGCGTCGGTGGTGTAACCGGTCTTGGTGCGCTTGGTCTTCGGCATCTCGAGCTCGTCGAACAGCACCACCTGCAGCTGCTTGGGCGAGCCGAGATTGATCTGCTTACCGATCACCGCGTACGCCGCCTCAGCGGCATCGCGGATCTGGCCGGCGAACTCGCTTTGGAGCTCGGTGAGCATGCCGAGATCAACGGCTATACCCGCGGTTTCGAGAGCCGCGAGAACCCGTTGCACCGGGAGTTCCATGCTGCCGAGCAGCGCTGACGAGTCGATGCGGGCCAACTCCTCGTCGAGCGCGTCGGCGAGATCCATCACCGCGCTGGCACGCAGCAGCAGGGTCTGCACGGCCTGATCGTCGACGCCGTCGCTGTCGTCGAGCAGCGAAAGTTGTTGCTGCTCAGCATTATCGGCGCGCAGTTCGCGCTTCAGATACCGCAGCGAGAGATCGTCGAGCGCGAAGCTCCGCTGACCCGGCCGCACCAGGTACGCCGCCAGCGCCGTGTCGGAGGTGACGCCGGCCAGTGTCCAGCCGCGGCCCTGCAGGTCGTGGATCGCGAGTTTGGCCTCGTGCAGAGCTTTCGGCTGCGACGGATCGGCGAGCCAGGAAGCCAGCGCCGTCTCGTCCTCGGGGCTGAGCGCGGCCGTGTCGATGTAGCGGCCGTCGCCGTCCGGCGCGACCAGCGCGAGCGCTGTCGAGTCGCTGTCGAATGCCAGGTGGTTGCCGACCACCGCGACGCCGAACCGACCGCCGTCGGCGTGCTCGGCGAGCCAGCCCGCCAGCGTGCCGGCCTCCAGGGCCTCGCCGCGCACCTCGAAACCCTCGTCCACCTCTGGGTCAGCCGAGGCCAGCGTGTCGAACAGCCGATCGCGCAGCACCCGGAACTCGAGGTCGTCGAACAGGCGGTGGATCTGATCGCGGTTCCACGGCTGCATCCGCAGCGTGTCCGGGGTCTGGGCCAGCGGAACGTCCTTGACGAGGTCGGTCAGCTCACGGTTGAGCACGACGCTGGACAGGTGCGCGCGCAGCGCATCGCCCACCTTGCCCTTCACCTTGTCGACGTTGTCGACAAGGGACTGCAGCGTTCCGTACTCGGCGATCCACTTCGTCGCGGTCTTCTCCCCCACGCCCGGGATGCCCGGCAGGTTGTCGCTCGGGTCGCCGCGCAGGGCCGCGAAATCGGGGTACTGCGCAGGCGTCAGTCCGTACTTCTCGACCACCGCCTCAGGGGTGAATCGCGTCAGCTCGCTGACGCCCTTGCGCGGATACAGCACCGTGACGTCGTCGCTGACCAACTGCAGCGAGTCACGGTCACCGGTGACGACCAGGACCCGGTAGCCCTCGTTCTCGGCCTGGGTGGCCAACGTGGCGATGATGTCGTCGGCTTCGAATCCCGGCTCGGCGAGCACCGTGATGCCCAGGGCCCCGAGCACCTCCTTGGTGATGTCGATCTGCCCGCGGAACTCGTCCGGTGTGGCCGACCGACCCTCCTTGTACTCCGGGTACTTCTCTTTGCGGAACGTCTGGCGGGACACGTCGAAGGCGGCGGCGATGTGGCTGGGCTGCTCGTCGCGCAGCAGGTTGATCAGCATGGCGGTGAAGCCGTACACCGCATTCGTGGTGAGCCCGCCCTGGGTCTTGAAGTTCTCGGCGGGCAGGGCGTAGAACGCGCGGAAGGCCAGCGAGTTGCCGTCCAGCAGCATCAGGGTCTGTTTCTGATCGGTCGCCGGTGCGGTCTTGGCTGGGCTCACGGCCTTCACTCTAGGCATCCCGACCGACAGGGCGACCGGCGGGAATGAACGCGACGTCGGTGCGGTTACAACCGACGTCCTTCTTATGTAACATCGTTCTATAACGGTCAGGAGCACCGCCATGACGAACATCGTCTTCATCCACGGCCTCTGGGTCGCCCACAGCGCTTGGCAGCCGTGGATCGACTATTTCGGCGAGCACGGACACCACGCAGTCGCGCCGGCCTGGCCCGGTGAGCTGCCGACTGTCGAAGAAACCCGGCGGAACGCGGCGGATCAGGCCGGTGTCGGCATCGACGAGCTGACCGCGCACTTCGCGCGGACGCTCGCCGAGTTCGACGCCCCACCCGTGGTGATCGGCCACTCGTTCGGTGGGCTGATCGCCCAGAAGCTGCTCGGCGAGAACAAGGCGGCCGCCGCCATCGCGATCGACCCCGCCCCGATCAAGGGCGTCACAGGACTGCCGTTCGCGCAGCTGCGGTCTGCCTTCCCGGTGCTGGGCAACCCCCTCAACCGCAATCGCGCCAAGGGGCTGACGGCGGCGCAGTGGCGGTACGGCTTCGGTAATGCGTTGAGCCAGGAGGAATCCGACGCTTTGTGGGAGCAATGGTCGATCCCGTCGCCGGGCAAGCCGCTGTTCGAGGCGGCCGGCGCCAACCTGCACCGCAACTCGCCGGCCACGGTGGACACCGCGAACACCACCCGAGGACCGCTGCTGATCACGGCCGGCTCAGCCGACCACACCGTGCCGCGGGCGACCGCCGAGGCCGCGCACCGGTTGTACCGCGGCGATGCGATCACCGACTTCCACGAGTTCGACGGACGGGGACATTCGCTGACCATCGACCATGGCTGGCGGGACGTCGCCGACGAGGCACTGGCCTGGCTGGCGCGCCGGGGCGTGGCCGAGGCGGCGTGACCGTGACCCGCCGTCGCACGGCAAGCGAGCAGGTCTCGGCCGCACTGTTGAGCGCGGCCGAGACCGTCCTCGATCGCGACGGCGCGGCCGCGATCACCGTGCGGTCCGTCGCGCGGGAAGCCGGCGTGGCCCCGATGGGCGTCTACAACCGGTTCACCAACAAGGACGGACTGCTCGCCGCGCTCGCGATACGGGCGTTCGACGACCTCGCCGCGGCGATCAGCGACGGCCCACCAGGGGGCACACCGGCCGACCGCCTGCGCCGCGCGACGCGCGGTTACCGCGAATTCGCCCTCACCCACCCATCCCGCTACGCGTTGGTCTTCGCGACAGGTTCCCCGGCCGCCGATCCCGCCTCGCCGGTGACCAACCGGGGGCGCGAGGTGTTCGGCATCCTCGTCGACATGGTCGCCGGATTACCTCTGCGAGCCGGCCTCGATCCCGTGCACGCGGCCCAGGCGATGTGGAACGGCCAGCATGGCGCGGTGACTCTGGAACTCGCCGGCGTGAGCCAGACACCGGATGCGTCAGCGACATTCGATCAGACGATCGACGCACTCATTCGCGGACTGCAGGGCTGAGCGACGCGCGCGCCAGCGCGCAGAAGGAGCGTGGGGCCGGACCGGTCGCGTCGCGGCGCCACGCCCACACCAGCCGTCCGCGCAGTACCGGTGTCAACCGCAGGGCGTGCAGACCGGTGTCCCCGCGTGCCATCGAACGGGGCAGGATCGCGACTCCCAGTCCGCGGCGGGCCAACTCGGCCAGTTCGAGCGGGTTCGTCGCTTCGAAGCCGATGCGCGGTCGGATGCCCGCCGCCGAGCAGGCCTCGTCGAGGCGGGACCGCAGCCCGGTGCCGACAGGCAGCGAGATGAGTGGGAATTCGCACAGTTCGGACAGCGTCAACGTCGCCCGGCGCCGCAGCGGATGGTCCAGAGCGCTTGCGGCCTCGATGATCTCGTCGGTGATCACGACGCCGTCCAGGCCGTCCGGCATCGCACCGGCGGCGATCGAGACGATCGCCGCGTCGAGGCGGCCATCGGCGAGCTCGTCGAGCAGCACATCGGAGTTGTCCGTGCGCAGCGTGAGCTCCACCTGAGGATGATCGCGGTGGAAGTCGGCCATCAGCGCCGCGACGTCCACCGGATGCAGTGTCACCGTGCCGATGGCGACCGATCCCCGGACGATGTCGGCCACCTCGTCGACCGCATGCTGCCCGGCGCGAACCGCGGCCAGCGCCGCCCTGGCATGGGGCAGCAGTGCCGCGCCGGCTCCGGTCAGCCGCACCTCGCGGCTCGACCGGACCAGCAGCTGCTGGCCCACCGTCCGCTCCAGGCGACGAATCTGTGCGCTCACCGCAGGTTGTGCCACCCGTTCCCGTTGCGCGGCTCTGGTGAAGCTGCCCTCTTCCACCACGGCCACCAGATATTCGAGCTGACGCAGCTCCATAAGTGCTGATTATAGGTTGTAGAAGAACGATGTCTTGGACTTATAGCCGACCGGGGTTCAGGGTGGAGACATGACCACCTACGTCCTCGTCCCCGGAATGTGCCATGGCGCATGGTGTTTCGACGACCTGGCCGCGTCGCTGCGCACCGCCGGTCACCACGTCATCGCCGTCACCCTCAGCGGCGTCGCCGAACGCGCCCACGTGCTGCGCGGCGGCGTGAACCTCGACACCCACGTCACCGACGTACTCGCTGCCATCGACGCCTGCGCCGCCACCGACGAACTAGTGCTGGTCGGGCACAGCTACGGCGGGATGGTGATCACCGGCGTCGCCGACCGCATCGCCGAACGCGTCGATTCGCTGGTGTTCGTCGACGCCGTGGTACCTCGCGACGGTGAATCCTGTTGGGACCTGGTCAACGACGACGAACGACGCTGGTATCTGGGCGTCGACGACAGTGGCTTCGGCGTACCGCCGCTGCCGTTCTTCGACGAGCGCGCGACCTCACACCCGCTGGCATCGGTACTGCAACCGCTGCGGCTGCGCGGCGACCTGACCCGGTTCCGCCAGCGCACCTTCGTCTATGCCCTCGACTGGCCCGGTGAATCCCCGTTGCAGCGGTCCTTCGAGCGAGTGCGGCACGACCCCGAGTGGGAGGTCCACGAACTCGACAGCAAGCACAACCTGATGCGCGACAAACCCGATGAGCTGCTCGGCATCGTGCTCGCGACGGGCCGTCAGTAGCCCAGGAGGGCGCGGAACTGCCGACCCACTGCCATCGATTGCCCCATGCGCTGAATCCAGCCGTCGAGCGCCGCCTTCGTGCCCGCCCGGTCCCAGCCCCGCTCCGCCGCCAGGTCGAGCATGCCGGCCTCGTCGACCACTCCCCGAGCCTGAGCAGCGCGCGACAGGCTCGCGTAGTCCTCGAGTGAAATCCCGTGGATCGGCGCCCAGATCGGGTCGTCCTCGGCGACGGGACGCGTGGACGGTCCGCCGAACAGCGCCGGATCAAGACCCTGCTGGGTGGCTCGCGCGGCGGAATCGAAAGCCCTCTTGAAGAATCCCATCATCGTCTCCTCGTGTTCTCGTGGTGTGCGGTCAGTGCACCGCAGCAGGTCGGCTACCGATCCCAAGATGGAGATGGACTGGAACACGTTTCAGTTTCACAGCGAGACTGGGTACGCTGACCGCGTGTCAGCTTCCACGCAACCCGCGGTCGAGGGCTGGTTCGCCACCGACGGTTCGGGCGAGGCCTATCTCATCGGCGCCAAGTGCCATCAGTGCGGAACCTACGTCTTTCCTCCGCGCGAGAACAACTGTCCCAACCCCGGCTGCGACGGCGACGACCTGGCGCAGGTGCCCCTGTCGCGGCGCGGCACGCTGTGGAGTTACACCGAGAACCGCTATGCGCCGCCGCCGCCCTACCCATCGCCGGACCCGTTCGAGCCGTTCGCCGTCGCGGCGGTCGAACTCGCCGACGAAGGCTTGATCGTGCTGGGCAAGGTGGTCGAGGGCACGCTGGCTGCCGACCTGAAGGTCGGGATGGAGATGGAGTTGACCACGATGCCGCTCTACGTCGACGACGACGGCACCGAACGCATCGTGCACGCCTGGAGGATCGCATGAGTCCCGAACCCGTCTACATCCTCGGCGCGGGCATGCACCCGTGGGGAAAGTGGGGACGCGACTTCACCGAATACGGCGTCGTCGCCGCCCGCGCCGCGCTGGCCGAGGCCGGATTGGACTGGAAACAGATCCAGCTCGTCGCCGGCGCCGACACCATCCGCAACGGCTACCCCGGCTTCGTCGCCGGCGCCACGTTCGCCCAGAAGCTCGGGTGGAACGGCATCCCCGTCACCTCCAGCTACGCCGCCTGCGCGAGCGGGTCTCAGGCGCTGCAGAGCGCCCGCGCGCAGATCCTGGCCGGGCTGTGCGACGTCGCGCTCGTCATCGGCGCCGACACCACGCCGAAGGGGTTCTTCGCCCCCGTCGGCGGCGAGCGCAAAAACGATCCGGACTGGCAGCGCTTCCACCTGATCGGCGCCACCAACACCGTGTATTTCGCGCTGCTCGCGCGGCGCCGGATGGATCTCTACGGCGCGACGCTGGAAGACTTCGCGAACGTCAAGGTGAAGAACGCCCGTCACGGTCTGAACAACCCGAACGCGCGCTACCGCAAAGAAGCGACGGTCGAGGACGTGCTCGCCAGCCCCGTCGTGTCGGACCCGCTGCGGCTGCTCGACATCTGCGCCACCTCCGACGGCGCAGCCGCCGTGATCGTGGCCAGCAAGGCGTTCACCGAGAAGCACCTGGGCTCTGTCGCCGGTGTCCCGTCGGTGCGGGCGGTGAGTCTGCAGTCACCGCAATATCCGCAGCATCTGCCCGAATTGCCCGACATCGCAACCGATTCCACCGCCGTGGTGCCGGGACCGAAACGGGTGTTCAAAGACCAGATCCTCGACGCCGCGTATGCCGAGGCCGGGATCGGACCCGAGGACCTCAGCCTCGCCGAGGTGTACGACCTGTCCACTGCGCTGGAACTCGACTGGTACGAGCACCTGGGGCTGTGCAAGAAGGGTGAGGCCGAGCATCTGCTGCGCAGCGGCGCCACCACGATCGGCGGACGCATCCCGGTCAACGCCTCCGGCGGCCTCGCGTCGTTCGGCGAGGCCATCCCGGCGCAGGCCATCGCGCAGGTCTGCGAGCTCACCTGGCAGCTCAAGGGACAGGCCACCGGCCGACAGGTCGAGGGTGCGACCGTGGGCATCACCGCCAACCAGGGCCTGTTCGGCCACGGCTCCTCGGTCGTCGTCGCCCGGTAGCCTGCTCAGGCGACGCCGAGGTAGGCCGCGCGAATGCTGTCGTCGGCCAACAACTCTCGGGCGTTGCCAGACCGGGTGACCTCACCGGTCTCCAGGATGTAGGCCCGATCGGAGCGACTGAGCGCCTGCTGGGCGTTCTGCTCGACGAGCAGCACCGTCGTCCCGGTCGAATTGATCTCGGCGATGATCTTGAAGATCTGCGAGATGACCATCGGCGCAAGCCCCATCGAGGGCTCGTCGAGCAACAGCACCTTGGGCCGTGCCATCAACGCCCGCCCGATCGCGAGCATCTGCTGCTCGCCCCCGGACAGCGTCCCGCCCACCTGGGTCTTGCGCTCCGCGAGTCGCGGGAACGTCTCGAGGATCCAGTCGAGCTTCTCGTCGTGCTCGGCCTTGGACGCGAACTTGCGGCCGTAGCAACCCATTTCGAGGTTCTCGAGGATCGTCATACCGGGGAACACACCGCGCCCCTCGGGCGCTTGGATCAGGCCGTCGGTGACCCGGCGGTGCGCTTTCACCCGGCTGACATCCTGGCCGTCGAACCACACCGAACCGGACGTTAGCGGCAGCAGCCCGGAGATCGCCCGCATCATCGTGGTCTTGCCCGCGCCGTTGGAGCCCAGCAGTGTGACGAGCTCGCCCTCGTGCACGGTCAGCGACACCGAGTGCAGCGCCTTGATCCGGCCGTAATGGACCACGACGTCGCGTGCCTCCAACAGCACCGGCCGGGTCTCAGCTGAGCTCGTCATCGGGCACTCCCAGGTAGGCGGCGATGACCTTGGGGTCCTCGCGGATCTCAGCGGGCAGACCGTCGGCGATCTTGCGGCCGAACTCCAGCACCACGATGCGGTCGGTCACCCCCATCACCAGCCGCATGTCGTGCTCGATCAGCAGCACCGTGTAGCCGTCGTCGCGGATCTTGCGGATCAGCTCGATCAGCGCCGACTTCTCGCTGGGGTTGAATCCGGCGGCGGGCTCGTCGAGGCACAGCAGCTTCGGTTCGGTCGCCAGCGCGCGGGCGATCTCGAGCCGGCGCTGGTCGCCGTAGGACAGGTTCTTGGCCTTCTCCTCCCCCCGGTGCGCGATGCCGACGAAATGGAGCAGCGCCGCCGACCGCTCAATCGCGGACCGTTCTTCGCGCCGGTGCCGCGGCGACCGGATCAGCGCACCCGGCACCGACGTCCGGTGCCGCGCGTCGGTGCCGACCATGACGTTCTCCAGCGCCGTCATCTCCCCGAACAACCGGATGTTCTGGAAGGTGCGCGCGATGCCGCGACGGGTGATCTGGTGCCGTTTGATGCGTCCGAGCGTTTCACCGTCGAACGTCACCGACCCCGCGCTGGGCCGGTACACGCCGGTGATCGCGTTGAAGCAGGTGGTCTTTCCCGCCCCGTTGGGTCCGATCAGGCCGAGGATCTCGCCGCGCCGGATGTCGAAGGTCACCGAGTCCAGCGCGGTCAGGCCGCCGAACTGCACGGTGAGGTCCTTGGTGGCGAGCAGCACCTCGCCCTCGTCGGCAGCGATCTCCCGGTGTACGCCGGCCAGGTCTTCGATGCTCACGGCGTCGACTCCTTCCCCGACGGCCCGGTCCTGAGCAGATTGCGCGCGGCCTTGCCGTAGGTGAGCAGCTGCTGGCGTGCCGGGAAGAAGCCCTGCGGCCGGAAGATCATCAGGACCACGAGCGCCAACCCGAAGAACAGGTACTTGAGGTTGCCCATGTCGATGCCCAGGAAGTGCACGCCCAGAAGGCGATTGGGCAGGTAGACGATGATGAACGCACCGAGGATCACGCCGAGCTTGTTGCCCTGGCCGCCGAGCACGACCGCACAGAGGAACAACATCGAGTTGATGATGTTGAACGTCGGCGGCGCGACGTACTGCACCTGCCCGGCGTAGAGCGCCCCGGAGAGTCCGCCGATCGCTGCACCGATGGTGAACGCCCACAGTTTGAACTTGAACGTGTTGACGCCCATCACTTCTGCGGCGTCCTCGTCCTCGCGCACCGCGATCCAGGCGCGCCCGACCCTGCTGCGTTCCAGGTTGCCGACCAGCAGCAGGATGATGACGATCAGCAGCAGCCCGACCCAGAACCACCAGGTGCCGTAGTTGGCGTCTCCGCTGGAGTTCGACACGGAGAACACGCCGCGCGGGTTCTGCTCGCTCTCCAGGATGTGCGGGAAGGCGACCTCGTTGAGACCGCGGGGGCCGTTGGTGATGTCGGCCAGGTTGTCGGCCAGCAGACGGATGATCTCGCCGAAGCCGAGCGTGACGATCGCCAGGTAGTCACCGCGTAGCCGCAGCGTCGGGAATCCCAGGATCAGCCCGGTCAGCGCGGTCACGGCCATCGCCAGCGGAACGCAGGACAGCCATGCCCATGGCTCACTGAAGAAGCCCGTCGCACCCATCCGGTTCCAGGGGCTCTCCGGACTGGTCAGCAGCGCCACCGTGTAGGCACCGACCGCGTAGAACCCGACGTACCCGAGATCGAGCAGACCCGCCTGTCCGACAACGACATTGAGGCCGATCGCGATGATCGCGACCATCGCGAACTGCGCCATCGTGCCGCCGAAGCTGATGCCGGGGGTGTCGAGGAACGGCGGGGTGAACAGCGGCGACAGACCCACGCCGAGGAACAGGATGACGCCGAACACCCACTTCTGTGGACGCGACAGACGGTCCCACCAGTCCGTCACCCGGGAGAATGTGCCGCTCATGCTCGCGCCTTTCCGAGGCTCTCGCCGAGTATGCCCGTCGGGCGCACCAGCAGCACCAACACCAGCAGCACGAACGCCACCACGTCACGCCACTGGGTGCCGAACACCGCCTGGCCGTAGTTCTCCATGATGCCCAGGATCAGACCGCCGAGAAGGGCGCCGCGCAGGTTGCCGATGCCGCCGAGGACGGCGGCCGAGAACGCCTTGATGCCCAGCAGGAAGCCGCCCGAGTAGATGATGCCCTGGGGCACCTTGAGCGTGTACAGCAGCGCCGCCGCACCGGCCAGCAGACCGCCGATCAGGAACGTCGTCATGATGATCCGCTCCCGCGACACCCCCATCAGCGTGGCCGTGGTCGGGTCCTGCGCGACGGCTCGGATACCGCGGCCGAACTTGGTCCGGTTGATCGCGATGTCGGTCAGCACCGCGAGCACGAGGGCAGCGACGATGATGACGATCGTGACGTTGGAGACGGCCACCCCGAAGAAGGTGAACTGAGTCTTGGGCTGCACCAACACGATCGGCTGCTGAGCGTTCGGCCCGCCGTAGCCACGGATCAGCTTCGGCAGGATGAACAGCACGAACTGCTGCAGCACGAATGACATGCCGATTGCGGTGATGAGGAACGTCAACGAACGGGCATGCCGTTTGCGCAGCGGCCGATAGGCGATGAACTCCAGGCCGACGGCCGCACCGCCGGAGACGAGCATCGCGAACAGCATCGCCACGCCGAGATAGACGATGGTCAGCAGCACCCCCTTGTTGTAGGCGTTGCCGCTGGGGGTGAACCCCAAGATCATGTCCAGCGCGAAATACGCGCCGAACATGCCGAGCATGAAGATCTCGGAGTGGGCGAAGTTGATCAGCCGCAGAACCCCGAACACCAGGGTGTAGCCGACCGCCACCAGGGCATAGATGGCGCCCCAGGACAATCCGTCGATCGTCAGTTGCCAGAAGCTGTCGAACAGCGCTCCGACGTTGAAGTTGATGTTGGCGGCCAGGAACATCGGCGTGGCGTACTCCTTAGGGAGTGCAAAACGCGTCCGGGCCATCGAGCCCGGACGCGTTCCGCGTCATCAGTTACTGAACCTCGTACATCCAGATGAGCGTGGTGGTGAGCTCACCGGCGGGCGTCCACTGGTAGTTACGTGCCACGCCCTGGCCGTTGTAGTTGCGCACGAAGTCGAGCAGCGCAGGCCGCGTGATCGCGCCCGAATCGATGCCCTTGAGCAGGATCGTGCCCAGGTCGTAGCCCTCGGTGCTGTAGGTGCCGGGCTCCTGGTTGAACTTCTTGGTGTACTCGTCGGCGAACGCACCGGTGGCCGGGCCGCACGGGCAGGACAGCAGCGCGCCCTTCGAGGACTCACCGGCCTGCTTGACGAACTCAGGGTCCTTGGTGCCGTCGGCGCTGACGAACTTGCCCTCGAAGCCGCCGTCCTTGAGCTGCTGGATGAACGGTGCCGCCTCGGCGTAGTAGCCGCTGTAGAACACCGAATCCGGCGCCGCACCCTTGACTTGCGTGACCGCCGCCGAGAAGTCCTTGTCGCCCTTCTTGACCGAGATGTTGCACGCGGCGTCGGCCACCGGGCCGAGCGTGTCACGCACGGCCTGCGCGAGGCCCAGGCCGTAGTCGGTGCTGTCGTCGACGACGCAGACCTTCTTGTTGGCGAGCGTGTTCTTCAGGTAGTTCGCGACGGAGGGGCCCTGCACGCCGTCGTTGGCCAGCCCGCGGAAGAAGGTCTTCCACCCGTTCTCCGACAGCGTCACGTTGGTCGCCGACGCGGTGGCGGCGACGAGGCCGGCCTGATCGAAGACGCCGCCGGTCGCTTTGGTCTCACCGGAGAACGCCGGCCCGACGAGGCCGATCGTGTACTGGTCGTCGACGATCTGTGGCGCGATGGCGGTGGCCTTCTGCGGGTCGCCTTCGGTGTCGAACGGCTTGAGCTGCACCTGGCAGCCCGGGTTGGCGGCGTTGTGCTTGTCGATCGCCAACTGCACGCCGTTCTTGATGTTGATGCCGAGAGCGGCATCGGGACCGTTGAGCGCCCCTGCCATCGCGATCGACACCGGCGGGCAGGTGGCCTTGCCGTCGCCGGCCGGATCAGCCGGTGCCGCACCCTCGGCGGCCTTGACCTCGGCGCCGTTCTCGTCGATCTGCACCTTCTCGACGATCTTCAGATTCGCCTGCGTCGCCTGCTCCTCGGGCGCCCCCTGGTTGCAGCCGGCCAAGGCCAGCACAATCAGGCTCGCACCACCGAGAGCAAATGCATTGCGTGCCACGCGACCGCGCACGTCCCACCTCCGGTTCATGTGTTGATCGACACCGTCGTGCCTCCCCCGGACGGCGTTGGCGGCGGTGCTTCGCCGACGACCATAACCAACGCATCGCCGTGGTGCGCGATGTTGAGGAACGCGTGGCGTGCATCCGGTGCCCGGATCCGATATCCGGCGGTTCCGGAAACGCAGTCTTAACGGACGGGGTGGCGTTCTGCCGTCATTCCGCGGGTGCGGCGGCCTCCGCGGCGGGCGGGTCCAGCGTCTCGAGGACGACCTCGGCGACGCGCTTCATCGTGGTGCGGCGGTCCATCGCGGCCCGCTGAATCCACTTGAACGCCTCGGGTTCGGACATGTTCTGCTTGCTTTGCAGCAAACCCTTGGCCCGTTCCACCAGCTTGCGCGTCTCCAGGCGGTCGGAGAGATTGGCGACCTCTTTCTCCAACTCGGTGATCTCGCTGAACCGGCTCACCGCAACCTCGATCGCGGGGATCAGATCGGTGATGTTGAAGGGTTTCACCAGGTAGGCCATCGCGCCGGCGTCGCGGGCGCGCTCGACGAGCTCGCGCTGGCTGAAGGCGGTGAGGATGACGATCGGCGCGATGCGCTTGGCGGCGATCTCCGCGGCGGCGTCGATGCCGTCGCGTCGAGGCATCTTGACGTCCATGATCACCAGATCCGGGCGCAGCGATTCGGCCAGGTCGACCGCCTCCTGACCGTCTCCGGCCTCGCCGACGATCTCGTAGCCTTCTTCGCGCAGCATCTCGGCCAAGTCGAGCCGGATGAGCGCCTCGTCCTCGGCGATGAGAACTCGGTGCGGCGCGGCGGCATCTGTCGGGGACGCAGTCATGCTCACATTCTGTCCGGCGATGCCCGAATGAGCGACCGCGGGG
This sequence comes from Actinomycetes bacterium, assembly GCA_023404955.1. GTDB lineage: Bacteria > Actinomycetota > Actinomycetes > Mycobacteriales > Mycobacteriaceae > Mycobacterium. Next base: position 17,107 of record JAEXZY010000016.1, read on the forward strand.
CCATCCTCTAGGGTGAGAGGCCGCACGACGCTGCGCGGCGTGCTACCCCGCAGTGTTGTAAAACGAAGCCCCCGTATCCCAACTGGCAGAGGAAACGGATTCAAAACCCGTCCAGTGTGAGTTCGAATCTCACCGGGGGCACAGCACTTCTCCTGAATGTCCGCCGGACATGACTCCAGCGAAACAGTTACCGGTTGGAGATGAGCTGTTCTTGCAATCCGCTGACAGGGATGTGACCGAACTCCTGGCAGTGCGTGAGTGCATCGCGAACGGCCCATCTGGCCATCCACCTGGTCTTACTTTTGTAACCACATCGGCACACAGCATGCTTCATGAACCACGACTGCACGACATACGTCCTCGGCTCGGCCATTTCGCCAATGTACGTCGCAGCAAATTTGCGGCGGCTTGAAATGAGCATCTGCCCGGAGATGCTTCGCATCGCGGCCGGGAGTCCGCCGAACGACATCACCGCGCATCGCCAGATGTCGTCAGTTCGATCCGACCACGGGTGCGACCGACACAAAGAAGCCCCGCCTCCGGTGACGAAGGCGGGGCTTCCCGGGAGAGCTGGAGCGGGTCAGCTCTCCGATCCGGTGCTGTTGTTCCCGGAGTCCGTTGACGATGTGGCGGCCGCCGTCTCCTTCTTTTCGGGCGCGGCCCCCTTCGTCGCCTTCTTGTCTTTCTTGGTGGTCAGCTTCTTGACCTCGGTCTTGATGTTGTCGCTGAGGTCTTTGAGGATGTTCTTCTTGACCTTCGTGGTGTCGGCGCTGTCGTCGGCGGCGTCGGCAGTGCGGTGCTTTCCCACATAATCCGACAGCGTCTTGCGCGCCGGCGGGGTCACCACGTCCTTCGAATCATCCACGGGTACTGCGACTTTGAGGGTCTGATCAGCGGTCTGGTTCGTGTTCGACGGCGCCGCTTCGGGCAGCGGGATGGTCACGATGCCGGTCTTCCACTTCTTCTGCTCCGAGGGGCGATTGCGCTTGTAGGCCGAATCGATGATGGGCTTGAGTAGCTTGCTCAAGGCGGCCAGCTGTGCCGGATCACCTCCGGCCTCGAGCATCGGATGCAGCAGCGGCAGAATGGGATCCGTATACGGGATCAGGATCGTGGTCGTCTTCCCGCCGTCGGCGTTCGTGTCCACCTTGTAGCGCATCGGGTCGTTCACGAAGTCGGTGTTGAAGGCCGCGTCGACGTGCAGGAGGTCCGCACCCTGCGCGGCGTTGAGCACCGCGAGGATGTTCAGCATGTTGTCCGGCATGTCGGCCACGCCGTCGTACTCCGCCGACACCAGGTAGACGTCATACGGGGTGACGGGGATGTCGGGCCGATACTTGACGCCGGCGTAGTAGATGCGGCTCGGCGCGCCATAGATCATCACGTTCATGTGATCGGCGTCCGGCACTGCGCCGCCGGCCTCTCGGGTCGCCTCGAGCTGTCGCAACGCTTCGAGCACCGAGGGCGCGCCCTTGGACACCCCACCGATGGTCAGGACGATGTCCGGGTTCTCAGTCTTGGCCGTGACGACGGCGTTGTAGAGGTTGGTGGCCCCTTCCGGGATGGACAGTGAGAAGTCGGCGTCACCCGGGAACGGAACGCTGACCCGCTGGTCGTAGGGGCGGAAGTATCCCCCGAACGCGGTCTCCATCTGATCTTCGGTGAGCGTGGCGTAGGAGCCTTGACCGCCGACCAGCAGTGCCGTCACGCCGTTGCAGCCCTGCTCCGGACACGGAACAGCGTCGGCTGCATGAACGGCGGGAGCAAATATCAGGGCGCTCGCGATCGCACTCCCCGCGATCTGGATCGAACGCTTGCGGACGCGCGTGACAGTGACGGTTGTTGCCATCGTAAATCATCCCCCTAACCGTTTTTAGGAATTTTAGATAAACCCCCTGTCGGCAAACTTTAACAGTAAAAAATGACGCGTAGTGCAGTTACAGCAAAGATTTACCGTCACGGAGAACGGCACAGGCCGCCCGGGCGCGGAGCAGTAGCCCACAGATGCACCGCGAGCAATGAGCGTGCGCGAACCAGCGATTTCAGCAAGCAAACGTGGCTGCCACTTGCGGCCATCCAGCTCCGGTGCTACGACGACGTCAGCCTTCGAGCGCTGGCACGCTGGTGGTGTGCGCCCACCTCGCCCGACGACTGCGCGACGCGCGGCCGGCGTCCTCGCCCTGGCTGCCGGTATCAGCTACCTGACCGTCGAAGCGATCGCGGCCTCGCGGGTGCCGGCCTACAGCTATCTGAGCAACGTCGTCAGCGACCTGGGGCGACCGACATCGCCGCTGTCGTGGTGGATGAATGCCGCGTTCCGCGTGCAGGGGATGGCGTTCGTGATCACGGCCGCGGTCCTGGTCGCAACCTCACGTCCGAAACACGGCGCCTTGGCCTTCACGGCGTTCGCGTGCCTGTACGGAGCCGGCTCGGTTCTCGTCGGCCTGGTCCCGAGCGGTGCCGGCGGAACGGCCCAGCTACTCCATGTCGCCGGTGCAAGCGCCGCGATCGTCGGAGGCAATCTCGCGCTGGTCACGGCGGGCCGCATCGGACTCCCCGATTCATCCACAGCAGCTCGCACCCTGGGCTACGCACTCGGCGGGCTGGGCCTGACGGCCGCGGCCGCTCTGGTCGGCACCGATTCGCCGCAGGGAGCGTGCGAACGAACCGCGATCTACTCGATCATCGCGTGGCAACTCGTGGTGGGCGCCCGCCTGCTGCTCAGTAGAGGTCCAGTCGGCGATCGTCGAGCACATGGACGTGCTCGGTGATGTTCTTGTCGCGGCTCAGCGAGAGATCGAGGTCGGCCATCGCCACCGCCTCGCCCGGCCCCGCCTCGGCCGCCACCCAGCCGTCGGCGCCGACGATCGCCGAGCCCTCAGTCCAGCGCTGACCGCGCTCGACGCCTGCGCGGTCGCACGCCGCAACGGCGACGTGGTTGGTGCGTGCGGTCGACATCGCGGTGATCACCTCACCGGGGTGCTCCCCCTCCGGGCGCGGGAACAACGGCCAGTTCACCGGCGCGACGATCAGATCGGCACCCCCGACCACGGCCAGCCGCGTGAGTTCCGCGAATTCCAGGTCGTAGCACAGCATCACGGCCACCTTCCCGTGCCGCGTCTGAATGACGGGTGGCAGATCACCCCCGGGGGTGAAGATCAGCTTCTCCCGGTCCCACAGATGGGTCTTGCGGTAGACCGCCGATACCCGACCCTGATCGAGCACCGCTGCGCTGTTGTACAGCACGCCGTCCTCGCCGAGTTCGCAGAACCCCAGCGCTACGAACGAATCACCGGCTGCCTCAGCCCATTTCGTGAACCGGGGATCGTCACGGGACAGCGCCACCGAGCGGGCTTCGGCGTCGTTGCTGAGCATGTAGCCCGACGTCACCAATTCGGGCAGCACGATGATCTCGGCGCCGGCAGCCCGCGCGTCGGCGATCGCCGCGACGATGCGCTCGGCATTGCCGTCGACATCACCGATCTGCGGATCGATCTGGCAGCACGCGATACCCGTCATTCGAGCAGGTTATCGCTGCGATCGGCGATAAGCTCCGCACCGTGCGCAACGTGCGATCCGTCTGCGTGCCCGAGGTGGCCATCGAAGGGCGCGTGACCTCGCTCAGCCGCCATCGTGCCGAAGCGGTGTCGCGCCGCGTCCGGGTGCTGACCATTGCCGGGTGGATCGCCGCTGCGGTCTCGCTGCTCTTCGGTTCGTTCCAGGTCGTCGTCGGCGGAGGGTTCGCGTGGCTGGGCGTCGTCAACATCGTGTGCGGGCTGGCCTTCCTCAGCATCCCGCGGTTGTGCCCGCTCGGCGAGGTCGTCGCACCCGTGACATTCGTCGTCGTCGCCTATGTCTCGGTCGGGTTCTTCTGCTACACGATGGGCACCGACTCGGGGCTGCAGTTCTACTTCCTGGTCGCCGCGTCGCTGACGGTCCTCACGTTGGGCATCGAACGCATTGCGTTGGCCTCTGCGATCGCCGGCACCGGAGTCGTCCTGATCGTCGTCCTCGAGCTGACCGTGCCCGATGATCGCGGCCTCGGTCCCTCGTGGTTTCTGCGGGTCGGCTTCATCTCATCGGTCGTGTCGTCGGTCGTGATGATCGTGGCGACGCTCTGGTACACGCTGCGGGAGACCGAGCGCGCCGAGCAGGCCATGGAGGCCGAATACGAACGGTCGGAGCGGCTCCTGGCCAACATCCTGCCCGAGACCATCGCCGACCGGCTCAAGGATCCGGCCCGGACGGTGATCGCCGACAAGTACGATGACGCGTCCATCCTGTTCGCCGACATCGCCGGGTACACCAAGCGGGCCAGCGACACCGCGCCCGCCGAGCTCGTCCGGTTTCTCGACCGGCTCTACACCGATCTCGATGCGCTCGTCGACAGGCACGGCCTGGAGAAGGTGAAGACGAGCGGGGATTCCTACATGGTCGTCAGCGGCGTGCCGACCCCCCGCGCCGACCATCTCGAGGCCCTGGCCGCGCTGGCGCTCGACATGGCCGACGCGGTGTCCGGACTCACCGACGCGCAGGGCCGCGCGGTACCGCTGAGAATCGGGATGGCATGCGGACCGGTCGTGGCCGGCGTCGTAGGCGCGAGGAAGTTCTTCTACGACGTGTGGGGCGACGCCGTCAACATCGCTTCCCGTATGGAGACCACCGATGTCGAGGGCCGCATTCAGGTGCCCGACGAGGTCTACGAACGGCTACGGGACCGCTTCGTGCTCGAAGAGCGCGGCGTGGTCGACGTGAAAGGCAAGGGCCCGATGCGCACCTGGTATCTGGTGGGGCACCGGGCCCCCGCGGTCACACCTTCCGGTTCTCCGACTTGAGCAGCCAGGCGAGCTTTTCCAGCCCGTCGATCAACTGATGGAGGATGTCGGCCGTGCTGGGATCCTCCCCGTCGACGGTGTCGTGAACGTCGCGCAGCGTGGCGACCACGGCGTAGATGCGCGTGGTGACGAGGTCGACGACCTCGGCGGTGCTGTGCTCGAAGGCGGGGAACTCGGGCAGCGACGTGGTTGCGGCGACGGTGTCGGACCGGCCGTCGGGCACGGCGTCGAGTGCGCGCATGCGTTCGGCGATGGTGTCGCTGGCTTCGCGGGCGAAGTCGACGACCTCGTCGAGTTGCAGGTGTAGGTCACGGAAGTTGGTGCCGACGACGTTCCAGTGCGCCTGCTTGCCCTGCAGGTGCAGTTCGATGACGTCGACGAGCACGCGTTGCAGCGCCTCGGTCAAGGCGGGTGATGCCTGGTAGCCGACGATCTCGGCGTCGGTCCTGCGCGATTGAGACAGTGTGTTCATACCCATGACAACATCTCCTTTTCTGGACTCAATCCAGTCTAGTGTGTGTCAGCCGTCACGTGATCCTGGCGCTCGAGGAGCCGCGCATAGCCGGCACCCATCCCGAGCAGGATCAACCCGACGACGATGAAGACCGCCACCCGGAACATGCCGTCGAGCGTGCCCAGGTCGAACAGGAACAGCTTGGCCACCGCGGCACCCACCAGCCCGAGCCCACCGGCGATCGGCACCGACCGGTCGGCACGCGGCAGACGCACGGCGTGGCCGAGCAGCGCCGCCGCCATCGCGATCCAGCAGATCGTCGCCACCATGTGTCCCGCGTAGAAACCGCGGCCCTCCCCGCCGATCAGCACACCGGCGGTGACGGCGAACGACGTGACCGCATAGGCGACCACCCCGGCGGCGACCGCAGCCGCGACCGCGCGTTGCTGACCCGACCACGACCACGCGATCGCAGCCGCGGCCATTCCGAGCAGGATGCTCGACACCAGCGTCGACGCGCCTGCCGACCTCAGAGTGTCCGCCGCGGAGAGCACGGTGGCCGGCGGAGCGTAGGCGAAGTGCCACAGTGCTCCGACCGTGGCGAAAAGCGCTGCCGCACAGCGTGCGACGACATCCCGCCGGCCGGCGACCGCCACCACGATGGCCATTGCGAGCAGGATCGGGCCCGCCACCGGGCCGTCGAAGGCGACCGTCACCGCGATCAGGGCGGTCACGGCCGACAACGCCGAGAACACCCGGCGCGCGATCCCCGCGACACCGGGCAGCTGATCGCCCACCAGCACGATCGCCAGTAGAGCGCCGGCGAGTGCGGCGATCATCAGCGCGGCCACCACTCGGTCCACGACCAACCCGACGCACAGCAGCGGGCTCACTCCCGCCGCGGTCAGGAGCGCGATTGCAGCCGCGCGACGCGAACCGGGGAGCAGCACCACCGCCGCGACAAGGGCGAGGAGCGCACCGATTGCGCACGCGCCGGCGAGCCACAGGTCGTCGCGCCCGTCGATGTGACGGATCACGAGTGCGAACAGCAAGGGAAGGGTCGCCGCGGCGATCCGCGCGGAGTGCAGCCACACCCAGTCCCTACCCAGTTGCACCGGTAGCGAGGCGGCCGCGAGCGTGAGCATGAAGCCGATCAACAGCAGCGTGTTCCCGTCGGTGACGATCGGGGCGAGCACGGTCAGCGGGATGAGAACCAGCAGGCCGAGCTGTTGGGAGTTCCACCGGCGCGCGAGCGTCAGGCCCGCACCACCGACCGTCGAGGCCAACAGCAACCCCACCACCGCGGGCGCCCATTCGTAGATGGTCGTGACGGCGATGACGTCCATGTACGCGGCGGCGATTCCGGTGGCCGCCACCGCGATCGCGCCGACGCGACCGCCGGGACGGGTGTGCAGCCGCCAGCCCACTCCCACGAGCACGACGGCGAGCACCGCGCCACCGAACACGCGGAACTCGGGCCGCAGGATGCCGGCCTGCGCGGCGAGCACCAGCAGGAGCACGACGCCGATCAGCGTCACGGCCACGCCTGCCACCGCCAGCAGCTTGCCGATCCAGCCCTCCGAACGCTCCCTGGGCACGCGCGACGGAGCCGGCGGCGGCGGTACATACGCGGGCACCGGCGGCGGTACCAAAGGTGGCGGTACCGGCACAGGAGGCGGCGTGGGCCGCGCGGTGAGCACTCGGTCCAGCTCGGCGAGGTCGGCAGAGACACGGGCGAGCTGCTGCGAGAGCGCGGTGAACTCCGCGGACAACCGGGCGACGACGGGGGCGTGCGGTTCGGTCATGACGCCATGGTGGCAACCGAATGCCCCGTGGCGGATGAGTACAACTACTCGTCGAGCCCGTGTTCGATCGCGTAGCGGGCGAGTTCGACGCGGTTGGCCACCTGCAGCTTGCGGAACGTGGCCTGCACGTGGTTCTCGACGGTGCGGTGACTAAGCGACAGCCGGGCGGCGATCTGCTTGGCGGTCAACCCTTTCGCGACATAGCGCAGGATCTCGGTCTCCCGCTCGGTCAGACTCGGCTGCGCCGGGCCCGGTTCGTCGCGGGCGATGCGCCGGTACTCCCCCAGCACCAATCCCGCCAGGCCCGGCGTGAACACCGCGCGCCCCTGCGCGGTGGCCCGCACCGCGTCGGCGAGGTCCTGTTTGGAGGCACTCTTGACCAGATATCCGGTGGCCCCGGCCTTGACGGCCTCCAGCACATCCTCACGTTCGTCGGACGCCGAGAGCACCAGTACCCGCGACGACGGTGACACAGCCAGCACCTGCGCGGTGGCCGCAGCGCCGTCGCCGTCGGAGAGCCGCATGTCCATGACCACCACGGCGGGGTGCACCACCGCGGCGCGCCGCGCAGCGGCACCCACCCCGTCGGCCGTCGCGACCACGTCGAACCCGTCGTCAGCCAGATCGCGCGCCACCGCGTCGCGCCAGATCGGGTGGTCGTCGACGACCATCACCGTGATCGCGGTACCGTCAGCTCCCATTCGACCCCCATCCCCGGGCCGGTGTGCAACACCGCCCGGCCGCCCAGCCAATCCAGCCGTCCCACAATCGATTTCGCGATACCGATGCGGCCCTCCGCCACGGCTTCGGCGAGCCGCCCGTCGGGAATCCCGACCCCGTCGTCGCGCACGCTGATCGTCACGGCGTCGTCGAGATCTTCCAGCAGAACATACGCGCGGGCACCGTCGCCGGCGTGCGCCTCGACGTTGTCGAGCGCGTTGCCGACCGCGGCGCAGAGTTCGTCGGCGACCGGCGATTGAAGCAGCACCGGATGCGCGGGCACACTGACCGACACCCGATCAGTGGCCCGGCGGCGCAGCATCCCACCGAGGTCGGTTTGGGCGCCCCCGGCGACCGAGTCGTCCACGGCGACCACGAGGCGCCGCAGTGCGCGCTCCTGCTCGCCGGCCAACTCGGCCAATTGAGTTGTCTCCCCGCCGATCTCCCGACCACGACGGGCCACCAGCGCCAGCACCTGCAGGACCCCGTCGTGCACGTGACGAGAAAGCCGTTCACGTTCGGAGACCGATGCCGACAGGCGGGCGGCTCGTTCCAGTTCGGCGTGGGCGCGCCGCGCGGTCTGCGCCGCCATCCCGATCGCCAGCCCCACCGCGAGCTCGATGACGATCGTCGCATTGCGGCTGAGATCGACGTTGACGTGCCCCTTGAGCACCGCGCCGAGCGACATCACCACCAGACCGGTCAGCATGCCGCCCACCGGACCGAACAGGATGGCCGCCGAGATCGTCGCGTTGGTGGCCCACAGCGTCGTCGGCAGTGACTGGTTGTCGGCGATCCACGGGTCGGAGGCGACCAACTCGGTGCACATCACCAGCGCCACCACCACCGCCAGCTCGGTCAGCACCCACGCCGGGCGGCGACCGAAGCCCTGCAGGTAGGCGACCGCGCACGCCACGCTCCAACCGATCAGTGCCGCGAAGACCACCCAGCCGCCGATCGGGCGGGCCAGCTCGTCGTTGACCGCGAGCCCGAAGCCCAGCGCATAAAGGCAGCTGAGCAGCCGGAACACCTGGGCGGCCCGCCACAGCGGGGTGACCGGGTCCGGTGCTACATCACCTTGGAGAGAAACGCTTGGGTCCGTTCGTGTTGGGGGTTGGCCATGATCGTGCGCGGGTCACCCCGCTCGACGACGACGCCGCCGTCCATGAACGCCAGTTCGTCGGCGACCTCGCGCGCGAAGCCCATCTCGTGGGTGACGACGACCATCGTCATGCCCTCCGACGCCAGCGTCTTCATCACGGTGAGGACCTCACCCACGAGTTCGGGATCCAGAGCCGAGGTGGGCTCGTCGAACAGCATGAGCTTTGGGTCCATCGCCAGCGCCCGGGCGATCGCGACCCGCTGCTGCTGCCCGCCCGACAGCTGCGCGGGATAGGCGCCGGCCTTGTCGGCCAGCCCCACCCGGTCGAGCAGCTCCTTGCCGCGCTCGGCGGCCTTGGCCTTGTTGACGCCCTTGACCTGGATCGGCGCCTCGATGACGTTGCCGAGCGCGGTGCGGTGCGGGAACAGATTGAAGTGCTGGAACACCATGCCGACCTCGCGGCGCTGCTTGGCGACGTCGCTGGGTTTCATCTCATGCAGCTTGCCGCCGCGCTCGTGGTAGCCGACCAGTTCGCCGTCGACGTAGAGCCGGCCCGCGGTCACCGTCTCGAGGTGGTTGATGCAGCGCAGGAACGTCGACTTCCCGGACCCCGACGGCCCGACGAGCACGAGGACCTGCCCCTTCTGCACCTCGAGCGTGATGCCCTTGAGGACCTTGAGCGCGCCGAAGTCCTTGCACACCAGCTCGGCCTTCACCATCGGCTTGGCCGACTCCGCTGTCTGTGTCACATGCCACCTGTACTTGCCTGCGCCTTGGCGAGCGCCTCGAGTTGCTTGGTCGTCAGCTTGCGTGACGCGCCTCGGGAGAAGTACCGCTCCAGGTAGTACTGGCCGACCATCAGGATGCTCGTCACCACCAGGTACCAGAACGCGGCCACCATCAGCAGCGGCACAGGTTCGAAGGTACGCGCGGCGATCTCACGAGCGGTGATCCCGAACAGATCCAGCGTGAACGGCACCGCGGTCACCAGCGAGGTGGTCTTCAGCATGCTGATGACCTCGTTACCGGTGGGCGGGATGATCACCCGCATGGCCTGCGGCAGCACGGTGCGCCGCATCGCCAGGCCCCACGACATACCCAGCGCGGTCGACGCCTCGAGCTGCCCCTCGGGCACCGACGTGATACCCGCGCGGATGATCTCGGCCATGTAGGCGGCCTCGTTCAGCGCCAGACCCAGCGTGGCGAGCAGGAACGGAATCGACAGGCTCTGCAGGTCGACCTGGAAGAACGACAGACCGAACGGCACACCCAGCTGCACCTGCTGGTAGATCGTCGGGATCAGACCCCAGAACACCAGCTGCACGTAGATGGGTGTGCCGCGGAAGACCCACAGGTACACCCACGCCACCCAGCGGAACACCGGGTTGGGCGACAGGCGCATGACGGCCAGCAGCACACCCAGAACGATGGCCAGCACCATCGAGTACACGGTGAGCTGCAGCGTGTTGACCAGGCCGACCGTCAGCACCCGCTGGTCGAACAGGTACTCGGCGAACACCGACCAGCGATAGGCCGGATTGGTGGCCGCTCCGTACAGGAACAGGCCGGCCAGGATGAGGATGACGGCCGCCGCCACCCACCGCCACGGGTGCTTCAGCGGTACCGCGTCGATGGTCTGCGGCGGCGCGCCGGCATCACTCATGAAATGTCGCTTTCGCTCAGGAGACCGCGCCGTTGATCACGGGCTTGTCGATCAGGCCCGCCTCCAGGCCCCAGTTCCCGGCGATCTCCTTGTACTTGCCGTTCTCGATCAGATGCTCGAGCGCCTGCAGCAGAGACTGCGCCAGCGGCGACCCCTTGGCCACCGGCCACCCGTAGGGCGCCGAGTCGAAGGTCTCGCCGGCCTGCTCGAGTTTTCCGTTGGTCTGCTTGATCGCATACAGCGTCACCGGCGAGTCCGCCGACATCGCGTCGGCCTGGCCGAGCACCACCGCGTTGGTGGCCGCGTCCTGACCGTCGAACGGCACGATGCTGATCGCGGGCTTGCCTTCATCGGTGCACTTCTTGCTCTTGGCCGGCAGCTCGTCGGTCTCCTGGACCGTGGTGGCCTGCACCGCCACCCTCTTGCCGCACGCGTTGTTCGGGTCGATGCCGGCGCCCGGCTTCTGCGCCCACAGCGTGCCCGCGGAGAAGTAGGTGACGAAGTCGACCGACTGCTCGCGTTCCTTGCTGTCGGTGAACGACGACATGCCGACGTTGAACGTGCCCTGCTGGATCGACGGGATGATCTTGGCGAAGTCGGCTTCGCGGTACTCCGGGGTGAGCCCGAGCGTGCCGGCGATCGCGTTCATCAGGTCGACGTCGAAGCCGACGATCTTGCCGCTCTCGTCCTTGAACTCGTTCGGGGCGTAGGGGATGTTGACGCCGATGACGAGCTTGCCGGAGGACTTGATGGCCTCGGGCACGGTGTTGGCGATCTCCTCGACTTTCTCCGCCGGAGCCGCGCTGGATGTCGAGCTACCGCCACCGCCGCCGCCCGAGTCGCCGCCGCTGGCACAGCCCGACAACGCCAGGGCACCCGTTGCGGCGAACACCGCCGCGACCCGCCAGATCTTCGTCCGGCGGTCTTGCTTTTCACGCAACACTGTTGCCTCTACTTTCTCTGCGGCATGTCCAGCCAAGGACGTTAACGACCGATGACCCGGCGCGCAGCGCCGGTAACGGAACAGTAGTAGAGCTGTAACGCTGTAGCAGGGGAACGCAAGCTATGCCCCTGGCGGACCCGGTTGTGCCAGACTTCGAAAATGGAAAACCCTGCTCCCCCAAGCATGCTTGCGCATCTGTGGAAAACGGCGCTGATCTCGGGCGTCCTCGCGGTGATCCTCGGCGTCTGCGTTCTCGTCTGGCCGGCCATCACCATCGTCGTCGCCGCGATCTTCTTCGGCGCCTATCTGTTGGTCTCGGGCATCTGGCAGGTCGTCTTCGCCTTCAGCCTCCACGTGTCGGCCGGCGGCCGGGTGCTGCTGTTCATCAGTGGGGCGGCCGCGCTGATCCTCGCGGTGCTCTGCTTCCGGAGCCTCGAGAACTCGATCCTGCTGTTGGCCATCTGGATCGGCATCGGCTTCATCTTCCGCGGCGTGGCCACAGCGGTGTCGGCGATCAGCGACCCGACGCTGCCCGGGCGCGGCTGGGCGATCGTCATCGGCGTGGTCAGCCTGATCGCCGGTGTGGTCATGCTCGCCTCGCCGTTCGCGTCACTGGCCACGCTGGCGCTGGTCGTCGGCATCTGGTTGGTGGTGCTCGGCGTCTTCGAGATCGCCTCGGCGATCGGGCTGCGCAAGGCTGTCACGAAGGGCCCTGCGACCAGGGTCGAAAGCCCCTAGCCCGGACGGTCCGCCGCGCTACTACACTGTGTCGTAGAGTGTGGGTGGACAAGGGAGTGGCACATGGACGCACTGGACGTCTCGCGGTGGCAGTTCGGCATCACCACCGTCTACCACTTCATCTTCGTCCCGCTCACCATCGGCCTGGCGCCGCTGATCGCCGTGATGCAGACGGTCTGGCACGTCACCGGCAACACCGCCTGGTACCGCCTGACTCGCTTCTTCGGCAAGCTCTTCCTGATCAATTTTGCGATCGGCGTCGCCACCGGCATCGTCCAGGAATTCCAGTTCGGCATGAACTGGAGCGAGTACTCGAAGTTCGTCGGTGACATCTTCGGGGCGCCGCTGGCGTTCGAGGGCCTGATCGCGTTCTTCTTCGAGTCCACGTTCATCGGATTGTGGATCTTCGGCTGGAGCCGGCTGCCGCGCGCGCTGCACCTGGCGTGCATCTGGATCGTCGCGTTCGGCGTCAACGCCTCGGCGTTCTTCATCATCGCAGCGAACTCGTTCATGCAGCACCCGGTCGGCGCGAAGTTCAATCCCGAAACCGGCCGCGCCGAGCTCACCGATTTCGTCGCGCTGCTGACCAACAACACCGCGATCTGGGCATTCATGCACGCGGTGACCGGCGCCTTCCTGACCGCCGGCGCATTCGTGGCGGGCGTAGCGGCGTGGTTGATGGTCCGCTCGAAGCGCTCGGACGGACCGGCCGACAGCATCGCGATGTACCGGCCCGCTGCGATGCTCGGCTCGGTGGTGGCGCTCATCGCTGCCGGCGGCCTGTTCTTCACCGGCGACATCCAGGGCAAGCTGATGTTCGTCCAGCAGCCGATGAAGATGGCGTCGGCCGAATCGTTGTGCCACACCGAAACCGACCCGATGTTCTCGGTCCTGACCGTCGGTACCCACAACAACTGCGACAGCGTCACCCACCTCATCGAGGTGCCCTACGTGCTGCCGTTCCTCGCGGAAAGCAAGTTCAGTGGGGTGACGCTGCAGGGCGTGCAGGATCTACAGGAGCAGTACCAGGAGAAGTTCGGCCCCGGCGACTACCGGCCCAACCTGTTCGTCACCTACTGGGCGTTTCGCGCGATGATCGGCCTCCTGGCCGTGCCGGTCGCGTTCGCGCTCCTCACCCTCTGGCTGACCCGACGCGGACGCATCCCCGACCAGCGGTGGTACGGCCGTTTCGGCATCCTTGCGATCCCCGCACCGTTCCTGGCCAACTCGGCCGGCTGGGTGTTCACCGAGATGGGTCGTCAACCGTGGGTCGTGGTGCCGAACCCCACCGGTGACCAGATGGTGCGCATGACGGTCCAGGACGGCGTCTCCGGGCACTCCGCCGGACTGGTGCTGTTCTCGCTGGGCACCTTCACCCTGCTCTACGGCGTGCTGGCCGTGGTCTGGTTCTGGCTGATGCGCCGCTACGTCGTCGAGGGCCCGCAGGACCACGATTCGGAACCGGCCCCGCCCGCACCGCCCCGCGAAGACGACGTCGCTCCCCTGTCGTTCGCCTACTGAGAGGACGCGAAAACCATGGGTCTGCAAGAACTCTGGTTCTTCCTCATCGCGGCGCTGTTCCTCGGCTTCCTGGTCCTCGAGGGGTTCGACTTCGGCGTCGGCATGCTGATGATCCCGTTCGGGGCCGTCGGCCAGGGCGATCGCGAAAAGCACCGCCGCGCCGCGCTGAACACCATCGGCCCGGTGTGGGACGCCAACGAGGTCTGGTTGATCACCGCCGGCGCGGCGATGTTCGCCGCGTTCCCGGTCTGGTACGCGACCGTGTTCTCATCGCTCTATCTGCCGCTGCTGGCGATCCTGGTCGGCATGATCCTGCGGGTCGTCGGCATCGAATGGCGCGGCAAGATCGACGATCCCCGCTGGCGCGGCTGGGCCGACATCGGGATCGCGGCCGGCTCCTGGCTGCCCGCCACCCTCTGGGGCGTCGCCTTCGCAGTCCTGGTGCAGGGCCTCCCGATCGACGCCGACGGGCGTTCGCAGGCCACGCTGACCGACGTCGTCAGCGTCTACACGCTGCTCGGCGGACTGGCGACCGCGTCGCTGTTCGCGTTCTACGGGGCCGTCTTCGTCGCGCTCAAGACCTCCGGCCCGGTACGCGAGGACGCGTTCCGGTTCGCCCGCATCCTGTCGGCCCCGGTGGTCGTGCTCGCGGGCGGGTTCGGACTGTGGACCCAAGTGGCGCACGGTAAGTCGTGGACCTGGTGGGCCCTCGTGGTCGCGGTCGTCGCGCTGCTGGGCGCCGTGGCGCTGATGTGGCGCGGCGAGCGTGAGGGCCGAGCATTCGTCGCGACGATGATCGTCGTCGCCTCGGTCGCGGTGCTGCTGTTCGGCTCGATGTATCCGAACCTGTTGCCGTCCACGCTGAATCCCGAGTGGGGTGTGACGATCTACAACGGTTCCTCGACGCCGTACACGCTGAAGATCATGAGCTGGGCGTCGCTGACGCTGCTGCCGCTCGTCATGGGCTATCAGGCGTGGACGTACTGGGTGTTCCGGCAACGCATCACGGCCGAGGCCATCCCGGCCTCCATCGGATTGTCGAGGCACTCGTCCTGAAAGAGATCTCGCGCGCCCCGATCGACCCGCGGCTGTGGCGGGCCTCGGTGGCGATGCGTCGGTTCCTGGTCGCCACGACGGTGTGCGGTGTGGTGATCGCCGCGGCGACGATCGGTTCGGCGGTGGTCCTGGCCGGTCTGGTCGCGCGCATCATCACCGACCCGGCGTCTCGGTCGGTCGGGACGCTGGTTGCCCCGATCGCGCTGCTCGCCGGCCTCTGGCTCGTGCGCGTCGTGGCGCAATGGCAGCAGGGCCGGCTGGCACAGCACGGCGCCAGCGAGGTGATCGCTGATCTGAGCGACCAGGTGCTGCGCACCGCCACCGGCCTGCCACCGCGCGAGCTGGCCCGCCGTCGCGACGATGCGGCCGCCATCGTGACGCGCGGACTCGACGGGCTGCGTGTGTATTTCACCGCGTACCTGCCGTCGCTCTTCCTTGCGGCCATCCTGACGCCGGCTACCGTCGCCGTGATCGCTGCCGTCGACTGGCAGGCCGCGGCCATCGTGCTCGTCGCCCTCCCGCTGATCCCCCTCTTCATGATCCTCATCGGTCTGGCCACCGAGGATCGGTCGGCCGCGGCACTGGCCGCGATGACCACGCTGCAGTCCCGGCTGCTGGATCTGGTCGCGGGTCTGCCCACACTGCGGGCCTTCGGTCGCGCGGAAGGGGCGACCGCCAAGATCGCCGAACTGGGCGCAGCGCATCGACGTTCGGCGATGGCCACGATGCGGATCGCGTTCCTGTCGGCGCTCGTGCTCGAACTGCTCGCCACCCTCGGGGTCGCGCTGGTGGCGGTTAGCGTCGGCATGCGCCTGGTGTACGGCCACATCCCGCTCGCGACGGCGCTCACCGCGCTGTTGCTCGCACCCGAGGTGTTCTGGCCGTTGCGCCGAGTCGGCGCGGCCTTCCACAGCGCGCAGGACGGAAAGACCGCCGTGCAGTCCGCGTTCGCGTTCCTGGATTCTGTCCGTCCGTCGCGTACGGACGGTCGCGTGCTCGAGGCGGACACACTGACCGTCACCTCCCGCGAGCCCGTAATGCGGGCCGAACCCGGTCGCGTCACCGTTCTCACCGGGCCGAATGGATGCGGAAAATCGACACTGCTGCAGGCCGTGCTCGGCCTCGATCAGGCACCTGACGCGCACATACGTGTCAATGGTGTGGACGTCGGCGACCTCGATCCGACGTGGTGGTGGCGCCAGGTGGCGTGGCTGGCGCACCGCCCGGTCGTGGTCCCGGGCACGGTGCGCGACAACCTGGAGCTTTTCGGACCGCTAAGCGATCTCGACGCTGCTTGTCGCGCAGCGTCTTTCGACGAGGTGCTGGCCGATCTGCCCGACGGGTTGGACACCGTGCTCGGGCAGGGCGGAGTGGGACTGTCGCTGGGACAGCGCCAGCGACTGGGACTGGCGCGCGTGCTCGGCTCGGGGGCGTCGGTGCTGCTGCTCGACGAACCGACCGCTCATCTCGACGGAGCGACCGAAAGCGCTGCGCTCGCGGCGATCCGGGACCGGGCGGCCCGCGGTGCGACGGTCATCGTGGTCGGGCACCGCGATGCGGTGCTGGCGATCGGCGACTCCGTGATCGACATGGGGGTGCCTGCACATGTGGGTGTATGAGCTTCTGCGGCCGCGGCTGTCGCGTCTGCTGCTGGCGATCACGTTCGGCGCACTCTCACTCGGCAGCGCGCTGGCCCTGGCCGGGGTGTCGGCGTGGTTGATCACCCGCGCGTGGCAGATGCCGCCCGTTCTCGACCTGACGATCGCCGTCGTCGCCGTGCGCGCCTTCGGTATCTCTCGCGGCGTCTTCGGGTACTGCGAGAGACTGGCTTCCCACGACACCGCGCTGCGGGCCGCGAGCTCGGCGCGCGCACGCCTCTTCGCCCGGTTGGCGAGCGCCCCGGCCGACGACGTGACCCGCAGGCACAGCGGCGATCTGGTCGCCCGCATCGGCGCCGGCGTCGACGACGTCGCCGACGTGCTCGTTCGCGCCGTCGTGCCGATGTGCGTGGCGGGCGTCCTCGGCATCGCGGCCGTGGTGACGGTAGGAATGATCTCCCCGGCAACCGCCGCCGTGCTCGCCGCCAGCCTCCTGCTGGCCGGGGTGGCCGCTCCGGCCGTCGCCGCGCGCGCCGCCCGGCGCGCTGAAGATGTTGCAGCACAGCATCACTGCGAACGTGACACGGCGACCCTCCTGGCGCTGGACCACGCACCCGAGCTCCGGGTCGCCGGCCGACTCCCCGGCGTCCTCGCCGACGCGGGCGAGCAGCAGCGCCGCTGGGGGCACGCAATCGACCGCGCGGCCGCACCAGGGGCCGTCGCCGCAGCCGCTCCTGCCGCCGCCACGGGCATCAGTGTGCTCGGCGCTCTGCTGGCCGGTATCTCTCTGGCGGACACCGTCGCACCGACCACGCTGGCCGTGCTGATGCTGCTGCCACTGTCGGCCTTCGAGGCGACGGCGGCCCTGCCCGCGGCGGCCGTCGCACTGACCCGGGCCCGCATCGCGGCCCGGCGCCTGCGTGCCCTCACCGAACCGGATGGCACCGTGCGTCACCGCCCCGAGGTCACGTCCCTGCACCTCGAGAAGGGCGACCGAGTGGCCGTGGTGGGACCGAGCGGCTGCGGGAAGACGACGCTGTTGATGCGCACCGCCGGCACGTTCTTCGCCGAGGACGCCCACCTGTTCGCCACGACGGTGCGCGACAACCTGCTCGTAGTCCGGGGTGACGCCACCGACGAAGAGCTCACCGACGCGCTGACCCGGGTCGGACTCGGCCACTGGCTCGCCGAGCTGGCCGACGGCCTCTCGACGGTACTCATCGGTGGCGCGGCCGCGGTGTCGGCGGGTCAACGTCGACGTCTGCTGTTGGCGCGGGCACTGATCTGCACGGCACCCACCGTGCTGCTCGACGAACCGACCGAGCACCTCGACCGCTCCGACGCCGAGACGCTGCTGTCTGACATCCTCGCGCCGTCAGGCTTGTTCGGCCCTGAGCGGACGGTCGTCGTCGCCACGCATCATCTGCCGGAATCGTCGGACGTCCGGGTAATCTCACCGACATGAGCGACGTGCCGCCACCTCCGCCGTATGGGCCGCCTCCGTACGGACCGCCCCCGCAGTACGGCGGATACGGAGCGCCTCAGGGCTATGGCGGCTACGGCAGCTATCCGGGCGGGCCGCCGCCCGCGTCAGCACCGAAGAACGGATTGGGCTTCGCCGCACTGATTCTCGCGATCATCGGCATCGTGCTGTGCTGGTCGATCGCCGGCGGCATCGTGCTCGGGCTGAG
Source organism: Actinomycetes bacterium (assembly GCA_023404955.1). GTDB lineage: Bacteria > Actinomycetota > Actinomycetes > Mycobacteriales > Mycobacteriaceae > Mycobacterium. The sequence goes on from JAEXZY010000016.1 coordinate 35,233, forward strand.
CGCGGTCATCATCGGATTCCTCGCTCGGGGCAGAGTCAAGCGCGGCGAAGCGACCAACGGTGGCGTGGCGCTCGCCGGCATCGTGCTCGGGGCCGTTGCGATCGTCGCCGCGCTGGTGTTCATCCCGATCTACATCGGCCTCTTCGACCAGGTGGGTGGCACGGACTACGTGGACTGCCTGAGCCGCGCCGGCAACGACAACAGCGCCGTCGAGCAGTGCGCCGAGGAGTTCCAACGGCGCGTCGAGGACCAGTTCTCGGTCACGGTGACCCCGACCCGCTAGGAGCGGGCCGGGAAGTACTTCACGATCCCTTCCTGCACGACCGTGGCCAGCAGCTGACCCGACCGGTCGAAGAAGTGTCCGGAGCCCAGGCCGCGCGATTCCGCGGCCACCGGCGATGTGGTCGAGTAGAGCACCCAGTCGTCGAAGTGCACGGGCCGGTGGAACCACACGGAATGGTTGGTCGTCACCGCGAAGATCCGGTCGTGTCCCCACGACAGCCCGTGGGTGGTGATGATCGAATCCAGCACCGTGGTGTCCGAGGAGTAGACCAGCGCCGCCGCATGCAGGACCGGATCGTCGGGCATGGTGCCGCGGGCCGTCATCCACACGCGGTTGTGGGCCAGGCTGCCGCCCTTGTCCCGCATGATCCACGCCGGGTCGTTGGTGTAGCGCCACTCGATCGGGCGCAGCGCGTTGGCGAAGTGCGGCACGACCTCCTCGTACCCCGCCAGCAGGTCGTCGATCGGCGGCACGGCGAGAGGTTCGGCCACCTGGGGCGCCGTCGTACCGTGCTCGAGGCCCTTGCCGCCGGCCAGAAACGACACCAGCGCGGTCGTCAGCAGGGCGCCGTCCTGCATGACATCGACACGCCGGTTGGCGAAGCGGCGCTCGTCCCGCAGACGCACCACGTGGAACTCCAGATCCCGCTCGGGATCACCGCCGGCGATGAAGTGCACCGACAGCGTGCTCGGCGGGACAGGATGGCTCAGCGTGCGGCTCGCCGCCACGAACGCCTGCGCCATCATCTGGCCGCCGAAGGTGCGGACCGGGTTCTTGCTCGGATGGCTGCCCCGGAAGAGGTCGTCGCCGACCCGCTCCAGGTCGAGCACTGCCAGCAGTTCATCGAAGTCTGCTGACACGCAACCCCCAGGGTCTAGACGTCGTCCTCGCCGATGCGGTGGACGTGAATGAGATTGGTCGACCCTACTGTGCCCGGAGGTGCGCCCGCGACGATGACCACCAGATCACCGCGCTTGTAGCGGCCCAGTTCGAGCATCGATTTGTCGACCTGGCGGATCATGCCGTCCGTGGTCTGGATGTGCGGCACGATGAACGTCTCGGTACCCCAGGTCAACGCCAGCTGGCTGCGCACTTCGGGTAGCGCGGTGAACGCGAGCACCGGCAGCGGGGTGTGCAACCGGGCCAGCCGGCGCACGGTGTCCCCGGACTGCGTGAAGGCGACGAGCGCCTTGGCGTCCAGCCGCTCGCCGATGTCGCGCGCGGCATAGGAGATCACGCCCCGCTTGGTGCGCGGCACGTGGGTCAGCGGCGGCGCGGCCACCGAGTTCTCCTCGACCGCGGAGATGATGCGGGCCATGGTGCGCACCGTCTCGAACGGGAACTTACCGACGGACGTCTCCCCGGAGAGCATCACGGCGTCGGCACCGTCGAGGACCGCGTTGGCCACGTCGGACGCCTCGGCGCGGGTCGGCCGGGAGTTCTCGATCATCGACTCCAGCATCTGGGTCGCGACGATGACGGGTTTGGCGTTCTCTCTGGCCATTTGGATGGCGCGCTTCTGCACGAGCGGCACCTCTTCGAGCGGGAGCTCGACGCCCAGATCACCGCGGGCGACCATGATCGCGTCGAATGCGAGCACGATGGCCTCGAGGTTGTCGATCGCTTCCGGCTTCTCCAGCTTGGCGATGACGGGGACCCGACGACCGACGCGGTCCATGATCTCGTGCACGAGTTCGACATCGGCCGGCGACCGGACGAACGACAGCGCGACCAGGTCGACGCCGAGGCGCAGCGCGAACTCGAGGTCGTCGATGTCCTTCTCCGAGAGCGCGGGCGCCGAGACGTTCATGCCGGGCAGCGACATGCCCTTGTTGTTGCTGACCTTGCCGCCCTCGGTGACGGTGCAGACCACGTCGCTGCCGTCGATGTGCTCGACGACCAGTCCGACGTTCCCGTCGTCGACGAGGACCCGGTCACCGGGCCGGGCGTCCTGGGCCAGCCGCTTGTAGGTCGTCGACACGCGGTCATGGGTGCCCTCGACGTCCTCGACGGTGATCCGCACCGTCTCGCCGTTCTCCCAGACGGTCGGGCCGTCGGCGAAACGACCGAGGCGGATCTTGGGGCCCTGTAGGTCGGCGAGGATGCCGACCGCGTGCCCGGTGCTGTCCGATGCCATCCGGACCCGCTTGTAGTTGGCCTCGTGATCGGGGTAGTCACCGTGGCTGAAGTTCAGCCGGGCGACGTCCATACCCGCCTCGACGAGCTTGCGGACCGCATCCTCGGTGGCCGTGGCCGGACCCAACGTACAGACGATTTTTCCGCGTCTACTCACGGATGCCGAGCATAGTCGTTAATCGATTCAGATGACGGCCAGCGGTAGCGCACCGGGCCTGACCGGGGCGGGAAGGTCCGTCTCGCCCATCAGGTAGGTGTCCACCGCGGCGGCCGCGCTGCGCCCCTCGGCGATCGCCCACACGATCAGGGATGCGCCGCGGTGAGCGTCCCCGCAGACGAACACCCCGGGCGAGTCGGTCTGCCAGTCCTGACCGCAGCGCAGCGTGCCCCGCGGAGTGAGCGTGAGGCCGAGGCCGTCCAGCAGCGGCATGTGCTCGACGCCGTCGAAGCCGATCGCCAGGAGCGCCAGGTCGCAGGGTATTTCCAGGCTGTCGCCGACGGGGGTGATCCGGCGCCGGCCGGTCTCGTCGCGCTCGACTTTCACCTCGGCGATCTCCAGCGCGCGCAGATTGCCCTCGTCGTCGCCGACGAAGCGCTGGACCGCCACTTGGTAGCGACGTTCGCCGCCCTCGGCGTGTGCCGGGGAGAGCCGGGTCCGCAGCACCACCGGCCACATGGGCCAGGGTGCGCTCGATTCGTCGCGGTACTCCGGCGGCTCCGGGTTGTAGTCGAGCTGAGTCACCGACGCAGCGCCCTGCCGGTGCGCGGTGCCCAGGCAATCCGCACCGGTGTCGCCGCCCCCGATGATCACCACGTGGCGGCCCTCGGCGGAGATCGCGCTCGGGCCGTCGCCCTCGCACTCTTTGTTCGCCGGCACCAGGTGCTCCATCGCCAGGTGCACACCGGCCAGGTCCCGTCCCTCGACGGCGTTGTCCCGGGCCCGCAATGCGCCGACGGCGAGCACGACCGCGTCGTACTGGGCGCGCAACGCGTCGATCGTCACGTCGACACCGACCTCGCATTCGGTGACGAAACGTGTTCCCTCCGCGCGCATCTGGGCCAGCCGCTGGTTGAGCGTGGCCTTCTCGAGCTTGTACTCGGGGATGCCGTAGCGCATCAGACCGCCGATGCGGTCGTCGCGTTCGTAGACCGTCACGTCGTGGCCGGCCCGGGTGAGCTGCTGGGCGGCGGCCAACCCGGCCGGTCCGGAGCCCACCACCGCCACTCGCTTACCCGTCGCGATCGCGGCGGGCTGCGGTTCCACGATGCCGTCCATCCAGGCCTGGTCGGCAATCGTCTGCTCGATGCGCTTGATCGTGACACTGCCACCGGTCTGCTCTTCGGCGATCGACAACACACACGCGACTTCGCACGGGGCGGGGCAGAGCCGGCCGGTGAACTCGGGGAAGTTGTTGGTGGCGTGCAGGCGCTCACTGGCCGCGTCCCAGCGCCCCCGCCGGACCAGGTCGTTCCACTCCGGGATCAGATTGCCGAGGGGGCAGCCCGCAGTGCCGCTGTGGCAGAACGGAATTCCGCAGTCCATACAGCGGCGCGCCTGCTGGGACACCTCCCCCGCGCGCTCGTGGGGGTCCTGGCGTTCGTAGACCTCTCGCCAGTCACCGACGCGTTCGTCGACGGGCCGCTTGGCGGCCTCCACCTTCGCGACATCCAAGAATCCGTACGGATCAGCCACGACTTGCCTCCATGATCGCTGCGTCGACGTCTCTTCCCTCGGCTTTGGCCATCCGGGTGGCCTGCAGAACGCGCTGGTAGTCGCGCGGCATGATCTTCGTGAACTGCGCGCTGCGGCGGGGCCAGTCCGACAGCAGTGACGTGGCGACCGTGCTGCCGGTGTGGGTGGCGTGGCAGGCGACGACCTCGCGCAGCCAGGCGAGGTCCACACCGTCCGGGCTCTGCAACTCGACCATGTCGGTGTTGACCCGGTGCGGATCGAGGCCGAGCACGTAGGCGATACCGCCCGACATGCCGGCGGCCATGTTCCGGCCGATCGGGCCGAGAACGACCACCCGTCCGCCGGTCATGTACTCGCAGGCATGGTCGCCGACACCCTCGGTGACGGCCAGCGCCCCAGAGTTGCGCGCCGCGAACCGCTCCCCCACCCGGCCACGCAGGAACACCTCCCCGGACGTGGCGCCGTAGAGCAGCGTGTTGCCGGCGATCACGTTGTCCTCGGGTAGGAACAACACGTCGTCGTCGGGCCGGACGATGATGCGGCCGCCCGAAAGACCCTTGCCGACATAGTCGTTCGCGTCGCCGATCAGGTCGATGGTGACCCCGGGCGGCAGGAACGCGCCGACGCTCTGGCCGGCCGAGCCGGTCAGCGTGACGTGGATGGTGTCGTCGGGCAGACCTTCGGCGCCGTAGCGACGAGTGACCTCGCTGCCGAGCAGCGTGCCCACGGTCCGGTTGACGTTACGCACCGGGAGCTCGAGACGCACCGGGTGGGCGTCTTCGAGCGCACCTTCGCACAGTTGGATCAGCGTGCGATCCAGCGCCTGCTCCAGTCCGTGGTCCTGACCGCGAATCCGGCGGCGGCCGGTGTCGTTCTCCGGCACAGCGAAGATCGGGGTCAGGTCAAGACCCTTGCTCTTCCAATGCGCGACACCGAGATCCGTATCGAGCACCTCGGCGTGCCCGACGGCCTCGTCGACGCTGCGGAAGCCGAGTGCGGCCAGCTGCCTGCGGATGTCTTCGGCGATGAACTGGAAGAAGGTCTCGACGAACTCGGGCTTGCCGGTGAAACGGGCCCGCAGTTCGGGGTTCTGCGTCGCCACGCCGACGGGGCAGGTGTCGAGGTGGCAGACGCGCATCATGATGCATCCCGACACCACCAGCGGCGCGGTGGCGAAACCGAACTCCTCGGCTCCCAGCAGCATCGCGACCATCACGTCGCGCGCGGTGCGCATCCCGCCGTCGCACTGCACGGTGATGCGGTCACGCAGGCCGTTGAGCATGAGTGTCTGCTGGGTGTCCGCCAGGCCGATCTCCCAGGGCGCCCCGGCGTGTTTGAGGCTGGTCAGCGGCGCGGCCCCGGTGCCGCCGTCGTATCCGGAGATCAACACCACGTCGGCGTGCGCCTTGGACACGCCAGCAGCCACGGTGCCGACACCCACCGAGCTGACCAACTTCACGTGGACACGCGCGTCGGCGTTGGCGTTCTTCAGGTCGTGGATCAGCTGGGCGAGATCCTCGATCGAGTAGATGTCGTGGTGTGGCGGCGGGGAGATGAGCCCCACCCCGGGCGTGGAGTGCCGGGTCTTGGCGATGTTGGGATACACCTTGTAGCCCGGAAGTTGGCCGCCCTCGCCGGGTTTGGCGCCCTGAGCCATCTTGATCTGGATGTCGGTGGCGTTCACCAGGTAGTCACTGGTGACGCCGAACCGTCCGGAAGCGACCTGCTTGACGGCGCTGCGACGCAGCGGGTCGTAGAGCCTGTCGACGTCTTCACCGCCCTCGCCGCTGTTGGACCGGCCACCGAGGCGGTTCATCGCGACGGCCATCGTCTCGTGCGCCTCGGCCGAGATCGAACCGTAGCTCATGGCGCCGGTGTTGAAGCGTTTGACGATCTCACTGGCGGGTTCGACCTCGTCGAGCGGCACCGGCGGGCGCAGGCCCTCCTTGAAGGCGAACAGCCCGCGCAGCGCCCCGCCCTCGCGGGAGAGCCGGTTGACCTCCTCGGAGTACTTCTCGAAGACCTCGTAGCGGCCCGTGCGCGTCGAATGCTGCAGCAGGAAAACCACTTCGGGGGTGAACAGGTGCAGCTCCCCTTCGCGGCGGAACGCGTACTCACCCCCGACCTCCAGGCGGCGGTGCACCCGCTCGGTCGGATTCTCGGGATAGGCGCGGCGGTGCCGCAGCTTGACCTCTTCGGCGATGACGTCGAGGCCGATACCGCCCAGTTGGGTCGGCGTCCCGGTGAAGTATTCGTCGATGACGTCCTTGTCGATGCCGACCGCCTCGAACGCCTGTGCACCGGTGTAGGAGGCCACCGTCGAGATCCCCATCTTGCTCATCACCTTCATGACGCCCTTGCCGAGCGCCTTGAGGTAATTCCGTACCGCCGTTGCGGTTTTGATGCCGGTGAGCTCGCCCTCGCGGATGAGATCCTCGATGGACTCGAACGCCAGGTAGGGGTTGACCGCGGCAGCGCCGAAGCCAATCAGCATCGCGATGTGGTGGACCTCGCGGGCGTCGCCGGTCTCCACGACGAGCGCGACGGCCGTGCGCTGCTTGGTGCGCACCAGGTGGTGATGCACGGCAGACACCGCGAGAAGCGACGGGATGGGCGCCTTCTTGTGATCGGAGTCCCGATCGGAGATGACCAGTGTCCGAGCACCTTTGGCGATGGCATCGCAGGCGCGCAGGCGGAGATCCTCGAGCGCGTCGGCGAGCCCCTCACCACCGCGCTCGACGCGGTAAAGCGCTTTGAGCACGGCGGTGCGCAGCCCGGGGTGCTCGCCGTCGTCGTTGATGTGCACGATCTTGTTGAGCTCGTCGTTGTCGAGCACCGGCCAACCCAGCGTGATCTGCCGACACGACGCGGCCGACGGTGCGAGCAGGTTCTGCTCGGGGCCCATCACCCGCGACATCGACGTGACGACTTCCTCGCGGATCGCATCCAGCGGCGGGTTGGTCACCTGGGCGAACAGTTCGACGAAGTAGTCGTAGAGAGACTTGGACCGCTCGGACAGCACCGCGGCGGGGGTGTCGGTGCCCATCGAGCCCAGCGGCTCGGCGCCCGAGGACGCCATCGGGGTGAGCAGGATGCGCAGGTCTTCCTCGGTGTAGCCGAAGCTGATCTGACGGCGCACCACGGAATCGTGATTGGGCTGCACGCGAACGCGATCCGGCAGGGTCTTGATGTCGAGCAGGCCGGCGTGCAGCCACTCGGCGTAGGGCTCGGCCGTCGCGAGATCGTGCTTGATCTCGTCATCGGAGACGATGCGCCCGGCCGCGGTGTCGATCAGGAACATCTTGCCCGGCTGCAGCCGGCCCTTGGCGACGATCTGGGCGGACGGCACGTCCAGAACGCCGCTTTCACTGGCCAGGATCACTCGGTCGTCGATGGTGCGCCACCAGCGACCCGGACGTAAGCCGTTGCGGTCCAACACCGCTCCGACGAGCGTGCCGTCGGTGAAGGTGACGCAGGCCGGGCCGTCCCAGGGCTCCATGAGCGAGGCGTGGTAGCGCCAGAACGCACGCTCGGCGTCGTCCATCGTCGCGCTGTTCTCCCACGCTTCCGGGATCATCATCAGCACGGCGTGGGGCAGCGCGCGGCCGCCGAGGTGGAGCAGCTCGAGGACCTCGTCGAAGGATGCCGAGTCGGAGGCGCCCGGGGTGCACACCGGGGAGAGCCGGGCAAGGTCGCCGGGGATCAGGGGGCTGGCGAGCATGGCTTCGCGGGCGTGCATGCGATTGCGGTTGCCGCGGACGGTGTTGATCTCCCCGTTGTGGGCGACGAAGCGGAACGGGTGCGCCAGGGGCCAGGACGGGAAGGTGTTGGTCGAGAAGCGGCTGTGCACGATGGCGATCGCACTGGTGCAGCGTTCGTCACGCAGGTCCGGAAAGTATTGGGGCAGCTGCAAAGTGGTGAGCATGCCCTTGTAGACCATCGTGCGGCTGGACAGCGACGGAAAGTACACGCTGCCCCGTTCGGCACGCTTACGCAGGGGGTAGACGCGGCGGTCGAGGTCGAGGCCGCCGGGCCGGGCGCCGTCATGTTCGGGGGCGGCGACGAAGAGTTGCGCCATGTAGGGCATACATCCCAGTGCGGTCTGACCGATTTCCGCGCCATCTGGATCGACGGGCACCTCGCGCCAGCCCAGGATCTCCAGACCTTCTTCGGCGGCGATGGCTTCGATGGTCGCGCACGCTTCGGCCCGGGCGCTCAGATCCTCCGGGAGGTAGCAGATGCCGGCGGCAAATGTGTTGTCGCCGTTGGAGTTCGGTGCGGGAAGGCCGAATTCGGTAACCTGGTCGAGCAGTTCGACCGGGAGCTGGATCAGGATGCCGGCACCGTCGCCGCTGTTCGCTTCGGCGCCGGCCGCGCCGCGGTGTTCGAGGTGTTCGAGGGCGGTCAGTCCGTCGGTCACGATTGCGTGGGAGCGACGGCCCTGGATATCGGTCACCATGGCCACACCGCAGGAATCGGCCTCGCGGTCGGGATCGTAGAGGCCCTGAGGTTCGGGCAATGCCGAAAACAGCATGGACGACGCTCCTCGCAGTCCTGATTTTTCGTGGTCAGGGACTGCAGTGGCCCGTCGAGCGAGTGTATCAGCGCCGCTGGGCGGCTACCCGGTGAGAACGGTCGGGACGAGGGGGAAACCGGGCAGATTTCGGGCGACGGTCCAGGCGATGGCGGACGCGGCCACGACTGCCAGAAGAGGTTTGGTGGGTACCTGCTTGCCCTGGACCCGGCGGCCGAGGATGAACGCCAAAAGCAGCGGAAGACCGATCAAGACGTAGGCATTGTCGACGAAGGCCGCGGCGAGGTCGCCGTGCAGCAGGTCGTGGGTCATCCTCAAGCCCCCGCAGGCAGGGCAGTTCCAACCGGTGAGGGCCCTGAAGGGGCATGGCGGGAACACGAAGCTCGGGCTGTGCGGATCGCCGAAGCCGATGTAAGCGAGGCTCCCCACCAGAGCCGCCCCGCTGCCGAGGCCGATGAGCAGGCGGTTGTTGCCGGTTCGACTCGGGCTAGGTGCCATCGCGCAGAGGACGTCCTTGGGGGTCGCGCACTCTATCGGTGAGGATCAGGATCGCGTCGATGATGCCCCAGATGACGGCGCCGATGCCGCAGGTGATGAGGCCCACGACGAGCTGAGCGACGCCGAGACCCGTGTAGCCGAGGTAGATGCGTCCGATGCCGACCAGACCGAAGAGGCCGAGCAGCTGCAGCAGGCCGGCGACCACCTTCGACTTCTCCGACAGCGGCTCACCCGTCATGGGGTGGCGACCGTATGGCGCGGAGGGATCGGTGTATGAGGGCGGGTATTGCCCGACCGGCGGCGGGAATTGCCCAGGCGGCGGACCGTACTGCTGACCCGGGGGTGGGTAGCCGGGCTGCTGATATGGCGGCGGGTAGGGATTACCGCCCTCGCTGCCACCGAATTGCGGCTCAGTCATGGCACCAGCATGCCAGACCGTCTCGTCAGAACGGTGGTGGTTCGTAGGCGGCGGCCAGCCGGGCTTGGCGTTGTCGTTCGAGTTCGGCGTCGAGCTCGATGCGTTGTCGCCGCTCCTGTTTTATGCGTTTCCGGCGGTCCTGCTCACGGGTGGTGGCGCGCATCGGCATCATCGCGCTGCGATGCTCACCCTCGACCACCGGGGTCGCGGTCGTGATGGGCGCCGTCGGCACAGCCAAGCCGGGGAACAAGACACCCCCGAACGCCTCCGTGGTGTACACATGCCCGCTGGGTGCGGTCACCACGACGGTGCCATCAGGACGCTGCCCGTCGGACCAGCCGTGGACACCGGTGAAGAACGTTTTGACCAAATGATGCGTACGGCAATACAGCTTGAGCCCCGAGGGATGGGTCAAACCGAACGGCCACGGCGTCGTGTGGTCGACATCGCAACCCACCACCGGACGATCACAACCCGGGAACCGACACGTCAGATCCCGCCACCCCACAAAATCCCGCAACGCCGCCGACGGCCGATACCCCGGCTCCGCATCGGCCCCAGGCACGCGGACCGGCTTGATCCTGGCCGTCGCCGCGATCCGCCGCACCGACTCCGCGGGCAGCACCCCGAACCCCGACAGATACCCCGGCTTGGAGCTGGCGCCCTCGACGGTCTTCTGTTCGGCCAGCACATGAATCACCACCTGCGCCGCCGACTCCCGCGCCTGTGTTGCGGTGCAATCCGGCGACCCACACCGACACGCCAACGTTGCCTCCCACCGCCCCAACGCACCGGTGGCATCCGCACGGCGCTGCTGCTGGGAGCGAGGATCATTCGGACACACCGACTCCGCGATCACGTTCAACCGCTGATCGATCGCCTCGGCATCAGCAGCATCCACCACTCCACCGATCAGCGCCATCCCCGCCGTAGTTGGGTGCGGCTCCACCTCAATGTAGCGACCCTCCTCCACAACAGGGGGCACCCGCACCCCGGCCGGGTCATGCTCAGCGACCCACATATCCACACGGTCGCGCAGCTTCGGCTTCGATAACCGCATCCACTTGTGCACCACACCGGCCAGCGAGCGATCCAGCTCGGCGATCACCTCATCGAGCACGTTCTCGGTCCGCGTGATGATCACCTGCACCATCCGGTAATCGATGTCACCCCGGGCGAACACCGCCGCCACCTCGGGCAACCGCTGATACAGCGACACCGCCTGCCGCACCTGAGGAACCGCCCGATCACGACTGATGTTCTGCGCCGCCGAAACTTCCGCAGCCACCGCCTCGACCACATCGGTGTACCAGAACTGGGCTTCCTCGTAATCACGGCAGCGCCGCCGATACAACCCCGCGATCGCACCCAGACGCCGCGCAATCGCCGCCGACTCCGCACGCGCAGCAACGGCCATCGTGTCGACCAGCACCGCCGGATCATCGTCGAACATGTGTTCGATATTACCGAGGAGGGGTGACACCCTTCGACACGAACAATCTCGCCTGTGGATAGTTCAGCGAGGCGCGATCAACGATTCCTGCGCCGACGAACCCACTGCAGGACGCGCTCACCGACTTCAACCGAAAGGCTTGATGGAGCACGGTTTTGGGGTCGCGTGGAAGCGCTTGCCGGGGTGACGCCGGGGGTTTCGGGGGTGTCAGGCAACGTCTCGCTGTCGCCGACTTGCTCTGCGGTTGCGTCACCTTCGACCGATTCGCGATCAGCCTCCGGCTCAGCGGACTCGAGCTCGTCGCGGGCCTCCGACTGTTCAGCAGTCAACGCCTCAGCGGAATCCTTGCCCTCGACCGCCATCTCATGGGCGACCTCAGCGTCGCCGACTGCCTCCGCAGCCTCGTCAGTGTGGACAGACCCCAGACCCGCCTCAGGCTCGTCGCCGGATTCGGGCTCGTCAGCAGTTAGCGCCTCCGCAGAATCCTCACCCGAAACCGCCACGGCGTGCGCAACCTCAGCGTCGCCGACTGCCTCCGCAGCCTCGTCAGTGTCGACAGACCCCAGACCCGCCTCCGGCTCGTCAGCGGACTCCCCAGCAGTTAGCGCCTCCGCAGCATCCTCACCCTCGACCGCCACGGCGTGCGCAACCTCAGCGTCACCGACAGCCTCCGCAGCCTCGTCAGTGTCGACAGAACCCAGACCCGCCTCCGGCTCGTCAGCAGACTGCTCAGCGGTTAGCGCCTCCGCAGCATCCTCACCCTCGACCGCCACGGCATGCGCGACCTCAGCGTCGCCGACTGCCACCGCAGCCTCCTCAGTGTCGACCGACCCCAGACCCGCCTCACGCTCGTCGCCGGATTCGGGCTCGTCAGCAGTTAGCGCCTCCGCAGAATCCTTGCCGTCGATCGCCATCTCGTGGGCGACCTCAGCGTCACCGACAGCCTCCGCAGCCTCGTCAGTGTCGACGGAGCCGAGGCCCGCTTCAGGCTCATCGCCGGATTCGGGCTCGCCAGCGGTCAGCGCCTCCGCAGCATCCTCACCCTCGACCGCCACGGCATGCGCAACCTCAGCCTCACCCACGGCCCCGGCGACGTCATCGGCATCGACCGAACCGAGGCCAGCCACAGGCTCGTCGGCGGTTTCGGGCTCGCCAGCTGTCAGCGCCTCCGCGGAGTCTTCACCCTCAACCGCCACGGCGTGCGCGACCTTGGCGTCGCCGACCGCCTCAGCCGCCTCGTCAGTGTCGACAGAGCCGAGGCCCGGCTCCGGCTCAGGTTCGTCGGCGGATTCGGACTTGTCAGCAGTCAGCGCCTCCGCGGAGTCTTCGCCCTCGACCGCCACGGCATGCGCAACCTCAGCCTCACCCACGGCCCCGGCGACGTCATCGGCATCGACAGACCCCAGACCCGCCTCAGGCTCGTCGCCGGATTCGGACTCTCCAGCAGTCAACGCCTCCGCAGAGTCTTCGCCCTCGACCGCCAGGGCATGCGCAACCTCAGCGTCGCCGACCGCCTCCGCCGCCTCATCAGTGTCGACAGAGCCGAGGCCCGCTTCAGGCTCAGGCTCATCGCCGGATTCGGACTCGTCAGCAGTCAGCGCCTCCGCAGAGTCTTCGCCCTCGACCGCCACGGCGTGCGCAACCTCAGCCTCACCCACGGCCTCAGCGACCTCATCGGCATCGACCGACCCAAGACCGGCCTCACGCTCGGCAGACTCAGCGGCAACATCGGCGGGCGGGACAAGCTCGTCGCCATCGGCGACCTCGTCGCCCTCGACGGTCTCCAGATCGGCATCACGCTCGGCAGTGACGGCATCGCTGGCTTCGTCGGCGTCGTTGGCTTCGGCGACCGACTTCTCATCGTCCTTGGACGCCACGATCGCCGCGGCGACAACACCGGTCGTCGACGCACCCAGCGCCACGTCCTTCACCAGGTCATCGGCACGCGACTCGCCGTCCACCGGCTTGCCCTGCAACAGCACCGGATCTTCGCGGCCCTTCGGCGCAACCATGATGTACACGACCGCGGCGATGAACACGAACGTCGACGTGAACGAATTGATCCGGATCCCGGCGATGTGCGTCGCCGCGTCACTGCGCAACAGCTCGACCCAGAACCGACCCACGCAATAGCCCGCGACATACAGCGCGAACAACCTGCCGTGCCCGATCCGGAACCGGCGATCGACCATGATCAGCGCCGCGAACACCAGCAGGTTCCAGATCAATTCGTACAAGAACGTGGGATGCACGACCTCGATCAGCTGACCGGTCGACACACCGTTCAGCGAATCCGGCACCCCCGCCGAGTTCACCCGCTCGTAGATCTCCAGGCCCCACGGCAGCGTCGTCTCGCGCCCGTAGAGCTCCTGGTTGAAGTAATTACCGAGCCGTCCGATCGCCTGGGCCAGAATGATCCCCGGCGCTATCGCGTCACCGAACGCGGGCAGCGGTATCCCCCGCCGCCGGCAGGCGATCCACGCTCCGACCGCACCCAGGGCCACCGCGCCCCAAATACCAAGGCCGCCGTCCCAGATTCGCAACGCAGCAACGAATCCCGCGCCGTCCTGGCCGAAGTAGGTTCGCCAGTCGGTCAAGACGTGGTACAGCCGGCCACCGATCAGGCCGAACGGCACCGCCCACAACGCGATGTCGTAGATGACCCCCGGCTCTCCCCCGCGAGCCACCCACCGCCGGTCGCCGAGCACCAACGCCGCCACGATGCCCGCGATGATGAACAGCGCGTACGCACGCAGCGGGAAGGGGCCGAGATGCCATACCCCCTGCGCCGGACTGGGGATGTATGCCAGCACCGTCGACGTCACGCAGTGACCCTTTGCCGTACCCCGTCAGCCAATTCTTCTGTCAACGACCGCATCGCCGGGATGCCGTCGGTCAATGCCGACACCAGTGCCGAGCCCACGATGACACCGTCGGCGTACGACCCGATCTGGGCGGCCTGCTCCCGCGAGCGCACACCCAACCCGACTCCGACCGGAATGTCGGACAGTTCCTTGATGCGCCGCACCAGCTCCGGCGCCGCGTTCGACACTGCGTCCCGGGCGCCCGTGACACCCATCGTCGATGCCGCGTAGACGAATCCGCGAGACGCGTCGACGGTCGCACTGAGCCGCTCCGGCGTGGACGACGGCGCCACCACGAAGATCCTGTCGAGATCGTGAGCCTCCGAGGCGGCCAGCCACTCATCGGCCTCATCGGGGATGAGGTCAGGGGTGATCATCCCCAGCCCGCCCACAGACGCCAGGTCACGGCTGAACGCATCCACGCCCTTGCGGAGCACCGGGTTCCAATACGTCATCACCACCGCGTTACCGCCGGCCTCGCTGATCGCCTCGACCACCCGCAGTGTGTCGGCCACCCGCACCCCGCCGCGCAGCGCCACCTCCGTGGCTGCCGCGATGACGGGTCCGTCCATCCCCGGATCGGAGTAGGCGATACCGACCTCGATGATGTCGCACCCCGCCTCGACCAGCGCGACCATCGCCGCGATCGAGGTCTCCACATCCGGGAACCCGGTCGGCAGGTAGCCGATCAGGGCCGACCGGCCCTCGTCCCGGCAGGCACCGAAAACGCTTGCCAATCGACTCATTTCGGACCGTCCTCGAACAGACCGAACCAGCGCGCCGCGGTCTCGACGTCCTTGTCGCCACGCCCGGACAGGTTCACCAGGATGATCGACCCCGGCCCGAGTTCCTGGCCGAGCTTCATCGCGCCCGCGACCGCATGTGCCGACTCGATCGCCGGGATGATGCCCTCGGTACGGCTTAGCAGCGACAGCGCATCCATCGCCTCGGTGTCGGTGATCGGCCTGTACTGTGCGCGGCCGACATCCTTGAGCAACGCATGCTCGGGACCGACCCCCGGGTAATCCAAACCCGCTGAGATCGAATGGGATTCGACGGTCTGACCGTCCTCGTCCTGCAGCAGGTACGAGTACGAACCCTGGAAGGCGCCCGGCGACCCACCGGTGAAGGTCGCGGCATGCCGCCCGGTCTCGACACCGTCACCGGCCGCCTCGTACCCGACGAGGCGCACCGCCGGATCGTCGATGAACGCGTGGAAGATGCCGATCGCGTTGGAGCCGCCGCCCACGCACGCCACCACCGCATCGGGCAGCCGACCGGCCTGGTCCAGCATCTGCGCACGGGCCTCGAGCCCGATGACGCGCTGGAAGTCGCGCACCATCATCGGGAACGGATGCGGGCCCGCCGCCGTACCGAACGCGTAGTACGTGTTGTCGGCGTTGGTCACCCAGTCACGGAACGTCTCGTTGATCGCGTCCTTGAGCGTCTTCGAGCCCGACTCGACCGCGACAACCGTCGCACCCAGCAGGCGCATCCGCGCGACGTTGAGTGCTTGGCGCGCGGTGTCGACCGCACCCATGTAGATCACGCACTCGAGGCCCAGCAGTGCGCACGCGGTCGCGGTCGCCACCCCGTGCTGGCCGGCACCGGTCTCGGCGATGACGCGGGTCTTGCCCATCTGCTGGGCCAGCAGCGCTTGCCCGAGCACGTTGTTGATCTTGTGAGAACCGGTGTGGTTCAGGTCTTCTCGCTTCAAGAAGATCCGTGCGCCGCCGGCATGCTCAGCCATCCGCTCGGCCTCGTACACCGGGGAGGGCCGACCGGTGTAGTGCCGCTGCAGCCGGTCCAGCTCGTCGAGGAACGTCTGGTCACCGCGCGCCTTCTCATAGGCGGCAGTCACCTCTTCGATGACGGCCATCAGCGCTTCGGGAACGAACCTGCCGCCGTACACGCCGAAGTGTCCGCGGGCGTCGGGATCGTGCGAGGTCGGTTCGGCCACTGCGGCGCTGGCGCGCGGCAGTTCCGGTTCCAGATGTGTGGTCACTTAGCGCGCAGGTTTCGGGCACGACGGATGCGTGCCGGCGGTGACGAGGTCAGCGACGGCACTGCGGGGATCTCCACTGGTCACCAGGCCCTCGCCGACGAGCACGGCGTCTGCGCCGGCACCGGCGTAGGCCAGCAGGTCCGCGGTCCCCCGCACACCCGACTCGGCGACCCGGATCACGTGGCTCGGCAGCCCCGGGGCGATGCGCGCAAAGCAGTCCCGGTCGACCTCGAGCGTCTTGAGGTCACGAGCGTTGACGCCGATCAGCGTGGCCCCGGCCTGCAACGCGCGGTCGGCCTCTTCCTCGGTGTGGACCTCGACGAGCGCCGTCATCCCCAGCGACTCGGTGCGTTCGAGCAGGGACTCCAACGCGGGCTGCTCGAGCGCGGCGACGATCAGCAGCAGCAGATCGGCACCGTGGGCCCGGGCCTCGTGGATCTGGTAGGGCCGCACGATGAAGTCCTTGCGCAGCACCGGGATCGACACCGCCGCGCGCACCGCGTCCAGATCGTCGAGCGAACCGTGGAACCGGCGCTGCTCGGTCAGCACACTGATCACTCGGGCGCCGCCGTCTTCGTAGGCCCGCGCCAGTTCTGCCGGATCGGCGATCGAGGCCAGCGCACCGCGTGACGGGCTGGCCCGTTTCACCTCGGCGATCACCCCGATGCCGGGCGCGCGCAGCGCTGCCATCACGTCCAGGGGCGCGGGTGCCTTCTTGGCCTTTTCCTTGACCTCGGTCAGGCTGACGACGGCCTCGCGGGCGGCGACGTCAGCACGCACCCCATCGAGGATGGAGTCGAGAACGGTCGCCGAACCCATAGCTGTCGTTTCCCTTCCCCTGACGGCCGTTTGATTCTTGATGAAGGGTAGTCGCCACGACACCACAGCCCGTCACCGCCCCTTCTTGTCCATCGCGGTCGGGTCGTTCCCCGCATCGAGCGCGTCCCAGATCATCCGCTCCGACATCGTCTCCCCGGTATCCGTCGGCTCGGCCGGGCGGCGCGCGTAGCGGGCGGTGTCCGCACCGGCTCGGGTCGCCGATCGCAGCAGCAGCACCGCACCGACCAGCGACAGAGCCGCCGCCACCAGCGTCAGCACTGCCCCCAGTGAGTGACGCTGCGTCCCCATCAGCTCGCTGATCGGCACTTCAGCCAGGCGCGCGGCCCGGGCTCCGACATCCGGCACGACCCACAGGCTGATCGCGAGGTAGCCCATCGCCGCGCTGGCCCCGGCCACCAACACCGCGAGGATCCGCAGCGGCCAGCCCCGCACCGCCAGCGCCGCGACCGCCGCGGCCAGTACCACCAGCGCGAGCGGGATCAACGCCGTCGACCACGTGCCACCCGTCAGGTCCTCTGTCTTCGGGTGGGTCAGCCCGTCGAACGACGAGACCTGCACCCATGTCAGACGCGACGCCCCCCACAGCGCCGCCGCGGAGAGCACCAGGGCCAGCTGGCCGATCCGCGTCATGGCTCGCTCAGCGTCTCGGCCGCGGCGACGGCATTGAGCACCGCGCGGGCCTTGTTGGCGGCCTCGTTGTACTCGTACGGGCCGTTGGAATCGGCGACGACGCCGCCACCGGCCTGCACGTAGGCGGTACCGCGCCGCATCAGCGCGGTCCGGATCGCGATCGCGAAATCGGCGTCCCCGGCGAAGTCGAGGTAGCCGAGCACGCCCCCGTACAGGCCGCGCCGGGTCTTCTCGACCTCTTCGATCAACTCCATCGCGCGGACCTTCGGGGCGCCCGACAGCGTGCCCGCCGGGAAGCAGGCCGTCACCGCGTCGAGGGCGGTCCTGCCGTCGGCCAGCAGGCCGGTCACCGTGGACACCAGGTGCATGACGTGGCTGTAGCGCTCGACGTGGCTGTAGTCCTCCACCTTGACCGTGCCCGGCCGGCAGACCCGGCCCAGATCGTTGCGCCCGAGGTCGACCAGCATCAGGTGCTCGGCGCGCTCCTTCTCGTCGGAGAGGAGCTCCTTCTCGAGCAGGATGTCTTCTTCCTCGGTGTCCCCGCGCCAGCGGGTCCCGGCGATCGGATGCGTGGTGGCTCGGCCGTCCTTCACCGTCACCAGCGCTTCGGGGCTGGATCCGACGATCGAGAAGTCCAGCCCGCCGTCGCCGTCCGGCACGTTGAGCAGATACATGTACGGGCTCGGGTTGCTGACCCGCAGCATCCGGTAGACGTCCAACGGGTCGGCGTCGGTGTCCATCTCGAACCGCTGTGACGGCACGACCTGGAACGCCTCGCCCGCCTCGATGTCGCCGACCAGCTTGTCGACGATCGCGGTGTACTCCTCGACGGTGCGCTGCGACCGATGCAGCGGTGCGGGACGGGAGAACGTGGCGACGGTCGATGCCAGCGGTTCTGCCAGCGCCGACGTCATCACGTCCAACCGGGCCACCGCGTCGTCATAGGCCCAGTCGACACGCTCGTCAGTGCCGTTCCAGTTCACCGCATTCGCGATCAGCGTGATCGTGCCCTCGTGATGGTCCACCGCGGCGATGTCGGTGGCCAGCAGCAGCACCATGTCCGGCAGACCCAGATCGTCGACCGCCAGCTCGGGCAGCCGCTCGAGGCGCCGCACGAAGTCATACGCGAAGTAGCCGACCAGACCCGAGCTCAACGGCGGCAGACCGGGCACCGGCGCGGTCTGCAGCAGGGTCAAGGTCTCGCGCAGCGCCACCAGCGGATCGCCACCCGACGGGGCATCCTGCGGGGTCACGCCCAGCCACGCGGCGCGACCGTCGCGCACCGTCAACGCCGACGGCGCACCCGCGCCGATGAACGACCACCGCGACCACGACCGTCCGTTCTCCGCGGACTCCAGGAGGAACGTTCCGGGGCGGTTGGCGGCGAGCTTGCGGTACGCCGAGAGCGGCGTCTCGCTGTCGGCGAGCACCTTGCGGGTCACCGGCACCACGCGGTGCTCGGCGGCCAGCGCCCGGAAGTCCTCACGCGACGTCGTCACAGTGAGACTGGCGGTGGACTGCACGTGGGCATTCTCCCAGAAGTAGGTTGAAAACCATGAATCCAGTCAAAGCGGGCGACACCGTGGCCGAGTTCTCCCTGCCCGACCAGACCGGCACGACGCGGTCGCTGACCGAACTGCTCGCCAACGGACCGATCGTGCTGTTCTTCTATCCCGCGGCGATGACGCCCGGGTGCACCAAGGAGGCGTGCCACTTCCGCGATCTAGCCGCCGAATTCGCCACCGTCGGCGCCACCCGCGTCGGCATCAGCGCCGACGCGGTCGACAAGCAGGCCCGCTTCGCCGATCAGCAGAAGTTCGACTACCCGCTGCTCTCGGACACCGACGGCACGGTCGCGACGCAGTTCGGGGTCAAGCGCGGGCTGCTGGGCAAGTTCATGCCGGTCAAGCGCACCACGTTCGTCATCGACACCGACCGCACCGTGCTCGACGTGATCGCCAGCGAGATCAGCATGGACAGCCACGCCGACAAGGCGCTGCAGACGCTGCGCAAACGTCAGTCGGCCTGACCCAGCAGCAGGTCGGCGTCGAAGCACGTGTGGTCGCCGGTGTGGCAGGCCGCGCCGACCTGGTCGACCTCCAGCAGCACCGTGTCACCGTCGCAGTCCAGCCGCACCGAATGCACACGCTGCGTGTGGCCCGACGTCGCCCCTTTGATCCACTGCTCGCCGCGGGACCGCGAAAAGTACGTTGCCTCACGGGTTTCCAACGTGCGGGCCAACGCGTCGTCGTCCATCCACGCCACCATCAACACCTGGCCGGTGCCACGCTCCTGTACCACCGCGGCGAACAAGCCATCGGCGTTGCGTTTCAGCCGCCCAGCGATTTCGGGGTCCAGACTCACCTGACTGTTATCCCCTCGCTTGCCATGGCCGCCTTCACCTGTCCGATGGTCAGCTGCTTGAAATGGAAGACACTGGCCGCCAGCACGGCATCGGCTCCTGCAACAACGGCGGGCGCGAAATGTTCCACCGCGCCGGCCCCGCCGCTGGCGATCACCGGCACCGACACCGCACCGCGGACCGCCCGCAGCATCCGCAGATCGAAGCCGGCCTTGGTGCCGTCGTAGTCCATCGAGTTCAGCAGGATCTCCCCCACCCCGAGCTCGGCACCGCGCGCCGCCCACTCGACCGCGTCGATGCCGGTGCCGCGTCGCCCGCCGTGGGTGGTGACCTCCCAGCCCGACGGCGTCGGTTCGGATCCCTCCGGCACCGTGCGGGCGTCGACCGACAGCACGATGCACTGCGAACCGAACTGCCGCGACAGCTCCGAGAGCAGCTCCGGGCGGGCGAGCGCGGCGGTGTTCACCGACACCTTGTCCGCGCCCGCACGCAGCAGCATGTCCACGTCGGCGACCGAGCGCACTCCGCCGCCGACGGTCAGCGGGATGAACACCTGTTCGGCGGTGCGGCGCACCACCTCGAGCATCGTGGAGCGTCCCGACGACGAGGCCGTGACGTCCAGGAACGTCAGCTCGTCGGCGCCCTCGGCGTCGTAGACGGCGGCCAGCTCGACGGGATCGCCTGCGTCGCGCAGGTTTTCGAAGTTGACGCCCTTGACGACGCGGCCGGCGTCGACGTCCAGGCACGGGATCACGCGGGTCGCGACGTCACCACCGGTGCTCACAGGTAGTCCTTCGGGTCGCCGGCCGAACCGATGAGCTCGAGCATTTCCTCGTGGACGCCGGGGGCCGCCACCAGCGCCGACGGGGATGTCACCGTCCACGGCTCCCCCGCCAGATCGGTGACGATGCCGCCCACGGCGCGCACCAGCGCGACGCCCGCGGCGTGGTCCCAGATGTGGTGCCCGAAACTCATGGCACCCCCGAGGATTCCCGCCGCGACATAGGCCAGATCGATACCGGTGGCACCGTGCATCCTCATCCGCGAACACTGCTTGCTGAGGTTGGCCAGCACAGTGGCCCGGTACCGGCCCGGGTAGCGGCCGCGCGACTCGATGTTGAACGTGCCGGTGCCCACGATGGCATCGCACAGCCCGGTCTGCTCCAGGCGGGAGAGCTCGTGGCCGTTGCAGTGCGCCTGTCCGCCGACCGTCGCGGTGTAGCGCTGCCCCATGAACGGCAGCCACGTCAGGCCCAGCGTCGGCTCGCCGTCGACCAGCAGACCGAGCAGTATCGCCGCCATCGGCGACCCCGCGGCGTAGTTGAAGGTGCCGTCGATCGGGTCCAGGACCCAGACCAGCTCCGAATCGACTGCCTCGCCGCCGAATTCCTCGCCGTGCACTCCGATACCGGTGAGCCGCTGCAACTCGGCGACCACGCGGCGCTCGATCGCGAGATCAACCTCGGTGGCGAAGTCGTTGCCCTTCTTGGCCACTGCGGAGTCGGCACCGTGGCCGGCGATGAACTGTGCCGAAGCCCCGTCGAGAATGCCTGCGGCCGTGTCGAGTAGTTCGGCGAGCTGGCGCGCGTCGAGCGTCACGTGCCGACCGCGGCCAGCGCCTCAGGCAGCGTGAAACGGCCCGCGTACAAGGCTTTTCCGACGATCGCGCCCTCGACCCCGACGCCGGTCAGCGTCGCGATCGCACGCAGATCGTCCAGGCTGGACACCCCGCCCGACGCGATCACCGGGGCGTCGGTGCGCTCACACACCGACGAAAGCAGGTCCAGGTTCGGCCCGTTCAGCGTGCCGTCCTTGGTGACATCGGTGACCACGAAGCGCGAGCACCCCTCTTTGTCGAGCCGCTCCAGCACCGTCCACAGATCGCCACCGTCGGTCTCCCAGCCGCGGCCCCGCAACCGGTGCTCACCATCAGCGATCAACACGTCCAATCCGACGGCCACCTTGTCGCCGTGCTCGGCCACCACGCGGGCGCACCACTGTGGGTTCTCCAGCGCCGCCGTGCCGAGGTTCACCCGAGCGCAGCCGGTGGCCAGCGCCGCGGCCAGCGACTCGTCGTCGCGGATTCCGCCGGAGAGCTCGACCGCGACGTCGAGCGTGCCGACGACGTCGGCGAGCAGCTCCCGGTTCGAACCGCGGCCGAACGCGGCGTCCAGATCGACCAGATGGATCCATTCCGCGCCGTCGCGCTGCCACGTCATCGCCGCATCCAGTGCCGAGCCGTACTCGGTCTCACTGCCGGCCTGTCCCTGCACCAGGCGCACGGCGCGCCCCTCCACCACGTCGACCGCGGGCAACAGGACCAGTTTCGGTGCATTCACGCCGGTCAACTTAGCGCCTTGATCCAGTTCGACAGCAATTCGGCGCCGGCGTCCCCGCTCTTCTCCGGGTGGAACTGCGTGGCCGACAACGGACCCGCCTCGACCGCGGCAAGGAACGGCACGTGGTGAGTCGCCCAGGTGAGCGTCGCGTCCGGATCTCCCTCCCACTGCTGGGCGGCATAGGAGTGCACGAAGTAGAAGCGGGTGGCCGGGTCCATGCCCCGGAACAGCACGCTCTCGGCGGGGGCGTCGACAATGTTCCAGCCCATGTGCGGGATCACCGGGGCGTCGAGGCGGACCACCGCGCCCGGCCACTGCCCGCATCCGGCCGACTCGACGCCGAATTCGACGCCGCGGGAGAACAGGATCTGCATCCCGACGCACACACCGAGCACGGGCCGACCGGCGGCGACGCGCTCGGCGATGATCGTCTCGCCACCGACCTCACGCAGGCCCGCCATGCAGGCTTCGAACGCGCCGACGCCCGGCACCACGAGACCGTCGGCGGCCATCGCGGCATCCTTGTCGGCGGTCACCTCGACCTGCGCCCCGACCCGCTCGAGCGCCCGCTGAGCCGACCGCAGGTTCCCGGAACCGTAGTCGAGCACCACGAGTTTCGTTGTCACAGCGTCACTCTCACAAGGACCCTTTGGTCGACGGCACGCCGCTGACCCGCTCGTCGTACTCGACGGCCTCACGAAGTGCGCGCGCCACGGCCTTGTACTGCGCCTCGGTGATGTGATGCGGATCGCGCCCGTACAGGGTGCGCACGTGCAGCGCGATGCGCGCGTTGAACGCCAGCGATTCGAAGACGTGCTTGTTGACCACGGTGTGGTACGGCGCCTGCGAGCCCGCGATGGTGAAGCTGACCATGAACTCCGGTTCCCCGGTATGCACGAAGTAGGGCCGGCCCGACACATCGACCGCGGCATGCGCCAGCGACTCGTCCATCGGGATGAACGCGTCGCCGAACCGGCGAATACCGCTCTTGTCGCCGAGCGCCTGACCCAGCGCCTGGCCCAGCACGATCGCGGTGTCCTCGATCGTGTGGTGGCCTTCGATCTCGATGTCGCCGACGGATTTGACCGTCAGGTCGAACCGGGCGTGGCTGCCCAGCGAGGTCAGCATGTGGTCGAAGAACGGCACGCCGGTGTCGATGCTCACCTGCCCGGTGCCGTCGAGATCGAGCTCGACGACGATGTCGGATTCCTTGGTCTTGCGTTCGACCTTGGCGTACCTGTGGGGACGGGTCACTTCACTCCTTGTCGGGCGCTGGCGCTCAGCAGCGCGTCGTTCTCATCGGCGAGGCCGATCGTGGTCCGCAGGTAGCCGGGGATGCCGACGTCGCGGATCAACACCCCGGCATCCAGGTAGGCACGCCACGTCGCGGCGGCGTCGGCGAACTCCCCGAACAGCAGGAAGTTGGCATCGCTGGGGATCACCCGGAACCCCATGTCGGACAGGCCCTTCGAGACCCGCTCGCGTTCGCTGATCAGCGTCGCGACGCTGCCGAGGGTGTCGTCGGCGTGGCGCAGCGCGGCCCGGGCGGCGGCCTGGGTCAGCGACGACAGGTGATACGGCAGACGCACCAGCAGCATCGCGTCGACCACGGCGGGGGCGGCCACCAAGTAGCCCAGCCGGCCTCCGGCGAATGCGAACGCCTTGCTCATGGTGCGCGACACCACGACTCGCGTCGGGTACTCGTCGATCAGCGCGAGCGCGCTGGGCTGCGAGGAGAACTCGCCGTAGGCCTCGTCGACGATCATCACCCCGCCCGTCATCGCGTCGAGCAGCAGCCGCAGATTGTCGAGCGACACGCTCTGCCCGGACGGGTTGTTCGGGCTGGTGACGAACACGACGTCCGGGTTGTGTTCCTTGATCGCGGTGGCGGCGGCCGCGGCATCGAGGCCGAAATCGTCGGCGCGGTGTGCGGCCAGCCACTGCGTCTGGGTGCCGTCGGAGATGATCGGGTGCATCGAGTAGGACGGCACGAAACCGATCGCGCTGCGGCCCGGCCCGCCGAACGCCTGCAGCAGCTGCTGCAGGATCTCGTTGGAACCGTTTGCCGCCCACACGTTCTCGACGCCGACGGGCACCCCGGTCTGGGCGGTCAGATACGCGGCGAGATCGGTGCGCAGCGCCACGGCGTCGCGGTCCGGGTAGCGGTGGAGTTCGGCGGCGGCCTCGGCCACCGACGCGGCGACATCGTCGACGAGCGCCTGCGTGGGCGGGTGCGGGTTCTCGTTGGTGTTCAACCGCACCGGGACCGCGAGTTGCGGCGCGCCGTACGGCGACTTGCCGCGCAGATCCTCGCGCAGCGGCAGGTCGCCGAGCGTGGTGGCCTGACCCGGGTTCACCTCTCGAACCTCCGGCGTACCGCTTCTCCGTGACTGGGCAGGTTCTCCGCGTTGGCCAGCGTGATGACATGTCCAGCAACGTCTTTGAGCGCGGCTTCGGTGTAGTCCACGACGTGGATGCCGCGCAGGAACGTCTGCACCGACAGCCCGCTGGAGTGCCGGGCGCAGCCGGCTGTGGGCAGCACGTGGTTTGAGCCTGCGCAGTAGTCACCGAGGCTCACCGGGGACCACGCCCCGACGAAGACCGCACCGGCGGACCGGACCCGCCCTGCGACACCGGCCGCGTCGACGGTCTGGATCTCCAGGTGCTCGGCGGCGTAGGCGTTCACGACGCGCAGGCCGGCGTCGACATCGTCGACCAACACGATCGCCGACTGCTGACCGCCCAGCGCCGTGCTCACCCGCTCGCGGTGCACCGTCGTCTCCAGTTGGCGCGCCAGCTCGGCGTCAGTGGCGTCGGCCAGCTCGGCGCTGTCGGTGACCAGCACGCTGGCGGCCATCTCGTCGTGCTCGGCCTGGCTGATCAGATCGGCCGCGACATGCACCGGGTCGGCGGTGTGGTCGGCCAGGATCGCGATCTCGGTGGGTCCGGCCTCGGAATCGATGCCGACGCGGGAGCGGCAGATCCGCTTGGCGGCGGTGACATAGATGTTGCCCGGCCCGGTGATCATGTCGACCGGGGCGAGCTCGGTGCCATTTCCCGGCGCTTCGCTTGCCCCAGTGCCATCGGTGTCGGTGCCCCCGTAGGCCAGCAGCGCGACGGACTGGGCGCCGCCGACGGCCCACACCTCGTCGACGCCGAGCAGCGCCGCGGCGGCCAGGATCGTCGGGTGCGGCAGGCCGCCATGGTCAGCCTGGGGCGGGCTCGCGATCACGAGCGACTCGACGCCGGCCGTCTGCGCCGGCACGACGTTCATCACCACACTCGAGGGATAGACGGCATTGCCGCCCGGGACGTAGAGGCCGACCCGCTCGACGGGCACCCAGCGCTCGGTGACGGTCGCGCCCGGCGCGAGCGTAGTCGTGGTGTCGGTGCGGCGCTGGTCGGCGTGGACGGCGCGGGCTCGGTCGATGGCCACCTCCAGCGCAGCGCGGACGTCGGCGTCGAGATCATCGAGGGCCGCGCGTAGCCGGTCGGCGGGCACGCGGACCTGCTCGGGCCGCACGCCGTCGAAGGAGGCGCCGTACTCGAGCGCGGCATCGGCGCCGCGTTCGGCGACCGCGTCGACGATCGGCCGCACCTTGGGCAGCACCGCGTCGACGTCGACGCCGCCCCGGGGCAGCGCGGTCCGCAGACGGGCGGCCGACAGCGTCGCGCCGCGCAGGTCGATGCGCCGCAGCAGCGGTGGCGATACATTCACGCTGACCATTGTCCCAGAGCAGCACAAATCAGAATCGGAGGCGTCATGCCGGACCGGCCGAGCAGGAGCAGCCACCCCAACAACGCGCCCGGTGTGCCGATGATCTTCCCGCCGTGGTTCGAAAGACTGCAGATCAAGTACATCAATCCGCTGCTGCGACCGCTGTCCAAGCGCATGCCGGGACTCGCGGTGATCCACCACCGCGGACGCAGCTCCGGCACGGAGTACGAGACGATCGTCACGCCGTACCGCAAGGGCTCGGTGCTGGCGATCGGACTGGCCCACGGCAAGACGAACTGGGTCAAGAACGTCCTGGCCGCCGGCGAGGCCGACATCAAGATCGGCAGCGAGACACTGCACCTCGTGCGGCCGCGGGTGCTGCCCGCCGGCACCACCGACCCGTCCCTGCCCCGAATCGCCCAGATGGTGGCCAAGCGGTCCGGCGTCTTCGTCGCGGACATCGGCTCGTGAGCACGGCGTCATGACCTGGCAGATGTGGCTGGCGTTCTTCGGCGCGGCCATCCTGATCGCGGTCTCCCCCGGCGCCGGCGCCATCCAGTCGATGGCCACCGGCCTGACCCACGGGGTGCGGCGGGGCTACTGGAGCATCCTGGGCCTGGAGATCGGGCTGATGCTGCAGCTGACGCTCGTCGCGGTTGGGTTGGGCGCCGCGGTCGCCAATTCGATCCTGGCGTTCACGATCATCAAATGGCTGGGCGTGGCCTACCTGGCGTACCTGGCGTTCCGGCAGTGGCGCAGCGTCGGAGTCGATCTGCGCGCCCAGGTGGATCAGGTGGTCGCCGGTGGCCGCCGGGCGCTCGTGGTGCGCGGGTTCCTGGTCAATGCCACCAATCCGAAGGGGCTGTTGTTCTTCCTCGCGGTGATGCCGCAGTTCGTGGTGCCGACCGCGCCGCTGCTGCCGCAGTACCTCGCAATCGGGATCACGATGGTCGCGGTCGACCTGGTGGTGATGGGTCTCTACACGGGCCTGGCCGTGCGGTTGCTGACGTGGCTGCGCACTCCCCGCCAGCAGACCGTGCTCAACCGCGTGTTCGCCGGCCTGTTCGCCGCGGCGGCGGTGGTGCTGTCGCTGCTGCGCCGCGGGCCGATGCCGGCCTGAGGATCAGCGGCAGCGATTGCTGACCGCGGCGCTGGCCGACTCCGCGGCCTCCAACCGCTTGGCCTGCGCCGGATCGGTGTTCGGCGCCCCCGCGGTGGCGGCCGCGCCGATGTCCAACAACGCGTCGGCGAAGGTCCGAACCGCGTCGGCGAGGTCGGCCGGAGTGGCCGGGTCCAGCCGGGCCAGCAGGTACAGGCCACCGTCGGACAGCGCCAGCCGGGCGTTGGCGGCGGCGGCCAGTGAGCCGCTGATGTCGTCGGGCGCGGTCACGTTGGTGTTGGTCGCCACGCCCGCGCGGACGGTGTCGAACGCCGTGCACACCCGCGCCGTCGCCGTGGAGCGCTGCTCGTCGCTGTAGGCGGGATCCCGATCCAGTGTGCGGACCAACGCGGCGGCCGAAAGACCCGTCGACAGAAGCGCCACCGCGAGCGCCAGACCCGGTGAGACACGCATCGGCTACAGGTCCAGACCCAGATCGAGCACCCGCACCGAATGCGTGAGCGCGCCAACAGCCAGGTAGTCGACGCCGGTGCCCGCGTAGTCAGCGGCGCTGTCCAGCGACAGCCCGCCCGAGGACTCCAGCAGCGTGTGCGGCGAGCGGGTGGCCCGGCGCTGCACTGCGATCTGCGTCTGCCACACCGGGAAGTTGTCGAGCAGCACCAGCTCGACGCCCTCGGCGAGCACCTCGTCGAGCTGCTCGAGGGAATCGACCTCGACCTCGCAGGGCAGATCCGGTGCGACCTCGCGCACCGCCCGCAACGCGGCCACCACCGACCCCGCCGCGGCCACGTGGTTGTCCTTGATCAACGCCGCGTCGCCGAGCCCCATCCGGTGGTTGACGCCGCCGCCGACGCGCACGGCGTACTTCTGCAGCGACCGCATGCCCGGCAGCGTCTTGCGGGTGTCCCGGATCCGGGCCTGGGTGCCGGCGACGGCATCCACCCAGGCCGCGGTGGCCGTCGCGATGCCGGACAGGTGGCACACCAGGTTGAGCATGGTGCGCTCGGCGGTGAGCAGGCCGCGCGTCGGGCCCTCGACGACCAGCGCGGCGCCGCCCGGCTCGAGCCGGGTGCCGTCGGGCACCTGATGCACCACCCGGTAGCCGTCGCGGCCGAGCACCTCGTCGAACACGATCAGCGCGAGATCCCCGCCGGCGATGACGCCCGGTTCCCGCGTGACCACCGATGCCGTGGTGATGGCGTCGTCGGCGACCGTGGCCAGCGTCGTGACATCGGGCCCGTAGCGCAGGTCCTCGTCGAGCGCGCGAGAGATGATCGACCGGGCATCGGCCTCCTCCGCCGCGGTGAGGGTCGCGGTCATCACCGGCAACCCGACGCGACCGGCCCGCAGACGATGCTGACCGCCTGAGCGGGGTCGGTCGCGGGGTGATCGCTGCGGTGATGGCACCCGCGAGTCTCGGTGCGCGCCCGCGCGGCGGCGCCGACCACGCCGGCCACCGCCGTCAGCGCGGCATCCTCGAACACGCTGCGCGAGTTGATGATTCGTGGCTGCGCTCTCTCGACCTCGGCGCCCAGCCGGCCCAGCCCGTCGTCGTCCCGGACGACGGAGGCGTACCTGCTCATCGCCTGTTGCAACGACGGGCGCTCGAGCACCGGCCGGACCGGCGGTTCCGCGGCGACCACCCCGGGCGGTCCGGCGAGCTCCGCGTGCTCGGCGGCTGCGACACCGGCGCGACCCCCGACCACGAGGCCCTCCAGCAGGCTGTTGGACGCCAGCCGGTTCGCGCCGTGCATCCCGGTGCGGGCCACTTCCCCGGCGGCGAACAACCCGTCGATCGAGGTCCGCCCGTGCACGTCGGTGACCACCCCACCGCAGCTGTAGTGCGCACCGGGAACCACCGGAATCGGTTGCCGAACCGGGTCGATGCCGGCTGCTCGGCAGGCCGCGGTGACCGTCGGGAATCGCCGCGCCACGTCGGTCACGTGACGGGCATCGAGGTAGACACACGGATCGCCGGAGGCGGTCAGGCTTGCCTCGATGGCCGCCGCCACGACGTCGCGCGGAGCGAGGTCACCCATCGGGTGCACGCCGGACGTCACCGGATCGCCGTTCCGGTCGATGAGCGTCGCGCCCTCTCCGCGGAGCGCCTCGGTGATCAGCGGCCACCGGCCGGCGGCCGATCCGGTGTAGAGCATGGTCGGATGGAACTGCACGAACTCCACGTCGGAGACCGGCAGACCAGCCCAGATCGCGAGCGCAACACCGTCTCCCGTCGATCCTTCGGGGTTGGTCGTGGCCCGATAGAGGTGCCCGAGCCCGCCGGTGGCCAGAATGACCGACGGTGCGTAGACGGCGCCCGGGCCGTCCTCGCTGAGCACCGAGACCCCGACAACGGCGCCACCCTCGATCAGCAGGTCGAGCGCAACGTGGTTGCGGCGGATGTCGAGCGACGCGGCGGCGTGATTCAGCGCGCGCTGGACCTCGGCGCCCGTCGCGTCCCCGCCGGAGTGGATGATGCGCCTACGGGTGTGCCCGCCCTCTCGGGTCAGCGCCCAGCGGCCCGGCGACGACTCGTCGAAATGCGCTCCGGCGCCGACCAAGTCGGTCACCGCGCGGGCGCCGTCGGCCACGATCGAGCGCACCGCCTCGGCGTCGCACAGCCCGGCGCCCGCCGCGAGCGTGTCGGCCACGTGCGCGTCGACGGAGTCGTCGGAGCCCTTGACGCTGTCGGGCAGCACCACGGCGATCCCGCCCTGGGCGTAGAACGTCGCCGTCTCCGGCGCCTTGCTCAGCAGCATCACGCTGCGGCCGCTGCGGTGCGCGGCCAGCGCGGCGGCCAGGCCGGCGACGCCGGTCCCGACGACGACGACGTCAGCACGCAGGCGCCAGCCGCCGGTACCGCCGCAGCCCGCGCCGTAGGCGGTCATTCCCCGCCGCCGGGCTGACCGATCTCGATCATCCGCGTGACACTGGCGCGCGCCCGTGCGGCGGTGTCGGGATCGACATGTACCTCGTCGGCACCCTCGACCAGGCAGCGCAGCATGGCCGCGGGCGTGATCATCTTCATGTACCGGCAGGACGCCCGATCGTTGACGGCCTGGAAGTCGACATCGGGTGCGGCGCGGCGCAATTGGTGAAGCATGCCGACCTCGGTGGCGACCAGAACCTGCCGGGCACCCGTCTCCCTCGCGGCGTCGAGCATGCCGCCGGTCGACAGGATCTTGACCCGGTCCTGCGGGTAGGCGCCCTCGCCGGCGAGGTACAGGGCTGACGTGGCACAGCCGCACTCGGGGTGCACGAACAATTCGGCGTCGGGGTGCGTGCGCGCCTGCTCGGCGAGTTCGTCACCGTTGATGCCGGCGTGCACATGGCATTCACCGGCCCACACGTGCAGGTTCTGCCGGCCCGTCATCCGGCGCACGTGGGCGCCGAGGAACTGGTCCGGGCAGAACAGCACCTCACGGTCGGCGGGGATCGACGCGACCACCTCGACCGCATTCGACGACGTGCAGCAGATGTCGGTCTCGGCCTTCACCGCCGCCGTCGTGTTGACGTAGGAGACGACCACCGCGCCGGGATGTTCGGCCTTCCAGGCCCGCAGCTCGTCGGCACTGATGGAGTCCGCCAGCGAGCATCCGGCCCGCTGATCGGGGATCAGGACCGTCTTGTCCGGGGACAGGATCTTGGCCGTCTCTGCCATGAAGTGCACGCCGGCGAACACGATCGTGTCCTCGGGCGCCTCGGCGGCGATGCGCGACAGGGCCAGCGAGTCGCCCACGTGGTCGGCGACGTCCTGGATCGCGGGCAGCTGATAGTTGTGCGCCAGCAGCGTGGCGCCGCGCAGCTCGAGCAGTCGCCGCACCTCGGCCGCCCAGGCGGCGTCCCCCTCGACACCCGTGTAGCCGTCGGGGCCGTCGACGATACGGTCGGCGCTATCGGTCGCGAGCACGGTCATCGCCGTCTCCTTACCTCGTTTCGAGGTTTTCGACTTACAATCGAAAACATGCCACATCGTAGCACCCACCACGAAGTGCTGGCCGTCGTGCTTCAAGTTCGAGAAAACGCCCTGCACGTACTGCTCTGGCAGCGGGCGCTGGACCCGCAGCGCGGGCGCTGGGCGTTGCCGGGTGGCCGGCTGGGCCATGACGAGACACTGACCGATTCGGTGCGCCGACAGCTCGCCGAGAAGGTCGACCTGCGAGAACTCGCCCACCTCGAACAATTGGCGGTGTTCTCCGAGCCCGACCGCGTACCTGGTGACCGGACCATCGCCTCGACGTTCCTGGGGCTCGTCCCCTCCCCCGCGACCCCCGAACTGCCCCCGGACACCCGCTGGCACCCCGTCGGCGACCTGCCCCCGATGGCCTTCGACCACGGTCCGATGGTCGACCACGCACGCACCCGGCTGGTCGCGAAATTGTCCTACACGAACATTGGATTCGCCTTGGCGCCAAGCGAATTCGCTCTCTCGACGCTGCGCGACATCTACAGCGCCGCGCTCGGACACCCCGTCGACGCGACCAACCTGCAGCGCGTGCTGGAGCGTCGTCATGTGATCACGCGGACCGGCACCACGGCGCGCTCGGGACGCAGCGGGGGCCGTCCGGCCGCGCTCTACCGGTTCGCCGACGCCCGGTACCGGGTCACCGACGAATTCGCTGCGTTGCGCCCGCCCGGGTGAGTCGACTGGCTTCTTAACGCATTCTTAAGTAAGAATGCCTAGATGGACTTCGGCAGCGCGGCGCGGGCGACAGGGGCCGAATGGATCGGTCAACCACACCATGAGCCGCTGCGGCCCAGGCAGAGGCCGGTCGTGCCGTCCGAGGATGCGTTCTACGAGCCGCCCGAGGGCTACGAACACGCTCGCCCCGGCACCGTGCTGCGCTCCCGCGATGTCGAGCTGGCGTTTCTCGGCCTGGTGCCGCAGAAATTCAGCGCTACGCAGCTGCTCTACCGCACCACCGACTTCCAGGGCGAACCGCAGGCCGGCGTCACCACGGTGCTGATCCCCACCGAGCGCGACCCGGAACGGCCGCTGCCGGTGATGTCCTACCAGTGCGCGATCGACGCGGTCGCCAGCCGCTGCTTCCCCTCCTATGCGTTGCGGCGCGGCGCCAAGGCCGTCGGTGCCGTGGCCCAGTTCGAGTTCCTGCTGGTCGCCGCCGCGCTCGCGGAAGGGTGGGCGGTGTCGGTGCCCGACCACGAGGGCTCGACCGGCATGTGGGGCGCGCCCTACGAGCCCGGCTACCACATTCTCGACGGCATCCGCGCGGCCATCAACCATCCGACGTTCCGGCTGACCGCCGACTCACCGGTCGGGTTGTGGGGTTACTCCGGCGGCGGACTCGCCTCGGCGTGGGCTGCGGAGGTGCAGGCCGCCTATGCGCCCGAACTCAACGTCGTCGGCGCGGTCCTCGGCTCCCCGGTGGGCGATCTCGGGCACACCTTCCGCCGTCTCAACGGCAGCATCTACTCGGGCCTGCCGGCGCTGGTGGTGGCAGCGCTCAGCCACATCTACCCAGACCTGGATCGCATCATCTCCGAGCACGCGACGCCGGAAGGCAAGGAGCTGCTGCAGCGCATCCAGAGGATGACCACGGCCCAGGCGATGATCACCTGCGCGGGCCGCGACATGGCCGACATGATCGATCGGCCGCTCGAGGAGATCCTGCTCAGCCCCGAGGTGCAGCACGTGTTCGACAGCATCAAGCTGGGCACGGCCGCGCCGTCGGTTCCGGTGCTGATCGTCCAGGCCGTCCACGACCGCATCATCTGCGTCGACGACATCGACGAACTGGCCCACACCTATGTGCGCGGCGGAGCGCACGTCACCTACCACCGCGATCTGTTCAGCGAGCATCTGCTGCTGCACCCGATGTCGGCCCCGATGACGCTGCGCTGGCTGCGCGACCGGTTTGCCGGAAAACCGCTGCGCGAGAACATCAAACGCACCAAGTGGCCGACGCTGCTGAACCCGTCGACCTACCGGGGCATGATCACGCTGGGCAAGATCACGGCGAAGGTGATGACGGGGCGACGGGTGGAACGTCAGCCGCTGTCGCGCTTCGACCAGTAGCCGGCCCCATCGAATCGACAGGCGGCCAGCCACCGAGATCGTCGCGGCTGGTCGACACCGCGCCCAGCACGTAGATCATCGCCGCGACCGCCGCAGGCAACAGCAGCGTCAGCGCCACCTGCAGCGGCGTGTGGCCGAAGAACACCGAGGGCGCCTCGACGACGTAGCTCACCCGGTTCTGCTCGGTGACGTCGACCGTTGCCACGTCGAGGTGTCCGTACCGCAGCCGCCCCACCACCGCTCCGGTGGCTGCCGCGGCGGCCGACGCCGCGATCGAGCCGACACTCAGGGCCGCCATCATCACCGGTCCACGTTGCGTACGCCACTGCCACAGCGCCACCGCGGCGATCACGGCGAGCACCGACAGGAAGCCGACCATCAGGAACGCTGCGGTGAAGAAATGATCGCCCTCGTTCCCGAGGTAGGCCTTCACCCGGTCATTGCTGCGCGTCAGCGCTACGACACTGTGGATCGGCGGCGCGAGCCACGCCCACAGCGCCCCGCACACCGCGCCGGCGGCCGCGAGACCGACGACGACCCGCAGTGCGGCATGGACGCGAGACATCGTCGTTGCAGGCGCTTCGGTCACCGGTAGAGCTCCAGATCCTTGGAATCCACCTGGCCGTGCCGCGAGCACTTGGCCCACCACCCGTCCGGGCGGACCTGAACCACCATCCGCCGTCCGCAGTCGGCGCAGAACCGTGGCGGTTCCAGACCGAGCGCTGCGGCGGTGGGCACGGTCGAGCCGGCCGGTTCGCCGGTGTAGACGTTGAAGACGCCGGCGCCGACGGGCGCGGGCAGATCGTGGACCATCACAGGCTGGCGTTGAGTGCCTTGATCGGCATCTGCAGGTCCTCGAGCAATTCGAGGTCGGCTTCTGCGGGCCGGCCCAGGGTGGTCAGGTAGTTGCCGACGATGACCGCGTTGATGCCACCGAGGATGCCCTTCTTGGCGCCGAGGTCACCGAGGGTGATCTCCCGGCCGCCGGCGAAGCGCAGCATGGTGCGGGGCAGCGCGAGCCGGAACGCCGCGACGGCCTTCAGCGCTTCGGCCGCGGGCAGCACGTCCAGATCGCCGAACGGAGTGCCAGGGCGCGGATTGAGGAAGTTCAACGGGACCTCGTGCGGGTCCAGTGCGGCGAGGTTGGCGGCGAACTCGGCGCGCTGCTCGAGCGTCTCGCCCATCCCGAGGATGCCGCCGCAGCACACCTCCATCCCCGCCTCGCGCACCATCTGCAGGGTCTCCCAGCGCTCCTCCCAGGTATGGGTGGTCACCACGTTGGTGAAGAAGGACTGCGCGGTCTCGAGGTTGTGGTTGTAGCGGTGCACGCCCATGTCCTTGAGGCGGTCCACCTGCTCCTGGGTGAGCATCCCCAGCGAGCATGCGATCTGGATGTCCACCTCGTTGCGGATCGCCTCGATGCCTGCGGCCACCTGGGCCAGCAGCCGCTCGTCGGGTCCGCGGACCGCCGCCACGATGCAGAATTCGGTGGCGCCGGTCTTGGCGGTCTGCTTGGCCGCCTCCACCAGGCTCGGCACGTCGAGCCACGCGCTGCGCACCGGCGAGGCGAAAAGGCCTGACTGCGAACAGAAGTGGCAGTCCTCGGGGCAGCCGCCCGTCTTGAGGCTGATGATGCCCTCGACCTCGACGTCGGGGCCGCAGTGAGCCATGCGAACGTCGTGAGCCAGCGCCAGGAGCTCGTCGAGACGATCGTCGGGCAGCTGGAGCACCTGCAGCGTCTGGTCCTGATCGAGGCCGACGCCCCGCTCGAGCACCTGCTCGCGTGCCACCGCCAGGATGTCGCTCATCCGTTGTCTCCCTACTGCCCACTTGAACACGTCGGCGGAGCCGACAATTGAACGGTGTTCAGGTTAGGGTACTGGCGT
Source organism: Actinomycetes bacterium (assembly GCA_023404955.1). Taxonomy (GTDB): domain Bacteria; phylum Actinomycetota; class Actinomycetes; order Mycobacteriales; family Mycobacteriaceae; genus Mycobacterium. The sequence continues at coordinate 70,049 of JAEXZY010000016.1, forward strand.
GCAGCTCCACAAACGCGACGTGGTCGCGGCGGCCACGTCGTTGCTCGATGACTACGGGCTGGCCGACCTGTCGATGCGGCGGCTCGCCCGTGAGCTCGAAGTGTCACCGGGGGCGCTGTATTGGCACTTCGCGAACAAGCAGCAACTGCTCGGCGCCGTGGCCGACCACGTGTTGGCTCCGGTGGGGCGGCCGTCGGGCGATTGGTCGTCCCGGGTCGGCGCCCTGTGCCGACAGGTGCGCGATGCGCTGCTGTCTCACACCGACGGCGCCGAACTCGTGTCGGCCAGCTTCGCCGCCGCCCAGTCAGCGGTGATGACCGACGTGGTGGCCCAACTCGCCGATGCGGCAGCAGAGGCCGGCGTGCCGGCGACCAACGCCGAGCTGACCGCCCGCACCGTCGTCTACTACGTGCTCGGCTTCACCGTCGACGAACAGTCGCGCCGGCAGTGGGACGCCGCAGGCGCGGAGCTGCCCGACGCGTCACTGCTGACCGACGATCAGGACACCCGGTTCGACTTCGGCGTGCGGCTGCTGATCGACGGCATCCTGGCGCGCCGCGAGCACCTGGCCGAGAACCCCTAGAATCCCCGGTATTCGGCGACGTCGGCCATCCACCGCGGATCGCCGCGGTCCACCGACGCGTTGAGCGCCCACATGGTGACTCCCTGCTCGTGCCCGGACACCAGGGCGAACCCGAGCTGGCGGTGTGCCTCGCTGGGCCCGGGCCGGATGACCACCTCGACGATCTTGCTGGTCCGCCCCTCGGCGGTGACACCGGCGAACTCGCCCTGGGTGTAGCTCGGGCTCTGGGCGACGACGATGTTGTCGGCCTTGGGGGTTTCGTTGCCGCTGCCGACGAGCGCCTCCACGTCGGGATAGCGCTTCTCCGGATCCATCGTCAGCACCGGCGCGTACACGCACGAGAGCAGGTTCTCGCCTTCGTCGGTGGGCGCCAATTTCTCCGCGTAGTTCACCACCGCCAGATACGTGTTGACGATCGCCTGACCCGCGGCGTCGGCGTCCCCGAGCGCGGCGAACGGCACGGGTGGCTTCTGGCGCGCGCCGCCGCCGGCGTCGAGCGCGGAACGCCACCGGTCCTGCCACGAGGCGAGGTTCTCGGCGATGTGGGGCACGCACCGGTCGATCCGGTCCGAATAGCTCAGCTTCATGAACTCCGAATGGCCAGAGGAGATCGTGGTGGGCGGCGCGCTGGGCTGGTAGAAGAAGTTCATCACCAGCGAGACACCGCCGACGATCGCACCCATGATCGCGATCGAGGTGGTGGTCCACCAGTGCACGCGGCCGGGACTCCAGTCGGACATCCGGCCGGACTCATGATCGGATCGCGAGGCCACCGAGGGGGAAGCTACCGCAGATCAGGTGATCCAGTGCTCCTGTTTGGCATTGCCGTCCCAGTGCCGCAGCGCGGTGATCTCGCCCTCGATGTCGCGGGCGATGTCCGGTATCGCCAGCGCGAGCGGCACGAGATCGGGCGGGATACGCCGGCCCAAGGTGACGTGCGGCGTCCATCGGCCCGGGTCTGCATGTGGCAGAACACCGTTGGGCATGTGCGGCAGGCATGCCGCGTGGACACCGGCGTGCAGCGCCAGCAGATCAGCCGACGGCACCACCAGGCGCACCAGCGTGACGGTGCGCCCGCCACCGAACAGCATGGGCGCCCCCAGCACACACGGCAGCGGCAGGCGGTCGAGCAGCGCTTCCAGCGCCACGTCGACGGCGTCGTCCATCTGCGTGGCCACCGTGAGCGTGACGTGGGGCCGGTTGCTCGGGGCGGTGTGGCCCGCCTGGCTGGGCACACCGGCTGCGGCCAGCGCGTCCCAGAGATCGCGCACCGTCGTCTCGGTGGCGACGTCGAACAGCGCCTCGACCGAGTGCACCACTAGCGCAGCCCGGCGATCCAGGCCGGATCGAATGCCCGCGCACTGACCCGCGCGAAGTCGGAGGCACCGAGTGTGCCCAGCCCGGCGGGCAGCGCCGCACGGACCGGGGCCAGCCGCGCCAGCGCATCGCGATTGTCGATCTCGGCGACACCGGGCTGCGCCGGCCACGAGCCGATCACCAGACCGGCGCACGGAACACGTTGCGCGTCAAGGGCTTCGATGGTCAGCGCGGTGTGATTGAGCGTGCCGAGCCCCGCGGCCACGACGATCAGCACCGGCGCGGCCAGCTCGGCAGCCAGGTCCCGCAGCGTGACGCCGTCGGCGCCGACCTCCACCAGCAGCCCACCGGCCCCCTCCACCACGGTGAGGCGCCCGGGCGCGTCCGCACCCCGGACCAGCTCCACCAGCTGTGCGCGGGTCGGCAGCGCGGCGCCGGCCCGCTGCGCCGCGGCCACCGGAGCGAGCGGCTCCGGGTAGCGCCACCCGGCGACCAGCTGCGACACCCCGGCCTGCCTGCCGATCTCGGCCAGGTCGTCGTCACCGTCGTCGGTGCCCGTCTGCACGGGCTTGCACACCGCCACGTCCAGGCCGGCGAGCCGGGCCTGGCAGGCCAGCGCTGCCGTCGCCACCGTCTTGCCGACGCCGGTTCCGGTGCCGGTGACGACCAGCACGCTCATCGCGCCGCCAGGACGTCGGTCAGCACCCGCCGCGCCAGCGCCATCTCGTCGTCGGACAGTGACGCCCGCGCCGTCAACCGGAGCCGCGAGGTGCCGGCCGGCACGCTCGGCGGCCGGAAGCAGCCGACCCGCACCCCGGACTCCAGGCAGGCCGCCGCGGCCGCGACAGCCACCTCCGGTTCGCCCAGGATCACCGAGACCACCGCCGAGGTCGGGGTCTCCGCCACGTCGCAGATCTGCGCCAGCGTCGCGGCGTGGTCGAGGACGCGGCCGGCCCGCCACGGCTCGTCGATCAGCACGTCGAGCGCGGCGTGCGCGGCGCCCACCGCAGCCGGAGCGAGCCCGGTGTCGAAGATGAACGGTCGCGCCGCGTCGACCAGGTGCTCGCGCACGGCAGCCGGGCCGAGCACCGCGCCGCCTTGGCTGCCGAGCGCCTTCGACAGCGTCGTCGTCATCACCACGTCGGGCGCTCCGGCCAGCCCGACCTCGTGCAGCAGCCCGCGCCCGCCCGTGCCGCGCACGCCGAGCCCGTGCGCCTCGTCGACGACGAGTAGCGCGCCCTGCCTGCGGCACGCCTCGTGCAGCGCGGTCAGCGGGGCCAGGACGCCGTCGGCGGAGAACACGGAGTCGGTGATCACGATCGCGCGGTCCTCGGCGCGTCCGGCCAGCGCGGCCTCCACGGCCGCGACGTCGCCGTGCGGGGTGACGACCACCCGCGCCCGGGACAGGCGGCACGCGTCGACCAGCGAGGCGTGGGTCAGCGCATCGGACACCAGCAGCGTGCCGGGACCCGAAAGGGCCACCACCGCACCGAGATTGGCGGTGTACCCGGAGGAGAAGACCAGCGCCGACTCCGCGCCGACGAAGGCGGCCAGATCGCGCTCGAAGGCTTCGTGGAGCTCGGTGTTGCCGGTGACCAAACGGGACCCCGTGGCCCCCGCACCCCAGGTGCGCAGGGCCGCCACGCCGCCGTCGAGCACCCGGGGATGCTGGGACAGGCCGAGGTAGTCGTTGGAGGCCAGATCGAGTTCGGCGCCGACGGGCGGGCGGGTGCGCAGGCTACGGCGCAGGCCCGCGCTGCGGCGCCGGGTCGCGACATCGTCGAGCCAGGCCAACGGATCCAGACCGACGCGCGTCACGGCACTCCTCTCGCCACCTGAACTTGAACACCGTTCAGGTTAGTGCACGCGCGACCTCGATCATCGCCGAGGTGATCTGACCGATCTCGGCGGCGGTACAGACATAGGGAGGCATCACATAGACCAGGTTGCGGAACGGCCGCAGCCACACGCCGTGCTCGATCGCCACCGGTGTCGCGACGCGCAGGTCGACGTCCCGGTCGAGTTCCAGCACGCCGATCGCACCCAGCACCCGCACATCCACCACGTTCGGCAACTCGCCCGCGGGTGCCAAGCCGGAACGCAGCCCCGCCTCGATGCGCTGCACCTGAGACCGCCACGCGCCGGTGCCCAGCAGCTCCAGCGAGGCGACACCGACCGCGCAGGCCAGCGCGTTGGCCATGAACGTCGGGCCGTGCATCAGCGCACCGGGTGGGTGTGCACTGATCGTCTCGGCGACCGCGCGGGTGCACAGCGTCGCGGCCAGCGTCAGATACCCGCCGGTCAACGCCTTGCCCACGCACATGATGTCGGGGGTGACCCCGGCGTGGTCGGCGGCGAACAGTTCGCCGGTGCGGCCGAACCCGGTGGCGATCTCGTCGAAGATCAGCAGCACGCCGTGTTCATCGCAGACGCGACGCAGATCGGCCACATAACGGGGGTCGTGAAACCGCATGCCGCCCGCGCCCTGCACGACGGGCTCCACGATCACGGCGGCGAGCTCGTCGGCGTGCAGGGCCAACTGGTCGGCGAAGGCCGCGCTGTAGGCCGGGTCATACTCGGCGGGCACGGCCGGCGCGAACACCTGATCGGCGAGCAATGAATGCGCCCCGGTCCACAACGTGTGCATGCCGCCGTCCGGATCGCAGACACTCATCGGGGTGAACGTGTCGCCGTGATAGCCGCCGCGCCAGGTCATCAGCCGGCTCTTGCCGGGCCGGCCGCTGCTGCGCCAGAACTGCAGCGCCATCTTCACCGCGACTTCGACCGACACCGAGCCCGAGTCGCTGAAGAACACCGTCTCCAGCCCCGCCGGAGTCATCTCGACCAGCAGCCGCGCCAGCCGGGCGGCGGGCTCATGCGTCAGCCCGCCGAACATGACGTGGTTCATGGTCGCGAGCTGGCGCGTGATCGCGGCGTCGAGAGCAGGGTGGCCGTGGCCGTGCACCGCGGTCCACCACGAGGCCATCGCGTCGAGCACCTCGACCGGGTGACCGCCTCGATCGAGGGTGAGCCACGCGCCCCGCGCCGCCGTCGCCACCACGGGCGCCATCGCGTCGCGTCCGATCGGGCTGTACGGATGCCAGATGTGAGCCGCGTCGACCGCGCTGATCTCGATAGGCGTCATCGCAGGCACCTTCGGTAGATTAGCCGTCGATCATGAAGACCCTCTCCTCCGCCCGGCCCGCCGCGACGGCTCCGGTGACCCAGATGGGGACGCGGAGCTCCGGGTTCTACCGTCACGACCTCGACGGGTTGCGCGGTGTCGCGATCGCGCTGGTCGCGGTGTTCCACGTGTGGTTCGGGCGGGTGTCCGGCGGCGTCGACGTGTTCCTCGTGCTGTCCGGCTTCTTCTTCGGCGGCCGGCTGCTGCGCGGCGTCCTGACCCCCGGGCCCATTCCGCGGCCGGTGCCCGAGGTCACCCGGCTGATCCGCCGCCTACTGCCCGCACTCGTCGTCGTCCTCGCGGTGTCGGCGGTGCTGACGATCCTGATCCAGCCGGAGACCCGGTGGGAGACCTTCGCCGACCAGAGCCTGGCGAGTCTGGGCTACTTCCAGAACTGGGAGCTGGCCAACACCGCGTCGAACTACCTGCGCGCCGGTGAGTCGGTCAGCCCGTTGCAGCACATCTGGTCGATGTCGGTACAGGGCCAGTTCTACATCGCCTTCCTCGCGCTGATCCTGGGGTCGGCGGTCCTGTTCCGGCGGGTGTTCGGCCGGCACGTGCGCGCCGCGTTCGTGGTGCTGCTGAGCGCGTGCGCGATCGCCTCGTTCGTCTACGCGATCATCGCCCACGACGCCAACCAGGCCACCGCGTACTACAACAGCTTCGCCCGGGCGTGGGAGCTGCTTCTCGGCGCGCTGATCGGTGCGCTCGTACCCTCGTTGCGCTGCCCGATGTGGCTGCGCACCGTTGCCGCCCTCGTGGGGCTCGGCGCGATCCTGGCCTGCGGGGCGCTGATCGACGGCGTCAAGGAATTCCCCGGCCCGTGGGCGCTGGTGCCGGTCGGGGCCACGCTGCTGTTCATCCTGTCGGCGGCCAACCGCTACGCCGACCCGCACACCGACGGCCGCCTCCCCGCCCCGAACCGCCTCTTGGCCAGCGCCCCGTTCGTCGCGCTCGGCGCGATGGCGTACTCGCTCTACCTGTGGCACTGGCCGCTGCTGATCTTCTACCTGGCCTACACCGGGCGCTCGGCGGTGAACGTCGTCGAGGGCGCCGCGGTGCTGGCGGTGTCGGGTGTGCTGGCGTGGTTGACCACCCGCTACGTCGAGGAGCCGCTGCGCAGCGGCCGGAGCCAACCTGCGCGACCGAAAGCTCCGAGGCTGCCGCTGCGGACCCGGTTGCGCCGCCCGACGATCGTGCTGGGTTCGACCGTCGCCCTGCTCGGTGTCGCTCTGACCGCGACGTCGTTCACGTGGCGCGAACACGTCACGGTGCTGCGCGCCAACGGTCAGGAGCTCCTGGAGCTCTCCCCGCGCGACTACCCCGGCGCCCGCGCGCTGATCAACCACGTCCGCGTCCCCGACCTGCCGTTCCGGCCCACCGCACTCGAGGCCAAGAACGACATCCCCGAGTCCACCACCGACGGCTGCATCAGCGACTTCGACAACGTCGGTGTGATCAACTGCACCTATGGCGACAAGGCCGCCACCCGCACCATCGCGCTGGCCGGCGGCTCGCACGCCGAACACTGGATCACCGCGCTGGACCTGCTCGGCAGGCTGCACCACTTCAAGGTCGTGACCTATCTGAAGATGGGTTGCCCGCTGACCACCGAAGCGGTCCCGCTGGTCATGGGCAACAACGACCCCTACCCCAAGTGTCACCAGTGGAATCAGCGCGTGATGGCCAAGCTGATCGCCGACGAACCCGACTTCGTGTTCACCACGTCGACCCGGCCGTGGAACATCAAAGCCGGCGACGTGATGCCGTCGAGCTACCTCGGCATCTGGAAACAGCTGTCCGACAACAGGATTCCGATACTTGCCATGCGCGACACACCATGGATGGTGCGTGACGGCGAGCCGTTCTTCCCGTCGGATTGTCTCGCCGACGGAGGTGACGCCATCTCCTGCGGAATCGAGCGATCCGAAGTACTGTCGGACCATAACCCGACGCTTGACTACCTCGCGCAGTTCCCGTTGCTCAAGCCGCTCGACATGAGTGATGCGGTGTGTCGTCCGGACTACTGCCGAGCCGTGGAGGGGAACGTGTTGATCTATCACGACGCTCACCACATCTCGTCGACCTACATGCGGACCCTGACCGGCGAACTGGGCCGGCAGGTGGGCGCCGCCACCGGATGGTGGCCCGCCAGATGACCATCGTCTGGCCCGGCACCCCCTATCCCCTGGGTGCCGATTACGACGGCGGCGGCACCAACTTCTCGCTGTTCTCCGAAGTCGCCGAGCGGGTCGACCTGTGCCTGATCGCCAAGGACGGCACCGAACAGCGGGTCGAACTCGACGAGGTCGACAGCTACGTCTGGCACGCCTACCTGCCGGGCGTCAACCCCGGCCAGCGGTACGGCTTCCGCGTCCACGGCCCATGGGATCCCGCCTCCGGGCACCGCTGCGACGCCAGCAAGCTGCTGCTCGACCCGTACGGCAAGGCCTTCCACGGCGACTTCGCGTTCTCCCAGGCGCTGTACTCCTACGACCTCGACGCCGACGATCTGGCCGCCGGCGGTGTCCCGCCCCGCATCGACTCGCTGGGCCACACCATGACCAGCGTGGTGATCAACCCGTTCTTCCAGTGGGGCAACGATCGCGCACCCGGCACCCCGTACCACGACACCGTGATCTACGAGGCGCACGTCAAAGGCATGACGCAGCAGCATCCGGGCATTCCCGACGAGCTCCGTGGCACCTACGCCGGCCTGGGCCACCCCGCGATCATCGATCACCTCAAGTCGCTGAACGTGACCGCGATCGAACTGATGCCGGTGCACCAGTTCATGCACGATCACCGGCTGCTGGACCTCGGTCTGCGAAACTACTGGGGCTACAACACGTTCGGCTTCTTCGCCCCGCATCACCAGTACGCGGCGGCCAAACATGCCGGCGGCGCGGTCGCCGAGTTCAAGACGATGGTGCGCTCGTTCCACGAGGCCGGCATCGAGGTGATCCTCGACGTCGTCTACAACCACACCGCCGAGGGCAACCACCTCGGACCCACCGTGAATTTCCGCGGCATCGACAACGCCGCCTACTACCGGCTGCTCGACGAGGACCGCCGGTACTACAAGGACTTCACCGGCACCGGCAACAGCCTCAACGCCCGCCACCCCCACACGCTGCAGCTGATCATGGACTCGCTGCGCTACTGGGTGCTGGAGATGCACGTCGACGGATTCCGCTTCGATCTGGCCGCCACACTGGCCCGTGAGTTCTACGACGTGGACCGGCTCTCCGCGTTCTTCGACCTGGTCCAGCAGGACCCGGTGGTGAGCCAGGTGAAGCTGATCGCCGAGCCGTGGGACATCGGCGAAGGCGGCTATCAGGTCGGCAATTTCCCAGGTTTGTGGACGGAATGGAATGGGAAGTATCGCGACACTGTGCGTGATTACTGGCGGGGCGAGCCCGCAACCCTGGGTGAATTCGCGTCCCGGCTGACCGGGTCGTCCGACCTCTACGAGGCGACCGGCCGCCGGCCGAGCGCCAGCATCAACTTCGTGACCTGCCACGACGGCTTCACACTCGCCGACCTGGTGTCCTACAACGAAAAACACAACGAGGCCAACGGCGAGGACAACCGGGACGGCGAAAGCCACAACCGGTCGTGGAACTGCGGCGTCGAAGGCCCCACCGACGATCCGGAGATCCTCGAGCTGCGCGGCAAGCAGATGCGCAACATCCTGGGCACGCTGATGCTCTCGCAGGGCACCCCGATGATCGCCCACGGCGACGAGATCGGACGCACCCAGAAGGGCAACAACAACGTCTACTGCCAGGACTCCGAACTGTCCTGGATGGACTGGTCACTGTGCGAGACCAACGCCGATCTGCTCGAGTTCACCCGCAAAGTGGTGAAATTCCGCAAAGAACACCCCGTGTTCCGCCGCCGCCGGTTCTTCGAAGGCAAGCCGATCCGCACCGGAGACCAGGTCCGCGACATCGCGTGGCTGACCCCGTCGGGCAAGGAGATGGACTACGCCGACTGGGAGACGGGGCTGGGCCGGTGCGTGGCGGTCTTCCTCAACGGAGAAGCGATCCCCGCGCCCGGTCCGCGCGGTGAGCGCATCGTTGACGACTCCTTCCTGCTGTGCTTCAACGCCCACGGCGAAGATCAGGATTTTGTTGCGCCGCAGGATGATTACGCAAAAGAATGGGTGGCCGATCTGGACACCGCCGACCCCCGCGGTGCCGCCGAGGTGACGGTCGCGGCGGGCGAGAAGATCACGCTGGCGCCCCGGTCCCTCCTCGTGCTGCGTAAGACCGCCTGATGGCCGTCCTGTCGACCTACCGCCTGCAGATGCGCGGCGCGGCCAGCGGTGAGGCCTTCACGTTCGCCGACGCAGAGAAGCTCGTCGATTACCTCGCCGAGCTCGGGGTGTCGCACCTGTACCTGTCCCCGATCCTGACCGCCGCCGAGGGCTCCACGCACGGTTACGACGTCACCGACCCGACCACGATCTCCGCCGAACTCGGTGGCGCAGAAGGGTTTTCGCAGCTGGTGTCGTCGGCTCGCGCGGCCGGCCTCGGCGTCGTCGTCGACATCGTGCCCAACCACGTCGGCGTCGACGTACCCCGGCAGAACGCATGGTGGTGGGACCTGCTCACCCACGGCCGCGAGTCGCAGTACGCCTCGTACTTCGACATCGACTGGACGCTGGACCCGGACGGCCGGATCGTGCTGCCCGTGCTCGGCTCCGACGACGACGTCGCGAACCTGACCGTGGACGGGGACACGCTGCGGCTCGGCGATCTGGTCTATCCGATCAGCCCGGGCACCGCCGACGACGGTGCCTCCGGTGCGCAGGTCCACGACCGGCAGCACTACAAGCTGATCGGCTGGCGCCACAACATCTGCGGGTACCGCCGCTTCTTCTCCATCACCTCGCTGGCCGGCCTGCGGCAGGAAGACCGCGCGGTGTTCGATGCCACGCACGCCGAGGTGAAGCGCTGGTTCGACGAGGGCTTGGTCGACGGTATCCGTATCGACCACCCGGACGGATTGTCCGATCCCACAGGCTATCTCGAATGGCTACGTGAGCTGGCGGGTCCGCAGGCATGGATCGTGATCGAGAAGATCCTCGCCGTCGACGAGCCGCTGGACCCGAGCCTGCCGGTCGCCGGCACCACCGGCTACGACGCGCTGCGCGAGGCCGGCGGCGTGTTCGTCGACCCCACGGGGGAACCGGCGCTGACCGAGCTGATCGACTCGGCCGGCATCGACTACGCCGGGATGGGCGACGAAGCCCGCCGGCTGAAGGTGCAGGCGGTGACCGTCACCCTCGCCAGTGAACTGGCGCGCCTGCGGCGCGCGGTGGTGGCCGGGACGGGGCGCGACCACGACCTGCTGCCCGAGGCGGTCGCCGAATTGCTCAGCCGCATCGGGGTCTACCGCTCCGACTACCTGTCACTGCCGCTGATCCTGCCGGTGGCGCTCGCCGAGACCACCACGGCACGGCCCGATCTCACCGAGCCGCTCACACTGCTGACCGCAGCGCTGGCCGCCGGCCCGGAAGTCGGCGTACGGCTGCAGCAGCTGTGCGGCGCGGCGACCGCGAAGTCGATGGAGGACTGCCTGTTCTATCGGGATGCCCGGCTCGTCTCGCTGAACGAAGTCGGTGGCGAACCGGAGCACTTCGGGGTCAGCGCCCCGGAGTTCCACACCCGGGCGCAGGCGCGCGCAACCCTGTGGCCGTCGGCGATGACGACGCTGTCCACCCACGACACCAAACGCGGCGAGGACGTCCGGGCCCGGATCGGCGTGCTCTCCCAGGTGCCCTCGCTGTGGACGGAGATGGTGCAGGGCTGGGAGCGCACCACCCCCTCCCCCGACCCTCTGACCGGACTCTTTTTGTGGCAGAACATCTTCGGAGTCTGGCCGGTCGACGGAACCGTGACCGACGAGCTGCGGGACCGGTTGCACGCCTACACCGAGAAGGCGATTCGCGAGGCGGCGCTGCACACCACGTGGAACGATCCCGACAGCGACTTCGAGTCCGCGGTGCACAGCTGGCTCGACAGTGTGCTGGACGGGCCGGTGGCCACCGAGCTCACGGCGCTGGTGGCCCGGCTCGACACCCACGCCCGCGGGGATGCGCTGGGCCAGAAGCTGATTGCACTCACCGGCCCCGGGGTGCCCGACGTCTATCAGGGCACCGAACTGTGGGAGGACAGCCTCGTCGACCCCGACAACCGGCGCGCGATCGACTATGCGGCGCGCCGTGCCGCGCTGGCCGACGGCGGCCACCCGAAGATGCGGGTAGTGACCGAGGCGCTACGGCTGCGCCGGGAACGGCCCGACACGTTTTTGGCCGGCGGCTATCGCCCCGTACCCGCCGACGGCCCCGCGGCCGAACACATCGTCGCGTACGGCCGGGGCACCGACGTGCTGGTGGCCGTCAGCCGATGGACCGCACGCCTCACCGACTGGGGAGACACGACAGTGACACTGACCGACGGAACATGGACCGACCGGCTCAGCGGCCGAACGCATTCCGGCACGGTGGCGGCCGCCGAACTGTTCGGTGACCAGCCGGTCGCACTGCTGGTGCGCGCCGATGCCTGAGCACGAGTTCGCGGTGTGGGCGCCGCGACCGGACCGGGTCCAGCTCGACCTCGACGGCACCCTGCACCCGATGGAGCGCAGCGACGACGGGTGGTGGCGCGTCACCGCGGACGCCGCGGCTGACGCACGCTACGGGTTCGTGCTGGACGACAACCCGAAGGTGCTGCCCGATCCCCGGTCACCGCGTCAGCCCGACGGCGTCCACGAACGCTCACAGCTGTGGCAGCCGACGGCCGACGCGTGGTCCGACAGCGACTGGGCCGGCCGGTCCATCGAGGGCGCGGTCATCTACGAGCTGCACATCGGCACCTTCACCGCGGCCGGCACGCTGGACGCCGCGATCGACAAGCTGGACTACCTCGTCGATCTCGGCGTGGACTTCGTCGAAGTCATGCCGGTCAACGCATTCGGCGGAACGCACGGCTGGGGTTACGACGGTGTCCTCTGGTACGCCGTGCACGAACCCTACGGCGGCCCCGACGCCCTGATCCGCTTCGTCGACGCCTGCCACTCGCGGGGCCTCGGCGTGCTGATCGACGCGGTGTTCAACCACCTGGGGCCGTCGGGTAACTACCTGCCCGAGTTCGGTCCGTACCTGTCGTCGGGCTCCAACCCCTGGGGCGAGTCGATCAATATCGGGGACGCGGGTGCCGACCAGGTGCGCCGCTACATCCTCGACTGCGCGCTGCGCTGGATGCGGGACTTCCACGCCGACGGCCTGCGCCTCGACGCCGTGCACGCCCTCGTCGACACCACCGCGATCCACATCCTCGAGGAAATGTCGGCCGAAACCGACGCTCTCGCAACCGATCTGGGCCGTCCGCTGTCCCTGGTCGCCGAGAGCGACCTCAACGACCCACGCCTGATCACCCCCCGCGATCAGGGCGGCCTGGGCATGACCGCGCAGTGGGACGACGACATCCATCACGCGATCCACACCGCGGTGTCCGGTGAGCGGCAGGGGTACTACGGCGACTTCGGCACGCTGGAGACGCTCGCGCAGACGCTGCGGCACGGCTACTTCCATGCCGGCACGTTTTCGTCCTTCCGGCAGCGCCGGCACGGCAGACCGCTGGACACGGCCACGATCCCGGCGACCCGCCTGCTGGCCTACACGCTCACCCACGACCAGGTGGGCAATCGGGCCATCGGCGACCGGCCGTCGCAGAACCTGACCACCGGCCAGCTGGCCGTCAAGGCTGCGCTCGCACTGGGATCTCCGTACACCGCCATGCTTTTCATGGGTGAGGAGTGGGCGTCGTCGTCACCGTTCCAGTTCTTCAGCAGCCATCCCGAGCCCGACCTGGCGCGGGCGACCGCCGAAGGTCGCAAGAAAGAATTCGCCGATCACGGGTGGGATGCCGACGAGATCCCCGACCCGCAGGACCCGGCGACGTTCGAGCGGTCGAAGCTGGATTGGGATGAGGTCGACGAGGGCGACCACGGCCGGTTGCGGACGTTCTACCGGAGGCTGATCGCCCTGCGCAAAACGGAATCCGATCTGGCCGACCCGTGGCTGGACCACCTGCGGGTCGACTACGACGAGGACGCGCGCTGGTTCGTCATGCACCGCGGCAGCATCGCCGTCGCCTGCACCCTCGGGGAGAGCGATACCGACGTGCCGGTGACCGGCGACGTGCTGCTCACGTTCGGCGACGCCGACGTCGGCGCCGACACCACCCGGATGGGCGGGCATTCCGTCGCGGTGCTGCGTCAGGTCAGGTAGCGGTAGGTCGGCGAGTCCGGCCTGAGCAGCTCGACGTGGCACTCCGAGGTGTTCATCCGTGCGAGCAACCCCTCGAGGTCGGACGCCGAGCCCATCTCGATGCCGACCAGCGCCTCGCCGGTCTCCCGGTTGTTGCGCTTGACGTACTCGAACAGCGTGATGTCGTCGTTCGGCCCGAGCACGTCGTCGAGGAAGCGACGCAGCGCACCCGGCTCCTGCGGGAAGTCGACCAGGAAGTAGTGCTTCAGACCCAGGTGCACCAGCGACCGTTCGAGCACCTCGCCGTAGCGGGACACATCGTTGTTGCCGCCCGAGATCAGGCACACCACCGTCGAGCCCGGCTCGACGTCCGCCTCGAGCAGCGCCGCCACCGACAGGGCCCCGGCGGGCTCGGCGATGATGCCCTCGTTCTGGTAGAGGTCCAGCATCGCGGTGCACACCGCACCCTCGTCGACCGTGGTGATCGAGACCATGTCCCCCGCGGCCGAGAGCGCCGCGAACGGGAGCGTGCCGACCCGGGCGACGGCGGCACCGTCGACGAACTGGTCGACATCGGTCAGCGTCACCGGCTCGCCACTGGCCAGCGCGGCCACCAACGCTGCCGCACCCGCCGGCTCCACGCCCAGTACTGACGTCGTCGCGGTGCGCTCGGCCAGATAGGTGGTCACGCCGCTGATGCAGCCGCCGCCACCCACCGGGACGATCACCAGGTCGGGCTCCTCGCCGAGCTGATCGAGGATCTCGACCGCGATGGTGCCCTGCCCTGCCATGGTGCGCAGATCGTCGTAGGGCGGCACCAGCGTCGCCCCGGTGCGGGCGACGTCGTCACGCGCGGCCTCGGCGGCCATGTCGTAGGTCTTGCCGCCGACGATGAGCTCGATGAAGTCACCGCCGTGATAACGGATCCGGTTGCGCTTCTGCTTCGGGGTCTTGGCAGGCACGTAGACGCGGCCGTGCACGCCCATGGACCGGCAGGCCAGCGCGAAGCCCTGCGCGTGGTTGCCCGCCGAGGAGCACACCACACCGGCGGCCTTCTCCTCCGGGGTGAGCTGCATCAGCAGGTTGTAGGCGCCGCGCAGCTTGTAGCTGCGCACTGCCTGCAGGTCCTCGCGCTTGAGGTAGACCCGGGCGCCCGTCAGGGCCGAGAGACGGTCGCTGTACTGCAGCGGGGTCTGGGACACCACCTCCGAAATTCGCGCAGCGGCCTCGTCGATGTCGGCGGCGCGCAGGGGCGCTCCGCCCAGATCGAATCGGGGGCTCTGGCTCAGCTCGGTGGACACGCCGACCATGGTGCCACCGGATGCTCCTACAGCGGAAATGGACAGGGCTTGCGAAACCGGCCGCCATGTCCACATTCGAGGGATTCACGGCCCGAAGAAGGCGGCGCCGCGGCGTCAGCCGGAACGAGCATGGAGGGCACAGAGAAGTCCCCACAGACGAGAAAGGCACCACCATGACCGCCCTCACCGCCGAACTGAGCGTTCCCGACACCCCTGCCGTGGCTCGAGCCACCCGCCTGGTCCGCGACATGGCCGGTCCGCTGATCTACCACCACTCCCGCCGGGTCTACTTCTTCGGCCAGATGCACGCCCGGCTGCTGGGTCTGCACCCCGACCCCGAGCTGCTCTACCTCGCGGCACTGTTCCACGACACCGGGTTGGCCACGCCGTTCTCCGACCACGAGCAGCGCTTCGAGGTCGACGGCGCCGACCACGCGAGCGCGTTCCTGCTCGACAACGGTTTCACCTCCGCCCAGGCCGCCACGGTGTGGACGGCGATCGCTCTGCACACCACCCCCGGCATCCCGGATCGCATGGGTCCCGAGATCGCCGCCACCCACCTCGGCGTACTCACCGACGTCATCGGGGTCGGGCTCGACCGCCTCGATACCGCCGAGGTCGACCTCGTCCTCGCCCAGCACCCTCGCGGCGACTTCAAGAACGCGTTCCTGCGCGCCTACTTCGACGGGATCAAGAATCGGCCCGAGACGACCAACGGCACCGTGAATTCCGATGTGCTGGAACACTTCCTGCCCGACTTCCAGCGCGTGACGATGGTCGACCGCGTGCTGGGCGCCGGCTGGCCGAGCTGATGAGGGGCCCGAGATGGACACCGAGATGGACACCGAGATGGACACTGAGATGCGAGCGCTGACAGCAACGGCCAGGAACGCCCGACTGACACTGACCACCGCGCCCTACCCGCACGCCGCGGAGAACGACGTCGTGGTGGCGGTCCGTGCCGCCGGGTTCACGCCGGGCGAGCTGGACTGGCCGGCCACATGGACCGACCGGGCCGGCCGGGACCGGGCACCGTCGATCCCCGGGCACGAGGTGTCCGGGGTGGTTTCCGAATTGGGTTACGGCACAACGGGTCTGAGCGTCGGGCAGCGGGTGTTCGGGCTCACCGACTGGGCACGCAACGGCACACTGGCCGAGTACGTCGCCGTCGAGGCACGCAATCTCGCCCCGCTGCCCGCAGACATCGAGCACACCGTCGCCGCGGCCCTGCCCGTCTCCGGGCTCACGGCCTGGCAGGCGCTGTTCGTCCACGGACGCATCGAGCCCGGCCAGACCGTGATGGTGCACGGGGCGGCGGGCGGGGTCGGATCGATCGCGGTTCAGCTCGCGCACGAGGCCGGCGCCCGTGTGATCGGCACCGGACGCGCCCGCGACCGCGACGTGGTGTCCGGGTTGGGCGCTGACGTGTTCGCCGTTCTCGACGACGACCCCTGGGACACCCTCGGTCCGGTCGACGTGGTCCTCGATGTGTTCGGCGGAGACATCGCCGGGCGATCCGGGGCACTGCTGCGCCCCGGTGGGTGCCTGGTGTCGATCGCCGAACCGGCCAGCGCGGCACCCGACGGCGTCCGGACGGTCTTCTTCGTCGTCGAACCCGACCGGTCCCAGCTCGCCCACATCGCCCAACGGGTGCGGACGGGACGGCTGCGGCCCCTCGTCGGTGACGTTCGGCCGCTGGCCGAGGCTGCCGACGCATTCAGCGCACCCCGGCGGGTTCCGGGCAAGACGATCATCGCGCTGACGGACGGGGACTGACGATGAGACGGCTCCCCGCACTGTGCCTGACCGGCGTTGCACTGATCGCCTCCGCGGCCCCGGTGACCGCCGAACCGGCCCGCACCGAGACCGTGACTCCCCTGTTCTCCGCGCCACTCCCCGACGTTCCCGGCGAGACGCTCACGTCGATGCTGGTCAGCTTTCCTCCGGCGGCACAAGCAGTGCCGCACCGCCACGGCGACGCGTTCGTCTACGCCTATGTTCTCGACGGGTCGGTGCGCAGCCAGCTCGACGGGCAGCCGCCGCAGGTCTTTCACCGTGGTGAGAACTGGTCCGAACCGCCGGGCGCGCACCACGTGCTGACCGAGAACGTCAGCGCCACGGAGCAGGCGAGGCTGCTCGTGGTCTTCGTCGCGCCCACCGGGGCCGCGCTCAAGACCGACGATCCGGGCCACTGACACGCTGCGCGGTGCTGAACCGGCGCCGGTAGGCGGTCGGGCTCAGCCCCAGCTCACGGGCGAACACGCGGCGCATGCTCTCGTAGCTTCCGAACCCGGCGCCCGTCGCGGCCTCGGTCGCTGTGTGGCCCTGATCGAGCAGCGCCCTCGCCAGGTCGAAGCGGACGCTCTCGACGTAGCGGGCCGGCGTCGTGGCCAGTTCGTCCCGGAACAACCGGGTGAGATGACGGGTGCTGACGTGCAGGTGGCCGGCGAGTGCGTGCAGCGAATGGTCGCCGGACGGGTCGGTGGTGACCCGGTCGGCGATCGTCCGCACCGCGGGTGACTGCGGGGGTGGGACCTGCAGCGGCGCGGAGAACTGGGACTGGCCGCCCGAGCGCTGCAGGTAGACCACCAGCAGCCGGGCCACCTGGCGGGTGAGGTCTGCTCCGTGGTCCTCCTCCACCAGCGCCAGCGCTAGGTCGATGCCCGCCGTCACCCCCGCCGAGGTGTAGGTGCGGCCGTCCCGCACGTAGATGGCGTCGGGCTCGACCCGGCACGTCGGGCACTGCGCAGCCAGCTGGTGGGCGACCTTCCAATGCGTGGTCGCCCGCTTGCCGTCGAGCAGACCCGCGGCGGCCAGCAGGAAGGCCCCGGTGCAGATCGACACGATCCGGCGCGCGCCGGCGGCCGGCCGAGCCGCCGCATCGGCCAGTTCTGCGGGTATGCGGGTGCTCGGATAGCGGTCGGACCCGGGCACGAGGTAGATGTCCGGTTCGGTGACGTCGTCGACGGCCGCGTCGACGGCCACCCGGACGCCCTGGTTGGACGTCACGTCGGTGCCGTCGGGCGACACCAGAGTCAGTGCGTACGGCGCGCCGAGACGGGTCGCCTCGGTGAAGACCTCGCCCGGCCCGGCGACGTCGAGGAGACTGACGCCGTCGTAGACCAGGATCGCGACGGAGCGCACGACCATCGTCTGATTATCCGCGGCATGGGCTGGCGACATCAGAGTTTCGGCTGGCCGAAATCTCATCTACGGGTTATCGTGGACCACATGACCACCGCGCAGGAATTCGGCGATGTCGTGAGCCGCCCTGCCGCCACGGTCTCGATCGCCGGCGTGTTGTGGCCCACCTACAAGGTGGTGGCGCTGCTGGTCGGTCTTGTCGTCTTCGCCGCAGTGGCCGTGATGACCACGACGGCCGCTGCCGCGGTGCTCAGCGGTGCAGGCGCCGCGACCGTCGTGTGGCTCACTGCGGGTCTTCTGACCGCGCCGAAGAGCTGACCGCCTGCCGCCGCACGAGCGGCAGAGCAGCCAGCGCGAGGCCCTGGATGCCGATCATCACGCCGATGAGCAGCGGCACCGATTGCTCGTACAGATATCCGGTGAGCGTCCCACCCCCGGCCGCCGCCACCCCGAGCACGGCCGCGTAGACCCCGTACGCGGTGGCGCGACGGCCCGGCCCGACGAGGTCCGCGACCACCGCGCGCAACGTCGATTCCTGCACGCCGACCGCCGCACCCCACACCAGCGCGCCGGCGATCACCGCCACCAGCTGGCCGCTGAACGCGAACACCGGCACCACCGCGGCCAGCACCGGCAGCGCGGCCAGCACCACGGCCCCGCGGCGGTCGTAGATCCATCCGGTGGCCAACGCGGCGACGGCGTCGGCGACCATCGCGGCGGCATAGATCACCGGCACCCATGCCACGGGTACCAGACCCCGCTGCACCTGGTGGAAAGACAACACCCCGAACGTCGCGAAACCGGTCATGGTGATCGCCGAGAAGCCCGCATAGGTCCAGAAGGGGCGCGGCAGCGACCGCAGCGCCGGACGATCAGCGACTGCTGTCGACCGCGGCGGCTCGGCGACCTCATAGCGGGCCGGCTCGGGCACCCGGGCGCGCAGCCAGATGAGCAGCGCCACCACCCCGACTCCGGGGATGGCCAGCAGGGCGAACGTCGGACCGAATCCGCCGAACACGACGAGCATCGCCGCGACGGCCAGCGGACCCGCCACCGCACCGATCTGATCCATCGCCTCGTGCACGGCGAACCCGCGGCCCCGACCGGTCACCGCCGTCGCGTGGGACAGCAGCGTGTCCTTGGCGGGACTGCGGACCGCCTTGCCGACGCGTTCGGCGATGATCAGCGCCCCGGCCGCCCACAGCACGCCGACCACGCCGAGCAGTGGCACCGACACCACGGTCAGCACATAACCGGTGATCGTCCACGCCCAGAACCGGCCGGTGCGGTCGGCCAGCGGACCGGACACGATCCGCAGCAGCAGCGCCGCCGCCTCACCGATCCCCGTGACGACGCCCACCACGACGGCGCTTGCGCCGAGCGACGCCAGCAGCGGGCCGGTGATCGACCGCGCACCCTCGTAGACGACGTCGGCGAGCAGGCTGACCACCCCGAACGTCGTGACGAACCGCCACGCGCCCAGGCCCGGCGCGCTCACCCGCCGAGGCAGCCCGGTCCGAGCAACTCCTTGAGGTCGCCCATCAGCGCCGATGACGGGGTCACACGCAGAGACTGATCGAGTTCCAGCGTGGTGATGCGCTCACCACTGATCAGCCGTAGATGCACCTGGGCGGTTCCCGGGTGGCGCGCCAGGACTTGCTTGAGGGCGCTGACTTTGTCGACGGTGCACTGCCGTGTCGGGAGGCTCACCGCGACCGGCCGGTTGACCTGCGCGCTGGAGAAGTCCGGAACGATCAGCTCGTTGGCGATCAACGAGATCCGGTCATCTCGCTTGGCCACCTTGGCGCCGATCAGGACCACCACGTCGTCGGCGATCTCGGCGCCGAACATCGAGTACGTCTGCGGGAAGAACAGCACCTCGATACCGCCGGAGAGGTCTTCGATCTGCGCCGACGCCCAGGGCAGGCCGTTCTTGTTCACGCGCCGGTTGACCGAGGCCAGGATGCCGCCGACGCGGACCTGGGTGTCGTTGGCGATGTCGCCTTCCAAGATCGCTGGGATCTGCGTGTCGACCTGCGCCGCGAGCAGGTGCGCGATCCCGTTGAGCGGATGCCCGGACACATAGAGGCCCAGCATCTCTCGCTCGAGTGCGAGCTTGTGTTTGTCCTCCCACTCCTCCTCGGGCACCTTGATCGTGAACACCGACTCCGTCTCGGAGTCACCGCCCCCGAACAGGTCGAACTGCCCCATCGCCTCGGCCTTCTTGGTGCCGAGCACCGAGTCGACCGCGTCGGTGTGCACGAGGAACAGACCTTTACGCGGATGCCCCAGCGAATCGAAGGCTCCGGCCTTGATCAGTGACTCCGTCACCTTCTTGTTGCAGGCGGTGATGTCGATCTTGTTGAGGTAGTCCGAGAAGTCGGCGTACTTGCCCTTCTCGGCGCGCGTGTTCACAAGGGAGGCAACGACATTGGCGCCCACGTTGCGCACCGCGCCGAGACCGAAGCGGATGTCGTCGCCCACCGAGGCGAAGTTCTGCACCGACTCGTTGACATCGGGTGGCAGCACGGTGATGCCCAGGCGTCGGCAGTCGGCCAGGTAGACAGCGGCCTTGTCCTTGTCGTCGCCGACGGAGGTGAGCAGACCGGCCATGTACTCGGCGGGATAGTTCGCCTTCAGGTAGGCCGTCCAGTACGACACCAGCCCGTAGCCGGCGGCGTGCGATTTGTTGAACGCGTAGCCGGCGAACGGAAGGATGGTGTCCCACAACGCTTTCACCGCGGCGGCGGAGAAACCGTTGGCGGTCATGCCCTCCAGGAAGCCCTTGTACTCGGCTTCGAGGACCTCGAGCTTCTTCTTGCCCATGGCCTTGCGCAGCGCATCGGCCTTGCCCATGGAGTAACCGGCGACCTTCTGCGCGATGAACATGATCTGCTCTTGGTAGACGATCAGGCCGTACGTCTCGGCCAGGATCTCCTTGAGAGGTTCCTCGAGCTCGGGATGGATCGGCTTGATCGCCTGACGGCCGTTCTTGCGGTCGGCGTAATCGTTGTGGGCGTTCATGCCCATCGGGCCGGGCCGGTACAGCGCGAGCACGGCCACGATGTCGTTGAACTCGGTGGGCTGCATGCGGCGCAGCAGGTCGCGCATCGGCCCGCCGTCGAGCTGGAACACCCCGAGCGTGTCACCGCGGCCCAGCAATTCGTAGGCCAGCGGATCGTCGAGCGCCAGCGACTCGAGGTCGACGTCTTCGCCGCGGTTGGCCTTGATGTTCTCGATGCAGTCGCCGATGATCGTCAGGTTGCGCAGCCCGAGGAAGTCCATCTTCAGCAGGCCGATGGCCTCACACGACGGGTAATCCCAGCCGGTGATCACCGCGCCGTCCTGCGGGCGCTTCCACAGCGGGATCGCTTCCATCAGCGGCTCGGAGCTCATGATCACCGCGCACGCGTGGACGCCGGCGTTGCGCACCAGGCCTTCGAGTCCGCGGGCGGTCTCGTAGATCGTCCGCACGTCGGGGTCGGTGTCGATCAGCGCGCGGACCTCGGCGGCCTCCTTGTACCGCTCGTGGGTCGGATCGGTGATACCCGAAACCGGGATGTCCTTGGCCATGATGGGTGGCGGCAGCGCCTTGGTGATCCGGTCGGCGATCGCGAAGCCGGGCTGGCCGTAGTGCACACGGGCCGAATCTTTGAGCGCCGCTTTGGTTTTGATCGTGCCGAAGGTGATGACCTGGGCAACCCGGTCACTCCCCCACTTGTTCGCGGCGTAGCGCACCATCTCGCCGCGGCGGCGGTCGTCGAAGTCGATGTCGATGTCGGGGGCCGACGGACGTTCGGGGTTGAGGAACCGCTCGAACAGCAGGCCGTGCGGAATGGGGTCGATGTTCGTGATGCCCATCGCGTAGGCCACCAGCGAACCCGCCGCCGAGCCGCGGCCCGGACCGACCCGGATGCCCACCGAGCGGGCGTAGTTGATGAGGTCGGCGACGATGAGGAAGTACGCCGGGAAGCCCTTGTCGCAGATGACCTTGATCTCGTACTCGGCACGGTCGAGGTAATCCTGCGGAACCGGTGCGCCGGCGAACCGGCGCTCCGCGAGGCCGGTCATCACCTCGTGGGTGAGCCACGACCCCTGGTCATGCCCCTCCGGTACCGGGAAGATCGGCATCCGATCCTTGGGCGCCCATACCTCGGTGTAGGGCTGCACCCGCTCGGCGATCAAGAGCGTCGAATCGCAGGCGCCGGGCACCTGGTCGTCCCACAGGGCCCGCATCTCGGCCGCAGATTTCAGGTAGTAGCCGTCACCGTCGAATTTGAAGCGGGTCGGGTCCGAGAGCGTCTTGCCGGTCTGGATGCAGAGCAGTGCCTCGTGGTTCTGGGAGGCGTCCCGGGTGACGTAGTGGCAGTCGTTGGTCGCCAGCGGGCGGATGTTGAGCTTCCTGCCGACCTCCAGCAGGCCCTCGCGGACCCGGCGCTCGATGTCCAGACCGTGGTCCATGAGCTCGAGGAAGAAATTCTCCTTGCCGAAGATCTCCTGCCACTTGGCGGCGGCCTCGATGGCCTCCTGGGTGTGGCCCAGCCGCAATCGCGTCTGCACCTCTCCCGACGGGCAGCCCGTCGTGGCGATGATGCCCTCGGCGTGTTCGGCGATGATCTCGGCGTCCATGCGCGACCACTTGCCGAGCTGGCCTTCGAATGAGGCCAGCGACGACAGCTTGAACAGGTTGCGCAGGCCCGTCGCGTTCTCCGCGACCATCGTCATGTGGGTGTAGGAGCCGCTGCCGGAGACGTCGTCGCTCTTCTGGCTCGGATCACCCCAGAGCACGCGTTTGGTGTCGAAGCGCGACGCGGGGGCGATGTAGGCCTCGATGCCGATGATCGGCTTGATGCCGACGTCGGTGGCCGCGTTGTAGAACTCGCTGGCGCCGAACATGTTTCCGTGGTCGGTCATACCGATGGCGGGCATCTCCAGCCGCTGCGCCTCGGCGAGCATCGGCTTGACCTTCGCGGCGCCGTCGAGCATCGAGTACTCGGTGTGATTGTGGAGATGCACGAATGACCCGCTCATAGGCAGGCCAGTCTATGGCCGTACACCGACACCGCTCGGCGTGTCTCGGGGCGTGTCCCGATGCGTGTCGCGAGCAGGTCTCGACGCGTGGCTCAGTGCGCCCCGCTCTGCAAGGTCAGCAATTCGTGATCGAAGACGTTCAGCAGTTGCCTGGCAACCATTGAACCGGCACCGTCACGGGCCACGAACCCGGCATGGAACGCGAGGCCCCAGAACATCGACGCCAGCAGATCCGCCAGGCCCCGACCGTCATCACCCAGCGCGGCGTCGGCCACGGAGTCGTAGAACGCGTGAATGGCCGCGATGACCGACGCGGCCGTCGGACTGCAGTGCACGCCTCGATGCTGTTCGACCTGGATGGTCACCAGAAAGCGCAGGGCACCCGGGTCCTCGCCGCACAGGCGCTCGACGGTCTCGGTGAACGCGACGAGCTGACCGCGCGGCTCCACGCGCTCCTGCGCCTCTGCGATGGATGCGGCGATCTGCGCGCCCATGGCCTGCACCAGCGTCTCGTAGACGTGGTCACGGGTCTCGAAGTAGTAGTGCAGCGTGGGCCTGCTGACCCCGGCACGCAGTGCGATCTGCTGGAACGTCGCCGCGGGATAACCGCTGGAGGAGATGACGTCGCGCGCGGCCCGCAAGATGGTCTGCCGAGTCCGCTCGGAGTCCGCGCCGACAGGACGGCCGCGTCCTCGGGTGCCCGTCGCGCAATCCACGAGCAAACGTTATGGCATTGCTGCCAACGGGTCAATCAGCAAACCGGCAAAACTATGCCGGGGACGGCTGTACGGCACGCCGATCGGCGCGGGCGCGCCGCACCGCGTCCACGGTGAACACTCCCAGCGCCACCCAGATCAGCGCGAAGCCCACCCACCGAGCGGGCGGCATCGGTTCGTGGCCGACCAGGACACCCCAGGACAGCTGCATGGCCGGCGTCAGGTAGAACAGCAGCCCCAGCGTCACCATCGGTAACCGCTGCGCGGCGGCGGCGAACAGCAGCAGCGGCAGCGCGGTCAGCAGGCCCGACAGCACCATCAGCCACGCGTGGGCAGCGCCGTGGTCGCTGAAGGTCGCGTGGCCGGTGAGTGTCAGCACCACCACGTAGGCCAGCGCGAACGGCGTCGCCAGACCGGCCTCCACGCCCACGCTGACGCGCGGATCGGTCGGCACCAACTTCTTCACCGCGCCGTAGAGGCCGAAGGACAGCGCCAGACCCAGACCGATCAGCGGCGGGGACCCCACCTCGACCGTCAGCACCACGACCGCGACCACCGCGATCGCCAGCGCCCCGATCTGCCAGCGGTTGAGCCGTTCCCGGAAGATGATCAACCCCAGCGCGATCGACACCAGCGGATTGATGAAGTACCCGAGCGCGGCATCGACCACGTGCCCGTTGTTGACCGCGTAGACGTAGATCAGCCAGTTCATCGAGATCAGTGCGGCCGCGGCGGTCAGCAGCAGCCACACCCGGCCGGTGATCCGGCGCAGATCGCCGAGGCGGCGCACGACGGCGACCACGACGACCATCAGCAGGAAACTCCAGATGATGCGGTGCGCGAGCACCTCCACCGCGCCGGCCGGTTTCAGGAGCGGGAAGAACGCCGGGAACACGCCCCACATGCCATAGGCGCCGACGCCGAAGAGCAGTCCCGATCTCACCGTCCGGGACCGCGCAGGACGTCCAGGGCGTGTTGCAGATCCTCGGGGTACGGGCTGGTGATCTCGATCTGCCGGCCGTCGGCGGGATGGGCGAAGGCCAGCGAGCGGGCGTGCAGCCACTGCCGGGTCAATCCCAGCCGGGCGGCCAGCGTCGGGTCGGCGCCGTAGGTCAGATCCCCGCAGCACGGGTGGTGCAGCGCCGCGAAATGCACACGGATCTGGTGCGTGCGGCCGGTCTCGAGGTGGATGTCGAGCAGGCTGGCGGCCTGGTGGGCCTCGACCGTGTCGTAGTGGGTGACGCTGTTGCGGCCGCCCTCGACGACCGCGAACTTCCAGTCGTGGCCGCGATGCCGCCCGATCGGGGCGTCGATCGTGCCGCTGGACGGATCGGGGTGGCCCTGCACCAGCGCGTGGTAGCGCTTGTCGACGGTGCGCTGCTTGAACGCCCGCTTGAGTACCGTGTACGCGCGTTCGGACAGCGCGACGACCATGACCCCGGATGTGCCGACGTCGAGGCGATGCACGATGCCCTGGCGCTCGTGGATGCCCGATGTGCTGATCCGGAACCCGGCGGCGGCCAGGCCCCCGAGCACCGTCGGACCGTGCCAGCCGACCGTGGCGTGCGCGGCCACTCCCGGCGGCTTGTCGACGGCGACGATGTCATCGTCGGAATACAGGATCGTCATGCCCTCGATGTCCTGGGGCACGTTCTCGACCGGAGCCGGCGCCTCGGGCAGTCGCACCTCGAGCCACGCGCCGGCGGTGAGCTTGTCGGACTTGCCCGCCCGCGCGCCGTCGAGCTCGACCCCGCCCTCTTCGGCCAGCGTGGCGGCCGCGGTCCGGGACAGCCCCAGCAGCCGCGCGAGGCCGGCGTCGACGCGCATGCCAGCGAGGCCCTCGGGTACCGGCATGGACCGCGTCGTCATTGCGCGCCGTCGCTGCCGGCGCGGCGCCGGCCGGCTTCATCCTCTGCGCCGTCCGGCTGGCGCCTCCCGGCGGTGTCGAAATCGAACCCGAACAGCGACAGCGCCACCAGCAGGATCGCCCCGCCGACCACCGACGGGTCGGCGACGTTGAACACCGGCCACCACCCGACCGACAGGAAATCGACGACGTGACCGCGCAGCGGCCCGGGCGAGCGGAAGAATCGGTCCACCAGGTTGCCCATGGCGCCGCCCAGGATCATGCCCAGCCCGAGCGCCCACCACGGCGACACCAGGCGACGCCCCATCCAGATGATGCCGATCACCACACCGATGGCCACCAGGGTCAGCACCCAGGTGTAGCCGGTCGCCATCGAGAACGCCGCCCCGGAGTTGCGGACCAGCGTCCACGTCACGGTGTCGCCGATGATCGAGACCGGCTGGCCGGGAGTCAGCAGCTCGACCGCGAGGATCTTGGTGACGATGTCGACGACCAGCACGACCGCGGCCACCCCCAGAAGCAGACGCAGGCGCCGACGCGGGGGCGCGGCCACCGCCGGCGGGTCCGCGGCGTCGCCGGTCGCCGGTTCGGCCGGGCTGGAGGAATCGTCAGTCACGCCGTCCATCATCGCAAAGCGGCGATGGGGAAGAATCCAGCCATGGCCCGCCTCGTCGTGATCGCCACCGGCGGCACCATCTCCACCAGTGCCGATGCCGACGGTGTCAAACGTCCCACCCGCTCGGGCGCCGAGCTGACGGCCGGTCTCGGGAGCGGTCTCGAGGTGGTCGAGGCGATGCGGAAAGACAGCTCCCAGCTGGTGCCCGCCGACTGGGACGTCGGCGCCCCCCCCGGGCCCCCCCCCCCCCCCGGCCCCCCCCACGGCGCCGACGGCATCGTCGTCACGCACGGCACCGACTCGCTCGAGGAAACCGCGCTCTGGCTCGCGCTGACCTACTCCGGCGCGCCACCGGTGGTGCTGACCGGCGCCCAGCGCAGCGCCGACGCCCCGGACGCCGACGGGCCGGCCAACCTGCGCCATGCGCTCGCCGTCGCGGCCGATCCGGCGATGCGTGGCGCCGGTGTGGTGGTGGCCTTCGCCGGCGAGGTGTTCTCGGCACTGGGGTTGACCAAGGTCAGCACCGACAGCGACCAGAGTTTCGCGGGGCGCGCGGTGGGTGTGCAGCCCTACCTGGGGCCCTTCCTGGAGACACTGCGCGCCGCCGATGCGCCGCGGGTCGACATCGTGGCCGCCTACCCCGGCGCCGACAGCACCGCACTCGACGCCTGCGTGGCGGCGGGGGCCCGCGGCGTGGTGGTCGAGGCGCTCGGCGCGGGCAACGCGGGCGCCGCGCTGATCGATGGTGTGCGACGGCACTGCGCGGCCGGCGTCGCGGTAGCGGTGTCGACGCGGGTGCCCGGCGGCCGGGTCAGCGCCGGCTACGGACCGGGCCGTGACCTGGTGACCGCGGGTGCGGTTCTGGTGCCCACGCTGCGGCCGCCGCAGGCACGTGTGCTCCTGATGGGGGCGCTGACCGCCGGCTCACCGATCGCCGAGATCTTCGGCCGCTGGGGCTGACTCGGCGCCGAGTTGGTCCACGAAACCCGGCCAGTCCAGGCTGTCCACCGGGTTGGCGCGTGACAGCGCGGGGTCGTCGCCGGGGAACGTGCGGGCGATGCCGGGTCCGTGTGCGCGGGTCTCGAAGCGCACGGTCATCACGCCGTGCCCGGCGCCCTGCACCCAGCCGTGGCCGTACTCGGTGTGGGTCACGTCGTCACCGATCCGCCAGCCGGGCGCGGTCGCCGCGACATCGGTCAGCGTCGCGGGCACGCCGATATCGGAAGTCTCCGCTGCGGTCAGCTCCGGGTCGGCGAACAACGGCTCCTGACGCACCTCGGTCAGCCCCGAGAAGCCCACGCCGACAAGGCGAACGGGGCCGATGTCCACGGGATCGAGCAGCAGCTTGCGCGCGGTGCCGATCAGCGTGGCGGCCTCGGTGGTGGCATAGGGCAGCGTGGCCGAGCGGGTCAGCGTGCTCATGTCCGACCGCTTCAGCTTGACCGTGATCGTGCGCGCGCCGCGGCCGTCCTTCTCCAGCCTGCGATGCGCGTGGTCGCCGATCGGTCCGATGGCCTCGCGCAGCTGCGCCAGCGTGATCAGGTCCTCGGCGAACGTCGACTCCGCGCTGATCTGCTTGGCCGGCGCGTTCTCGGCGACGGGCCGGTCGTCGATCCCCCGGGCCAGCCGGTGCAGCGCGGGCCCGACCGTGGCACCCAGGATGTCGGCCACCTCCGCCTCGGTGAGCGCGGCCAGCGCGCCGATGGTCTCGACGCCGAGCCGGTGCAGCCGGTCCTCGGCTACCGGACCGATGCCCCACAACCGGCGCACGGGCAGGCCCGCCAGCAAGGCCACCTCTTCGTCGCGGCCCACCACCCGGACGCCGTCCGGTTTGGCCAGCCCCGACGCGATCTTGGCGAGCTGCTTGCCCGACCCGGCCCCCACCGAGGCCACCAGGCCGGTCGTCTCGCGCACGTCGGCCCGCAACCGCTCGCAGAACGCCTCCACCTCGGCAGCGCTCGCACCCGCGAGCTCGACCGGTTCCCCGAACGCCTCGTCGTACGAAAGCTGTTCCAGTACCGGCACTTTCGCCCGCACGGTCTGGAAGACCCGCCGGCTGGCCAGCCCGTAGACCACGCCGCGCGGCGGCAGCACCACCGCACCCGCCCCCACCAGGCGACGAGCCTGATGCATCGGCATCGCCGAGCGCGCGCCGAATCGGCGCGCCTCGTAGCTGGCCCCGGCCACCACCCCGCGGCCGCCGAGGCCGCCGACGAGCACGGGCCGCCCGCGCAGCGTGGGTCGGGTCAATTGCTCCACGGACGCGAAGAACGCGTCCATGTCCAGGTGCAGGACCCATCGCGCGCCCACACCGCGAATCGTAGGCGGCTAGCGTGGGCGATGTGCACGACGTACCGATCCGCGACGAGACGATCCGCCTCGGCCAGTTCCTGAAGCTGGCCAACCTGATCGACACCGGCGCCGACGCCAAGGGCGTGATCGCCGACGGGCTGGTGTCGGTCAACGACGCGGTCGAGACGCGCCGCGGCCGTCAGCTGCGAGCCGGGGATGTCGTCAGCTTCGGCGGGCAGTCCGCGCGGGTCGCCTGACGGTCACACCTTCGCGATGCTGACCCGCACGCCGTCGCCGATCGCCACTCCCTCCGGCAGCCCCTCGGCCCCGACGAACGAGAAGTCGGTCGCGAGGATCTCACCGGCGATCAGATCGGCGTGCGCTCGCGCCCACTGCTCCGTGTCCGCGGGCACCGACATCACGACGGCGATCCGGTCGGACACGTCGAGCCCGGAGGACTTGCGCAGCTCCTGTAATTCGCGGACGCGGTCCTTGGCCCAGCCCTCGGCCTCCAGCTCCGGGGTCAGCGTGCCGTCGAGCACCACCAGACCCGCGCCGTCGGGTAGCGCGGCGGTCCACTCCGGGTCGGCCGCGACCAGCCGCGAGGTGAACTCCTCGGGCAGCAGCACCGCGGGCCCCGCGGTCAGCGTGCCGTCGGGATTGAGTACTCCCTCCCCCGCCTTGACGGCCTTGATCGCCGCCTGCACGTCCTTGCCGATCCGGGGGCCGGCGGCGCGGGCGTTGACCGCGAGGTCGAAGCGGCCGTGGGCGCCGATGTCGTCGGTGAGCTCCACCGCCTTGACGTTGAGCTCGTCGGCGAGCAACTCCCGATAGGGCGCCAGCCGCTGCGGATCCTCCACGGCGACAGTCAGTTTCAGCAGCGGCAGGCGCACCCGCAGCTTCTTGGCCTTGCGCAGCGACGAGCCCACCGAGGCGACCTCGCGCACCAGGTCCATGTCGGCGACCAGCTGCGCATCGGCGGGCACCACACCTGCCTCCGGCCAATCGGTCAGATGCACCGAGCGCTCACCGGTGAGGTCACGCCAGATCCGCTCGGTGGCCAGGGGCAGCAGCGGCGCGGCCAGCCGGCACGTCACCTCCAGCACGGTGTGCATTGTGTCGATGGCGTCGCGGTCCTCCTCCCAGAACCGCGATCGCGAGCGCCGCACATACCAATTCGTCAGCGCCTCGGTGAACTGCCGGAGCTGGTCGCAGGCCACCGAGATGTCGCACACGTCCAGCGATTCCGTCAGCTCGTCGCGCAGCACCGCGAGCTTGGCCAGGATGTAGCGGTCCAGCACGTGGGTCGAGTCGGTGCGCCACGCGCCCTTCTGCGGGGCGTAGAGCGCGAGGAACGAATACGCGTTCCACAGCGGCAGCAGCACCTGCCGCACGCCTTCGCGGATGCCCTGCTCGGTGACCACCAGGTTGCCGCCGCGCAGGATCGGCGACGCCATCAAGAACCAGCGCATCGCATCGGAGCCGTCCCGGTCGAACACCTCCGTGACATCGGGATAGTTGCGCAGCGACTTGCTCATCTTCTGCCCGTCGTTGCCCAGCACGATGCCGTGACTGACGCACGTGCGGAACGCGGGCCGGTCGAACAGCGCCGTGGCCAGCACGTGCAGCGTGTAGAACCAGCCGCGGGTCTGGCCGATGTACTCGACGATGAAGTCCCCGGGGAAGTGCGACTCGAACCACTCCGTGTTCTCGAACGGGTAGTGCACCTGCCCGTAGGGCATCGACCCCGAGTCGAACCAGACGTCGAAGACGTCCTCGATGCGCCGCATCGTCGAGCGACCCGTCGGGTCATCGGGATTCGGCCGGGTCAGCTCGTCGATGTAGGGGCGGTGCAGGTTGTCCGGACGCACCCCGAAGTCACGTTCCAATTCGTCGAGGCTGCCGTAGACATCGACGCGAGGATAGGCGGGATCGTCGGACTTCCACACCGGGATCGGGCTGCCCCAGTAGCGGTTTCGCGAGATCGACCAGTCGCGCGCGCCGGCCAGCCACTTGCCGAACTGTCCGTCCTTGACGTGCTCGGGATACCAGGTGATCTCCTGGTTCAGCTCGACCATCCGATCGCGGATCTCGGTCACCTTGATGAACCACGACGACACGGCGCGGTAGATCAGCGGATTACGGCAGCGCCAGCAGTGCGGGTAGGAGTGTTCGTAGGTGTCGTGGCGCAGTAACACCGCGCCGTTGGCCGCCGCCGGGCCGGTGCCGTTCTTCAGGTCGCGGATGATATGCGGGTTCGCCTCGAAGACGTGCTGGCCCTGATAGTCGGGCACGGTCGCGTCGAAGCGGCCG
Source organism: Actinomycetes bacterium (assembly GCA_023404955.1). Lineage (GTDB taxonomy): Bacteria > Actinomycetota > Actinomycetes > Mycobacteriales > Mycobacteriaceae > Mycobacterium. The sequence goes on from JAEXZY010000016.1 coordinate 100,694, forward strand.
CGCGCGTCGACGGGGGTGACGGCCACGATCCCGCCTGCCGCCGCCGTGGTCATGTCATCCTCGCCGTAGGCCGGCGACATGTGCACCAGACCTGTGCCGTCCTCGGTGCTGACGAAGTCGGCGGGCAGCACCCGGAAGGCGTTCGGCGAGTCGAGGAAATACGGGAACGGCGGCACGTAGGTGACGTCGAGCAGGTCGCGGCCGGTGTAGCTGGCGAGCACGACGGGCTCCTCGCCGAGCTCGCGGGCGTAGGCGCCCAATCGCGCCTCGGCGATCACATAGCGCCGCGCCTCATGCTCGACGACGACATAGCTCACCTCGGGGTTCACGGCGACGGCCTGATTGGACGGCAGCGTCCACGGCGTGGTGGTCCAGATCAACAGGTAGGCGCCCACCAAGTCCGGCTGGGGCCCGCCGGTGATGCGGAAACCGACGGTCAGCGCCGGGTCCTGCCTGCTCTGGTAGACGTCGTCGTCCATCCGCAGCTCGTGGCTGGAGAGCGGGGTCTCGTCGTTCCAGCAGTAGGGCAGCACGCGGTAGCCCTCATAGGCGAGCCCCTTGTCCCACAGCTGCTTGAAGGCCCACAGCACCGACTCCATGAACCCCAGATCGAGGGTCTTGTAGTCGTTGTCGAAGTCCACCCAGCGGGCCTGCCGGGTGACGTAGCTGCGCCACTCGCCGGTGTACTTGAGCACCGATGCCCGGCACGCGTCGTTGAACTTCTCGATGCCGAGCTCTTCGATCTGGGCCTTGCTGCTGATCCCGAGTTGCCGCTGCACCTCGAGTTCGGCGGGCAATCCGTGGGTGTCCCAGCCGAAGCGCCGCTCGACCTTGTACCCGCGCATGGTCCGGTAGCGCGGCACGATGTCCTTGACGTAGCCGGTGAGCAGGTGACCGTAATGCGGCAGACCATTGGCGAACGGTGGCCCGTCGTAGAACACGTACTCCGGCGCCCCGTCGCGGTTGGCGATGCTCGCCCGGAACGTGTCGTCACGGTCCCAGTAGTCGAGGACCTCGAGTTCGACGCTGGGGAAGTCGGGCGATCCACTCGCCGGCTTGGGGTACGCGCTCACCGTCTGTCTCCTGTGCCACCTTCAGGCACGGGGACGACGTCGCGCGGTGCGCGAGCGCCGCGGTACCACCCCGCTTGCGCACCTGCGGTGCGCCGCTCGTTCGGAGGCTGTGACGGGCCCACCCGTTCGGTTCTAGTGAGCGCTGTGCGCGCCGTTCTTCCGAAGGCTCCCCGGTGATGGCCGGATCGACACCAGTGCCCGCCAGTCTAACGGGGACGGTTACAGCGGCGCGCCGGCGTCGGACGTGATCTCGATCAGCGCGAGACCGAACTGCTCGGCCATCTCCTCGACCGAATAATCGTCGAGCCGGCCGGCGTCATAGGTCCACTCGACGGACAGCCCGTCGGCGGTGCGCCGGACGTGCACCTGGAGCGGGGTCTGCGCCGCGTCGGCGGGGCCGTCCACCGACAGCGTGATGGCGGCGGGCGAATGGGGGTGCCCCGCGTCCGGCAGCAACGCGTTGTGCGCTCCCTGCAACAACTCGCTGGGACCCATCGGCCACCCGGCCGCGCACAGCAGCATGATCGGTTCCGGTGCAGCCACGGCCGCACTGCGCACGGACACCGCGACGGCGCCATCCCCACGGGTGCGACCCAGTGTTCGCCCGAGCGCGGCGAGCAGGATCTCCTCGGTACGGACACCGAGCCACTCCGCCGCCCCGTCGAGTTCGGCGTCGAGTTCGCTCGACGGAAGGCTCGGGTGGGTGACGAAGCGGGCCGGCTCCGCCGGGGCAGGAACCCGGTCGAAGATGTCCAACGCTATCGGCGCTGCAGCGACCACAGCGTGCTTGACCTCGTCAGGCAGGAAGGGAGCGACCATGCAGCTAACCGTAGCGCGGATGTCCCAGAATTGGGAGACTGCTCCCAAAACTGTGACGGCCGTGTCAATTAAGGAAACTCTGACCTGTTTGCCCGGGGGGCTGACCTGCGGGGCGTCCTCGGTTTACAGTGTTCAGGTGCCCAGGACCGACGAGAACGGCAGACAGCTCAAGGCGTTGCTCGACTACCTGCTCGACGGGGAAATCGACGCGAAGGACATCTACGACGCCCTCGGCACGTCGAGCAGCACGTACTACCGGCGGATCAAAGAGCAGGATTACCCCAACGCAGAGGAACTGCGCCGCGTCGCCGACCGCTTCGACCTCAGCTACCCCGATCTCCAAATCCAGTTCGGTCTGATGACCCGCCAAGAAGTGTTCACCTACGTCGAGTCCGCGCGCGCTGCGGTGGCGACTCGGCAGGCGCCCGCGCCGACGCAGCGTAGGCCCCGGTTGTCCGAGCTGACGCCGCGTCTCGACGCCCCGCCGCTGTAAGAAACGGTCCTCCGATGGCCATTGCAACCCTCATCGCGATCACGCTCCTGTGTATCGCGTGGAGTCTGTGGATCCGGCGCGTCACGTGGTCGTGCCGCTGGGAGCTCGCCGCGACGCTGAACATCGCCCTGCAGGGCCTCGCGGTGCTGCTGATGTCGCCGTGGGCTTCGCAGACCGTGGGCCACTGGCTGTACTCATTGACCGGCAAGTGGAACCTCGAGGACTACCTCGGCCACGACGCCTACATCGTCGCGGCATCGGCGGTGGTCTACAACACCCTCGGCCGGCTCGAGACCGACAACGCCATGCACCAGCGGTTCAAGCAGTTCGTCGAGCGGCCGGCGACCCTGTGCATCCCGCTGCTGCTGGCCGCGTTCTGGCTCGGCAACGGTGCGGCGATCTACCGACCCGACTTCTTCGAGGTGCCGACCGACCTGTGGCTGAACCTGTACTGGCTGCTGCTGTGCGGGATGCTGATCTACCTGTTGGGGTACGGGTCGCGCGCGCTGATGATCCTGCGATCCGATCCCCGGTCACGCCACATCGCCAACATCTACCTGTTCGCCTCGGCGATGGGCATCATCGCCTGCGTGGTGCGGATCGTGACTGCGCTAGTCCCCGATCTGCAGACCGTCCAGGGCAGCACCCTGGTGTGGATCTTCGCCTGTGCGTGCGGCGCCGGTTTCGCGCTGACCTCGGCGCACTCGTGGCGGCTGCGCACCAAGTGGTTCACCCGGGCCGGGACCTGACCGGTCCTTCTGGCAAAGGCGACGTCTCCACCGCTGTTCGGACGACACTCCCGGTCGAGCGCCTATCCGCTGAGCGAAAACAGCGATACCATGGCGCGGGCGTCGGGTGAGGGATGGTCGCTTCCGCTCCGCCGCTTGGCGACGACGTGGACCGCGATCACAGTGTTCAGCAAACAGCACTGACCCGAGTCGCCACCCCGGCCACACTCAGACAGCTGTGGCGGTGACGTCGGAGAACGGTGCTCCGAAGTCGGGAACCGGCCGGTATCCCCTGCGAAGGGCCGTCGCCGCGCCCCGCCGGAGCAGCGCCGCGGTGGTGACGAAGCCGGCCTGGTCGCTGACCACGAACGGGGTCAGCAGCCGGTTGTGGACGAAGCCGAACGCCAGACCCCGCTCCGGGTCCGCCCACCCCAGCGAACCGCCCAGACCGACGTGCCCGAACCCGGGAAGCATGCCGAACAGCGGAAGTCCGTGGTAGCCGAGGTGGAACGACAGCGGCATGATCAGGCTGTGATCGGGGCGGAGGCTGCGCCTGCCCACCAACGCGGCAGCCGTCTCACGCGACAGGAACTGCGTGCCGTCGATGCGCCCCTCGTTGGCGATCGCCCCGTACATGCGCGCAAGCGCCCGCGCGGTGGCCACGCCGTTGGCGGCCGGGATCTCGCCGTCCAGCAGCGGAGTGTCGCCCTGGACGAACGCCTTCACACCCGGGAAGTACATGGCGCCGAAGCCCGCCGAGATCGGCAGGGCGGCCACGTGCGGCGCGACCAGATTGAACAGCGGGTTCTGGAATTTGCTCTGCGGGCCGATGATGCGGGCCGGCTGCGTCGGGGCGTGCACCGGTGGACGTCCCAGGTGCAGCCCGTCGGTGTTCAGCGGGGCGGCCACCTCGGTGCGGATCAGCTCCCGCATGCCGATTCCGGTCACCGAGCGGGCCAGCCCGGACAGCAGCCAGCCGAACGTGAACGCGTGGTACGCCGGTCGGCCGACCAGCCAACTCGCCGGCGCTGCGGCCAGCCGTTCCTCCATCACGAGGTGGTCCATCAAGTCGGTGCCGGCGGCCCCGTTGAGGTGCGACAACCCCGCACGGTGCCGCATCGCGTCGCGCACCGTGATCTTCGCCTTGCCGTTCGCGCCGAACTCCCGCCAGTACTCCGACACCGGCGCGTCGTAGTCGATCAGGCCGCGGTCAGCGAGGCGGTGGATGACCGTGGCGGCCACCCCCTTGGTCGCCGAGAACACCATGGGCGCGGTGTCGGCGGTCCAGTGCCGCCGCCCTCTGCGATCCGACCAGCCGGTCCAGACATCGACGACGGGCTCGCCGTTCAGGTACACCGCGAGCGCGCCGCCGCCGAAGCGACGGTGCGGGAACATCTGCTTGAACGCCCGGACCGCCCACGAAAAAGCGGGGTCTGCAGCTCCCTGCACCCCGTGGGGAAGCGCTCCGTCGCGCTCGTCGGAATTGACGCCCGTCACAATGCAACGAACATACGCCGTGGCGCGGCAAAGCGGCGCAGAGTTACCGATTCGTTAGGCTAAGAATTTGCCGGTCGATCAGAGACGTCCAGAATCTGCTGCGCAGCAAGCGCCGGCGTCAGCTCGCCATTGCGCACCGCACGCTCGACGTCGGCACGGATGTCCCGGACAGCAGGATGTGACAGCACCCGGTCGAGCACCGCATCGCGCACCATCGACCAGGTCCATTCGACCTGCTGAGCCCGCCGCCTCGCCTCGAACTCCCCCGCCTCGGTGAGTACGTCCCGGTGCCGCAGCACCGTCTCCCACATCTCCTGCAGACCCGTGCCTTCCAGCGCACTCATCGTGAGGACCGGCGGCCGCCACAGGGTTTCGCGGGGGTAGAGCAAACGGATCGCGCCCGCCAGCTCGCGCGCGGCGGCCTTCGCCTCGACTGCGTGTTCGCCGTCGGCCTTGTTCACCACGACGACATCGGCGAGTTCCAGAACACCCTTCTTGATGCCCTGCAGCGAATCCCCGGTCCGGGCCAGCGTCAGGAACACGAACGTGTCCACCATGTTCGCGACGGTCACCTCGGACTGCCCGACCCCGACCGTCTCGACCAGGATGACGTCATAGCCGGCGGCCTCCAGCAGCACGATCGTCTCCCGGGTCGCCTTCGCGACGCCGCCGAGCGTTCCCGACGTCGGCGACGGGCGGATGTAGGCGTCCGGGTGCACGGCGAGCCGCGCCATCCGCGTCTTGTCGCCGAGGATCGAGCCGCCGGTCCGCGTCGACGACGGGTCGACCGCGAGCACCGCGACGCGGTGGCCCTGCTCGATCAGGTGCATGCCCAATGCCTCGATGGTGGTCGACTTGCCCACCCCGGGCACCCCGGTGATCCCGACGTGCAGCGCGCTGCCCGCCTCGGGCATCAGTTCGAGCAGCAGCTCCTGGGCGCGCTGACGGTGATCCGCGCGGGTCGACTCGACCAGCGTGATGGCCCGCGCCAACGCCGAGCGGTCACCGCCGCGGAGTGCGGCAGCGAGTTCGTCGGGTGAGGTCATCTAGCTCAGCGGGTAGCCGAGGCGCTCGCCGAGCTTGGTCAGCAGGCCGATCGCGGCGTCGGCGATCACGGTGCCGGGCGGGAAGATCGCGGTGGCTCCGGCGCTGTAGAGCTCGTCGAAATCGCCCGGCGGGATGACGCCGCCGACGACGATCATGATGTCGGACCGGCCCACCTCGGCCAGCGCGTCGCGCAGCGCGGGCACCAGCGTGAGGTGGCCCGCCGCCAGCGACGACACCCCGACCACGTGCACGTCGTTGTCGGCGGCCTGGCGGGCCACCTCCTCCGGCGTGGAGAACAGCGAACCGACGTCCACGTCGAAGCCGATGTCGGCGAAGGCCGTCGCGATGACCTTCTGCCCGCGGTCGTGACCGTCCTGGCCCATCTTCGCGACCAGGATGCGGGGCCGGCGGCCGTCGGCCTCCGCGAACTTGGCCACCAGTTCGGTGGCGCTGCTGACATTGCTGGCCATGCCCACCTCGTCCCGGTACACCCCGGCGATCGTCCGGATCTCGGCCTGGTGCCGGCCGTACACCTTCTCCAGCGCATCGGAGATCTCCCCGACCGTCGCTTTGGCGCGGGCGGCGGCGATCGCCAGCGCCAGCAGGTTGTTACCCAACCCGTCCTCGCCTGCGCGACCGGAAGCCGCTGCGGCACGGGACAACTCGTCAAGCGCGGCCTGGGTGGCGGCATTGTCGCGCTCGGCCCGCAGCGACTCGAGTTTGGCGATCTGCTCGGCACGCACCCGGCTGTTCTCGACTTTGAGGACCTCGATCTCGTGATCCTCGTCGACCTGGTAGCGGTTGACGCCGATGACCGTCTGCTGGCCCGAGTCGATCCGCGCCTGGGTGCGGGCGGCGGCCTCCTCGATGCGGAGCTTCGGGATGCCCTCGTCGATCGCCTGCGCCATTCCGCCGTGTTCGGCGACCTCACGCAGGTGCTCGCGCGCCTTCTCGGCGAGCTGGTGGGTGAGCCACTCCACGTAGTAGGAGCCGCCCCAGGGATCGATCGGCCGGGTGGTGCCCGACTCCTGGGCGAGCAGCAGCTGGGTGTTGCGGGCGATGCGCGCCGAGAAGTCGGTGGGCAGCGCGAGCGCCTCGTCCAGGGCGTTGGTGTGCAGCGACTGGGTGTGCCCCTGGGTCGCCGCCATCGCCTCCACGCACGTGCGTGCGACGTTGTTGAACGGGTCCTGGGCGGTCAGCGACCAGCCGGAGGTCTGCGAATGCGTGCGCAGCGACAGGGATTTCGAGTTCTGCGCACCGAACTCGGCGACGAGTTCGCTCCACAGCAGTCGCCCGGCACGCAGCTTGGCGACCTCCATGAAGAAGTTCATCCCGATGCCCCAGAAGAACGACAACCGCGGCGCGAAGGAATCGATGTCCAGCCCGGCGTCGAGGCCGGCCTTGATGTACTCGACGCCGTCGGCGAGCGTGTAGGCCAGCTCGAGATCGGCGGTGGCCCCGGCTTCCTGGATGTGATAGCCCGAGATCGAAATGCTGTTGAACTTCGGCATTTTCACGCTGGTGTAGCCGAAGATGTCGGAGATGATCCGCATCGACGGCTTCGGCGGATAGATGTAGGTGTTGCGGACCATGAACTCTTTGAGGATGTCGTTCTGGATGGTCCCGGCGAGCTTCTCCGGCGGCACGCCCTGCTCCTCGGCGGCCACCACGTACAGCGCGAGGATCGGCAGTACCGCGCCGTTCATCGTCATCGACACCGACACCGAACCGAGGTCGATGCCGTCGAAGAGCTGGCGCATGTCCAGGATCGAATCGATGGCGACGCCGGCCATTCCGACGTCACCGGCGACGCGGGGGTGGTCGGAGTCATACCCGCGGTGGGTGGCCAGGTCGAAGGCCACCGACAGGCCCTTCTGGCCGGCGGCGAGGTTGCGGCGGTAGAACGCATTCGACTCGGCGGCCGTGGAGAACCCGGCGTACTGCCGGATGGTCCACGGCTGGTTGACGTACATCGTCGGGTAGGGCCCCCGGACGAACGGCGGCAGGCCGGGCAGGCTGTCCAGCGGGTAGCCGGCGGCGACGACGTCGTCGCGGTCGGCCGCGATGTACACTGGTTTGACGTCGATGCCCTCGGGCGTGGCCCAATCGAGTTGGTCGGCGGTGTAGCCGTGCGCCTCCGCCGCCGCGACGGTCGTCTCCGTGACCTGCTCAGGGGTGGGCGCGGTGACGTCACCGTCGGCGTGCAATGGGACGTCAGCGAAACTCTCTATGGCGGTGCGCTTCTCAGTAGCGGTCACTTCATGCCCCCAATCGGGTCAGCAGATCCGACAGAACGGACACCGCGTCGATCTTCGCCGTCACGTAGCCGTCCGGTTTCGGGTCGGCGTCCGCCACCGCCTTCTCCGGGCCGGCCATCAGAATATGGCGTACCCCGGCGGCGCGGGCGGCTGCGACCACGTCGCCCACCTCCTCGCCGTAACGGGCGTCGGTGCCGCACAGGATCGCGACCTCGGCCGCGCCCGCCTCGCTGATCGCGGTGGCCACGCCGTCGGCGGTGACCGGTCCCGGGTTCACCGCATCGATCCCGCCTGCGGCGAGCAGATTCGCCGCGAACGTGGTGCGGATGTTGTGCTCGGCCAGCGGGCCCAGCGGCAGGAGTACAGCGGCGGGCCGAGATCCCGTGCGCGCCAGATACGCATCGGAGCGGTTACGCAGGGCTTCGAAGTCCGCGGCGTAGCGCTGCACGGTCGGCAACGGATTATTCTGCGGCAGCGGCACTTCGGCCAGGTTGGGGAACTCGTTGACACCGGTGACCGCGGTGCGGCGGTGGGCGATGTCGGCGCTGCGCCGCTCGGCGACCTCGCCGATGCGGGCGCGTACCTGCTCGCGCGCCGCCTCGAAACCGCCTGCGGCTTCGATCTCCTGGAAGTTGCGCCACGCCGCCTCGGCCACACTGCGGGTGAGATCCTCGACGAACCACGAGCCACCGGCCGGGTCCAGCACGCGCCCGAGGTGCGACTCCTCGAGCAGCAGCAGTTGAGTGTTGCGGGCGATGCGCCGCGCGAAGGTCCGTGCGGTACCGGGATATCCGCCGTCGATCGCGACGTCGAACGGGTGCACCAGCACGGTGTCCGCTCCCCCGACGCCCGCCCCGAACGCCGCCACCGTGGTGCGCAGCATGTTCACCCAGGGGTCGCGCTGAGCCATCATCGGCAGCGACGTGACCGCGTGCACGGTCGCGCCGCCGGCCTCGGGCGCTCCGGCCACCTCGGCCACGCGGGCCCAGAGTTGCCGCAGCGCACGCAGTTTGGCGATCGTCATGAACTGGTCGTCGTCGGCGGCGACCCGGAAGGAGATCTGGCGCAGCGCGCTCGCGACGGGAAGGCCTGCCTCGAGCAATGCCCGCAGGTAGGTCACGCCCGCGCCGATCGCGGCGCCGAGCTCCCAGGACGCGTTCGCGCCCAGGTCGTGCAGCGCCGGTCCGTCGACGGTGATCGCCCGCACGTGCCCGTCGAAATCCTGTGCCGCCGCCGCGGCGATGTCGGTGACGTCGGCGAGCGTGGGCGCGACGCGGTCTGCCAGCGGCGCGATCAGCGGATCGCCACCGAGGTCCACCGACAGCCGGGACCGCTGATCGTCGTCCAGTCCGGTCAGCATGCCGAGCAGCGCCTCGGCCGTGGCCCGGTACACCTGCCCGTCACCGGTCACCTCGACCACGAGCGGCACCAGGTCCAGGTAGACCCCGGCCAGCACGCCGGCCAGGTCGGCGGGATCGATGCCGCCCTGCCCGACCCGCAACGACAGCGCGCTGACGCCGTCGGTCAGCCCCAGCAGAATCGCCCCGTTGGTGTGCTCGACGCTCGACGCCTCTGCCGGGAATGCCTCGGCGACCTTCCAGCCGGACTTGACGTCCCGCAGCGCGTCACCGCCGCGGACGAACGGCCACCGGCCCGGCAGCGCGGGCTCGGCCAGCTCGTCGGCCTCGCTGTAGAGCGGACGAATCGGGAAGCCTTCGTAGGTGTCCGAGTCGAGCGCCCGCTCCGGCTCGTCACCCAGCTCGGCCGGCTCGCGGCGGCTGGATTTGGCCAGCACGCCCGCTACCGCAGAACGCCATCGGTCGACATTGCCCGCTGTCTGCACAGCCATCAGGCTAAATGATGTTCCTCACGTCGGTGCCGTGAGGTGATCGAGGTCTTACCCGTAGGGTGGAAAGTCGTGAAACCCGTCGTCAGCGCGCTGCGGACCGTGCCGTCGACGGTGCTCGCCACCCTGCGCGGGATGCCCAGGGCCCGGTTGGTGGCCATGGTGTGCACCGCTGTGATTCTCGTCGCAGTTGTGCTGCTGGTGCCGCTGCCCAGCGCGGTGCAGCTGCGCGACTGGGCCACCTCCCTGGGCGCCTGGTTCCCCCTGGCATTCCTGGCCGCGCACGTGGTGGTGACGGTGTTCCCGTTCCCCCGCACGGCGTTCACCCTCGCGGCGGGCCTGCTGTTCGGGCCCTACCTGGGCATTCCGCTGGCGGTCGTGGCGAGCACGCTCAGCGCTGTGCTCGCCGTCGTGCTGGTGCGCGCCGCGGGCTGGCAGCTCAGCAGGCTGGTCAGCCATCCGAAAGTGGATGCGTTGGACGCCCGGCTGCGGCAGCGCGGCTGGGTCGCGGTCATGGCGATGCGGATGATCCCGGCCGTGCCGTTCTCGGTGCTGAACTACGCGGCGGGCGCCTCGGCGGTGCGGCTGCTGCCCTACACCCTGGCCACGATCGCGGGCCTGCTTCCGGGCACTGCCGCGGTGGTCGTCCTCGGTGACGCGCTGACCGGCAACGTCAGCCCGCTGCTGTTCGTGGTGTCGCTGGGCACGGCCCTCCTCGGCGTGGCCGGGCTCAGCTTCGAGGTGCGCTCCCACCGGCGCGCGGCGGCGGCCCCTGCACCGTCATCGCCGCGAACAGGGTCAGTAGCGACGCCGCCGACCCCAGTCCAGGACTCCAGTCCTTCGCCCTGATGTGGGCGCCGACGGCCAGCGTGAAGTACACCGTCAGCATGAAGGTCGTCAGCCGGGCCAGGGCAGGAAACCAGTACACCGACAGCAGCCCCACCGCGGACGCGGCCTTGACGATCGGCAGCACCGGCCGCACGTTCTCGGGCAGGCCCACCGCGTCGAGGGCCGCGCGCACCGGCGCGATCGGACCGATGCAGGCCACCGCATCGCCGGCCTGCATGGCGGCCAGCACCGCATAGGTCCGCCGCGAGTGCAGCGCGGCCGCCGCGGTCACTGCTCGGGGGCGCCGTGCCGCGGCGCTGCCGGCTGCGTGTATTCGGTGGCCGGCGGCTGCGCCTGCTGCGACAGCGGCGGATACTGCGGTCCGGAACCGAGCGAGCCGGCGACCGGGGTACGCGCCTCGGCGACGGCCTGGGCCACCGCCTGCGCGATCTCCGGGTCCGTCTGCGTGTTGAACCACTCGGCCACCTCGGCGGAGTCGTCCTCGGGCTTGGCCAAACCGTCTTCCACCGGGGACGGCTGGTAGCGGAACACGCCGTCGTCACCGGGGGCGCCGAGCAGCTTGGTGAACCCCTGCAGCGCCGAACCGAAGTCGCTGGGCACCACCCACACCTTGTTGGCCTCACCCTTGGCCATCAGCGGCAATGTCTGCAGGTACTGGTAGGCGAGCAGCTCGGGGGTGGGCCGGCCCGCCTTGATCGCGGCGAACGTCTTCTCGATCGCTTTGGCCTGGCCTTGCGCCTGCAGGTACTGCGCGGCGCGTTCACCCTGTGCGCGCAGCATGCGGGACTGACGGTCGGCCTCGGCGGCCAGGATCGCGGCCTGCTTGGCACCCTCAGCCGCGAGAATCTGCGCCTGCTTCTGACCTTCGGCCTGCTTGATCGAGGCCTCCCGATTGCCTTCGGCGGTCAGGATCATCGCGCGCTTCTCGCGGTCGGCGCGCATCTGCTTCTCCATCGAGTCCTGGATCGACGGAGGCGGATCGATGCTGCGCAGCTCCACCCGGGCCACGCGCAACCCCCACCGGCCGGTGGCCTCGTCGAGGACGCCGCGCAGCTGCCCGTTGATCGAGTCACGCGAGGTCAGCGTCTGTTCCAGCGTCATGCCGCCGACGACGTTGCGCAGCGTGGTCGTGGTCAGCTGTTCGACACCGACGATGTAGTTGCTGATCTGGTAGACGGCGGCCTGGGGGTTGGTGACCTGGAAGTACACCACCGTGTCGATGTTGACCGTCAGGTTGTCCTCGGTGATCACCGGCTGCGGCGGGAACGACACCACCCGCTCGCGCAGATCGACGCGGGCGCGGATCTTGTCGACGAACGGCAGCAGCAGGGTCAGCTGCCCCGAAACCGTCTTGCTGTACCGGCCCAGCCGTTCGATCACCGCGGCCTCGGCCTGCGGGATCAGCGCCACCGACTTCGCGACGATGATGATCGCGAACACCACGAGCACACCCAGCAGGACCAGTCCTGCGACGGCACCCTCCACCCCGAACTCCTCTCAGGCGATCTTCGACACGACCGCGGTGGCGCCGTCGATGTGCACGACGGTCACCTGGTCTCCTGGTTCGTAGACATCGTTCTCGTTGTACGGGCGCGCCGTCCAGATCTCCCCGGCCAGCTTCACCTGACCGGCGTCCCGGGCGACACGGTCGAGCACCAGGGCGCTCTTGCCCTCCAGCGCCTTGACCGGTTCGGGCAAGCCCGTGCCTGCGTGCATGCGACGGCGCAGCGCCGGCCGCACCCCGACGAGCAGCAGCACCGACACCACGAGGAACACGAGCCCATCGGCCCACACCGGCCAGTCCAGCAGCCAACTGGATCCCGCGGCCGCCAACGCGCCACCGCTGAGCATCAACAGGAACAGATCGCCGGTCAGCGCCTCGGCACCGGCGAGCGCCAGCGCTGCGATCAGCCAGATCAGCGGTACGGGCATGACGAAAGCCTAACGCGCAACCGGCTCCAGAAGCGGCTAACAACTACACTGCGCCGCATGTGGTGTCCCAGCGCAACGCTCTCGGTGTGGGCCAACTCCTGGCTGGCCGGTGTCGCCGCGCCCGACGATGTGTTGGACGCGTTATCCCTATGGACGCAATCGCATTCGGTCACGGCCTACGATTCCGTCGCCGCCGACCGAACCGGGCTGCCGTGGCCGGATCTGGACAACGCCGGCGTCATGTCGTTGTTGCAGACGATGCGAACGGTGTCCCGGCCGGCGAGCGCGCAGCCGGCGATCGCACTGGCCCTACCCGTGCCGGGCGACGTCCGGGGTCTGCCGCCGGGCACTCAGTTCGGCCGCGACGCCATCGCCGCCGGCGAGGCCATCATCGTCGGTGACGCCCGGGCCGCGATCGGCGTGGTGCCCGACTTCGAGTACTCCGACGAGTACACCGACCCGGTCGACGAGGACGAGTTCGAACCGGAGCTGTGCGGCCTGTCCTGGACGGTGTACTCACTCGACAGCGCGCCGATGACGGGGCACACCGAGCTCGGCGAGGCCGAGTACGCGCTGCGCGATGCGGTTCGCTCGGCCGCCGACGCACTGGTCGCGCTGCGGGCCGGGGCGACGGGCGCCGACGTCGCCGACCCGCGCCGACTCGTCGAGGAGCTGCTCGAATCGACCCGCGCACACCGCATTCCGGACCACGCGCCCGAACGGGCGGTGCGGGTACTGGAGAACGCGGCACACGTGGACGCGATCATCAGCGTCAGCTCCGGGTTGCTGCCCATCGGGCAGAGTTCGTCGGAGGTGCAGTTGGCCACCGATGCGTTGCGGCCGCTGACCGCGGTCGTCCGCTCGGCGCGACTGGCCGCTGTCGACGCGATCCTGCACTCGGCCTGGCGGTCCTAGGAACTGCAGTTCGGGGTGCAGAGCGCGCCGTTGACGGTGCACCCGAACCCGGGCACCGGATCGCGTCCCTCGACCCGCGCGGCGGGTGCCTGGCGCACTAGTTCGTCCATCAGATCCACGGCCAACCGGGCGAACCGCGGGCTGCTGCCCGGAGTGGTGGCCCGCGCCAACGCGATTCCAGCCGCCTCGGCCTGCTCGGCGAGTTCGCTGTCGAGGTCCCAGACGACCTCGATGTGGTCGGCGACGAAGCCGACCGGGCAGACGATCACGGCCTTCGTGCCGGCCGCAGCGAGTGCGTCGAGGTGGTCACCGACGTCGGGTTCCAGCCACGGCACCTGCGGCGGGCCCGAGCGCGACTGCCACACCTGGTCGAAATCGGTGTAGCCGGCAGCGGCCGCGACCAGCCGGGAGGTGTAGCCGACCTGACGCTCGTAGAGATCCTGGCCGCAGCGGTTGGCCGCCCGCACCGGGATGGAGTGCGCGGTGAACACCAGACGCGCGTCGGCGCGCAACTCCTCGGGCAGCGTGGCGGCGGCGTCGTGGATCGCGTCGGCGAACATCTCGACGAGCAGCGGATGGTCGAAGTACTGCCGCAGCTTGGTCAGCTGTGGCGCCTCCGGGCCGGCGGCGGCGCGGCCCCGGGCGATGTCCTCCTGGTATTGGGTGCATCCGGAGTAGCCGCCCCACGCCGACGTGGAGAACACCGCGGCGCGACGAATCCCGTTGTCGCGCATGTGCGCAACGGTGTCCTCGAGGAACGGGTGCCAGTTGCGGTTGCCGAAGTAGACCGGGATGTCGGTGCCGCGCCGGGCCAGCTCGGCCTCGATCGCCGTGATCAGATCGCGGTTGATGCCGTTGATCGGTGACACCCCGCCGAAGTGCAGGTAGTGCTCGGCGACGCTGGCCAGCCGCTCCTTCGGGATGCCGCGACCGCGAGTCACGTTCTCCAGGAACGGCATCACCTGCTCGGGCCCCTCGGGCCCGCCGAAGGAGAGCAGGAGCAGCGCGTCGAAAGACGTCACAGCAGCTGGGTGCTCGCTCCGCCGTCGGCGAAGATGATCGTCCCCGTCGTCGCGGGCAGCCAATCGGAGAGCAGCGCGCACACCGTCTTGGCGACCGGCGTCGGGTCCTTCATGTTCCAGCCGAGCGGGGCCCGCTGATCCCAGCCCTCTTCGAGCAGCTGCATCTGCGCGCCGGCTTCCTCGCCGAGCGCACCGCCGACGATCGCGCTCATCGCCAGCGTCCGGATCGGGCCGGCGGCAACGAGATTGGAGCGCACGCCGACCTTGCCGGCCTCGCGTGCCACGAAGCGGTTCACCGATTCCAGCGCGCTCTTGGCGACCGTCATCCAGTTGTAGGCAGGCATCGCCCGCGTCGGGTCGAAGTCCATGCCGACGATGCCGCCGCCGGGGTTCATGATCGGGAGCACGGCCTTGGCCAGCGAGGCGTAGGAGTAGGCGGAGATGTGGATGCCCTTGGCGACATCTTCGTAGGGTGCGTCGAAGAACGGGTTGATGCCCATACCGGTCTGCGGCATGAAGCCGATCGAGTGGACCACGCCGTCGATCTTGTTGCCCTCACCGATCTCGGCGGTGATCCGATCGGCGAGCGAGTCCAGGTGCTCCTGGTTCTGCACGTCGAGCTCGATCAGCGGTGCCGGGTTCGGCAGCCGGTCGGCGATCCGCTGGATCAATTTCATCCGGTCGAAGCCGGTGAGCACCAATTCGGCGCCGGCCTCCTGCGCCACCTTGGCGATGTGGAATGCGATGGACGAGTCGGTGATGATCCCCGTGACGAGGATCCGCTTGCCTTCCAGAAGCCCTGCCATGTGAAAGTCCTTCTCTCTCTTAGTGGCCCATGCCCATGCCGCCGTCGACCGGGATCACCGCGCCGGCGATGTAGCCCGCGTCCTCGGACGCCAGGAAGCTGACGGCGCCGGCGACCTCGGCGGCGGTGCCGATCCGTTTGGCCGGCACGAACTCCAGGGCGCCCTTCTGGATGCGCTCGTCGAGCGCGCGCGTCATGTCGGTGTCGATGAACCCCGGCGCGACGACGTTGGCCGTGACGCCTGCCTTGGACAGCTCCCGGGAGATCGACCGCGCCATGCCGATCAGGCCGGCTTTGGCGGCCGCGTAGTTGGCCTGGTTGCCGATGCCCCACATACCGGACACCGAGCCGATGAAGATGATGCGGCCGAAGCGGTTGCGCTGCATGCTGCGCGACGCACGCTGCACGACCCGGAATGCTCCGGTCAGGTTCGCATCGATGACTTCGGTGAACCGGTCTTCGGTCATCCGCATCAGGAACGCGTCCTTGGAGATGCCGGCGTTGGAGACGAGGACCTCGACAGCTCCCTGATGCTCTTCGACTTCGGTGAAGGCCCGGTCGACGGCCGCGCTGTCGGTGACGTCACACTCGACGCCGAACAGGCCCTCGGGTGCCCCGGATCCGCGGTGGGTCACCGCGACCTTGTGCCCGTCGGCGGCCAGCCGCTGCGCGATGGCCAGTCCGATGCCGCGGTTGCCGCCGGTCACCAGAACCGAGCGGGAAACGAATGCGGGACGGCCGGTCTCTGAGCTGTTGTGGCTGGGAGTGTCGCTCACCTGTTCGCTCCTCGAGTGCTCGCCATGATCGTCAACCTAGTGCCTGGCGGGCGTGACCTTGAAATCGGCTCTGGTCTCAGAGCGGCATCCTGCGGTTGATCAGCAGCGCACACAGAGCGGCCGCTGCGGCGAGCACGGTGCCCAGCCGAAGCCATCCGGCCGAGGCGTCACCGCGGACGGTCTCGTAGCCGATCTGCTCCTGCAGCGTGGTGTAGACCCGGTTCAGTTCGTCGAGGTTGGAGGCGGTGTAGGCGTCCCCACCGGAGAGCGCGGCGATCTTCTTGAGCATCTCGTCGTCAACGGGGACGTCGACCCGCTCGCCGTTGACCTCGACGGAGCCGGCGGGGGTGCCGAACGCGATCGTCGAGATCGGCACGCCCTGGTCGTTGGCGGCGCGGGCGGCGGTGTAGGCGCCTTTCGGGTTGTCCGGGTTCGCCGGCACGGTCTCTTTGCCGTCGGAGAACAGCACGATGTGGGCCGGTGGCGGCGCATCGCCACCGCCGATCACCGCGCCGACGGTGTTGATGGCGGTCAGCGACGTGAGGATGGCCTCCCCCGTCGCGGTCCGGTCGGCGACCTGCAGGCTGTCGATCGCCCGCTTGCTGGCGTCGCGATTGGTGGTCGGCGAGACCAGCACCGTCGCGGTGCCCGCGTAGGAGATGACGCCGAGGTTGATTCCGGGGGTGAGCTCGTCGACGAACTTCTTCGACGCCGCCTGCGCGGCAGCCAGCCGGGTGGGTTCGACGTCGTTGGCCATCATCGACTGCGACACGTCGATGACCAGCATCACCACTGCCCGGTTGCGCGGTATCCGTTCATCCTGCGTGGGGCCCGCCAGCGCGATCGCGAACACCAGCAGCGCGGCTGCCATCAGGGCGGGCGCCACGTGCCTGCTGCGGCCGAGGCGACGCGGGGACACGCTGTCGAGCAGGTCGGTGTTCGCGAACCGCTGCAGCCGCTTGCGTGCCGAGATCTGCAGCATCACGTACAGCGCGGCCAGCCCCAGGGCGATGATCAGGAACAGCGCCAACCACCACAGATGCTGGAAACCGGTCAGCGAAAGCGGACCCAGGAGGGGAAGCGTCATCCTGGCAGCCTCCGATTCAGCAGCAGCGCCGCCAGCGCAGCACCGGCGAGGATCAGCGCCCCGATCCGCAGCCAACCGATGCTGGCGTCACCTTTGACGGTCTCGTAGCCGATCTGTTCCTGCAGGTTGGTGAACACGCCTTTGAGCTGTTCCAGCGTGGACGCGGTGTACGAGTCACCGCCGGACAGCTCCCCGATCTTGGCCAGCATCTCGTCGTCGACCGGCACGGGCTGGCGTTGATCGTTGATCTCGACGTAGCCGTACGGCGTGCCGAATGACACCGTCGAGATCGGCACCCCCTGGTCCTTGGCGGTGCGGGCGGCGGTGTAGGCACCCTTGGGCGCATCGGGGTTGGACGGCACGGTCTCCTTGCCGTCCGACATCAGCACGATCCGTGCCGGCGGCGGGCCGTCGCCGCCGCCGAGCACCGCGCCGACGGTCGCGATGGCCTGCAACGCGGTGAAGATGCCCTCGCCGGTGGCCGTGCGATCGGCGAGCTGGAGACGATCGATCGCGCTCTTGGCGGCCTCCCGGTTGACGCTCGGCGACACCAGGACCGTCGCCGTACCGGCATAGGCGATCAAGCCGAGATTGATGCCGGGGGTGAGCTGATCGGCGAACTGCTTGGCGGCCTCCTGGGCGGCGAGGAGACGACTGGGTGCCACGTCGGTGGCGCGCATCGATTGCGAGACGTCGATCACCAGCATCACCACCGCGCGGTTGCGGGGAATCCGGACGTCGTGCGTCGGTGCGGCCATCGCGGTGGTGAACGACACCAGCGCGAGCACCAGCAGGATCGCGGGCAGATGCCGCCACCGCCGCGGCTTGGCCGGTGCCACCGCCTCGAGCAGTTCCATGTTCGCGAACCGCAGCATCCGCCGCTGCCGACGACGTTGCACGACGAAGTAGAACGCGACGAGAGCGACGACCGCGATCAAGAACAGGAAGAACCACGGGTGCTTGAAACCCGACAGCGAGATCGGGCCGAGCAGGGGCAGAGTCATACGAGGCGGATCTTTCGGTCGTCTCGGCTCGGGTTCACCGCGCCGCGAGCGCGCCGCGGCGCCGGCTCGCGACGAACCGCACCACGTCGGCGATCCAGTCGCGGTCGGTCCGCAAGCTCAGCAGCGGCGCGTCGCACCGCCGCAGCGTGCGGGCCACGTCGGCGCGGTGGGCCGCGGCGGCCCTCTCGAAGTCGGCGCGGAGCTGCTCGTCGATGGTGAATTCGCGGGTCCGGCCCGTCTCGGCGTCCTGGAGGATCACGTCCCCGACGGGTGGGAGCTCGACGTCGCGCGGGTCGAGGACCTCGATGCCGAGCACCTCGTGGCGCCCGGCGATGGCCCGCAGCGGCCGCATCCAGTTGATCGGTCCGAGGAAGTCGCTGATGATCACGGCCATGCCGCGGCGGCGCTCGGGGCGGCGCAGCGCGTCGATGGCCGCGGCGAGGTCACCCCGCACCCCGACCGGCGCGCGAGGCGTGGTCGCAATGGTCCGCAGCAGCTCCTGCTCGTGCATGCGGCCGGACAGCGCCGGCACCCGGCGAACGGTGTCACCGTTGCTGATGACCGCGCCGAGCCGGTTGCCGCCACCGCTGTTGAGGAACGCGACCGCCGCGGCCGCGGCGACCGCCAGATCACGCTTCTCGCACCCGCTGGTGCCGAAATCCAGGCTGGCGGACACGTCGACGACCAGCCAGGTCTCCAGCTCACGATCGGCGATCATCTGACGCACGTGCGGCTGGGTGGTTCGAGCGGTCACCGACCAGTCCATCCGGCGCACGTCGTCGCCGGGCTGATAGATCCGCGACTCCCCCGGCTCGGAACCGGGGCCGGGCAACAGACCCAGATGGTCCCCGTGCAGCACGCCGTCGAGCTTGCGCCGCACGGTGAGTTCGAGCTTGCGCAGTGCGGCCGTCAGCGCGGGATCGCGGATCTCTCCGCGCTGCAGCGACGGCAGATCGACGGTGCGGCCCGGGCCGGGATGGCCGGAGGGCCGAGAAGACGGAGTGGAAGCCACCAGGTCAGCGGCCGTTCGCCGCGGCCGCCGCGGCCGGAACCACCGGCCCCACCGCATGCCCCTGCTGAGGGATGGCGTTGACCTGCGGCAGCGCCACCGTCTGCAGGATGCGGTTGACCACGGTCTCGGCCGAGATCTCGTCGGCGAGCGCGTCATAGGTGAGCACGAGGCGGTGCCGCAGCACATCGGGGATCACCTCGACGACGTCCTGCGGGATCACGTAGTCGCGACCGCGGACCAGCGCCAGCGCCCGCGAGGCCGCGATGATGCCCAGCGATGCGCGCGGGGAGGCGCCGTAGGCGATCCACGCCTTGGCGTCGGGCATCCCGAACTTCTCCGGCTCGCGCGTTGCGGTGACGATGCGGACGACGTAGTCGACGAGCGCGTGGTGGACGAAGTTGTTGGCCGCGACGTCCTGCAGACGGAGCAGGTCGCCGGTGTTGAGGATCGTCTTGGGCTCCGGGGGCTTGACGCCCATCCGGTAGATGATCTCGCGCTCCTCCTCGGGGGAGGGGTAGTCGACGTTCAGCTTGAACAGGAACCGGTCGCGCTGCGCTTCCGGCAGCTGGTACACGCCCTCCTGCTCGATCGGGTTCTGGGTCGCCATGACCAGGAAGGGGCTGGGCAGCGGGAACGTCTTGCCGCCGATGGAGATCTTGCGCTCGGCCATGATCTCGAGCAGCGCGGACTGCACCTTCGCGGGTGCGCGGTTGATCTCGTCGGCGAGCAGGAAGTTGACCACGACCGGGCCGAGCTCGATGTCGAACTCCTCTTTGCCCGCGCGGTAGATGCGGGTACCGACGATGTCGGTGGGCACCAGGTCGGGGGTGAACTGGATGCGCGCGAACGTACCGCCGACGACCTTGGCGAACGTCTCGACCGCGAGGGTCTTGGCCACACCCGGCACACCTTCGAGGAGCACGTGTCCCTTGGCCAACAGGCCGACGAGCATGCGCTCGACGAGCTGGTCCTGCCCGACGATGATGCGCTTGACCTCGAAGATCGCCCGTTCCAGCGTGTGCACTTCGCCCTGCAGGCCACCGTTGGACTGCGCGGGTGCCGACGGGGCGGGAGCGGCGTGCGCGCCCGCGGAGTAGCCGGGGCCGGGGGCTTGTCCGGGGAATCCTCCAGAGCCCTGCGGCGGCCCACTCGGTGAGGTCATCAACATTCCTTCCACATGCGCACTACCTGCTGGTCTGTGCGGCGCGCGCAATACTTTTCGCGCGACACCCGCCGTCAACTATTCCAGGCGGGTGTGAATCCGTCGACGCCGCCCGAATTAACTCAGCCGCTACTCAGGATTCGATGATGCGTGCCGCGTACGGCTGCAGACCTGATGTGCGCACCGGGCTGACGGTGACCTTGCCGGCGCTGCCCGACGCTTCGAGCATCCGGCCTCCGCCGAGGTACATGGCGACGTGCTGGCTCCCGCCGGGTCCCCAGAACAGCAGGTCCCCGCGTTTGGCTTGGGCGACGGGCACTTTGCGGCCGGTGTCGTACTGGTCACCGGAGTACTTCGGGATGAGCACGCCGACCCCGGCGTAGGAGAACTGGGTGAGCCCGGAGCAGTCGAACCCGACGGTGTTCGCACCGGACTCGATGCCGCGGCTGGGGCCGTTGGGTTTGCCGCCGCCCCAGGAGTAGGGCACGCCCATCTGGCTGCCGCCCCGGCGGATCACGTATTCGATGGCGGCAGGCCCGCGCACCAGCCCCGGGGCGACGCCCGTCGGGTCGGCCGGGGCCAGTCCGATGCTCTGCAGGAACTTGTGCCCGAGGTCCATCGTGATCTGGGTGGCCTGTGCCGTCGCGGCCAGCGAGGCGTTGGCGATGGCCAGCGGATCACCGGGGGCTCCCGCGCTGAGGATCTTGGGCAGCGTCGGGTCCCACTGACCTGCTTCGGGTTGCGCACCGGCGGGCGCGGCGGCGCCGAAGAGCACCGCGACCGCGACCGTCAGCGAGAGGAGAAGGCGACGCAGGGCGATCACCACTCGATCATTCGGGTCACGTAGGGCGTCATGCCGCTGGTCCGCACCGGCGAGATCTTCACGACCGAACCGGTGTAGGGCGCCTCCAGCATCTGACCGTCGCCGAGGTACATCGCGACGTGCTGGCTGGCGTTGGGACCGTAGAAGATCATGTCGCCGCGGCGCATCTGTGACGACGGGACTTTGCGGCCGGCGTTGTACTGCGATCCCGTGTAGTGGTCGAGCTTGATGCCGACACCGGCGAACATGTACAGCATCAGGCCCGAGCAGTCGAAGCCGACCGTGCCCGCACCGGAGTCGATGCCGCGGCTGGGGCCCGAGGCGTTACCGCCACCCCAGGAGTACGGCACGCCCATCTGCGCCATGCCGCGCTTGATCACGTACTCGGTGGCCTGCCGGCCGTACACCACCGGGATCGCGCCGTTGGTGATGCCGGTCGGCGTGGGCAGCAGTCCGATGCTCTGCAGGAACTTGCGGCCCAAATCTTGGGTCACCTGCAGTGAGGTGGTGATGATCTTCAGGACGGCGTTGATGATCTGCACCGGATCGCCGCTGACGAAGGCGCTCGGGATCTGGGGCAGCGTCATGTCCCAGGCGGTGTTGCGGTTGCCGGTGCTGGGGTCCGCGTCCCAGTCGGGATTGATGCCCGCGGGTGCGGGCTTGGCGCCCGGCCCGGCCGGCGCGGCGGCGCCACCGGAGCGTCCCGCCGGCTGTCCGGCGGACTGCCCGCTGGGAGCGGAAAGAGCCTGCGCAGCTTGCAGTTTCGTCTGCGCTTCGGCGCGTTCGGCGGTGAGGCGATCGAGGTCGGCCTGCTGGGACTTGAACGTCTGCTGGGCGTTGGTCAGCGCGTCGACGGCGCTCTGCTGGCTGGTCTCGGCGGCCTTGACCGCGTCGTCGGCCTGCTGCTTGGCCAGCCGGGCGGCGGACTCGCGGTTCACCTGTTCGGTGCGGGCGCGGGCGAGATCGGACATCACCTTCTGGGTGGACAGCGAGAGGGCTTGGCCCGTGGCCGCGGTGTCGAGGATGTCGATCGGATCCTTGGCCGACAGATACGAACTCGACGGGCCGTGCACGTACATCGCCGACGCGAACTGATCGAACCTGTTCTGCGCGGCGGCGATCGCCGCATCGGCATCCTTGACGCTGCGCGCGCTGACGTCGACGTCCTGCTGTGCGGTCACGGCCTTCTCGCGGGCGTGCTGTACGTCGAGGATCGCCTTGTTGACGCTCTCCTGCTGACTCTGGATGGCCGCACCGAGATCCTGCAGCTTCTGGTTGACGTTGGCGACCTCGGTCACCAGGTCAGCAAGGCTGTCGCCGGGCTTCGCGTGGGCCAGCTGCGGTGTCGTGAGCACCATGCCGAACGCGAGCGATACGGCGCACAACCGGGTGGCGGGCGCGCCGCCAAGGGGGCGTCTCATTCGACTCAGGTCTCCTCAGGCTTCGCGCAGAAGTCACATCAAGCACAACTGCAACTACAGGCACCGATTGCACCGTACGTCACATCTGACGCTAAAGAAACTTTAGTCACGAATTACAACAATGTAATTGCAATTGCCGTTATCAAACGGTGATGTTTGTATTCGCGCGGCGCGCGGCAATTACTTAATCGGCGCTGGTGAAGGCTGCGCTGGAGTCGGTCGACCGTTTGCTCCATTTCTGCAGCGCGTGCGTCGCGACGGCGCCGATCAGCACCAGAAAAACAAGCGCAATCGTGAATGCGGTCCAGGGAAAGTGCGGGGTGGTCAACTCCCCCACGAAATTCTTCGTCGACTGGACCGGATCCCCGGTTCGCGCGATGTCTTGGCCCGCCTCCAGCGTGGTGCGGTCGAAGCTGGTGCTGTAGGTGCCGGCGAACGACGGACTGAGCGCGAGCACCGTGGAACCCGGGTTGGCTGCACCGACCTCGGTCGCGATGTCGCGCAACGGAGTGTCGATCGGCGGGTTCTCGGCGATCACCACGACCTTGAGGTCGATCCCCTGCTGCTGGGCCTGGGCGACGATGTCGCGCAACGCGGGCACCTCGGCCTGATCGGCGGGCGGCACGCTGATGCCGTCGTCCTTGACGTCGGCCTGTACGCGGTCCATGTCGATCGACGGCGGGATGTACGCCGGCAGGAACGGGATCACCTGCGGTCCGGTCACAGGAGCACCGTAGCCGACCTCAGGGACAGGACTGAGGGTGGCGTGCCGCGGCCCGGGCGACAAGACTGGGCAGCACCCTGGGGTTACATACAGGACAAGCGTACTGTTAGGGTTACAAGCGCCGACGACACAGCCCGTCGCGGCGATGATTCAAGCCGGGAGTTGATGTGAGCAGCAAGAATTCATCCGTGAACTCGTTCGGAGCCAAGGACACGCTCGAGGTCGGAGACAGCAGCTACGAGATCTACCGTCTGGACGCGGTGCCGGGCACCGAAAAACTTCCCTACAGCCTCAAAGTGCTCGCCGAGAACCTGCTGCGCACCGAAGACGGCGCCAACATCACCAAGGACCACATCGAGGCGATCGCGAACTGGGACCCGTCCGCGGATCCCAGCATCGAGATCCAGTTCACCCCGGCCCGGGTGATCATGCAGGACTTCACCGGCGTGCCGTGCATCGTCGACCTGGCCACGATGCGCGAGGCGGTCGGCGCTCTCGGCGGCGACCCGCAAAAGGTGAACCCGCTGGCCCCCGCCGACCTGGTGATCGACCACTCGGTGATCGCGGATCTGTTCGGCCGCCCCGACGCGTTCGAGCGCAATGTCGAGATCGAGTACGAACGCAACGGCGAGCGCTACCAGTTCCTGCGGTGGGGTCAGGGCGCCTTCGACGACTTCAAGGTCGTGCCGCCCGGCACCGGCATCGTGCACCAGGTCAACATCGAGTACCTGGCCAGCGTCGTGATGGATCGTGATGGCGTCGCCTATCCCGACACCTGTGTGGGCACCGACAGCCACACCACGATGGAGAACGGCCTTGGTGTGCTCGGCTGGGGCGTCGGCGGTATCGAGGCCGAGGCCGCGATGCTGGGTCAGCCCGTGTCAATGCTCATCCCCCGCGTCGTCGGCTTCAAGCTGACCGGCGAGCGTCGCGCCGGGGTGACCGCGACCGACGTCGTGCTCACCGTCACCGAGATGCTGCGCAAGCACGGCGTGGTCGGCAAGTTCGTCGAGTTCTACGGCGAGGGTGTCGCCGAGGTGCCGCTGGCCAACCGCGCCACGCTGGGCAACATGAGCCCCGAGTTCGGTTCCACCGCAGCAATTTTCCCGATCGACGACGTCACGATCGACTACCTGCGGATGACCGGGCGCAGCGATCAGCAGCTCGCCCTCGTGGAGGCCTACGCCAAGGCGCAGGGCATGTGGCACGACCCCAGCCGCGAGCCCAAGTTCTCCGAGTACCTCGAGCTCGACCTGGCCGACGTGGTGCCCTCGATCGCCGGCCCGAAGCGCCCGCAGGACCGCATCGCGCTCGACGACGCGAAGTCGGCGTTCCGCAAGGACATCCACAACTACGTCGAGAATGGGAACACCCCCACGCATTCGAACGTCGACGAGGCGGTCGAGGAGACGTTCCCGGGCAGTGATCCGGTGTCGCTGTCCTTCGCCGAGGAAGACGCGGTCGACGCGACGCCGTCGGCGGCCAACGGTGCCGAGGGCCGGCCCACGAACCCGATCACGGTGCGCTCCGAGGAGCGCGGGGACTGCGTGCTGGACCACGGCGCCGTCGTCATCGCCGCGATCACGTCGTGCACCAACACCTCCAACCCGGAGGTGATGCTCGGCGCCGCGCTGCTGGCCAAGAACGCCGTCGACAAGGGTCTGACCACCAAGCCGTGGGTGAAGACCACGATGGCCCCCGGCTCGCAGGTCGTCACCGACTACTACGACAAGGCCGGCCTGTGGCCCTATCTGGAGAAGCTGGGCTTCTTCCTCGTGGGCTACGGCTGCACCACCTGCATCGGCAACAGCGGGCCGCTGCCCGAGGAGATCAGCAAGGCGATCAACGACAACGACCTGTCGGTGACGGCAGTGCTGTCGGGTAACCGCAACTTCGAGGGCCGCATCAACCCCGACGTCAAGATGAACTACCTGGCCTCCCCGCCGTTGGTCATCGCCTATGCGCTCGCAGGCTCGATGGACTTCGACTTCAACAGCGATCCCCTGGGCCAGGACACCGACGGCAACGACGTGTTCCTGAAGGACATCTGGCCCAGCCAGAAGGACATCGACAACACCATCGCCGAGGCGATCAACACCGAGATGTTCGTCAAGAACTACTCCGATGTGTTCAAGGGCGACGAGCGGTGGCGCAACCTCCCGACCCCCAGCGGCGACACCTTCGAGTGGGACGACGATTCGACGTACGTCCGCAAGCCTCCGTACTTCGACGGCATGCCCGCCGAGCCGGAGCCGGTCAGCGACATCTCCGGCGCCAGAGTGCTTGCGCTGCTTGGCGATTCGGTCACCACCGACCACATCTCGCCGGCCAGCAGCATCAAGCCGGGCACCCCTGCCGCGCAGTACCTCGATGCCCACGGCGTGGAGAAGAAGGACTACAACTCCTACGGGTCGCGCCGCGGCAACCACGAGGTGATGATCCGCGGTACGTTCGCCAACATCCGGCTGCGTAATCAGCTCCTCGACGACGTGTCGGGCGGCTACACCCGCGATTTCACCAAGGGTGGCGAGCAGGCGTTCATCTACGACGCGGCGCAGAACTATGCGGAGCAGGACATCCCGCTGGTGGTGCTCGGCGGCAAGGAGTACGGCTCCGGCAGCTCGCGCGACTGGGCGGCCAAGGGCACACGCCTGCTGGGCGTGCGGGTGGTGATCGCCGAGTCGTTCGAGCGCATCCACCGCTCGAACCTGATCGGCATGGGCGTGATCCCGCTGCAGTTCCCCGAGGGTGAATCGGCCGCGTCGCTGAAGCTCGACGGCACCGAGACGTTCGACTTCACCGGCATCGAGGAGCTCAACGAGGGTAAGACGCCGAAGACGGTGCACGTCAAGGCAACCAAGGAGGGTGGCGACGCGATCGAGTTCGACGCGGTCGTGCGCATCGACACCCCCGGCGAGGCGGACTACTACCGCAACGGCGGCATCCTGCAGTACGTTCTGCGTTCGCTCGTCTGAGCACTCCGACAGGGGACCCGGCGCATCGTAGCCGGGTCCCCTTCGTCATGCCAGGGGGTGCGCCTCCCGGGGGATTCTCCGGGGTTGGCGGTACCATCGATGAGGCCCCGGATACCGAGTCCGCGACCGACGACACAGCAGGTGAGGAGGTGCCGATGCCCATTCTTCCGAGCATCTCAGGACCCAGGGACCTCGACGGTCTGAGCGCCGAGCAGTTGGCCGATCTGGCGCAGGAGATCCGCGATTTCCTCGTCGAGAACGTCTCCCGCACGGGCGGGCATCTCGGTCCGAACCTCGGCGTCGTCGAGCTGACGATCGCGCTGCACCGCACGTTCTCCTCGCCGGACGATCCGTTCATCTTCGACACCGGACACCAGT
>JAEXZY010000019.1 GCA_023404955.1 Actinomycetes bacterium
GTCCCGGGCGACGCGTCGGTGGAGGTCACGTCTCGACCGTAGGCCCTGCTCCACGCGAGATCGACCGGGGGAACACGACAGGGCCGGAGGCTCGCCAGAGCCGGGGACGCCGCAGGGCCCGGGACCGTACGGTCCCGGGCCCTGCGCGACGAGCCCCGGAGGGCTCTGGCGGGAAGAGGAGGCTCAGGCCTCCTTCTTCTCCTCCGTGGCGTCCTCGACGGGCGCGTCCTGGACGTCCTCGGCGGGAGCGTCCTCGACGGCGGCGTCCTCGACGGGCGCGTCCTCGACCTTGTCGGCCTTCTTGGACGGCTTGTCGGCCTTCTTCTTGCTCGCCTTCTCGGCAGCCTTCTCCGCCTCGCGGACGACGGCCTGCTTCGGGCTGACGGGCTCGGTCACGAGCTCGATCACCGCGAGGGGCGCGTTGTCGCCCTTGCGCGTGCCGACCTTCGTGATGCGCGTGTAGCCACCCTCACGCTCCGCCATCTGCGGGGCGATCTCGGTGAACAGCGTGTGCACCACGGACTTGTCGCGGACGACGCGCAGGACGCGACGGCGCGCGTGCAGGTCGCCGCGCTTGGCGAACGTGATGAGGCGCTCGGCCACCGGGCGCAGGCGCTTCGCCTTGGTCTCGGTGGTCGTGATGCGGCCGTGCTCGAAGAGCTGGGTGGACAGGTTCGCGAGCATCAGGCGCTCGTGAGCCGGTCCGCTGCCGAGCCGGGGGCCCTTGGCGGGGGTAGGCATGGGATGTGCTCCTTGGGAAGTGATCGCGCCGCAGGTGCGGACCCGGACGCGCTGAGGTGTCTAGAGCCGCAGGCTCAGTACTGCTGCTCGGTGTCCGAGAACGTCGCCTCGTCGTCGTCGCCGTCGTAGTACGCGGCGGCCGACGGGTCGAAGTCGAGCGGCGAGTCCTTGAGGGACAGGCCGAGCTCGGCGAGCTTCTCCTTCACCTCGTTGATGGACTTCGCACCGAAGTTGCGGATGTCCAGCAGGTCCGCCTCGCTGCGTGCGACGAGCTCGCCCACCTGGTGGATGCCCTCGCGCTTGAGGCAGTTGTACGAGCGGATCGTGAGGTTGAGCTCCTCGATCGGCAGCGCCAGGTCCGCGGCCAGGGCCGCGTCCGTCGGCGACGGACCGATCTCGATGCCCTCGGCCTCGACGTTGAGCTCGCGGGCGAGGCCGAAGAGCTCCACCAGCGTCTTGCCGGCCGACGCGAGCGCGTCGCGCGGCGAGATCGCCGGCTTCGTCTCGACGTCCACGACCAGCTTGTCGAAGTCCGTGCGCTGCTCGACACGCGTCGCCTCGACCTTGTAGGTCACCTTGAGGACCGGCGAGTAGATCGAGTCGACCGGGATCCGGCCGATCTCGGCGTCGAACGACTTGTTCTGCGAGGCCGAGACGTAGCCACGGCCGCGCTCGACGGTCAGCTCGATCTCGAGCTTGCCCTTGTCGTTGAGCGTGGCGATGTGCAGCTCGGGGTTGTGGACCTCCACACCCGCGGGCGGGACGATGTCCGCCGCGGTGACCGCACCAGCACCCTGCTTGCGCAGGTACATCACGACGGGCTCGTCGTTCTCCGAGGAGACGACGAGGTTCTTGATGTTGAGGATGACCTCGGTCACGTCCTCCTTCACACCCGGCACGGTGGTGAACTCGTGGAGCACACCGTCGATGCGGATGGAGGTGACCGCCGCGCCCGGGATGGACGACAGCAGCGTGCGACGCAGCGAGTTGCCGAGGGTGTAACCGAATCCGGGCTCCAGCGGTTCGATGACGAACTGGGACCGGTTCTCGGCGATGACCTCTTCGCTGAGTGTGGGGCGCTGAGAAATCAGCATGGTGTTTTCTTCTCCTTCTCGGCAACCGCTATTTGATGCCGATCTAGTGACCTGTGCCCGGCTGGTTCGCCGGGCCAGGGGTGTTACTTCGAGTAGAGCTCGACGATCAGCTGCTCGGTCAGCGGGACGTCGATCTGCGCGCGCTCGGGCAGCTGGTGCACGAGGATGCGCTGACGCTCGCCGACGACCTGCAGCCAGCCCGGGATCGGGCGCTCGCCGGCGGTCTGCCGGGCCACCTCGAAGGGCAGGGTGTTGATCGACTTGTCCTTGATGTCGACGATGTCGTACTGCGACACCCGGTAGCTGGGCACATCGACCTTCACACCGTTGACGGTGAAGTGGCCGTGGCTGACCAGCTGACGCGCCATGCGGCGGGTGCGGGCCAGACCGGCCCGGTACACGACGTTGTCCAGCCGGCTCTCGAGGATGCGCAGCAGGTTGTCACCGGTCTTGCCGGGCTGACGCACTGCTTCCTCGTAGTAGCGACGGAACTGCTTCTCCATGACGCCGTAGGTGAAGCGGGCCTTCTGCTTCTCCTGCAGCTGGGTGCGGTATTCGCTCTCCTTGATCCGCGCACGGCCGTGCTGGCCGGGCGGGTAGGGGCGCTTCTCGAACGACTGATCTCCACCGACGAGGTCGACGCCCAGGCGGCGCGACTTGCGGGTGACGGGTCCGGTGTAACGAGCCATGAGTTCTAGTTCTCCCTATCCCTTAGACCCGGCGCCGCTTGGGCGGACGGCAACCGTTGTGCGGCTGAGGGGTGACGTCGGAAATCGCGCCCACCTCGAGGCCGGCGGCCTGCAGCGAGCGGATGGCGGTCTCGCGGCCCGAACCCGGACCCTTGACGAACACGTCGACCTTCTTGACGCCGTGCTCCTGCGCCTTGCGGGCAGCGTTCTCGGCGGCGAGCTGGGCGGCGAACGGCGTCGACTTGCGCGAGCCCTTGAAGCCCACGTGACCCGAGCTGGCCCACGCGATGACGTTGCCCTGCGGATCGGTGATCGACACGATCGTGTTGTTGAACGTGCTCTTGATGTGCGCGGCGCCGTGCGGGACGTTCTTCTTCTCCCGGCGGCGGGTCTTGGCGGCACCCTTCTTGGGCGCGCCCTTCTTGGCTTGTGCCATCTCGGGTTACCTGGCCTTCTTCTTGCCGGCGATGGTGCGCTTCGGGCCCTTGCGGGTGCGCGCGTTGGTCTTGGTCCGCTGGCCGCGCACCGGCAGGCCGCGACGATGCCGCAGGCCCTGGTAGCAGCCGATCTCGATCTTGCGGCGGATGTCGGCCTGCACCTCGCGGCGCAGATCACCTTCCACCTTGATGTTGCCCTCGATGTAGTCGCGCAGCTGGGTCACCTGGTCGTCGGTGAGGTCCTTGGTGCGCTGGTCCCGGCTGATGCCGGTCGCTTCCAGGATCTCCTGGCTGCGGGTACGGCCGATGCCGTAGATGTAGGTCAGCGCGATCTCCATGCGCTTGTCGCGCGGCAGATCGACGCCCATGAGACGTGCCACAGGGGTGTTTCCTTCTCTATGCGGAGGTCTGGTCCCAGTCCGTTCCCGCACTCTTGGCGGGGTCCGGCCTCCGAGCCGGACGTGATCGAAGGCCGTATGCCCTCAGTGGTACTGGGAGTTCGTCATTCAGTTGTGTAGGTGGTGGGCCAGGTCCTTGCGGAAGCCCTGACTCAGCCTTGTCTCTGCTTGTGGCGGGGATCGGAGCAGATCACCATGACCCGCCCATGCCGGCGGATCACCCTGCACTTGTCGCAGATCGGCTTGACGCTCGGGTTCACCTTCACGGCTGTCGTCGATCCTTCTTCTCGTCGGTGTGCGATTACTTGTAGCGGTACACGATGCGGCCACGGGACAGGTCGTAGGGAGAGAGCTCCACCACGACGCGGTCCTCGGGGAGGATGCGGATGTAGTGCTGCCGCATCTTGCCGCTGATGTGGGCGAGGACCTTGTGTCCGTTCTCCAGCTCAATGCGGAACATCGCATTGGGCAGAGGTTCGACAACGCGGCCTTCGACCTCGATGGCACCGTCTTTCTTGGCCATACTGGTTAGCGATCCTTGCTTTTCGTTTCGTATGGGCGTGCTGGCCTGGTTGGTACAGCTCAGGTCCGACTAGCAACGTGGGCCGGAGCTCGGGAATTCCCGACAGGACACGCAAGAAGTCGGCGCGCAAACCGCACCGTCGATCCATACTACTCGCTCGGCAGGCAGCCCCAAAATCGCCGTATCCGCAGCGTGCTAGTCCCGGCCGGACCGCTGTGCACGGTCGAGGCGGGACACGAACGCCGCCGCCTGGGTGCGCCGCTCCATGCCCAGTTTCGCCAGCAGCCGCGACACGTAGTTTTTCACCGTCTTCTCCGCGAGGAACATCCGGGCCGCGATTTGCTTGTTGGTCAGCCCCTCCCCCAGCAGATCCAGCAGCACCTTCTCCTGATCGCTGAGACCCGACAGCGGATCCGGCCGCTCGGCGGCGTCGCGCAGCTTGGCCATCAGCGCGGCAGCCGCGCGGTTGTCCAGAAGCGACCGTCCGGCGCCCACCTCCTTGACGGCTTTCGCCAGCTCCATGCCCTTGATGTCCTTTATCACGTAGCCGCTGGCGCCGGCCAGGATCGCGTCGAGCATCGCCTCGTCGGAGGTGAACGACGTCAGCATCAGACAGCGCAGGTCGGGCAAGAGGGACAACAGGTCACGGCACAGTTCGATGCCGTTGCCGTCGGGCAGCCGCACGTCGAGCACGGCCACGTCGGGTTGCAGGGCCGGAATGCGGGCCAGCGCCTCGGCCACGGTGCCCGCCTCACCGACGACCTCGAGTTCCTCGTCGGCACTGAGGAGGTCGATCAGCCCGCGACGCACGACCTCGTGATCGTCGACCAGGAACACGCGGACCATCGGCTCAGTATTCCCCGAACACCCTGGCTAAACGCAGCTATCCGCGGCAATAGTGGGGACATGACCGCTCCCACCCAGCAACCCCCGGTCGTCGTCGGCGTCGACGGGTCAGCGTCGTCGCACGAGGCGCTCGCATGGGCCGCCCGCGACGCTGCGCTGCGCGGGGCGGGTCTGATCGTCCTGCATGCCGCCGCGCCTCCGGTCAGTTCATGGCCGGCGGCGCGCACACCGATCGGGGTGCCGCAGTGGCAGCGGGAGCTGGGTCGCCAGATACTCGACGACGCCGCGCGAACGGCCCGCGAACTGATAGGCGGAGCGGTCGTCGTCCGGTCCGAGTTCGCGCCGACGGCGCCGACGACGGCACTCGTCGACGCGTCCCGAACCGCGGGTCTCGTCGTGGTGGGTTCGCGGGGTCGCGGCGCGCTGGCGCGCACCGTGCTGGGCAGCGTGAGCACCGGATTGGTGCACCGCGCGCACGGTACGGTCGCGGTGATCCACGGCGGAGCATCGGGACGCGACCAGGGACCCGTCGTCGTCGGCTTGGACGGTTCCGACACCTCCAGGCGTGCCCTCGACGTCGCCTTTCGACGAGGCGGCCCGCCGCGGTGTGCCGCTCGTCGCAGTGCATGCCTGGTGGTCGCCCGGCGCGTTCGAGTTCCCCGGCTTCGACTTCGACGAGATGCGGGCCGGGGTGGAAGCCGAGGTCGCCGACCGGTTGACGCCCTGGCGGCAGCGCTTCCCGCAGGTCCGCATCGAGATCGCGGCGGTGCCGGATCAGCCGGCGCGCCGCCTGGTCGAACACGCCGAGTCGGCGCAACTCCTGGTGGTCCGATGAACGTGTCGAGATCGGAGCTACGGCGCGCAGCGGCCGAGGTGAGCCCCAGCCCGAGCCCGAACACCCGCTGGATGACGCGGTCGTGCAGGTCGGCGGCGATCCGGGCCTGCTCGTCGCGCAGCTCGCTGTCGACGAGGCGACGAGTGCTGGCACGCAGGCTCAGTCGCATCTGCTCGACGGCACGGGCCAACTCCGTGGTCTCCCGCGGACCACTGGCGCGGATCGGCTGGTCGTAGTCCCCCTCGGCGACCGTGGTGACATCGGCGACCAGCTCGTCGACCGGCCGGGTGAGGCGACGTTGCACCACGATCACCGCACCGATCACCACCAGCGCCAACACCGCGACGCCGACGCCCAGGATGACGTTGGCTACCCGCTGCGCCGAGTCGATGCGGCGCAGCTGGGCCGCGGCGCTGTCGGTGGCGTAGGTGGCCATGTCGCGCAGGTGCGTCCGCAGCTCGTCGAACAGGATCTTGCCCTGCAGCGCCATGGCGGACTGCTGCTCGGGCGCGATCGGGCCGGCACGGCGACTCGCGATCTGCGGCTCCGCGACCTGCGTCCGCCAGTCCGCCGCGGCGGCGGTCACCTCAGCGAGCAGGTCGCGCCCCCGGTCATCGCCGGCGAGCTGCGCGGTCAGCGCGTCGGTGAGCGACCGGGCGGCGTCGGTGCCTGCGTCATACGGCTCCAGCGAGACGGGATTGCCGGTCAACAGGAACCCGCGCTGCCCGGTCTCCTGGTCGGTGTACGCGCGGCGCAGCGCCTCGACGTCGTCCTGCAGCGGCGCTACCCGGGTGCTCAGCTCGTCGACCGCCGCGGCCACGGTGACCCGCGCAGTTATGGACGCCGCCGACACGGCCAGGAACACCACGCTGATCACCCCGAGACACATCCAGATCAGCTGCCGTAACGACAGCTGCCGACGGTCCGACCCCATGGCTTGGGGTTTCCCGCACACGCGCCGATCAGTCGTCGCAAATCCGATCAGACGTGCAGGACCGCCGCCCCCGCGATGCGGCCGGAACTCAGATCGGTCAGCGCGGCGTCGGCCTGATCCAGGCGATAGTGGGGCGTCGTCACCTCGATGCGATGGCGCCCTGCGAACTCCAGGAACTCGCGGGCGTCGGCGCGGGTGTTCGAGGTGACCGAGCGCAGCTGACGTTCCTGGAAAAGATGCGCCTGGTAGTTCAGCGCGGGAATGTCGCTGAGATGGATGCCCGCGATCGCCAGCGTCCCGCCGCGGTCGAGCGCTTCGAGGGCGGGCAGCACCAACTCCCCGACGGGCGCGAAGAGGATCGCCGCGTCGAGGGGCACCGGGGGACGGTCCGCCACGCCCTGTACCGAGGCCGCCCCGAGCGCCAGCGCCAGCTCGCGGGCGTCGGCGCCCCGCGTCATCACGTGCACCTCGGCGCCCTGAGCCAGCGCCACCTGGGCCGTGAGGTGCGCGCTGCCCCCGAAACCGTAGATGCCGAGCCGGCCGCCGGCCGGCAGGTCGGCACGCAGCAACGAGCGGTAGCCGATGATGCCCGCGCACAACAGGGGCGCCAGCTCCTCGTCGGTGTAGCCCTCGGGCAGCCGGTGAACGAAAGCAGCCGGCGCCGTCAGGTATTCGGCATAGCCGCCGTCGGCGTCCCAGCCGGTGTACCGGGACTCCGGACACAGGTTTTCCCGACCGCGTAGACAGAAGCGGCAGCGCCCGCACGTGTGCCGCAGCCACGCCACCCCCACCCGGTCACCGGGACGCAGGTCGGTCGAGGTGTCCAGACCCAGCGAGACGACCTCGCCGACCACCTCGTGGCCCGGGGTCACGTGCGGACGATGTACAGGCAGGTCGCCCTCGGTGACGTGCAGATCGGTGCGGCACACACCGCAGGCCGCCACAGCGATCAGCACCTCGCCGGCGGCCGGCTCGGGCACGTCGGTGGTGACCAACTCCAGGGGCCGGGTGACCATCGCCCCCGGTGTGCGGACCCGCCACGCCCGCATCGTGGACTTCGCCATGCCGCCCAGTCTGCGCCCTGTGCTGATCGGGTTGGACTCTTATCGGCTGGACACCGGGCGCATAATTGGACTCGATGACAGGCCCGGCCGCTGCGCCCCGTAAACCCGTGATTCTCACCGTCGACGACGATCCCGCGGTCTCCCGCGCGGTGGCTCGTGACCTGCGCCGCCACTACGGCGAGAAGTTCCGCATCGTGCGGGCCGAGTCCGGTCCCGACGCGCTAAAAACCCTCAACGAACTCAAGCTGCGCGGCGAGACCGTCGCGGTGTTCGTCGCCGACTACCGCATGCCGCAGATGAGCGGCATCGAGTTCCTCGAAGCGGCGATGGACATCTTCCCGATGGCGCGCCGCGTGCTGTTGACCGCCTACGCCGACACCCACGCCGCGATCGACGCGATCAACGTCGTCGACCTGGACCATTACCTGCTCAAGCCGTGGGATCCGCCGGAGGAGAAGCTCTACCCGGTGATCGACGCGCTGATCGAGGCGTGGCGCGCCACCGGTGAGCGGGCCATCCCCCACACCAAGATCATCGGCCATCCGTGGAACGCCCGGTCGTCGGAGGTCCGCGAATTCCTGGCCCGCAACCGGCTGTACTACAGCTGGTTCCGCTCCGACGAGCCCAAGGGCATCGCCCTGCTCGAGGCAGCGGGCCAGGACGGGTTGACGCTGCCGGTGGTGGTCACCGAGCAGGGCGAGACGCTGGTCGACCCGACCGATGCCGAACTGGCCGCAACGCTCGGGCTGACCACCACTCCGTCCGGCGACTTCTACGACCTCGTGGTGATCGGCGGCGGCCCCGCCGGCCTCGCGGCCGCGGTCTACGGCGCCTCCGAGGGCCTCAAGACCGTGCTGATCGAACGCACCGCCACCGGTGGCCAGGCCGGGCAGAGTTCGCGCATCGAGAACTACCTCGGCTTCCCCGACGGCCTCTCCGGCGCACAGCTCGCTGAGCGCGCCCGCCGGCAGGCCGAGAAGTTCGAGGCCGAGCTGATCACCGCCGCCGAGGTCGTCGCGCTCGAAGTGGACGGCAACGCCCGCACCGTGCACCTGTCCGACGGCCGGGCCATCGGGACCCGCGCCGTCATCCTGGCGATGGGCGTGGAGTACCGGCAGCTGACCGCCGAAGGATGCGAGACGTTGACCGGGGCCGGTGTCTACTACGGCGCCACGACGTCGGTGGCCTCCGAATGCGACGACGACGAGGTGTACGTCATCGGCGGCGCGAACTCGGCGGGTCGACGAAACCGACGCCATCATCCGCGACATGAGGGAGGTGGTGTTCAACCTGTATCAGTCGATCTCGGCGCCGGAGCGCTCCACCCGGATGCGCTCGGCGATCATCGATGTCGTCGAAACCAGTTCGGCCGCACTGGACTTCACGCCCAACCTGCAGTTCGACGGTCCGATAGACAACGCGCACGTCCCGCCCGAGCTGTACGCCGCCGCGCTGGCCGTCGTGCGCGAGGCGTTGAGCAACGTCGCCCGCCACGCACGGGCCAGCGCCGCGTCCGTCACGGTCGCCGTCACCGATACCGATCTACGAATCACCGTGCGGGACAACGGTATCGGCGTTTCCGACGCTGATCGGTCGGGCAGTGGCAGGCACAACATCGCGACCCGGGCCCACAATCTGGGGGGCACTGCGCGGATCGTCAACAACGCGCGGGGGCGCGGTGCCGTCGTCGAGTGGACAGTGCCGCTCGGTCCGCGCTGAGCGTCGTCAGCTCGATCGGGCGACGATCACCGGGACGCGGGCGGCCTGCACGACCGCGCTGCTGACCGAGCCCAGCAGCGCGCTCGCGACGGCGCTGTCGCGGTGGCTCCCGAAAGCCGCGATGTACCTGTCGCGGACCGCGAAGTCGGTGACGATCGTCAGTCGCCGCACCCTCGAAGACTCCATGTCTCACTACCTGATCCAGCAGATCAGGGCGCAGGACAACATCAAGGAGATGCCCAACACGGTCGTGCATGCGGTCAAGGGCGACGGACACCTCGAGGGCATCTGTCTCGAGCACCGCGACACCGGCGAGCGCGAGGAGTTCTCCTGCGGCCGGATGTTCATCTTCATCGGAGCCGAGCCCCGCACCGAGTGGCTCGACGGCGTCGTCGTGCGCGACGACCACGGGTTCATCGTGGCCGGCCCGGACCTCCGGGACGTGAGCGGCTGGACATTGGATCGCCCGCCGCATCATCTCGAATCGAGCGTGCCGGGCGTGTTCGTCGCCGGCGACGTCCGCGCGGAGTCGGCCAAGCGGGTCGCCGCGGCCGTCGGTGAAGGGTCGATGGCGGTCATGCTCGTGCACCGCTACCTGGCCGAGACCTAGGCGTCACCGCGTGACCGGCTCCTGCGACATCAGCGAACTCCGGGATCTGTTCATCTTCGACGGCCTCACCGACGAGCAGCTCGGGGCGCTGTGCGCCGGCGGGCGGATCGCGACGTTCCCGGCCGGGGTGCTGTGCCGCGAGGGCGAGCCCGCCGAGTTCTTCTACGTGCTCCTCGACGGCGAGATCGCGCTGTCGAAGCGCTCCGGCGCCCGCGACATCCCGATCTGGCGGGCCTGCGCGCCCGGTTCGTACTGCGGTGCGTGGTCGGCCTTCCTGCTCGACGAGGAGACGACCTACGAGAACACCGCGACACTGACCACGCCGTCGCGGCTGTTCGAACTCGACGCCACCACCCTGGGCACATTCCTGACCACGCAGTTCCCGATGGCCACGCACCTGCTGGTCGGGCACTCGCACGGCCGGTTCCATCAGCGGCGCATTCTCGGCCCGCACGACCGGCTCGTGCAGATGATGCAGATGACGGCCGGGCTGACCCACGAGCTGAACAACCCGGCTGCTGCCGCGATGCGCGCCGCGCGGGGACTGCGCACTCAGATCGCGGGGATGCGGCACCGTCGGGCCGAACTCCCCGAGCGCTCGCTGCCACCCGACGCGATGGCGTCGCTCGTCGAGCTGCAGGACCGCGTGGCCGAGGTGGCCGGCAAGCCGCACGATCTGACGTCCGTGCAGAAGGCCGACCTGGAGGAGGCGCTCGGCGAGTGGCTCGAGCGCCACGGCGTGGCCGACGCCTGGTCGCACGCCGCGATCTTCGCCGAGGCCGGCCTCGACATCGACTGGATGGAACGGATCTCCGCGGCGCCGTGCTGCAGCACGCCGAGCTCCCTGAACCCCGTCATCCGCTGGCTCGCCAGCACCGCGGAGACCGAGCTGCTGCTCACCGAGATCACCGACGCGACCACGCGCATCTCCACCCTCGTCGACCAGGCCAAGCAGTTCACCCAACTCGACCGGGCCCCATCCGACGTCGTCGACGTGCACGGTCTGCTCGAATCGACGCTGGCGATGCGGTCGCACCGGCTGGGTCCCCACGTCACCGTCGTGCGCGACTACGACGAGAAGCTGCCTGCGCTGCCCTGCTACCCGGCCGAACTGAACCAGGTGTGGACTCATCTGATCGACAACGCTCTCGACGCGATGGGCGCCGAGCCGGGGACGCTGACCCTGCGCACGCTGCGGGACCTGGACCGGATCCGCGTCGAGGTCTGCGACACCGGTCCCGGAATGTCAGACGACGTGCTGGCCCGCGTGTTCGACCCGTTCTTCACCACCAAACCGTTCGGGGAGGGCACCGGGCTGGGCCTGGACGTGGCCGCCCGCATCGTCGACAGGCACGACGGCAGCCTGTGGGCGGAATCAACTCCG
Source organism: Actinomycetes bacterium (assembly GCA_023404955.1). Taxonomy (GTDB): domain Bacteria; phylum Actinomycetota; class Actinomycetes; order Mycobacteriales; family Mycobacteriaceae; genus Mycobacterium. Next base: position 11,275 of record JAEXZY010000019.1, read on the forward strand.
GGCGATACGCGTTTCATTACTTCACTGCCGATCGGGCCGTAAGGAAGGACCTGTCATGGGCGAAAAGTGCGTTCCCGACGAGTTGCGCACGTTGTTCCTGTTCGAAGCGCTCAACGACGAACAGCTTGCGACGTTGTGCGCCAACGGCCACATCGCCACCTTCGAGCCGGGCCCGATTCATTCCGAAGGTGAACCCGCGACGTGCTTCTACGTCCTGATCGAGGGCGAGCTGGTGATGTCGAAACGCTCGGGCGGCGTCGACATCGAGACCAACCGCACCTCGCAGCGCGGGGTGTACTGCGGCGCCTGGTCGGCCTACATCCCCGGCGAGGAACACGTCTACCAGGCGTCGGTACGCGTGACCCGGCCGTCGAAGTTCTTCGTGCTCGACGCCAACGCCTTCGCCGAGTTCATGCAGAAAGAGTTCCCGATGGCCGTGCACCTGCTCGAAGGGCACATGGTCGGCGGACTCCGCCAGCGCCAGATCCTCGGCCAGCGCGAGAAACTGCTGGCGCTGGGTCAGCTGTCGGCGGGGCTGACACATCAGCTCAACAACCCGGCCGGCGCCGCCGCCCGCGCGGTCGCCGACCTGCGCGAGGGCGTCGGCAAGATGCGGCACAAGCTCGCGATGCTCGCCGACGGCAAGTTCACCCCGGCCGCGCTCAAGGTGCTGGTCAGTATCCAGGACGAGGTCGCAGAGCAGGTGGCCAAGTCGAAGTCCCAGGAGCTCACGGCGCTGGAGACCTCCGATCGCGAAGACCAGATCGGCGACTGGCTCGACGAGCACGGCATCGCCAGCGCGTGGGACTACGCGCCGACGTTCGTCGAGGCGGGTCTGGACGTCGACTGGTTGGAGCGGGTCGAAGCCACCATCGACGACGTGGACTGCTCGGCAACGCTGCCGGGGGCGATCGGCTGGCTGAAGTACACGATCGACACCGAGCTGCTGATGAACCAGATCGCCGAGGCGAGCAAGCGCATCTCTGCGCTGCTGGCCGGCGCGAAGCAGTACTCGCAGATGGATCGCGCCGAGTATCAGAGCGCCAACATCCACGAACTGCTGTTCAGCACGGTCAAGACGATCTTCGGCGACAAGCTGGGCAAGGACAAGCCGGTCGAGCTGCACTGGGAGAAGGACAAGACACTGCCCGAGCTGCTGTGCTACCCGGGCGACCTGAACCAGGTGTGGACCAACATCATCGACAACGCGATCCAGGCGATGAACGGTCACGGCAATCTGACGATCCGCACCATGCGGGAGAACGAGTCGATGGTGCGGGTGGAGATCTGCGACGACGGTCCCGGGATCCCCGAGGAGATCGTCGATCGGATCTTCACCCCGTTCTTCACCACCAAGCCGTTCGGTGAGGGCACCGGACTCGGCTTGGACCTGGCCTGGCGCATCGTCGTGGAGAAGCACCACGGCAACCTGTCGGTGCAGTCCACGCCCGGCGACACCCGGTTCATCGTGTGCCTGCCGCTGGAGGCGCCCGCACCCGCCGAGACGTCGGCGTGACCGACGCGAAGCCCGACCTGGGCCGGTTCGGTTCGTTCGGCCGTGGCGTCACCCCTGAGCAGGCCGCCCAGATCGAGGCACTCGGTTACGGTGCCGTCTGGGTCGGAGGTTCACCGCCGGCCGAACTCGACTGGGTCGAACCACTGCTCGATGCGACGACGACGCTGCAGGTGGCGACCGGCATCGTGAACATCTGGACGGCAGCCCCCGGTCCCGTCTCGGAGTCGTTCCACCGGATCCAGGCCGCGCACCCCGATCGGTTCGTGCTCGGCATCGGCGTCGGCCACCCCGAAGCGCACCAGCAGTACCGCAAACCGATCGACGCGCTGACCGAGTACCTCGACAAACTCGACGAATACGGCGTGCCGCGCGCTCGCCGCGTCATCGCCGCGCTCGGCCCCAAGGTGCTTCAGTTGTCGGCGGACCGCTCGGCCGGCGCGCACCCGTACCTGACGACGCCCGAGCACACCGCCCGCGCCCGCGAGTTGATCGGGCCCGAGGCGTTGCTGGCGCCGGAGCACAAGGTGGTCATGACGACCGACGCCGAGCGGGCCCGCGCGGTCGGGCGCAAGGCGCTGAAGATCTACCTCGACCTGACGAACTACCTGAACAACTGGAAACGGCTCGGATTCAGTGATCAAGACGTGGCCAAACCGGGTAGTGACCGACTGGTGGATGCCGTGGTCGCCTACGGCACCCCCGACCAGATCGCCGCGCGCCTGACCGAACACCTCGATGCGGGAGCCGACCACGTGCCCGTTCAGGTGCTGACGTCGCCCGACAAACTGGTCGGCGCGCTGTCGGAGCTCGCCGGCCCGCTGGGACTGCGCTGACAACGAAAGGGAACCCGTGACCGAATCCGAAGGCCCGTCACTCAAGCCCGCGCTGGGCCGATATGGGGTGTGGACCGGTCAGCCGGTCACCCCGGAGCAGGCCGTCGACATCGAGAAGCTCGGCTACGGCACGGTGTGGATCGGCGCCTCGCCCGCCGCGGATCTGGAGTTCGTCGAACCGATCCTGGAGAAGACCGAGACGCTGCAGATCGCCACCGGCATCGTCAACATCTGGACGGCCGACGCCGGCGAGGTGGCCGAGTCCTATCACCGCATCGAGAAGGCCTTCCCCGGCAGGTTTCTGCTCGGCGTCGGCGCGGGACATCCCGAACACCAGCAGGAGTACACCAAGCCGTACCAGGCGTTGATCGACTACCTCGACGTGCTGGACTCCGCGAAGGTGCCGACCAGCCGGCGGGTGCTCGCCGCACTCGGGCCGAAGGTGCTGAAGCTGGCAGCGCAGCGCAGCGCCGGCGCGCATCCCTATCTGACCACCCCGGTGCACACCGGTCAGTCGCGCGAGCTGCTCGGCCCCACCGTGCTTCTCGCTCCGGAGCACAAGGTCGTGCTCACCGATGATCCGGCCACGGCACGCGAGGTCGGGCGGCAGACCGTGGACTTCTATCTGGGGTTGAGCAATTACGTCAACAACTGGAAACGGCTCGGCTTCACCGACGAGGACCTGGAACGGCCGGGCAGCGACCGCTTCATCGATGCGGTGGTCGCCTACGGCTCAGTGGACCAGATCGTGGCGCGGCTCGACGAGCACCTGCAGGCCGGTGCGGACCACGTGGCGATCCAGGTGCTCGGCGGCGGCGACGAGCTGATGTCGACACTGGAGGAGTTGGCCCGTCCTCTGGGACTGACCCAAGCCTGACTCGGCTGCGACCGATAGAGTCGACAACCATGCGATTGCTGGTCACGGGGGGCGCCGGCTTCATCGGTGCAAATTTTGTCCATGCCACGGTGCGTGAACGCGACGACGTGCACGTGACCGTGCTCGACGCGCTGACATACGCGGGGAGCCGCGAGTCGCTCGCGCCGGTAGAGGGGGACATCCGCCTGGTCGAGGGTGACATCACCGACGCGGACCTGGTCGGCCGCCTGGTCGCCGAGTCCGACGCGGTCGCGCACTTCGCGGCCGAGACCCACGTCGACAACGCGCTGGCCGATCCGGCGCCGTTCGTGCACACCAATGTGCTGGGCACGTTCACGATTCTCGAAGCGGTGCGCCTCAACAACGTTCGGCTGCACCATATTTCGACCGACGAGGTGTACGGGGATCTCCCGTTGGGCGACCCGGTGCGGTTCACCGAGGCCACGCCGTACAACCCGTCGAGCCCGTATTCGTCGACCAAGGCCGCCTCGGACATGCTGGTACGCGCCTGGGTGCGCTCATACAAGGTCGCGGCGACGCTGTCGAACTGCTCGAACAACTACGGCCCCTATCAGCATGTGGAGAAGTTCATCCCGCGGCAGATCACGAACATCCTGACGGGGCGCCGGCCGCGACTGTACGGCGCCGGAGCCAATGTGCGGGACTGGATCCACGTGGAGGACCACAATTCCGCGGTGTGGCGCATCCTGACCGACGGCGACATCGGCCGCACCTATCTGATCGGGGCTAACGGCGAGCGGGACAACCTCACCGTGCTGCGCACGATCCTGCGGCTGATGGACCGTGCCGAGGACGATTTCGATCATGTCATCGATCGGGCCGGCCACGACCTGCGGTACGCCATCGACCCCGGCCCGCTGCGCGACGACCTCGGGTGGGCGCCGCGGCACACCGACTTCGAGGAGGGGTTGCGCGAGACGATCGCCTGGTACCGCGACAACGAATCCTGGTGGGCGCCGCTCAAAGACGCGGTCGAGGCGCGCTACCTGGTGCGCGAAGGATGAAAACGCGCGAACTCGCGGTCCCCGGCGCCTGGGAGTTGACGCCGACGGTGCATGCCGATTCGCGCGGCGCCTTCTTCGAATGGTTCACCGACGCGTCGTTCTCCGAGATGACGGGGCATTCTCTCGATCTGCGGCAGGCGAACTGCTCGGTGTCCTCGGCCGGAGTCCTGCGTGGCCTGCACTTCGCGCAGTTGCCGCCCAGCCAGGCCAAGTACGTGACGTGCCTGCGCGGCGCCGTCATGGACGTCATCGTCGACATCAGGGTCGGCTCCCCCACCTACGGCACGTGGGATGCGGTGAGGCTGGATGACGAGACCCATCGAGTGGTGTACCTGTCCGAGGGGCTGGGGCACGCCTTCCTTGCGCTGCAGGACAATTCGATCGTCACCTACCTGTGTTCGGCCGGCTATGACCCCGCCCGCGAGCACACGATCAACCCACTCGACCCGGCACTGGGCATCGACTGGTCGGCCTGGCTGCCCGCGGCCGACCTGATCTTGTCGGATCGCGACCGCGCCGCCCCGTCCCTGGCCGACGCGAATTCCAGCGGTGTCCTCCCCACGTGGGAAGAGTGCGTCGCGTTCGCCGAGAAGCTCCGCGGCTAGAGCCCCTCGTCTTCGGGCAGGCCTCTTGCCAGCACCCCTCCACAATTACTAGGATATCCAACTATCGACACTCAGTCGCATCTGAAAGGCCGACTCATGACCACACGAATCCCCCACTTCATCGACGGCAAGCGCAGCGAGCTGGCTTCCACTCGGACGGCGGACGTGTTGAACCCCAGCACCGGTGCCGTGCAGGCTCAGGTTCTCCTCGCGAGCAAGGCCGACGTCGACACCGCGGTGGCGACCGCCGTCAAGGCGCAGAAGGAGTGGGCCGCCTGGAACCCGCAGCGCCGCGCCCGCGTGATGATGAAGTTCATCGAACTAGCCAACGCCAACACCGACGAGCTGGCCGAACTCTTGAGCATCGAGCACGGCAAGACCGTCGCCGACTCCAAGGGTGACATCCAGCGCGGCATCGAGGTCATCGAGTTCGCGATCGGCATCCCCCATCTGCTCAAGGGCGAGTTCACCGAGGGCGCAGGCGGCGGCATCGACGTCTACTCGATCCGCCAGCCCCTCGGCGTGGTCGCCGGCATCACCCCGTTCAACTTCCCCGCGATGATCCCGCTGTGGAAAGCCGGGCCGGCGCTCGCGTGTGGAAACGCATTCATTCTCAAGCCTTCTGAGCGGGACCCCTCGGTCCCGGTGCGACTGGCCGAACTGTTCCTCGAGGCCGGCCTGCCCGCCGGGGTCTTCCAGGTGGTCCAGGGCGACAAGGAAGCCGTCGACGCCATCCTCACTCACCCCGACATCCAGGCCGTCGGCTTCGTGGGCAGCTCGGACATCGCGCAGTACATCTACTCCACCGCCGCGGCCAACGGCAAGCGGTCCCAGTGCTTCGGCGGCGCGAAGAACCACATGATCGTGATGCCCGATGCGGATCTCGACCAGGCCGTCGACGCGTTGATCGGCGCCGGGTACGGCAGCGCGGGCGAGCGGTGCATGGCGATCAGCGTCGCCGTCCCCGTCGGCGAAGAGACGGCGAACCGGCTCCGTAACCGCTTGGTGGAGAGGGTGAACCAGCTCCGTGTCGGGCACAGCCTCGACCCGAAGGCCGATTACGGACCACTGGTCACCGCTGCCGCACTCGAGCGCGTGAAGAGCTACATCGCCCAGGGTGTGGAAGCCGGCGCAGAACTGGTGGTCGACGGCCGCGAACGCACCACTGACGAACTCTCTTTTGACGACCAGAGCCTGGAGAATGGTTTCTTCATCGGACCGACTCTCTTCGACCACGTGACCACCGACATGTCGATCTACACCGACGAGATCTTCGGCCCCGTTCTGTGCATCGTGCGCGCGACGGATTACGAAGAGGCGCTGAGCCTTCCGAGCAAGCACGAGTACGGCAACGGTGTCGCGATCTTCACCCGGGACGGTGACGCCGCGCGCGATTTCGTCTCCCGGGTGCAGGTCGGCATGGTCGGCGTCAACGTGCCCATCCCGGTGCCGGTGGCCTACCACACCTTCGGCGGCTGGAAGCGGTCCGGATTCGGCGATCTCAACCAGCACGGTCCGGCGTCGATCCAGTTCTACACCAAGGTCAAGACCGTCACCGAGCGCTGGCCGTCCGGCATCAAGGATGGCGCGGAGTTCGTCATCCCCACGATGAAATAGCGGGCAGCATGGACTTCTTCAGTCTCGACGATGACGACCGCGTCATCGCCGAAACGGCCGCCGCCTTCGCCGCGAAGCGGCTGGCACCGTTCGCGTTGGAGTGGGACGAGACGCACCACTTCCCCACCGACGTGCTGCACGAGGCGGCCGAACTGGGGATGGCCGCGATCTACTGCCGAGAAGACGTGGGCGGCAGCGGGTTACGCCGCATCGACGCGGTCCGCATCTTCGAACAGTTGGCGACCGCCGATCCCACCGTCGCCGCGTTCCTGTCCATCCACAACATGTGTGCGTGGATGATCGACAGTTTCGGCACCGCCGAGCAGCGCAAGACGTGGGTGCCGCGGCTGGCGTCGATGGACGCGATCGCCAGCTACTGCCTGACCGAGCCCGGCGCCGGTTCCGACGCCGGCGCCCTGCGCACGAGGGCGGTTCGCGACGGTGACGGCTGGGTGCTCGACGGCGTCAAGCAGTTCATCTCGGGCGCGGGCAGCTCCGACGTCTACGTGGTGATGGCGCGCACCGGGGCCGAAGGCCCCAAGGGCATCTCCGCGTTCGTCATCGAGAAGGACACGCCGGGGCTGAGTTTCGGTGCCGACGAGCAGAAGATGGGCTGGAACGCGCAGCCCACCGCGCAGGTCATCCTCGAGGGTGCTCGGGTTCCCGCCGACGCCCTGCTCGGCGGCGAGGAGGGCACGGGGTTCGGCATTGCGATGAAGGGCCTCAACGGCGGCCGCATCAACATCGCGGCGTGCTCGCTGGGCGGGGCGCAGGCTGCCTACGACAAAGCGACCGCGTACCTGGCCGACCGCCAGGCCTTCGGCGGCCCGCTGCTCGACGAGCCCACGATTCGGTTCATGTTGGCCGACATGGCGACCGCCCTTGAGACATCGCGAATGATGTTGTGGCGAGCGGCGACTGCGCTCGATGCCGATCACCCTGACCGGGTGGAGCTGTGCGCGATGGCCAAACGGTACGTGACCGACGCGTGCTTCGACGTCGCCGATTCCGCGCTGCAGTTGCACGGCGGATACGGCTATCTCCGGGAGTACGGGATCGAGAAGATCGTCCGCGATCTGCGGGTGCATCGAATCCTGGAGGGCACCAACGAAATCATGCGGGTGGTCATCGGGCGTGCTGCCGCGGCCCGCATCCGCGCATCCTGAAGAGGAGAATCATGTCGACGATCGCGTTCCTCGGGCTGGGCCACATGGGCGGGCCGATGGCGGCGAATCTGGCGGCCGCCGGGCACACCGTGCGCGGCTTCGATCCGGTGCCGCACCTGCGTGATGCCGCCGGGGAGAAGGGTGTCACGACGTTCGATTCCGGCACCGATGCGGTCAATGGCGCCGACGCGGTGATCACGTCGCTACCGAACGGCGGCATCGTCAAAGCCGTGTACGACGAGGTGCTGCCTGCCGCCGCCGAGGGTGCGCTGTTCATCGACACCTCGACGATCTCGGTCGACGACGCCCGCACGATTCACAGCCAGGCAGGTGACCGCGGCCTCGCTCAGATCGATGCGCCCGTCTCCGGGGGCATCAAAGGTGCGACCGCCGGCACGCTGGCGTTCATGCTCGGTGGCGACACCGAGGCCGTCGAGCGGGCCCGCCCGGTGCTGGAACCGATGGCGGGCAAGATCATTCACTGCGGCGATTCGGGGGCCGGGCAAGCCGCCAAACTGTGCAACAACATGGTGCTGGCCGTGCAGCAGATCGCGATCGGGGAGGCGTTCGTGCTCGCCGAGAAACTCGGCCTGCCCGCGCAATCGCTGTTCGACGTGATCACCGGCGCGACGGGCAACTGCTGGGCGGTGCACACGAACTGCCCGGTGCCGGGACCGGTCCCGACGTCACCGGCCAACAACGACTTCACGCCGGGGTTCGCGACCGCGTTGATGAACAAGGACCTCGGTCTGGCGATGGCCGCGGTCACGTCAACGGGCTCGCAGGCCCCACTGGGCACCCACGCCGCCGAGATCTACGCCCGCTTCAACGAAGACCACGCCGACAAGGACTTCAGCGCTGTGATCGAGATGCTGCGCGGCTAGAGAGGTTCGAGCAGAATCCGCCGGATCACCGGGCGGGCGAAGCGAATCAGCTCGGCTCGGCTCAAGTCGGCGACCGCGGGATTCGCCATCACGTAGCGGCTGACGGCCAGGCCGATGACGAACGCGCCCATCAGGCCGGCGCGCTGGGCCGGATGGTCGGGGGTGACCACCGTCAGCGCAGGACCGACCTGCGTCGCGAACACCCGCCGCATCGTCTCGACCGCGGACTCACTCGTCATCGCCGCCCGCAGCAGTGCCAGAAAGGTGCTGTCGTGCTCCCAGATCGCGAAGAACCGGGACAGCAGCACATCGGCGATGTCGTCGGGCGCCACGGTGGTGAGATCGGGCAGGTCGAGGGTGAAGTCGGCGGCCTCGGCGAACAGCTCTTGCTTGCTACCGAAGTAGCGGTTGATCAATGCCGGGTCGACACCGACATCGGCGGCCACCGCACGCATCGTGGTGGCCTGATAGCCCTCGGAGCCGAACCGCGCGCGGGCCGCTGCCAGGATGTCGGCGCGCGTCTTCGACGCGTTGCGCGATCGGGTCGTGCTCACCCGCGCCAGGATAGGTCGCGCGGTCGGTCCGCGGAGCTAGGCGGCGGTCGGGGTGGGGTGGGTGTCGCGCCAGGAGTCGTGCACCTGCCTGCAGTCGGCGATCCTCTGCAGGGTGCCTGCTCCCTCGGGAGTGACCGAGACCGTCGCCATCCCGGTCGCGGTCGCGGATTTGCAGCTCGCCGGCGACCCCGCGAACGCCAGCGAACATCGGGCCGCGACACCGAGCTCGGTCAGCGCGGCGCGGAACAGGTCGACGCCGGGCGCATCCTCGGCGGTGACGATCGCGGTGACCACGCCGTCGCCGACGAGCTGGCGGACCAGCGGCCCCACCCAGGAGTGGCTGCCCGAGCTCACCACACCGACACTGATGCCCGCCGCGTAGGCCTCGGTGATCAGGTCCGCCAGGCCGGCACGCGCGGTGATGTCCGCGTCGAGGATCGTCTCGGCGAGGATCCGGTTCTTGCGTGCACAGATGTCGTCGACCAGCAGTTCGGCGAGCACATCGCAGTCGGAGCACACACCGCGCTTGCGCAGTTCGGCGGCCACCCGACGACGCTCGTCGCTGAGCGCGAGCAGCTGCCGGTAGCGAGACTCGGACCACACGATGTCGAGGCCGAGCTCGGCGAACGCCGCGTTGAACGCGAGTCGATGGCCGGCGCAGTCGATGTCGGCGATCGCGTCGAGGTCGAAGATCACCGCCTGCAGCGTGGGCTGCAGAGACGGCGTCGTGCTGTCGCTGGGGCGGGGCCAGTCCCACCAGAACCGGCCGGCGCGCCATGCTTTCTGCTGTAAGGGCTCCACGACGGTAATGGTGGCCCAGGTCACACTGCGGCCGCCTCCCCCATTGGGGGGATTCGGCGGGGATTCGCGGGTCCGCCTCTAAGGTGAGGGCCATGACCAGCCCGTCGGAGCGCACCGAACCGGTGCGGATCGTGCTGGTCGACGACCACGAGATGGTGATCGAAGGCCTCAAGGCGATGCTCACGGCGTTCGCCAGCAGGGTCACCGTGGTGGGCCAGGCCGTCGGCGCGGAGAGGGCCATGGACGTGATCGCCGACCTCGACCCCGACATCGTGTTGTGCGATGTGCGCATGCAGGGTTCCAGCGGGCTGGACCTGTGCCAGCGACTCCGCGAGCGCGACCCGAACCGGCGGGTGGTGATGCTCTCGGTCTACGACGACGAGCAGTACCTGTTCCAGGCACTGCGGGTCGGGGCGGCGGGCTACCTGCTCAAGAGCATCAGCAGCGAGGAACTGGTCCGCCAGCTGGAGTTCGTCCACACCGGGGCGACGGCCATCGATCCGGTGATGGCGGCGCGCGCGGTCGACACTGCGGCGCGCCTGCAGCGCGACGAGTTCTGGCCCGGTGCCCGCCAGGGCCTCACCCAGCGCGAGAGCGAGATCCTGGCGCTGGTGGTCAACGGCCTGTCCAATCGCGCGATCGCGGCCAAGCTGGTGATCGGCGACGAGACCGTGAAAACCCATCTGAGCTCGCTGTACCGCAAGCTCGGCGTCAGTGATCGCACCGGCGCGGTGGCCACCGCGTTGCGGGAAGGCATCTACCAGTGAGCGCTCGGCCGGTTCTGACAGCGGACCGGGAGTTGGCGCTGCTGCGCGAACTGATCCAGGCGGCCTCGCGTGGCCCCGGCGTGGAACCGTTGGCGGCCGCGGCGGCCCGGATGATCACCGCGGCCACCGACAGCGACGTCTGCTTCGTCCACGTGCTCGACGACACCGACCGATCGTTGACGCTGGCGGGCGCCACCCCACCGTTCGACGCCGAAGTCGGCAAGATCCGGCTGCCGCTCGGGCAGGGCATCTCGGGCTGGGTGGCCAGCCACCTGGAACCGGTGGTGATCCGCCGAGACAAGGAGTCCGACCCTCGCTACCTGCCGTTCCAGTCGCTGCGCGGGCGCGACTTCACCTCGATGGTGTCGGTGCCGATGGAGTCGACACCGGGCGGGCTGGTCGGCGTGCTGAACGTGCACACCGCGGCCGAACGCGACTTCGGCGACCGCGATGTGGAGCTGTTGCTGGTGATCGGCCGGCTCATCGCCGGAGCCATGCACCAGGCCCGGCTGCATCGCCAGCTGGTGGCCCGCGAACGCGCCCACGAGAACTTCGTCGAGCAGGTCATCGAGGCGCAGGAGATCGAGCGGCGCCGGCTGGCCGGCGACATCCACGACGGCATCTCGCAGCGGCTGGTCACGCTGTCCTACCGGCTCGACGCCGCCGCGCAGGCCGCGCGCTCCCCCGATGACCGCGAGGCCCTGACCGAGCAGCTGGACCGTGCGCGCGAGCTGGCCGATCTGACCCTGCAGGAGGCCCGCGCCGCGATCAGTGGTCTGCGGCCACCGGTGCTGGACGACCTGGGTCTGTCCGGCGGTCTGGCCAGCCTGGCCCGATCGATCCCGCAGGTCAAGATCAACACCGACCTGGCCGACACCCGGCTGCCCGATCACATCGAGCTCGCCCTCTACCGGATCGCCCAGGAGTGCCTGCAGAACGTCGTCAAACATGCGCGCGCGACGATGGCCCGGCTGGCGTTCCACGCCGACGACCAGACCGCCCGCCTGGAAATCGCCGACGACGGCGTCGGTTTCGACACCCTCGAGCGCCCGCTCGGCAGCGACGAGATGGGCGGCTACGGGCTGCTGTCGATGGCCGAACGCGCCGAGATCGTCGGGGGCCGGCTCAACATCCGGTCCCGGCCCGGTGCGGGCACCACGGTCACCGCGACGATCCCGCTTCCCAGCCGTTGAGGCCGGCTGCCGAGAACTAGAAATCTCCAGCGGCACGGCGCAGCGTTTCGATGGCCGAGGCCAGCGCACGCGATTGTTCGCCGGTGATGCCGATGTCGGCGAACACCTCGGTGTTGAGCGTGACGGTGGCGTCCTCGACCGTGGACCGCCCGAGATCGGTGAGCCGCACCAGCGTCGTGCGCCCGTCGGTGGGATGCGGGATCCGCTCGACCAGGCCATCGGCCTCCAGCCGGCGGATCGCGTGCGTGACGCTGGTGACGTGGACCTGCAACCGGTCCGACGCCTTGGTGATCGGCAACGCGCCGGTCCGGCTGAACGCCAGCAGCCGCAGCAGCTCGAAGCGCGAGAAGCTCAGATCGTAGGGCCGCAGCGCGGCCTCGACGCGGGCCAGCAGGATCTGGTGGGCTCGCATCACCGACGTCACCGCGACCATGCCGTCGGCCACGTCGCCCCACCCGGAGCTCTCCCAGTTGGCGCGGGCAGCGGCAATCGGATCAGGGCGCACGCCTCTTCTTACCGCATCACAGCTGCTTCTCCAGCAGCACCTTTCCGTCGTTCATCGAGACCATCTGGACCGCGGCGATGTCATCGCTCTGCATCGGGGTGGTCCCGCTGGGCAGGGCGGTCGCCCCGGGGATCCCCAACCAGGTCGCGATCTGCGACCGGGTGCCGTCGCGGCCGACGACGACCATGCCGAGGTCCTTGGGCGGCGTGTTGCTGTCGCCCCACTGGCCGTAGGAGCAGGACATGTCGATGCGGGTGCCCCACCCGAAGTCGGTCAGCGCGATGCTGGCGTTGATCGGCGTGGGGGCCATCTTGACCATGTCGACCATCTGCGCGGTGTTCTGGGTCGTCGTGCCGTCCTCGAACCCCATGATCGCGGGCCGGGCCACCAGCAGAATGCCGACGGCCAGCACCGCGGCGGCCAGACCGACGACGGCCGAGGTGACCCACCGGCTGCGGCGGCGGCGCCACCGCACCTTGGCCAGGACGTTGTCGAGCACCTCGGGGCGCAGCGGCGGGTACGGCTGCTCGTCGTCGAGAGCGGTCACGTCGTCGAGGTCGAGCAGTCCGAGCAGCCCCGGCATCCCGGACATCTCGGCCACGGCGTCACGGCACTGCGCGCAGCCGGCGAGGTGGTCCTCGTATTCGAGGCGCTCGTCGCTGCTGAGCGTGCCCAGCACGTAGGCAGCGTCCCAGGTCAGGTAGCGGTCCTCCCGCTCGTTGACCGTCATCGGGTCACCCCCATCTCTTGGAGTCCCAGTCTCAGCGCGCGCATGGCGTAGTGCAGCCGGGATTTCACCGTGCCTTCGGCGATGCCGAGGTCGGCGGCGATCTGCGCGGTCGTCCAGCCCTGGTAGTAGGCGCGACGGACGACGGCGCGGTGTTCCTCGGTCAGCTGGGCCAACGCGGTGGAGAGCAGGATGCGGTTCAGCGCGGTGTCCACCTCGTCGGACGACGCGCGATCGGCGACCTCATCGGGCACCGGTTCCGCAGCCTCGTTGCGGAAGCGGGCGCTGCGCCGCTCGTCGATGATCATGTTCCGGGCCACGGTGAACAGCCAGGCCCGCGCGGAGCGCTCCGCATCCGCGGTGACCGAGGGATGGCGCCACGCCTTGAGCAGCGTCTCCTGCACCACGTCTTCGGCGCGCGCCCGGTCACCGGTCAATCGCAACGCATAGCGCCACAGCGCATCGCCGTGTTCGTCGTAGAGCACGCGCATCATGGCGGCCTCCGGATCGTCCATTCCCAACCTCCGTGTACTACACGGTGTCGGCGGCGTTCCGGTTCACCCGTCCGGGAAATCAGAGGGTGAGGATTCTCGGCCCGTCGTCGGTGACCGCAACGGTGTGCTCCCAGTGTGCGGCCCGGGAGCCGTCTGTGGTGACCACAGTCCAGTCGTCGTCGAGAGTGCGCGTCTTCGTCGTCCCCAGCGTCAGCATCGGTTCGATCGCGAGCACCGAGCCCGCCGCCAGGTGCGGACCCCGCCCGGGAGCGCCCTCGTTGGGCAGGAACGGGTCCATGTGCATCTCGCGGCCGATGCCGTGGCCGCCGTAGTTGGCCACGATGCCGAAACTGCGGTCATAGCGCTTCTCGGCGGCGCGCGTGCCGGACTCGATGGCGTGCGAGACGTCGGTGAGCCGGTTGCCGGGCACCATCGCCGCGATCCCCGCCTCCATCGACTCGCGCGTCGCGGCCGACAGGTTGGCGTCGGCCTCGATCAGGTCGCCGATGCCGAACGTGAACGCCGAGTCCCCGTGCCAGCCCTCGAGGATGGCTCCACAGTCGATCGACACCAAGTCACCGGCGGCCAACGTCTCGGTCGCCGACGGGATGCCGTGCACGACGCGGTCGTTGACCGACGAGCAGATGGTGGCCGGGAAACCGTGATAGCCCAGGAAGGACGGCACCCCGCCGCCGTCGCGGATCACCGCTTCGGCGACACGGTCCAGGTCCAGGGTGGACACCCCGGGTGCGGCAGCCTCCCGGACCGCGCGCAGCGCCGCGGCCACCAGTGCACCGGCGGCGGCCATCGCGTCGAGTTCCCCGGCGGTCCGCTGGGGAACGACTTTGCGGCTACGCAGCCCGGGTAGCGACACCATGTCTAGCGGCCGAGCGCCTTCAACGCGCGGGCGAACACCTCGTCGAGGTCGCCGACCGCGTCGACGGTGGTCAGCGAGTCGCTGTAGTGGTCGAGCAGGGGCGCCGTCTCGTCCCGGTACACCTTGAAGCGGTTCCGGATCACGTCCTCGGTGTCGTCATCGCGGCCACGGCCCTTCAGCCGGGACACCAGCTCCTCTTCGGGCACCTTGAACTCCAGCACGGCGTCCAGCGAGAGGTTGCGCTTGGCGAGCATCTGGTCCAGCGCCTCGGCCTGCTCCACCGAGCGCGGGTAGCCGTCGAGGATGAAGCCGGCCTGGGCGTCCTCGTCGTCGAGCCGGTCGTCGACCAGCGCGTTCGTCAGCGACGCCGGGACGAGATCGCCGGCGTCGAGGTACTTCTTGGCCTCCACACCCAGCTCGGTGTTGTTGCTGATGTTGTACCGGAACAGGTCGCCGGTGGAGACGTGCGGAACGCCGAGCTTGTCGGCCAGCTTCTGAGCCTGGGTTCCCTTGCCCGCGCCGGGCGGTCCCAACAACACGATTCTCACTTCAGGAACCCTTCATAGTTGCGCTGCATCAGCTGGCTTTCGATTTGCTTGATGGTGTCCAGTGCGACGCCGATCGCGATGAGCACGGCGGTACCGCCGAACGGCAGGTTCTGGACCGAACCCGTGTTGCCGATCTCCAGGAACAGGTTGGGCAGCACGGCGATGACACCCAGGTAGATCGAGCCGGGCAGCGTGATGCGGGACAGCACGAACCGCAGGTAGTCCGCGGTCGGCTTACCCGGTCGGATGCCCGGGATGAAGCCGCCGTACTTCTTCATCTCGTCGGCACGTTCGTCGGGGTTGAACGTGACCGAGACGTAGAAGTAGGTGAAGAACACGATCAGGCCGAAGTACAGGGCGATGTAGACCGGGTCGGCCGGGTTGGTCAGGTAGTCGGCCACGAACGTCTGCCACCAGCCGTTGCCGGGGTTGTCGCTGGCGCTCTGGATCAGCTGGGTGATCAGGTGCGGGATGTAGATCAGCGACGACGCGAAGATGACCGGGATGACGCCCGCCTGGTTCACCTTGAGCGGCAGGTAGGTCGACGTGCCGCCGTACATCCGGCGGCCGACCATGCGCTTGGCGTACTGCACCGGGATGCGGCGCTGGCCCTGCTCGACGAACACGACGCCGACGATGATGATCAGCGCCGCGACGCAGACCAGGGCGAACACCATGCCACCGCGGCTGTCCAGGATGGTCTTGCCCTCGCTGGGGATGCGGGCGGCGATACCGGCGAAGATCAGCAGCGACATACCGTTGCCGACGCCGCGCTCGGTGACCAGCTCGCCCATCCACATCACCAGCGCCGAGCCGGCCGTCATCACCAGCACGATGATGACCAGACGGAACAGGTTCAGGCCCTCGCTCTGGCCCTGGATGATGTCGAGCGTGCACCCCTGCAGCAGGCCGCCGTTGGCGGCCAGCGCGACGATCGAGGTGGACTGCAGGATCGCCAGCGCGATCGCGAGATAGCGGGTGTACTGCGTCAGTTTGGCCTGACCCGCCTGCCCTTCTTTACGCAGCTGTTCGAAGCGCGGGATCACCACGCCGAGCAACTGCACGATGATGCTCGCGGTGATGTAGGGCATGACGCCGACGGCGAACACCGACAGCTGAAGCAGCGCGCCGCCGGAGAACAGGTTGATCAGCGAGTAGATCTGCGCGGAGTCGCCGCCGCTGACCTGCGCGATGCACTGCTGCACGTTCGGGTAGTTGACCCCGGGGGACGGGACCGTGGCACCCACCCGGTAGAGGATCACGACGCCGAGGGTGAACAGGATCTTTCGCCTCAGATCAGCTGTCCGCAGTGATGAGATGAAAGCCGAGAGCACTCTTTCCTCCTGCACGGCCGGCAGTCACTCGCGGCGTGCTCATGTGGCTGGCGTGACCAGCGTCGGTTAAGTCTTGTGCGCGACGGTCCGGGCAGGCGAACGGCCTGCGCAGGTCACGCGTTGGAACAGTCTACGAGACTAACAGTTGCAACTTGGTTGCCCCGAATCTGACAGCCCCTCGTGGACTCGGCGGATTCTCAGTTTCGGGGAATACAGTGCCGAGAGAATTTCGTTAACCGAACTATCTAAATCGCGACGAAGGAGGAGCCGCCGTGGCGCGCACCGACAACGACACCTGGGATCTGGCATCCAGCGTGGGAGCGACCGCGACGATGGTCGCCGCCGCGCGGGCCGTGGCCACCCGCGCCGACGAGCCCGTCATCAACGACCCGTTCGCTGAGCCGCTGGTGCGCGCCGTGGGCGTGGACTTCTTCACCAAACTGGCCACCGGCGAGCTGACCGCCGAGGATCTCGACGTCCAGGACGGTGAGAACCCCGTCGGCGTCACCAACTTCGCCGACGTGATGGCCGCCCGCACCAAGTTCTTCGACGACTTCTTCGCCGACGCCGCAGCCGCCGGCGTTCGGCAGGCCGTCATCCTGGCCTCCGGGCTGGATGCACGCGGATACCGGCTGACCTGGCCCGCGGACATGGTGCTCTTCGAGATCGATCAGCCCGACGTGATCGCGTTCAAGCACCAGACGTTGGCGGGGCTCGGGGCGGAGCCGACCACCGACCTGCGGACGGTCGCGATCGATCTGCGCCAGGACTGGCCGCAGGCGTTGGCCGAGGCGGGCTTCGACGCGAACCGGCCCACTGCGTGGATCGCCGAGGGCCTCATGGGTTACCTGCCCCCGGAGGCGCAGGATCGACTGCTGGACCAGATCAGCGAGCTCAGCGCGCCGGGCAGCCGGGTGGCTGTCGAGGCGGTGCCCTCGCAGCAGCAGGCCGATCAGGAGGAGATGCGTGAGCGCATGCAGGCCTCCACCGATCAGTGGCGCGAGCACGGCTTCGACCTGGAGTTCTCCGAACTGGTGTTCTTCGGGGAGCGGGCCGTTGTCGCCGATTACCTGAACAGCCGGGGCTGGACAGCACACGGCACGCCGGCGAACGATCTGCTGCGCCGCTACGGGTTGCCCCCGGTGGATGCCGAGCAGGGCTTCGGTGACGTGTCCTACGTGAGCGCGACGAAGTAGGGGCCGGCATGGCCAGCGGCGCGAGGACCGACAACGACCAATGGGATCTGGCGTCGAGCGTCGGCGCGACCGCGACGATGGTGGCCGCCGCCCGGGCGCTGGCCAGCCGCGAACCCGAGCCCCTGATCGACGACCCGTACGCCGCCCCGCTGGTGCGCGCGGTCGGCATCGATTTCTTCACCAAGGTGGTCGACGGTGAGGTGACGCTCGACGACGCCGACGAGTCGGGGGCCGCTCGGGTCATGACCGACGTCATGGCGGTGCGCACCCGGTTCTTCGACGACTTTTTCAGCGACGCGGTCGAGGTCGGCATTCGGCAGGCGGTCATTCTGGCCTCCGGGCTCGACTCCCGCGCCTACCGGTTGGACTGGCCCGACGGCACCGTGGTGTTCGAGATCGACCAGCCGCAGGTGCTGGCGTTCAAGGACGCGACGCTGGAGAAGATCGGGGCGCATCCATCCGCGGATCGTCGGGCCGTGGCCGTCGACTTGCGCGACGATTGGCCCGCGGCACTGCGCGCGCAAGGCTTCGACCCCGCCGCGCCGACCGCGTGGACCGCCGAAGGTCTGCTCGTCTATCTGCCGCCCGAGGCGCAGGATCGACTGTTCGACGCGATCACGGAGTTGTCTGCGCCGGGCAGTTGGCTGGCCACCGAATACCACCCCGACGCCGGTGCCTCTCTCGGGCTACGGTCCCGGGCGCTGCGCGAACAGTGGCGCAAGCACGACGCGGACGGCAGCATCCCCGACCTCGGCGAGCTGTTCTATCCCGGTGAACGCACTCCCCCGGCCGACTACCTCACCGGACACGGGTGGGCCGTGAGCACCCGGCCGCGGCCGGAGGTGTTCGCCGCATACGGGCGCACGTTCGACGCGGGGGCCCTCGACACGCTGAGGAACTCGCTGGCGCTGACGGCGGTGAAGTCGTGAGCCGCACCGACGGCGACAGCTGGGACCTGGCGACCAGCGTCGGCGCGACAGCGACCGCGGTGGCCGCGTCGCGGGCAGCGGCCTCGCGTGGACCCGATCCGCTGATCGACGACCCGTACGCCGAGGCGCTCGTCGCTGCGGTGGGCATCGACCACCTCTCGGCAATGGCAAGGGGTGACGCCGAGGTCGATGACGGCGCGCGCGAATACATCGCGGTGCGGACCCGGTTCTTCGACGATGCGCTGACAGATGCGGTCGCCGCGGGGGTCCGGCAGGTCGTGATCCTGGCCTCCGGCCTGGACACCCGCGCCTACCGGCTCGACTGGCCGGCCGGCACCACGGTTTTCGAGCTCGACCAGCCACAGGTCGTCGAATTCAAGACCCGCGTGCTCGCCGATGCCGGGGCCGCACCCCGCGCCCGCCGGGTCGCCATCGGCGTCGACCTACGCGACGACTGGCCACAGGCATTGCGGGCCAACGGTTTCGATCCGTCACAGCCGAGCGCGTGGATCGCCGAGGGCCTGCTGATCTATCTGCCGCCCGATGCCCAGGACAGGCTGCTGGACGACATCGGCGAGTTGTCCGCGCCGGGCAGCGTACTGGCCACCGAGCACATGGACCCCGAAGCGATGACCGGCGACTGGGTCAAGGAGTTCAGTGAGCGCAGCCGCCGCCGGGGCAGCACGATCGACCTCGCCGAGCTGTTCTACGCCGGTGAGCGCACCCCGGCGGGCGACCACCTGGCTCGGGCCGGTTGGCAGGTCAGCGTGCTGCCGAACAGCGACGCGTACGCCGCGCAGGGATTGACCCCGCCGACCGATGGCCTGACCAGCATGCTCGGTGATTCCGGCTACCTGACGGCGCGACGATAGGAGTGGCGATGGCCAGAGCAGACGGGGATTCGTGGGACCTCGCGTCCAGTGTCGGAACGACGGCGACGCTGGTCGCCGCGGGGCGCGCGATGGCCAGTGCCGCGACCGACCCCCTGATCAACGACCCGTTCGCCGCTCCCCTGGTCCGCGCGGTCGGCGTCGAGTTCTTCACCGCGATGGTCGACGGCCGGCTGGACCCGGCCGCCGCCGGCGCACTGGACCCGGCACGGGCTGAGGCGATGATCGACGGAATGGCGGTCCGCACTCGGTTCTTCGACGACTGCGTGCTCGCTGCGACGGCGGCCGGCATCCGCCAGGTGGTGATCCTGGCCTCCGGCCTCGACGCGCGCGCCTACCGGCTGGCGTGGCCGGAGGAGACGGTCGTGTTCGAACTCGACCAACCCGAGGTGATCGCGTTCAAGTCCTCGACGCTGGCCGCGCTGGGCGCCGAACCCATGGCCGACCGGCGCGCGATCGCCGTCGACCTGCGCGATGACTGGCCGAACACGCTGCGCGACAACGGTTTCGACCGGGCAGCGCGCACCGCGTGGCTTGCGGAGGGTCTGCTGATCTATCTGCCGCCCGAGGCGCAGGACCAGTTGTTCGACCGCATCACGTCGTTGTCGGCGCCAGGTAGCACGATCACCACCGAGTACGTGCCCGGCATCGTGGACCTCGACCGGGAAAAGGCGCGCGCAGCCTCGGCACCGCTGCGCGAGCACGGCCTCGACATCGACATGCCCTCCCTCGTGTACACCGGGCCCCGCACCCCGGTGCCCGACTACCTGCGGTCGGCGGGGTGGCAGGTCACCGCCGCGCCGCGCGACGAGCTGTTCGCCCGCTACGGCAGACCACTGCCCAGCGATGACGACGCCGGCGATCCGCTCGGCGAGATCATCTACGTGAGTGCGGAACTCAGTAGCGAGAGGCCCCCAGCCACAGCACGTTGACGCCGGTCAGCGACCGCTCAGACTGCTCGACCACCTCGGTCAGCGAGCGCATGGCCACCGCACTGAACAGCTCCGACACCGACGCCGCCGCGGGCTGCGAGGATGCCTTGGGCCGCAACATGTCCCGCAGTGACGACCCCGGCAGCTGCGTGATGGCGACCTTGGTGTCCTCGGCGATACCGGCCAGGGCCTTGGCCCGGGCGATCGCCGTGCGCAGGCCGCCGAGCTCGTCGACCAGGCCGCGCTCGAGTGCGTCGGCGCCCGTCCACACTCGGCCGCGGGCCACCGCGTCCACCGCTTCGGGGGTCATACCACGCCCCTCGGCCACGCGATGGACGAAATCGGTGTAGAACAGGTCGGCCTCGGCTTCGACGTGGGCCTGCTGCTCGTCGGTGAACGGAGCGTTGGTCGACCATGCGTCGGCGTTGGCGTTGGTGCGGACCGTGCCGGACCCGACGCCGAGCCGGTCCTTGAGCTCGCGGGCCACCAGCTTGCCGGTGACCACGCCGATCGAGCCGGTGATCGTCGCCGCGTTGGCGACGATCGCGTCGGCGGCCATGGAGACGTAGTAGCCGCCCGAAGCAGCGACCGCGCCCATCGAGGCCACCACCGGCTTGCCCTGCTCTCGCAGTCGCACCACCTCGCGCCAGATGGTTTCCGAGCCGGTGACCGATCCGCCGGGGCTGTCGACGCGCAGCACGACTGCGGCCACGTCGTCGTCGGCACCGGCCTGCCGCAGGGCCGCGGCGATGGTGTCCCCGCCGGCGCTCGCACCGCCCAGCGGCGACACCGGACGCCCCTTTCCGCTGACGATCGGCCCGGCGAGCGTCACCACGGCGATCCCGCGCCGGCTCCGGCCCGGAAGCGGCGGGGTCGGCATCGACGGCCGGTTGGTGCGGGCATAGCGGGACAGGAACAGCCGCGGCGCGGCCTCGCTGTCCTCGGCCTGCGCGCCTGCCAGTTCGGCGATCCGCGTGTAGGCCTCGTCGCGGAACCCGATGCGGTCCACCAGCTTCGCGGTCACCGCGTCGTCGCGCAGCAGCGGCGCCCGGTCGGCCAGACCGTCGAGCGCGCCGACGTCGATGCCCCGGGAGCTCGCCACGGCCTCCCACACCTGCGCGCGCAGGCTGTTGACCAGAGCCGTATCGGCCTCGCGATGCGCCTCGGTGTAACCGTCCTGCGTGAAAAGGTTTGCCGCCGACTTGTATTCGCCGCGGGCGGTGAACTGCGCCTCGACGCCGAGCTTGTCGAGCGCATCCCGCAGGAACAGCGCGCTGGTCGCGAAACCCACCAGCCCGACCGTGCCCGACGGTTGCATCCAAACCTCGCCGAAGGCCGACGCCAGGTAGTACGACAGCGTGCCGGGATAGGTTTCCGCCCAGGCCAGCGACGGCTTGCGCTCGGTGAAGGCCGCGATAGCCGCGCGCAGTTCCTGGACGGGTCCCGGTGGGGCAGCGTCGATCTGGACGCGCGCGATCACGCCGGCGACACGGGGATCCTCGGCCGCGCGGTGGATCGCGGCGATGGTCTCGCGCAGCAGCAGGGGGCGGCTCGAGCCGAGGATGTTCGACACCACCGCGATCGGATCGAACCCGGCCGTCTCCGGCGGCGCCTGCTGCAGGTCGATCTCCAGGATCACGCCGTCGGGGACCCCTTGATGACGGGCGGTGTCGACCTTTCGAACCAGCTCGCGAACGTCATCCAGCCCGGGGACACCGGAAAGCACAGAAACCATGGCTCCGAGCGTACCGACGCCCGGACGGGCGCTCAGCGCCCGACGAAGCGAGACTGCTGCGGGCAGTACGCCTGCACCGACAACTTCAGCAGGCTGCCGGCCTGGGCGCGATCGAGGCCCCGGCTGGACAGCTGGGTCACCACCCCGCGCACCGCGGGCACCGGGTTGACGCTGTTGGCGGCCAGGCTGGAGGTCAGCAGCTCGCACACCTGCTTGCCGACCGCGGGCAGGTCGGTGTTCGGCGCGAACGGGATTCCCAGCTTGGTCACCGCGGCGGTGAAGGCCTCGTCGGTGGTCTGGGCCGAAGCGGGTGCCGCCATACCGAGGGCGATCCCGCCGGCGATGATCGCCGCGACTGCGCGCCGGTGCTTCATTGTCGAGCTGCTCCTTTTGGTCTCCCCGTCGGTGACTCCATCGCCCCTGGCGGCCACGACGTTACCGTCCACCAACCAAAAACCCCCGCCGGAGCGGGGGTCAATGGCTGTGCATCGCCTTACAGTTCGGTGGCGCTGCCACCGGCGGCGGTGATGGCCTCGCGGGCGCTACCGCTGAACTTGTGGGCGGTGACGTCGACCTTGGCGGACAGCTTGCCGTCGCCGAGAACCTTCACCAGAACGTTCTTCCGGACCAGGCCCTTGGCCACCAGCTCGTCGACACCGATGGTGCCGCCCTCGGGGAATGCCTTGGCGATGTCGCCGACGTTGACGACGCCGTACTCGGTGCGGAACCGGTTACGGAAGCCCTTGAGCTTGGGCAGGCGCATGTGGATCGGCATCTGGCCGCCCTCGAAGCCCACCGGGACGTTCTTGCGGGCGCCGGTGCCCTTCGTACCGCGGCCCGCCGTCTTGCCCTTGGAGCCCTCACCACGACCCACGCGGGTCTTGGCCGTCTTCTCCCCGGGAGCCGGGCGAAGATCGTGCAACTTGATCGGAGCCATGGGTTAAACCTCCTCCACCGTGACGAGGTGGTGCACGGTCTTGATCAGTCCGCGCGTCTGCGCGTTGTCCTCGCGCACCACGGACTGGCGGATCTTGCGCAACCCGAGGGTGCGCAGGCTTTCCCGCTGCTTCCAGCGCGCACCGATGGTGCTGCGCACCTGGGTGATCTTGAGTTCTGCCATGTTGGTTATGCCGTTCCCTCACGCGCGGCGCCGACAGCAGCGGCCTCCGCCTCGCGGCGAGCCCGCAGCATCCCGGCGGGCGCCACATCTTCGATCGGCAGGCCGCGGCGCGCCGCGACCTCTTCGGGGCGCTGCAACAGCTTCAGCGCGGCGACGGTCGCGTGCACCACGTTGATCGCATTGTCGCTGCCCAGCGACTTGGCCAGCACGTCGTGCACACCGGCGCATTCCAGCACCGCGCGGCACGCGCCACCGGCGATGACACCGGTACCGGGGCTGGCCGGACGCAGCATCACGACGCCGGCCGCAGCCTCACCCTGCACGGGGTGGGTCACGGTGCCGCCGATCAGCGGGACACGGAAGAAGTTCTTGCGGGCTTCCTCGACGCCCTTGGCGATCGCGGCGGGCACCTCTTTGGCCTTGCCGTAGCCGACGCCGACCATGCCGTGGCCGTCGCCGACGATCACCAGCGCGGTGAAGCTGAACCGGCGACCACCCTTGACGACCTTGGAGACGCGGTTGATCGCGACCACGCGCTCCAGGTAGTTGCTCTTCTCGCGATCGTCACGACCGCCCCGGCCGCCACGGTCGTCCCGGCGGCCTCGACCGCCGCGGTCGTCGCGGCCGCCGCGATTGTCCTGCGCCGTCCCGGCGCCAGCCTGGTCGGCCATCATGCAGTCCTCTCAGAATTGACAGTCATCAGAATTTCAGCCCGCCCTCGCGTGCCGCGTCGGCCAGCGCCGCGATCCGTCCGCCGTAGGTGTTGCCACCACGGTCGAACACGACCTCGTCGATGCCGGCGGCCTTGGCGCGCTCGGCGATCAGCTGACCCACCCGCGTGCTGGCGGCCTTCTTGTCACCCTCGAGCGCGCGCACGTCGGCCTCGATGGACGAGGCCGCCGCCAGCGTGACGCCCTGCGCGTCGTCGACCAGCTGCACATGGATGTGCCGCGACGAGCGGTTCACCACGAGGCGAGGCCGCTCCGCGGTGCCGGCGACCTTCTTGCGCAGGCGCGCGTGGCGCCGGGCCCGGGCCGTGCGGCGGGTCTGCGAGATGTTCTTGCCCACCGGGGTGTGCCCGGTGGCTGCTGCGGTTTTGGTGTTGGTAGCCATCTACTACTTACCTGTCTTTCCGACCTTGCGGCGGATCTGCTCGCCTTCGTAGCGAATGCCCTTGCCCTTGTAGGGATCGCTCTTACGGAGGCGGCGGATGTTCGCCGCGATCTGGCCGACGGCCTGCTTGTCGATGCCGGAGATCGAGAACTTGGTGGGCGTCTCGACCGCGAAGGTCACGCCCTCCGGAGCGCTGATCAGCACCGGGTGGCTGTAGCCCAGGGCGAACTCGAGGTCGCTGCCCTTGGCCACGACGCGGTAACCGACGCCGAAGATCTCCATCTTGGTGGTGTAGCCCTGCGTCACGCCGGTCACCAGGTTGGCGATCAGCGTGCGGGACAGTCCGTGCAGCGAGCGGTTGCGCCGCTCGTCGTTGGGCCGGGTGACCACGATGGCGCCGTCGTCGTCGCGCGACACCTCGATCGGCTCGGCCACATCCAGGGTCAGCGTGCCCTTGGGGCCCTTGACCTCGACGTTGCGGCCGTTGATCGCGACGTCGACGCCGGCGGGAACCGGGACCGGCTGCTTTCCAATGCGAGACATATGACTAGTCCTCCCTCACCACACGTACGCGAGGACCTCGCCGCCGACACCCTCGCGGGATGCCTGGCGGTCGGTCCGCAGTCCGGACGACGTGGAAATGATGGCCACACCCAGCCCGCCGAGCACCCGGGGCAGGTTGGTGGACTTGGCGTAGACCCGCAGACCGGGCTTGCTCACGCGGCGCAGGCCGGCGATGCTCCGCTCGCGGCTGGGGCCGTACTTGAGCTGCACGACGAGGGACTTGCCCACGCGGGCGTCCTCGGTGCGGTAGTCGCTGATGTACCCCTCGGACTTCAGGATCTCGGCGATGTTGGCCTTGATCTTGCTGTGCGGCAGGGTCACTTCATCGTGGTACGCCGAGTTGGCGTTGCGCAGACGTGTCAGGAAGTCTGCGATCGGATCCGTCATGGTCATGACAGCCGGTTCACCTTTCTCGCGGCGGTTCCCCGAATGGGGCCTGCCGCAACATGTTTCGTGGGTTGGGCTGGCTTACCAGCTGGACTTCTGAACACCGGGCAGTTCGCCGGCGTGCGCCATCTCGCGAAGGCAGATGCGGCACAGGCCGAACTTGCGGAACACCGCGTGCGGGCGACCGCAGCGGTTGCAGCGCGTGTAGCCCCGCACCTTGAACTTCGGCTTCTTGTTGGCCTTGTTGACCAGAGCCTTCTTTGCCATTGCTCAGTTCTCCTTGAAGGGGAAGCCCAGCGCGCGCAGCAGCGCCCGACCTTCGTCGTCGTTGGTCGCCGTGGTGACGACGGTGATGTCCATACCGCGCGGGCGGTCGATGCTGTCCACGTCGATCTCGTGGAACACCGACTGCTCGGTCAGCCCGAAGGTGTAGTTGCCGGTGCCGTCGAACTGCTTGCCGTTGAGGCCGCGGAAGTCGCGGATACGGGGCAGGGAGATGGAGATCAGCCGGTCCAGGAACTCCCACATGCGGTCGCCGCGCAGCGTGACGCGGGCGCCGATGGGCATGCCCTCGCGCAGCTTGAACTGGGCGATGGACTTGCGGGCGCGGCGGATCTCGGGCTTCTGGCCGGTGATCAGCGCCAGGTCGTTGACCGCGCCGTTGATCAGCTTGGCGTCGCGGGCGGCGTCACCGACACCCATGTTGACGACGACCTTCACCACACCGGGGATCTGCATGACGTTGGCGTAGCCGAATTCCTTCTGCAGCGCGTCGCGGATCTCTTCGCGGTAGCGCTGCTTCAGGCGGGGCAGAGCTTTGCTCTCAACAGTGGTCATGTCAGATGTCCTTGCCGTTGGTCTTGGCGATGCGGACCTTCTTGCCGGTCTCGTCGTCGATGCGGTAACCGACGCGGGTCGGCTTGCCGTCGGAATCGAGCAGCATCACGTTGGACACCGCGATCGCGGCTTCCTGGGTGACGATGCCGCCCGAGGAGGCGCCCCGCTCGTTGGCGGACTGCGCGGTGTGCTTCTTGATCCGGTTCACGCCCTCGACCAGGACCTTGTTGCGCTCGGGGTAGGCCACCAGGACCTTGCCCTTGGCGCCCTTGTCCTTGCCCGAGATCACGAGCACGGTGTCGCCCTTACGAACCTTCATCACAACACCTCCGGGGCGAGCGAAACGATCTTCATGAACTTCTTCTCGCGCAGCTCGCGACCGACGGGCCCGAAGATGCGGGTGCCACGCGGATCGTTGTCGGCCTTGATGATGACGGCGGCGTTCTCGTCGAACTTGATGTAGCTGCCGTCGGCGCGACGGCGCTCCTTGACGGTGCGCACGACGACGGCCTTGACGACGTCGCCACGCTTGACGTTGCCGCCGGGGATGGCGTCTTTGACGGTGGCCACGATGACATCACCGATGCCCGCGTAGCGCCGCGACGAGCCACCGAGAACACGGATGCACAAGATCTCCTTGGCGCCCGTGTTGTCGGCGACCTTGAGCCGCGATTCCTGCTGAATCACTCGATCTCCTCGACCTGGGTTTTCGTATGCACGCAGGATTACCGACCCTGACGTGCGCGGTCTGTGTCACCTAAAGAGCACGCAGGGTTTTCTCCGTCAGAATGAACCAGAGATAACCGAGGTCTGCCCTAGGCAACCCCTACATACTAGGTGAGCTCGGGGAATGCTCCAAATCGCTGGTCAGGCGGGCCCCGCGGCGCACCGG
Organism: Actinomycetes bacterium; assembly: GCA_023404955.1. Lineage (GTDB taxonomy): Bacteria > Actinomycetota > Actinomycetes > Mycobacteriales > Mycobacteriaceae > Mycobacterium. Next base: position 38,193 of record JAEXZY010000019.1, read on the forward strand.
AAGCCGATGTGCGTGGTCGCGCTGTCCTGGGACTGCGGCGACCGTGCCGTCGGCCGGTAGCGATGACAGTACTCCGGGGCGCACAGGTGCGATCCGCCCTTGAGCGCCTGGTTGACGCCCGGATCGGGGTCGGCCGGACCACAGCACGACTCGGCCCGTCCGTCGAGCTGGTGGTGTCCGGCGAACCGGGTGGTGGTCCATTCCCAGACGTTGCCGATCATGTCGACGAGGCCATAGCCGTTCGGGGCGAACGTGCCCACCGGTGTCGTGCCCATGCGGCCGGTGTGGCGGTACGGGAAATCGCCCTGCCAGACGTTCGCCATCTGCTCGCCGCCGGGGGCGGCGTCGTCACCCCACGGATAGGTGGTGGTCGAGCCACCGCGGGCGGCGAACTCCCATTCCGCTTCGGTGGGCAGGCGCCGGCCCGCCCAGCGCGCGTAGGCCTGCGCGTCGGCGTAGCAGACCTGCACGACGGGGTGATCGGCTTCGACGGTGCTGCCCGGTCCGAGGGGCTGCCGCCAGTGCGCGCCGGGCACCCACTCCCACCACTGCCGCCAGTCGCGCAGGTCGACCGGGCCGCGGGTGGGCCGGAACACCAGCGCGCCCGGCACCAGATCCTGCGGCGTCGCACCGGGATAGGCCGCCGGGTCGGGGGCGAGCTCGGCGACCGTGCGGTAGCCGGTGTCCGCGACGAACGCGGCGAACTGCGCGTTGGTGACGGGGTGCCGTTCGATGGCGAACGGGTCGACGGTGACCGTGTGTGCCGGCGCCTCTTCGGGATAGAACTGCGTCGACCCCATCCGGAAACGTCCGCCGACGAGCGTGACGAGCTCGGTCAGCATCTCAGTCTCTGGCGAAGGCGCGCGCGAAATCCCGTTCGAGATCGGCGTAGGGCGTGCCCGAGACGTCGACCCTCACCTGCGCGATGGTACCGCCGGTGAACGCAAACGGTGCCGCGTAGGCGCGCGCGACCGGAGAACCGTTGTTGGCCCCGACGCTCAGGCTGGCCGCGGCCAGCCCGAAAGTGCCGGGGTGCACGCGCATGCCGCGGTAGTCGGCCACCGGGGCGTCATCGACGTAGAGGGCGCCGTCACCGATCGGCGTGTGGCTACCTTCCGCGGTCCCCGTCCGGGTGAACGCGAACCCCATGACGTGCTGCCCGGGCGTCAGCGGATCGGGCGATGACAGGGTCTGCTCCTGCTCACCGAGGAAGTTGTAGCAGAAGTGCAGTCGTTGGTCCCGCACGTACATCACGTAACCCCCGTGTGCGCCACCGTGTTTGACGATCACTCCGGTCGCGTTCGAGTCGTCGACGGTGACCTCGGCCAACACCGCGAACGACCGTCCGCGCAACTCCACGACGGCGCCCATCCCGACGTCGGCGGTCCCGGGATAGTAGACGTAGGAGTCACGTTCACCGGCGATGTAGGGCCGCCACCGCGTCATGGTCTCGAGCATGTTGAGATCGCTGAGCGGCAGTCCGTTGTACTTGGCCGCCTCGGCGAACCACAGATCGACGAGTTCGGCGACTTTGTCGGGGTGCTCGGCGGCCAGGTCATGGCATTGGCTGCGGTCGGCTTCGATGTGGAACAGTTCCCAGCGGTCTGCGTCGAAGTGCGACCAGCCCGCAGGCGACGCAGCGTGCACGGTGTTGGCGAACCAGCCCCTGTGCCAGATGCCCCGCGTACCCAGCATGGTGTAGAACTGCGTCTGCTTGCCGGTGGGTGCAGTCGGATTGTCCAGCGCCACTCTGAAACTCACGCCGTCGAGTGGCTTCTGCGGCACCCCGCGCACGATGGCGGGCGGGGTGATGTCGAGCAGGTCGTACACCGTCGGCGTGATGTCCGCGACGTTGACGTAGTTGTCCCTCACCTCGCCGTGTGCGGCGATTCCGTTGGGCCAGGACAGGATCGCGGTGTCGGCGATGCCGCCCTCATGGGAGGCATACCGCTTGTAGAGCTTGTAGGGGGTGTTGAACGCCATCGCCCAGCCGATCGGGTAATGGTTGTAGGTCTGCGTCCCGCCGAGATCGTCGAAGTGCTTGAGGCTCTCCTCGACCGAGTCGATGTAGCCGTTGAAGAACTTGACCTCGTTGACCGATCCGTTGGGCCCGCCCTCACCGCTGGCGCCGTTGTCGGAGATCACGACGATGATCGTGTTGTCCAGCTGACCCGATTCCTCGAGATAGTCCAGCACACGGCCGATCTGGTCGTCGGTGTAGGACAGGAACCCGGCGAACACCTCGGCCATCCGGCTGAACAGACGCTTCTCGTCGTCGTCGAGGTCGTCCCACGGGCGCACGGTGTCCTGCGCGGGCCACGGCTCACCGTTCGGGCCCGTGACATCCGAATACGGGTTCATCGGCGAGAGTTCGGTGTCCGGCGGCACGATGCCGAGCCTCTTCTGGTTCTCCAGCACGATCTCGCGGTACCGCTCGTAGCCCATGTCGAACGCACCGGCGTAGCGATCCGCCCATTCGGCGAACACGTGATGCGGTGCGTGCCCGGCGCCCGGACACAGGTAGGTGAACCACGGCTTGTCCGGCGCGATCACCTTGGCGTCCCTGATGAACTCGATCGTCTTGTCGGCCAGATCTTTCGACAGGTGGTAGCCCTCTTCGGGCGTCGCCGGTGGCGGCACGGGATGGTTGTCGTAGACCAGCTCGGGATACCACTGGTCGGTCTCCCCGCCCATGAATCCGTAGAACCGCTCGAAGCCCCGGGCCAGCGGCCAATGCCGTTTGGTGGACGCGAGATTGGACTCCTCGAGCGGAGTGAGGTGCCACTTGCCGACGCAGTAGGTGTTGTAGCCGTTCTCGGCGAGCACCTCCGGCAGCAGCGCGGTGTCGAACGGAATTCGGCCGTTGCAGTTGGGGAAACCGTCGGTGAACTCCTCGATGGTGGCCATCCCCACCGTCGTGGCGTTGCGACCGGTCAACAGCGAGGCGCGCGTGGGGCTGCAGAGCGCGGTCGTGTGGAACTGGGACAGGCGCACGCCCCGTTCGGCGATGCGGCTCATCGTCGGCATGTTCACCAGCCCGCCGAAGCAGTCCCACGTCGCGATGCCGGTGTCATCCCACACCAGATAGAGGACGTTGGGCGCCTCGGGCTGGGCGACCGGGGCAGCATAGGGGCCCCAATCGGGCTCGGAATCCCGGATGTCCAGCTCGATCTTGCCGTTGAATTCCGTGCTCATAGCGCCGGACAGTACACCCAGCGAAGCTGGGTAGCAGGAAAAAACCCCCGCCGCCGGGTGGCGTGCGGGGGTTTTGACAGTCCTGCTGTATCGGCTACTTGGCCCTCTCGAGCACCTCGACCAGGCGCCAACGCTTGGTCGCCGACGTCGGACGGGTCTCCATCAGCGACACGCGGTCGCCGACTCCGGCGTCCCCGTTCTCGTCGTGGGCCTTCACCTTCGTCGTGGTGCGGATGATCTTGCCGTACAGCGGATGCGACTTGCGGGACTCGAGCTCGACCACGATGGTCTTCTGCATCTTGTCCGACACGACGTAGCCGATGGCGGTCTTGCGGCGACCGCGCGACTCCTCGGTACGGGGGGTGTGCTTCTCACCCTTCGTTTCTGCCATCAGGAATCCTCACCTCCGGGTCCGGCGGCCAGACCCAACTCACGTTCGCGCAGCACGGTGTACACCCGTGCGATCTCCTGCCGGACGACACGCAGCCGGCGGTTGTTGGCAAGCTGGCCCGTCGCCATCTGGAAGCGCAGGTTGAACAGCTCTTCCTTCGACTCGCGCAGCTTGCCGGTCAGTTCGTCGTCGGTGAGCTCACGGAGCTCTCCCGTCGAAACTCCTACTGCCATCAGAAGGTCTCCTCTCTGGTGACGATTCGAGCCTTGATCGGCAGCTTGTGGATCGCGCGGGTCAGCGCGTCCCGGGCGGTCTTCTCATCGGGGTAGCTCAGCTCGAACAGCACGCGGCCCGGCTTGACGTTGGCCACCCACCACTCCGGCGAACCCTTACCGGAGCCCATGCGGGTCTCGGCGGGCTTCTTGGTCAGCGGACGGTCGGGGAAGATGTTGATCCACACCTTGCCGCCACGCTTGATGTGCCGGTTGATGGCGATACGCGCGGACTCGATCTGCCGGTTGGTGATGTAGGCGTGCTCGAGAGCCTGGATGCCGTAGTCACCGAAGCTGACCGTGGTGCCGCCACTGGCGACGCCGCGCTGCCGCGGGTGATGCTGCTTGCGGTGCTTGACCTTACGAGGAATCAGCATGACTAGCTCTCCGTATTCTCAGCTGCCGGTGCTGCGGCAGCTTCGGTCGCGGGCGCCTCTTCGGTGGCGGCCCGGCCGGCGTCGGTGCTCGTCGCCGTGGTGCCCGACGCGCCGCTGCGGCGCGGACGGGTACCCGACGGACGCTCACGACGCGGACGGTCCGCGGCGGGTGCGGCGGCGGACAGCTCACGCTTGCCACCGACGATGTCGCCCTTGTAGATCCACACCTTCACGCCGATCCGGCCGAAGGTGGTCTTGGCCTCGTACAGGCCGTAGTCGATGTCGGCGCGCAGCGTGTGCAGCGGCACGCGACCTTCGCGGTAGAACTCCGAGCGGCTCATCTCGGCGCCACCCAGGCGGCCCGAGCACTGCACCCGGATGCCCTTGACGTTGGGCTGACGCATCGCCGACTGGATCGCCTTACGCATCGCGCGGCGGAACGCCACACGGTTGGAAAGCTGCTCGGCGACGCCCTGGGCCACCAACTGGGCGACAGCCTCGGGCTGCTTGACCTCGAGGATGTTCAGCTGCACCTGCTTCTTGGTGAGCTTCTCCAGGTCGGCGCGGATGCGGTCGGCCTCGGTGCCGCGGCGACCGATCACGATGCCGGGACGGGCGGTGTGGATGTCGACCCGGACGCGGTCACGCGTGCGCTCGATCTCGACGTCGGCGATGCCGGCGCGCTCCAGGCCCGTGGCCAGCAGCTTGCGGATCGCGACGTCTTCCTTGATGTAGTCCGCGTACTGCTTGTCCGCGAACCACCGCGACTTCCAGTCGGTGGTGATACCGAGACGGAAACCGTGCGGATTGATCTTCTGACCCACTACTCCGAGCCTCCCTTGTTGCTGGCGGCCTTGCTGGCCTGCGCGCGGCGTGAACGCGCTGCGGACGCGGACGCGCCGCCTCTGGTGGACCGGCTCGGACGACTCTCCACGATCACGGTGATGTGGCTGGTGCGCTTGCGAATCCGGTAGGCGCGACCCTGCGCACGCGGCCGGATGCGCTTGGCCGTGGGGCCCTCGTCGGCGTAGACGGTGGCGACCACCAGCGTGGAGGGATCGAGCCCCTCGTTGTTCTGCGCGTTCGCGGCGGCGCTGGCGATCACCTTGGCGACCGGCTCGCTGGCGGCCTGCGGCGCCCAGCGGAGGATGTCGAGGGCTTCCTCGACGCTCTTCCCGCGGACCAGGTCGATGACGCGCCGCGCCTTGGTGGCCGAGACACGCACGAAGCGCGCCTTCGCGCTCGCGGACGGATATTCAATCGCTGTAGTCATTATCGACGCTTGCTCTTCCGGTCGTCCTTGATGTGACCCTTGAACGTGCGGGTGGGGGCGAACTCGCCCAACTTGTGCCCGACCATCGACTCGGTGACGAACACCGGCACGTGCTTGCGACCGTCGTGGACGGCGAAGGTGTGGCCGATGAAGTCCGGGATGATGGTGGACCGGCGCGACCAGGTCTTGATGACCTGCTTGGTGTTCTTCTCGTTCTGCACATCGACCTTCTTGAGCAGATGGTCGTCGACGAACGGGCCCTTCTTCAGGCTGCGTGGCATCGCTTTACTCCCTAGCGCTTATTCTTGCCGGTGCGCCGGCGACGGACGATGAGCTTGTCGCTCGCCTTGTTCGGCTTGCGGGTGCGGCCCTCGGGCTTACCCCACGGGCTGACCGGGTGGCGGCCGCCGGAGGTCTTGCCTTCACCACCGCCGTGCGGGTGGTCGACCGGGTTCATCACGACACCACGGACGGTGGGGCGCTTGCCCTTCCACCGCATACGACCGGCCTTGCCCCAGTTGATGTTCGCCTGCTCGGCGTTGCCGACCTCGCCGACGGTGGCGCGGCAGCGCACGTCGACGCGACGGATCTCACCGCTGGGCATACGCAGCGAGGCGTAGGTGCCTTCCTTGCCGAGCAGCTGGATGCTGACACCGGCCGAGCGGGCGAGCTTGGCACCGCCGCCGGGCCGCAGTTCCACAGCGTGGATCACGGTGCCGGCGGGGATGTTGCGCAGCGGCAGGTTGTTGCCCGGCTTGATGTCGGCGTTGGCGCCCGACTCGATGATCGTGCCCTGCTTGAGGCCCTGCGGCGCGATGATGTAGCGCTTCTCGCCGTCCAGGTAGTGCAGCAGTGCGATGTTCGCGGTGCGGTTCGGGTCGTACTCGATGTGCGCGACCTTGGCGTTGACGCCGTCCTTGTCGTGACGACGGAAGTCGATGACGCGGTAGGCGCGCTTGTGGCCGCCACCCTTGTGCCGGGTGGTGATGCGGCCGTGTGCGTTACGACCGCCCTTGCCGTGCAACGGACGAACCAGCGACTTCTCCGGATGGTCACGCGTGATCTCGGCGAAGTCGGAGACGCTCGAACCGCGGCGACCGGGGGTCGTCGGCTTGTACTTGCGAATTGCCATGATTCTCTAGTTCTCCCTGCCGGCTAGGCCGGCGCTCCGAACAGGTCGATGGGCTTGCTGCCCGCGGCGAGCGTCACGATCGCGCGCTTGGTGTCCTTGCGCTTGCCGAAGCCGGTGCGGGTGCGCTTGCGCTTGCCCTGCCGGTTGGCCGTGTTCACCGAGGAGACCTTGACGTTGAAGATCTTCTCGATGGCGATCTTGATCTGCGTCTTGTTCGAGTCCGGGTGCACGACGAACGTGTACACGTTGTCCTCGATGAGCCCGTAGGACTTCTCCGAGATCACCGGGGACAGGATGATGTCGCGGGGATCGGTCACGTTAGCCATCAGGCCGACACCTCACTCTCGGTCTTCTTGGTGGCGCTGGAGATGTAGGCGTTGAGCGCCTCGACGCTGAAGACCACGTCGTCGGCCTTGAGCACGTCGTACGTGTTCAGCTGGTCCGGCGAGATCACGTGCACGCCAGGCAGATTGCGCACGCTCAGCGCACTGGTTTCGTCGGTACGGCCGATGACCACCAGCACCTGCTTGCGATCGGTCAGTGTCGCCAGGAACGACTTCGCGCTCTTGGTCGACGGCGCCTGGCCCTCGACGATCTCGGTGACCGCGTGGATGCGATCGTTGCGCGCCCGGTCCGACAGCGCGCTGCGCAGGGCGGCGGCGATCATCTTCTTGGGGGTGCGCTGGCTGTAGTCACGCGGCTGCGGGCCGTGCACGACGCCACCACCGGTGAACTGCGGGGCGCGGGTCGAACCCTGGCGGGCGCGGCCGGTGCCCTTCTGGCGGTAGGGCTTCTTGCCACCACCGGAGACCTGGCCGCGCGTCTTGGTCGCGTGGGTGCCCTGGCGCTTGGCGGCGAGCTGCGCCGACACCACCTGGTGCATCAGCGCGATGTTGGGCTCGACGTCGAACAGCTCGGCGGGCAGCTCGATCGAGCCGTCCTTCGTGCCGGCCGGGGTCTGAACATCAATGTTGAGTGTCATGCCTTCTCGCCTCGCTTGATTGCGCTGCGGACAACGACCAGTCCACCGTTACGCCCGGGGACGGCGCCCTTGATCAGCAGCACGCCGTTCTCGGCGTCCACCTTGTGCACCTTGAGGTTCTGAGTGGTGACGCGGTCGCTACCCATGCGGCCCGACATGCGCGTGCCCTTGAACACGCGGCCCGGGGTGGCGCAGCCACCGATCGAGCCGGGCCGACGGTGCACGGCCTGCGCGCCATGGCTGGCGCCCTGGCCGCGGAAGCCGTGGCGCTTCATGGTGCCCGCGAAGCCCTTGCCCTTGCTGGTGCCGGTCACGTCGACGTACGCGCCGTCGGCGAAGATCTCGGCGGTCAGTTCCTGACCGACCTCGTACTCGGCGGCAGCGGCCTCGTCCTCGAGCCGCAGCTCGGCGAGGTGCCGGCGCGGGTTGATCCCGGCGGCGGCGAACTGACCGGTCACCGGCTTGGTGACCTTGCGGGGGCTGATCTCGCCGTAGGCGAGCTGCACCGCGCTGTAGCCGTCGCGCTCCGGGGTGCGGATGCGCGTCACGACGTTGGGCCCGGCCTTGACGACCGTCACCGGCACGACCTTGTTGTTCTCGTCGAACACCTGCGTCATGCCCAGCTTGGTGCCCAAAATGCCTTGTCTAGCCATTTTTCTGGGTTCTCCTACTGGATGTTGACGTCGACGCTGGCCGGAAGATCGATACGCATCAGCGCGTCGACCGTCTTCGGCGTGGGGTCGAGGATGTCGATCAAACGCTTGTGGGTGCGCATCTCGAAGTGCTCCCGCGAGTCCTTGTACTTGTGCGGGGACCGAATGACGCAGTACACGTTCTTCTCGGTCGGCAGCGGCACCGGGCCGACCACACTGGCGCCCGTCCGGGTGACCGTCTCGACGATCTTGCGCGCTGAGGCATCGATGGCCTCATGGTCGTAGGCCTTGAGCCTGATGCGGATCTTTTGTCCCGCCACGCTTCTCCTACCTCACTACTAACGGGCCCTCGAAGGGCCTGGCTGTGCCGCCGCTGTTTACCTGTCTGTGGTTCACCGGTCCCCGCGGTCGGGTGTGTCGCCCGTATACGAGAGGAGACCGGACGCGCCCCGCGAGGGGCGCCAGTCGCATGCCGAGGCCAGGCGAACCCGGCTCAAGGCAACCCGAACAGTATGCCTCAGATCAGCGCGTGCTCCAAATCCCTGGTCAGGGGGCCTCCACGGTCGAGCTCAACGCAGTCCGTCCCAGAAGTCGCACTGATGGATGGCGCGGAAGTCACCCGTCATGCGGCTGCCGTCTGGTTGCAGCGACAGCGCCCGGTTGCCGTCGGAGAACGCGTCCCACCGTGGCTGGCCGTCGGTGTTCGGCGTCTGCGTCTTCACGAACGACGCCCAGTAGTCGATCATCTGGTCGGCCAGCTTCTGCTGCGCGGGGTCGAGCGGCAGCGCCGGTCCCACGTCGAACAGATACCTCAGTTCCAGCGAGTGGCTGGCGCCGACGGGGAACGGCAGGGTCTTCAGCGGTTCGGGGGCGGGAGCGGCACGGTCGTTGAACTCGTAGAAGTAGACGGGTTCGTCGCGGACCGCGCGGGCCAGCCGGTCACCGAGGCAGGAGAAGACGCCGTCGGTGACGGCCGCGGAGTAGGCCAGCGGCACGTCCGGGTACGCCGACAACGGATAGCGCTCCTCGACCGCGCGGGCGTTGGGCCCGAACGCGCCGGCCAGCAGCCGCGGGTAATCCTGCGGGCCGTAGCGCACCCCGTCACGGAGGTACTGCATACCGACGAACAGGGTGAATTCGTCACGGGTCGTGCCGATCAGCACCGGAACCCGCTGCGCGTCGGGACCGCCGATCGCCCGCACGGGGTCGACGGGAAGCACGGCGGAGCCGGTGACCGGCCCGCTGAGCTGGTCATCCCCGATGCCGTACAGCCACACCGGCTCCCGCAACTTGTCGGCGGGCAGTGACCGCAGACACTGCGCCGCCGCGGCCGGATCACCGCACCCGCGATCGGCGGCATAGGCCAGCGAGCGCTCCTGCGCGGCAGGCAGCGCCGCCTGTGCCTGGCACGGCCCACTCTGGATGATCGCCGCGGAGAACAGGCCCCGCGAACCGGGGGCGACGAGGTGGTCGCACACCGACATTCCGCCTGCGGACTCCCCCGCGACCGTCACATGCTCGGGGTCACCGCCGAACGCGGCGATGTTGTCCCTGACCCACCGCAGAGCAGCCTGCTGATCGGCCAGCCCGTAGTTTCCGGTCTGTCCGGGTGAGCCCAGATTCGGGTGGGCCAGGAAGCCCAGCGCGCCCAGCCGGTAATTGAGGGTGACGACGACGATGTCGCCGCGGGCGGCCAAGCGGTGCGCGTCGTAGATGCGGCCGCTGCCGTTGACGAAGGCTCCGCCGTGGATCCACACCATCACCGGACGCGGCTGCGCGCTCGGTGCGGCCGGCGTCCAGACGTTGAGATTCAGGCAGTCCTCGTCGGTCTGGCGGCCCAGCTCGATGTCCCCGCCGAGGCTCTGCATGCACCGGGGACCGAAGGTCGTGGCGTCGCGCACTCCGGGCCACCGGGCCGGGGGTTGCGGATCGGCGAACCGCAGCGGGCCGACGGGCGGGGCGGCGTACGGGATGTCGGCGAACAGCCGGTGATCCGGCGCGACGACGCCGCGCAGGGTGCCCGACGCGGTCTGCACCACCGCCGGGTCGGCCGGTGGAGGGGGTGCTGACGAGTCCTGCCCTTCGCTGCGGACGCAGCCGACCAGCAGCACCACCGCCGCCAGGAAGGCTGTGAGGCTGGCGAGCAGCCGCGTCCATCGCACGATCGCGAGCCTAGATGGTCATGATGATCGACAACTCGACGAAAGGAACCGGCATGGCGGCACGGCATCTGCAGGCAGACCTGGTCACCATCGGCTTCGGCAAGGGAGCGAAGACTCTCGCCGCGGCGCTCGGCGTCCAGGGCCGACGCGTCGTGATGATCGAACGCTCGGCCCAGATGTACGGCGGCACCTGCATCAACATCGGCTGCGTCCCCACCAAGTCGCTGGTGTTCCAGGCCGAGCACGCCGAGGGTCATCCGCCTGATCCGGGCATCTACACCCATGCGGTGCGCACGACGGCCGAATTGACCGCCGATCTACGCGCGACGAACTTCGCGATGCTGGACAACCTGCCCACCGTCGACGTGCTCACCGGCGCCGCCACGTTCATCGACGCCCACACCGTCTCGGTGCAGACCACCGACGGCGAAGTCACCGTGACCGGTGAGCACATCGTGATCGGCACGGGATCCGAGCCCGTCGTCCCCGACATCCCCGGACTGGCCGGCAACGATCGGGTGGTGACCAGCACCGACCTGCTCGTGACCGAGGATCTGCCGCGGCAGCTGGTCGTCCTCGGCGGCGGCTACGTGGGCCTGGAGTTCGCGGCGATGTACGCCCGCTACGGCGCGGAAGTGACTGTGCTGGAACGACATCCGGCGATCCTCGGCCAGGAGGACGACGATGTCGCGACGACGGCGGCCGACCTGCTGGCAGCCGCCGGGGTCAAAATCGTCACGTCGGCGGGCGTGACCGCCGTCGAGGGCGCAACCGTGCACTACGACGTCGACGGGGTATCAGCATCTGCCACCGGCGAGCGAATCCTGGTCGCGCTGGGCCGTCGGCCCGTCACCGCCGACCTCCGCCTGGACAGGGCCGGGATCGACACCCGCACCGACGGATCCGTCATCGTCGACGAACACCTGCGCACCAACCAGCACCACGTCTTCGCCGTCGGCGACGTCAACGGCGGACCTCAATTCACCTATGTGTCACTGGACGACTACCGCGTGGTGCTCGATCATCTCCACGGGACGGGCCGGCGCAGCACCGCCGACCGGGTGGCGGTGCCCTACGTGCTGTTCATGACGCCGCCTCTGGCGCGCGTCGGGCTCACCGAACGCGCCGCCCGCGCCGACGGGTATCGCGTGAAGGTCGCCGCGCTGCCGGTCGCGAAGATGGCCACCGTGCCGCGCGCCCGGATCGTCGGTCAGCCCGAGGGCATGATGAAGGTCGTCGTCGACGCCGATTCCGACGAGATCCTCGGTGCTGCACTGCTCAGTCATGATTCGCACGAGGTCATCAACGTCGTCGCGCTCGCGATTCGCCATCGCATCGCGGCGACCCAATTGCGCGACGAGATCTACACGCATCCCTCGATGACCGAAGCGTTCAACCAGCTCCTGGGCGCCCTGGCCTGATTTCGAGCCGGGAGTGGCGGCCGTCACATAGAATGCGAATTGACAGGCGTCAAGTAGCCCCCGAGGAGATGCGCATGAGCAACCCACGCACGATGGACGACGCAGCGAAAGTGCTGGCTGATCCGACGGCGTACGCCGACGATGCCCGGCTGCACGCGGCGTTGACCCATCTGCGCGCCAACGAGCCGGTGGCGTGGGTCGACAACGCTCCCTACCGCCCGTTCTGGGCGATCACCAAGCACGCCGACATCATGGCCATCGAGCGCGCGAACGATCTGTGGCTCTCCGAGCCGCGCCCCCTGCTGGCCACCGCGGCCGCCGACGACTACATGGCTCAGCAGATGGAAGCCGGCATGGGGTTGCGCACGCTGATCCACATGGACGATCCCCACCATCGCAAGGTCCGCTCCATCGGTGCCGACTGGTTCCGCCCCAAGGCGATGCGCGATCTCAAGGTGCGGGTCGACGAACTGGCCAAGCGCTACGTCGACCGGATGCGTGACAACGGCGGTGAGTGCGATTTCGTCACCGACATCGCGGTGCAGTTCCCGCTGTACGTGATCATGTCGCTGCTCGGATTGCCCGAAGAGGACTACGGCCGCATGCATGCGCTCACCCAGGAGATGTTCGGCGGCGACGACGACGAGTACAAACGCGGCGTCAGCCCCGAAGAACAGATGGCCGTGCTGCTCGACTTCTTCACCTACTTCTCCTCGCTGACCGCGTCCCGGCGCGAGACCCCGACCGACGACCTCGCCTCGGCGATCGCCAACGGCCGGATCGACGGCGAGCCACTCTCGGACATCGACACCGCGTCCTACTACGTGATCGTCGCCAGTGCCGGCCACGACACCACGAAAGACGCCATCTCCGGCGGACTCCTCGCGCTGATCGAAAACCCGGGTGAGCTGGCGCGGTTGCGCGACAACCTGGATCTGATGCCCACGGCGGTCGAGGAGATGATCCGCTGGACCACGCCGGTCAAGGAGTTCATGCGCACCGCGGCCGAGGACACCACGGTGCGCGGCGTACCGATCGCCCAGGGCGAATCGGTGTACCTGGCCTACGTCTCGGGCAATCGCGACGAAGAGGTGTTCGACGAACCGTTCCGCTTCGACATCGCCCGCGATCCCAACCGGCATGTGTCCTTCGGCTACGGCGTGCACTTCTGCCTGGGCGCCGCCCTGGCCCGCATGGAGATGAACAGCCTGTTCACCGAGTTAGTCCCCCGGCTCGAGTCGATCGAGCTGACCGGGGAGCCCGAACTCGCCGCGACCACGTTCGTCGGCGGCCTCAAGCACCTGCCGATCCGCTACTCCGTGCGCTGACCGCAAGGAAGCCGTCGACGGCCGCGACAGCCGTTGCGCGATAATCGAATTCGGACAGCGTACTGATCCTGCCGAACACCAGAGGACCGATCAGCAGCGCGAAGGCGGTGGTCCTGTCGACGCGCCCCAGACGCTCCACGGCATCGGGGCTGTCGAAGATCGCGTCGAACGGCGCCGAGTACTGCTCGGCGATCCGCTCGCGCAGCGAGCCCAGCGCACCGCCGGCGGTGGGCACTTCGTCGATGTCGGGCCCCAGCGACAGCCAGGCCATGGCCGTGAGCAGCGTCGGCGCCTCCGCGATCGCATCGGCCCACTCCCCGACCACTGCGATCAACCGTTCCCGCAACGTGCCCTCGGCCGGTGGCATGGGCGGAGTCGGGATGAGGCTCATGAACGCCGCTGCCACAAGATCATTCGAGCTCGGGAAGTGCCGGTACAGGGTGGCACGCGCGACGTTGGCGTGGCGGGTGACCGCATCGATGGTCACCGCACTCGGGCCTCCCGAGCGCAGCAGCGCCGTCGCCGCCTCGAGCAGACGCGCGCGCGAGCGGGCCGGCCTCGGGTCACCACCGCCGGCCGTCATGGTTTGTCCCTCCTCATCGACGGATATAAGACTATCGGTCTTTCAACGAGACTGTTAGTCTCGAAATCCCGGCGAGAGAGAGTCCATGACAGACACGAGCACGCCGTCCGACCAGGATATCGACGCCGAGGTCGCCGCCCTGTCCCCGTGGGGCCGACGCTGGCTGCTCACCGTGGCGGGCTTGTCGGTGCTGCTGGTGATCTCGTCGATGATCGCGCTGAACACCGCGTTGCCCGACATCGCGGTCGAAACCGCCGCGAGCCAGGCGCAGCTCACCTGGATCGTCGATGCGTACACGCTGGCGATGGCCTGCCTGCTGCTGCCCGCCGGGGCGCTCGGCGACCGCTACGGCCGGCGCGGCGCCCTGCTGATCGGCCTGCTGATCTTCGGTCTCGCCTCGGCCGCACCGATGCTCTACGACAGTCCGGTTGCGCTGATCACCGCTCGCGCGGCCGCCGGTGTCGGCGCGGCCTTCGTCATGCCTGCGACGCTGTCGCTGCTCACCGCCGCATTCCCGAAAGCCGAGCGCACCAAGGCCATCGGGATCTGGGCCGGCGTGGCCGGCTCCGGCGCCATCGCCGGCTTCCTGGGTACCGGCGTTCTGCTGCAACACTTCTCCTGGCCATCCGTGTTCATCGCGCTCGCTGTCGCGGCAGCGGCGATGTTCGTGTGTGCGTGCACGATCGGTAGCTCGCGCGATCAGACCGCCACTCCGATCGACTGGGTGGGCGCCGCGATCATCGGCACCGCGATCGCGGTGTTCGTGGTCGGACTGATCGAGGCACCGACGCAGGGGTGGACTCATCCGCTGGTGCTCGGCGGGCTGGCCGGCGGAGTGATCCTGGTCGTCGTGTTCGCGATCGTGGAGATGCGGCGCGCGCACCCGCTGCTGGACGTTCGACTGTTCGCCAGGGCGGATTTCACGACCGGCGCGGTCTGCATCACCATCCTTTTCCTGTCCAACTTCGGGTTCTTCTTCCTCCTGATGCAGTACCTGCAGCTCATGATGGGCTTCTCCGCGTTGACCACCGGCGTGGCGCTGGCGCCCATCGTGGTGCCGATTCTGGCGCTCAGCGCCACGATTCACCTCTGCGTGGCGAAGATCGGCCTGCGATGGACGGTCACTGCGGGCTTGGTGTTGATCGCCATCGGGCTGTACTGCGTCAAATTTCTCGACGTGGACTCGGTGTACGTCGACGTGCTGTGGCCGATGCTGCTGATCGCCGCAGGCGTCGGGTTGTGCACTGCCCCAGCGACATCGGCGATCATGAACGCCGTGCCGGACGAGAAGCAAGGCGTCGCGTCGGCGGTCAACGACACGACGCGGGAAGTCGGAGCTGCGATCGGCGTCGCGGTGGCGGGGTCGATTCTCGCCGCCTCGTATCGCAATGCTCTGACGCCTCACATCGCCGGCTTCCCGTCGCAGGTTCGTGACACCGCCACCGATTCGTTGGCGGCGGCCCTGTCGATCTCCGAGCGGTTGGGCCCGCAGGGCGCGGCGTTGAGCGAGGCCGCGCGTACCGCCTTTCTGCAGGGGACCGGCCACGCCGTCGTGGCGCTGGCGGGAATCGTGTTCTTCTCGGCCGTGTTCGTGGCCGTGTGGGCGCCGGGCCGTGACGGGAAGCAATTGTTCAGGAAATGAACTCGGCCGCCCGGTGCGCGGCCATCACGATCGTCGCGTGCGGCCCGCGACTCGGGATCGCGGGCAGAATGGATCCGTCGACCACCCACAGGCCGTCGACCCCGCGCACACGGCACCGGCTGTCCAGCACGGCGGCGGGGTCGCCGTCGCGACCCATCTTCGCGGTACCGCACAGATGCTGCGAGGTGGCCCAGGACGGTTCGGATCGCACCGTGTCACCGGCGATCTCGATGCCGAGATCCGCGCCCTGGCGCAGCAGCCGGACATCCTCGGGCGCGGTGTCATAGCGCTGCTCGATCAGCGGGTCGACGAGCGGGTCGGCCGACAGCAGCGTGACCCTACCGCGGGAGGCCGGCCTCATCAGCGTCACCCCCAGGTGGGGGTGGTCGGTCGGATCGTCACGCCGGCCGCTGGTCATCGCACCGAAACCCGCTGTGTAGGGCCGGATCTCGAGACCCTCCTCGGTGGTCAGCACCGCTTCCAGCGGAGGCACCCCGTGGGTGGGGGCCCACCTGACGGGCAGCACCCACTCCGGGTGATCGACCGTGTCGACACCCACCGGAAGGTCGGCCACCACGGGCACCCCGACCGTCCTCAGCGTGGCCGCCGGTCCGATACCGGAAAGCAGAAGTAGGTGCGCTGAACCGAGCGCACCGGCGCTGACCACCACCCGGTCGGCCGCCAGCACCGTCGGCCCGTCCGGCCCGACGCACTCCGCCCCGGTCACGCGAGTTCCGTCGAAGCGGAGCCGCAGCACTCGGGTGTCGGTCAGCACCGTCAGATTGGGTCGGTGCATCACCGGTTCGAGGAACGCGCCCCCCGGCCCCACGCGGGTACCCCGGTCGATGTTCAGCGGTACGGCTCCCACCCCGGACGGCACCGGCGCCTCCGCCGTCGACCCGTTGAGGTCGGGCACCCAGGGGAAGCCGGCCTCCTCAGCTGATCGCACGAAAGATGCTGTACAGCCGTCGAACTCGGCCACCCGCCGGACCACGATCGGTCCGCGATCGCCGTGCAGCGCACCCGGGAAATCGAGATCGTGCTCGATCGCGGTGAAGTGCGGCAGCACGTCACTCCACGCCCACCCCGGCAGCGCCCAGCCGTCGACGTCGGCGGGCAGCGCCCGGCAGAAGTACCCGCCGTTGACCGCCCCCGACCCTCCCACCACCGCGCCCCGCATGATCTGCGCCGCGCGCCGCGGCGCCTCGGTCAGCACCGCCGTGTAGCGTCGCACCACTGCGCTCGCCTCGCCGAGCGGCAGGCGCAACGCGTCGGTGATCTGCCGCCGCACCCGCGGGTCGCTGGGCGACGGACCGGCCTCGACGACGGTGACCGTCACGCGTTCGTCGGTCGAGAGCCGTTCCGCGAGCACGGAACCGGCGCTGCCGGCCCCGATGATCAGAACGTCGGCCAACGCGGAGTCAGGTCCGGATCTGCGGCTTGAGCGCCCCGGCGTGACGTTCGCGGATCACCCCGGTCCACAGGCCGAGGCCATAGGCGATGTCATCGAGCCGCTTGAGCAGCAGAAAGGTGAGGATGCCGACCCGCTTGGTGTCGTCGTCGACGCCGCTGTGGCTGCGGGTGGCCCAGTCGAAGACCCCGTCGAGGACCGCGGCCACCACCACCACCTGCCGGCACCGCCGCGAACACACCGAGGCCAGCAGCGCCACCGGCCAGTAGTGCCGGCAGATCGCCGAGGCCAGCTGCAGCGCGGCCGACCACAGACCGTGTGCCGCGACGACGGCCACTTCCATCGGCTCGGTGCGCACACTCGCCAGCGATCGGGCGATCCGGCGACCCGTGAACACCGCCACCGCCACCGACCCCAGGTATCCGAGCCGAGATCCCAGTGCGATCAGCAGCCACACCACCAGGGTCCAGCCCGAGATCACCAGCGGCGCCGTCTTTCCCGGGTGCCGGATCGACAGCGGGGCGGCCGATCCCCCGTAGAAGGACTTACGGACGAACCACTTTCGCAGTTCCACCCGATGGTCGTGAGCCACCATTGCAATCGGCTCGTAGCGTAATCGGGCACCGGCCTCGTTGAGCCGCCAGCACAGATCGACGTCTTCGCCGGAGATCAACGTCTCGTCGAAGCCACCGACGTCGAGAAGCGCGCTGCGCCGGCAGATGATCGCGGCGCTGGGCACGTAGGAGACCGTGCCGAACGGCACCACGGGCGCCTCGCGCAATCCGAGGTCCAGCGATGACCGGACCGCCTCGTAGCGGGCGACGGCGCTGTCGGAGGGCTGCAGCGCGACGATGCGCGGTGCCGCGAGCGCGACCGCGGGATCGCAGAAGTGCCCGAGCAGCGCCTCCAGCCAGCCGCGGCGCGGCACCACGTCGGAATCCAGGAAAGCGACGAAGTCGGTGTCACACGCCATCAGTCCAGCGTTGCGAGCGGCGGCGGGGCCGCGGTTGCGCTCCAACCGGAGCACCGTCACGTTGCTGTGGACATCCCGGAAATCGTTCTCGAGCAACGGAACAGCAGATCCGTCGTCGACGACCACGACCTTGAGCCCACGCACCGCGCCGAGAAGGCGCAGAAGCCCCGACGGGTTGTCCCGCACCGGGATCACGACGGTGACATCGCGGTGCGACGGCCCGCTCAGCGGACGCGGGTGGGCGACCGTGGCGTCGAGCAGCGTGCGCGCCAGTTGCGCGCTGACCGCATCGTGCACCTCGAGCCGACCGCCGTTGAGCATGGTCTGCGCCGCAGGCGCCAGCCGCAGCAGGCGGGTCGGCGAGCCGCCGAGAAGCGCTGCGCCCTCCCCCAGCACGCGAACGCGCCGATCGACTTGAACAGCGAAACCATCGGGCAGTCGCTGTCCCGTCACCTCAACATCCCCCCGCCGTCCGGCGTCCAGCGAGTGATCCGGTCAACCCCGGCGTCGACCATGCCAGCAAAGATCCTGCCCCCTTCTTCCGCCGTCGCCGTCGTCGGATCACCCAGGATACCCAGCGAACTGACGGCGGCCACCCCCCCGTGACGCATGTGTGGCATCAGCTCTGCCAGCGGCGCCTGATTACCCGGTACCCGGAGATGCTCTCGCACCAAACCAGGTGAAATATGTAGCAATACAGATGTTTCCGTGTGACCGGCGTGTGCGTCGCCGCCGACCGCCACACAGGAGCACCAGGCGACGTCACGGCCTTCGTAGCGCAACAGCGCGACCGCTTCGCGCAGCGCGGCGACATTTCCGCCGTGACCGTTGACGAACACCAGCCGCGCGGCCCATCGACACGACGAGCGGGCGAATTCGACCAGAAGTTTTGTCAATGCCGGTGTGCCAATGGAAACCGTTCCGGCGAATCCCTCGTGCTCACCGCTGGCGCCGTAGGCGATGGCGGGAGCAACCAGCCACGGCCCCGCCAACCGGTTGACGAGCGCGTCAGCCACCGCGGTGGCGATACGGGTGTCGGTGTCCAGCGGCAGATGGGGACCGTGCTGCTCGGTGGATCCGACGGGGACGATGAGCGCGGACGCGCAATCATGCAGCTGTCTCGACGTCGAGGTCCCGAGATCGTGGGGTGAAGCCACGCGAGCATGGTAGGCCGAATTCACCTGCCGTGCGCCAGTTGTTGGCGCATGCGTGGCAAGAGATTTCCGTGATCGATCAGGGCATCACCTCGCGCCCCGTCTGTCACACCCCCAGCGTGCGGGTGAAACCGTCCGGAATCAGGACGTCATCGCGGTTCAGATCGTGGATCGACGACTTCCCCAGGCCCATCAGGGCGGAGTCGATACCGCCGCGCATGATGTCGAGGACGTTCTCCACACCGGCCTGCCCGTTGGCTGCCAGACCCCACAGGTAGGCCCGCCCGATCATCACTGCCCGGGCCCCCAGAGCAACGGCTTTGACGACGTCGCTGCCCCGCCGGATGCCGCCATCCAGCAAAACTTCGACCTGGTCGCCGACGGCGTCGGCGATCGCGGGCAGGCACCGGATCGCGGCGGGGGTGCCGTCGAGGTTGTTGCCGCCGTGATTGGACACCGTGATCGCCGAAACACCGGCGTCCACAGCACGTTTGGCGTCATCGACGCGGACGGTGCCCTTGAGCAGGAACGGACCGCCCCACTGCTCGCGCAGCCACGCGACGTCCTCCCACGTGGGAGGTGGGGTACCCATCCACTGGCCGTAGGCCTCGAAGAACGTCGGGCCGGCCTCGCCGCGCCGCCCCTGATTGGGAACACGCAGGTCAGGCGGCCGCAGATGCTTGGCGAAACTGTAGAACCAGCGCGGCTTGGTCACGACCTCCGGAGACATCCGGATCATGGTCTTCAGATCCATCCGTTCGGGGATCTTCGGGCTGCCCCAGTCGCGGCCGTGGGCGAAACTCCAGTCGGTGGTCAAGATCAGACCCTTGGCGCCGGCGGCCCGGGCACGCTCCATGCGGGCGAGGATCTCGTCGCGGCTGCCGAGCCAGTAGATCTGGAAGAAGATCTTGTCGTTGACCGCCGTGACTTCTTCCATGGGCTTGCTCGCGAACGACGACAGGCCCATTGCGGTGCCCCTGGCCGCGGCGGCCCGCGCCACCGCGACCTCGCCGTCGGGATCGATCGCCTGCACACCGGTCGGAGAGATGATGACGGGCAGCGAGATGTCTTGTCCCATCACCGTTGTCGCCATGTCGCGCTTTTCGGTGGCACCGATGACGTGCGGGGCGAAGCCGAGCTCTGAGAACGACTCGACGTTGGCGCCGACCGTGATTCCCTTCTCGCTGGCGGAGATCAGCGACGAGTACGCCGACTTCGGCAGGCGCTTCTTGGCCCGCTGCTGGGCGATGGCGACGGTTTCGAACCAGGTATCACGAGCCATGATGAGCTAGACCGGACTTTCGTTGCAGAACTTTTTCGGAGGGGCGCTCAGCAGGGTGAGCGGGATGGGGCCCTTGGGGGCGCGGCCACCGCTGCGGGAGTGGTCGACGCTGGACTTCGGCTTGGTCCGGTCGGCGGCCAGGGCGGGCTCGCCGTAGCCCTGCACACACTCCGGATCGGGACCGTCGAGCGGAAGACCGGTGAAGAACTTCGCGGCCATGCAGCCACCGCGGCAGGCGTCGTAGTGCCCGCAGCTGCCGCATGCGCCGGCGGACTGAGGCTCCCGCAGCTCGCGGAACAGCTCGGAGTTCTGCCACACACTCTGGAAACCGTTGTCGGTCAGGATGTTTCCGGCCAGGAACTGGTCATGGATGGCGAACGGGCAGGCGTAGACGTCGCCGACCGGATCGATCAGGCAGACCACCCGGCCGGCTCCGCAGAGGTTCAGCCCGGCGAGCGCGCCGGGTTCGCCGAGTCCGGACAGGTGGAAGAACGAATCGCCGGTGAGGACGCGTTCGCCGTGGGCGACGAGCCAGTCGTAGAGCTGGACCTGCTGCGCGGCGGTGGGGTGCAGTTCGTCCCAGACATCGGCGCCGCGGCCCGAGGGGCGCAGCCGGGTGATGCGCAGGGTGGCGCCGTAGGTGTCGGCCAAGGCTTTGAATTCGTCGAGTTGGTCGACGTTGTGCCGGGTCACGACGACGGAGATCTTGGCGTCTGTGAAGCCCGCCGCGCGCAGGTTCTCCAGCGCGCGCGTGGCCATGGCGAAGCTGCCGGGACCGCGGACCGCGTCGTTGACGTCGGCGGTGGCGCCGTCCAGGGAGATCTGCACGTCGACATAGTCGCTGGCCGCCAGTTTCGCGGCGACCTCTTCGGTGATGCGCACGCCGTTGGTGGAGAACTTGACGCCGACGTGGTGAGCGGTGGCGTAGTCGACGAGCTCCCAGAAGTCCGACCGCACCGTGGGCTCGCCGCCGCCGATGTTGACGTAAAAGACCTGCATGCGCTCGAGCTCGTCGATGATGTCCTTGCACTGCTGGGTGGTCAGCTCGCGAGGATCGCGCTTGCCCGACGAGGACAGGCAGTGCACGCAGGACAGGTTGCAGGCGTAGGTGAGCTCCCACGTCAGGCAGATCGGGGCGTCAAGGCCGCGTTCGAACTGGTCGACGAGCCGGGGCACGGGTGCGGTGACGGTCATCGGGCCTCTCCTGCGATGAGCATGTTCGACGAGACCAACACGCCCATCGCGTGCAGGTACGGGGGCAGTTGCTCGTCTTCGAGTCCTGCTGCGTGACAAGCGGATCGAGCGTCGGGGTAATCGGACAGCGAGTTGATCACCTCGACGATCGTCCGGTTCTTCAGGAACGACAGCTTGCGGGTTCCGAAGTGGTAGAGCAGCGCGCCGAACGGCTCGGGCCGGACGGCCACCTGCGGATGCAGCCGCCAGCGCTGGTCCGGATCGAAGGTCGGCGCGGTCATGATCAGTAGACCCCGCACATCCCGTCGATGGAGACCTCTTCGACCAGGCTCTCGGTGACCAGTTCGTCGTTCTCGGTGTGCTGACTCGGCTCCATGGCGCTGCCTTTCTGTTCGGTGGGGCTCGACATTTGTGACGCAGATCGCAACAATAAGGCACCGGGTGCCGAAATGGAAGAGGGATGCCGATGCCAACCGCGAAGGCACGTGTCGGCCGTCGCCGGTCGACCAGTTGGGAGCACATCAGCGCGGTCGCGATCGACCTGTTCACCGAGCGCGGTTTTGACGACGTGAGCGTCGACGACGTCGCGACGGCCGCCGGGATCGCCCGGCGGACCCTGTTCCGGTACTACCCGTCGAAGAACGCCCTGCCGTGGGGAGACTTCGACGCCCATCTCGGGCTGATGCAGGGGTTGTTGGCCGCTACCGACCCGGCCGCGCCGATGCATGAGGCTCTGCGCTCGGCACTGTTGGCGTTCAACGACTTCGACGACGCGGACCGGCACAGACAACGGATGCGTTTGATCCTCGAAACCGAGGCGCTGCAGGCGTATTCGATGACGATGTACGCGGGATGGCGGGCCGTCGTCGCGGACTACGTCGCGCGCCGCCTCGAGCTCGCCCCCGGTGACCTGATTCCACAGACGGTGGCGTGGACGATGCTGGCGGTGGCGCTGACGGCCTACGAGCAATGGCTCGCCGACGAGTCGGTGTCGCTCGCCGCTGCGCTGGGTGGCGCCTTCGATCTGTTGGCCGGCGGGCTCGCGGGTCTGGACGCGCGCGACTAAACCGCGTCAGAACGGTGGGTCGTCTCCGGCTGCGACACGTCCCAGCATCCGACCCCCTGCGCGCTGACAGGCATTCTTGGCGGCCGCCACGGCCGCTGCACGGACGTCAC
Organism: Actinomycetes bacterium; assembly: GCA_023404955.1. Taxonomy (GTDB): domain Bacteria; phylum Actinomycetota; class Actinomycetes; order Mycobacteriales; family Mycobacteriaceae; genus Mycobacterium. The sequence goes on from JAEXZY010000019.1 coordinate 60,794, forward strand.
GGTTCTGCGCGCGCTCTGCTTTCACGCGCGCGGCAACATCGGCACTGCGCACGCGGCGACGCCGGGGAACGGTGGTTCTTTTCGCCCCGCAGTCCGGCGGTACCGGCGGTGGCGGTGTCAGCTCGGCGGTGGTCGCGGGAAACTGCGGGAAGAACAGCGTGCTGCCGGGGTTCGTTGCGTGAGCGCGGCCATCAGGTGCAACGAAAGTGACTGTGCCATCTGGCGATTGCACCTCGGTCCAGCCGTCGGGACCAAAGCAGAACGTCTTCATGAGGTGATGGGTTCGGCACTTGCAATTCAAGTTCGACGGATGCGTAGGTCCGTACGGCCACGGCACACAATGATCGATGTCGCACCGATCGGCGGGCACGTCGCAGCCCGGGAACCGACAGAACATGTCCCGGAGTCGGACGAATTGCGCCAGCCGGGCCGAGGGACGATAGTTCGGTTCCGGATCTGGCCCGGGTATCCACAGCGGCCTGACCTTTGCGCCCCCGGCGATGGCATCGGCCAGCGCAACAGCCGGCATGACCTTGAGCCCGGGCAGCAGCGCCACCCCGGTGTCAACCAAAGGTTCCGGGATGCAATCAGTTCCGGGATCGGGACCACAGTCTGCCGACTCGTCGCACTCTGTAGCGGGCTTCCCAGAGGCCCCCTCCTGAGAGACGGGCTTCGTCGCGGCGTCGACTGCCGCCTGGTCGGCGATCACGTGGACCACCACATGCGATGCGGGCGCGGGTGCGTCAGCCTTCGGGCATGTCGGTGACCCGCAGCGGCAGGGCAGATGCCGGCGGCCGTTGATCAATGCTCCGGCGGCATCACTGCGACGCTCCCCCACACTGCGTGGATCGTTCTCGCACACGCCGTTGATCATCGCGAGGATGCGCCGTTCGGCAGCAATGCCATCGGCCGCCATCAAACGGCCCCACACTGACATGGTCTCCGCGCCGTCCTCGTGGGCACCGATGCGAAAGTCGCGATCCTGCACAACGTCTTTCGCCAACCGCACCGCGTCGGCGTCATAGCGTTCGATCAGAGCGTTGACGGCCCCGGTCAGCTTTTCCTCCGACGAGACGCCCCAGGACACCGCCCGGTCGGCGAGCGCCGCATCGATCTCGGCCAGCACCCGGTCGTCGTCGACCAGATGCGTCCGCCAGGTCAGTTCGCTGATCACGCGGATACTGATCCGGCCCTCACAGAACAGCGCAGCCACTCGAGGCAAGCGGTCCCGCAGGGCCATCGCGATGCGCATCTGCGCGGACGCTCGCCGCTGCCCGATGGTGAGCGCAGCGCCGATCCGCGCCGCGGTCATGGCCCACAGGTCGAACGTCCAGCGCGCGCGGTCGTCGTCGTCATCGACACTGCGGCGCGTCAATTCAGCGATAGCCGCAAGCCGTCGCGCGCACGCCTGACCTTCCTCCACCGCCGCCTGTTCGATCGCGCCCACCAACGCCTCGTCGGCCACGTCGGCGAACATGTGTTCGAACATGTCTCCAGTATGTCGCCGTTCACCGACGATCCGGCAGAACAGAATCTCCGCGACCCGCCGGCTGTGGATGAATCTTGATCTGGGGATAACTCCCGCGGGCACGCCGCCCGATCGATCAGCCGAGCAGATCGCTGATCGGCGCGCCGGCGGCGATCTTGGCCCGCACCTTCATGACCTTGCCGGGAAAGCCGCCACCCACCACACCAACGACCACGCCGTCGCGCTCGTAGTACGCCAGGAACTTCCGGCCGTCGTCCTCGACCACGTGCACGGTGTCGGTGGCCTCCGGCTCACCCAGAGCCTGGATCTTCACGTCGTACTGATCACTCCAGAAGTACGGCACAGACACCGCGGCGGGCGCATCCTGACCCAGCAGCGCCGGCACCATCGCCCGGGCCTGATCGGCGACATTGCTCCAGTGCTCGACGCGCACTTGCCCTTTCGTCTCATCACGCCAGGACGCGACGTCGCCGATGGCCCAGACGTGCGGCGCGCTGGTGCGGCCGACGTGGTCGCACACGACACCGTTGTCGACGGCGATACCGCTACCCTCCAGCCAGTCGACGGCCGGATGCGATCCGATGCCCACGACCACCAGATCGGCATCGATCTGGTGACCGTCCGACAGCGTCACCGAGCGCACGCGCGAGTCTCCGCTGACGGCATCGACACCGACGCCGCAGCGAACGTCCACACCTTCGGCCTCGTGCAACCGGGTCACGAACGCGCCGATCTGCTCACCCAGGACCGACGCCAGCGGCGCGGGCTGCGGCTCGACCAACACCACGTCGACACCGAGCGAGCGCAAGCTCGCCGCCACCTCGCAGCCGATGAACCCCGCACCGATGACCACTGCGCGACGGGCGTCGGCCGACTCGCGGCGCAGCGCCAAGCTCTCGTCGACATTGCGCAGCACGTGGATGCCCGCCAGATCGGGAAACGAACGAATCCGCTTGGGCACCAGCCCCGTCGCGATCACCAGCTCGTCGTAGCCGAGCTGCGATCCATCGGCCAGCGTCACGGTCTGCGCCGCGGTGTCCACTGCGCGGGCACCGTTGCGCAGGACGAGCGTGATGTCCTTCTCGGCATAGAAGTCCGCCGGTTTCAGCGTCGTCTCGTCGAGCTCGGCCCGCAGCACCTCTTTGGACAGCGGCGGCCGGTCGTAGGGCAGGTGCTCCTCGTCGCTGACGATGGTCACCGGTCCCGCGTACTCCGCGCGGCGCAGCTGCTCGGCCGTCCGCGCGGCCGCCAAACCGCCCCCGATGATCACGACACCAGAAGTGCTCATCAGGGCTTTCTACCTCATCAGCAGGCGTCGCTGAGCGCCACCCTCAACTGCGGGCCCGCTCGATGATGTTCGACAGGACGACGATGCTCTCGCTGCGCTCGATGTCGGCACTGGACCGGATGCGCTCGAGCGCCTCCTCGAGATGGCGCATGTCGCGAGCCAGGACGTGCAGCATGGCGTCGGCCGTGCCGGTCACCGTGGCTGCGCCGACCACCTCGGGGATGTCCTGCCACGCTGCGCGCAGCTGGTCCGGCGCGATCGTGCCGTGGCAGAACACCTGCACGTAGGCCTCGGTGGTCCAGCCCAGCGCGGTGCGATCGACGACTGTGGTGAAGGTGCGGATCACCCCGTTGTCGAGCATCCGATCGACCCGCCGTTTGACCGCGGGCGCCGAGAGGTTCACGCGCTGTCCTATTTCGGCGAACGTCGCACGGGCGTTGTCGGCCAACTCCGCGAGAATCCGCTCGTCGGTTTCGTCCAATCGATCAGCCATAACGCCCCTTCAAGCAACGAATCACCACAGACCGCAGTTTGGCACAACAAACCAGGCGTGGACACGCAACAGGTGAAGATTGATTGCGTACGGCACGGCGAAATATCGTGCAGTCATGACGATGGACATCGCCGCAGGCGCGATCCCATGGCCCCAGACGATCGAACGCACACCCCGCCCGCGCCATCTCGTGATGGTCCGCCCGACCCACTTCGCCGTCGACTACGTCATCAACCCCTGGATGGACCTGTCCACGCCCGTCGACACCGCGCGTGCGGTCAGCCAGTGGGAAGCTCTTCGCCAGACCTACCTCGACCTCGGCCATGCCGTCGACGAGGTCCACCCGCTGCTCGGTCTCCCCGACATGGTCTACGCCGCCAACGGCGCGATGGCCGTCAACGGTCGCGCCGTCGTGGCCCGCTTCGCCCACGCCGAACGCGCCGGCGAGGCACCGGCCCACGCAACCTGGCTGCTCGACCGCGGATTCGTCAGCATCCAGACCCGCCACACCAACGAAGGGCAGGGCGATCTCCTGCTCGTCGGCTCGACGATCCTGGCCGGCTACGGATTTCGCACCGATCGACGTGCCCACCAGGAGGTCGCCGACCATCTCCAGCTGCCGCTCGTCAGCCTGGAACTGGTCGATCCGCGGTTCTACCACCTCGACACCGCGCTGGCGGTTCTCGACGACACCACGATCGCCTACTACCCGCCCGCGTTCGCCGACCACTCCCTGGCGACGCTGCGCCGGCTGTACCCGCACGCCATCGAAGTCGCCAGCGCCGACGCCTACGCCCTCGGCCTCAACGTCGTCTCCGACGGGCTCAACGTCGTGATGCCCGCCGCCGCGACAGGCTTTGCCGAGCAATTGCGCCACCACGGTTTTCAGCCCGTCGGCGTCGATCTGTCCGAGTTGCTCAAAGGCGGCGGCTCGGTCAAATGCTGCACCCTGGAGGTCCATTCATGACCGCGATGCACGCCGCCACGCGCACCGAGGACGCGATCGCCACCGACAGTCGTTGTGTCGCGCACAATTACGCGCCGCTACCCGTCGTCGCCGCGCACGCTGACGGCGCCTGGATCACCGACGTCGAAGGCAGGCGCTACCTGGACTGCCTGGCCGCGTACTCGGCCGTGAACTTCGGCCACCGTCACCCCGACATCATCGCCACCGCGCACGCCCAGCTGGACCGGGTGACGTTGGTGAGTCGCGCCTTTCACGCAGAGCCGCTCGCACCGTTCTGCGCCGCGCTCGCCCGGCTGTGCGGCAAGGACATGGTGCTGCCGATGAACAGCGGCGCCGAGGCCGTCGAGAGCGGCATCAAGGTCGCCCGCAAGTGGGGCCACGACATCAAGGGGGTGCCCGCCGACGCGTCGAACATCATCGTGGCGCACAACAACTTCCACGGCCGTACCACGACGATCATCAGCTTCTCCGACGACGAGACGGCGCGGCGCGGCTTCGGTCCGTACACCCCCGGCTTCCGGTCCGTCCCGTTCGGTGACGCCGACGCCCTGGCCGCCGCAATGGACGAGCACACCGTGGCGGTTCTGCTCGAGCCCATCCAGGGTGAGGCCGGCATCATCGTGCCGCCCGACGACTATCTGCCCCGGGTGCGCGCGCTGTGCACCCACCACGACGTGCTGATGATCGCCGACGAGATCCAGTCCGGGCTGGCCCGCACCGGCGCGACGTTCGCCTGCGACCACTGGGACGTCGTGCCCGACATCTACCTGCTGGGCAAGGCACTGGGCGGCGGGGTGGTGCCGCTGTCGGCCGTGGTGGCCGACCGCGACGTGCTCAACGTGCTGCATCCGGGCGAGCACGGGTCGACGTTCGGCGGGAACCCGTTGGCCGCAGCCATCGGTCACACCGTGGTCGACCTGTTGGCGACCGGTGAATTCCAGCGGCGGGCAGCCGAACTCGGCGCCGTCCTGCATGCCCGGCTGACGGACCTCCTCGGCCGCGGTGTGCTCGGCGTGCGTGGCAAGGGGCTGTGGGCCGGGGTCGACATCGACCCGGTGCACGGCACCGGGAAGCAGATCAGCCTGCGGCTGGCCGAGCGCGGTGTGCTGGTCAAGGACACCCACGGGTCGACCCTGCGCTTCGCTCCCCCGATCGTCGTCACCGAAGACGAAATCGATTGGGCCGTCCAGCAATTGGCCGAGGTTCTGGGCTAGTACTTGGCTGTGCCGCGGTCGACGGCGATCTGCGACCCGGAGATGGTCGCCGAACCGTCACCGGCCAGCCACGCGACCACGTCGGAGACCTCCTCGGGAGTCATGAACTCCTTGAGGCCCTTCTTGCCCTCGTGGTGGACGGGCTGATACGGCATCGGCGAGAAGCTGTGCAGGAACGCGGGATACTTGCCGAAGATCTCCATCATGGCCTCCGGCTGCACCATGGGTGTGTCGATCGAGTACGGATGGATCGAGTTCACCCGGATGCCGAACTCCCCGGCTTCGATGGCCAGCGCATTCGTCAGCGCCACCAAGCCGTGCTTGGACGCCGAATAGTGGGCATTGCCCGGGGTCGCCTTCGTGCCCGCCGACGAACTGACGATGATGATCGAGCCGCCGTTGCCGGCCTCGATCATCGCCGGCACTGCCGCCCTGATCGTGCGCCAGGTTCCGTTGAGATTGACGTCGATGACGGTGTCCCACTGCTCTTCCGACATCTCCCAGATCCGGCCCCAGCTGAGGATGCCCGCGTTGGCGACCACGATGTCGAGCCTGCCGAACTGCTCGACACCGTCGGCGACGAGCTGCTGCTGCGCTGCGAGATCACGGATGTCGACCTCGCGGGTGAGCACCTTGCGGCCCGCCTCTTCGACCAGCCGCGCGGTCTCGGCGAGATCCTCGGCGGTGGGCATCGGATAGGTGACGGTGTCGGTGATCGCCTTGCAGACGTCGATCGCGATGATGTCGGCGCCCTCGGCGGCCAACCTGACGGCGTGTGCACGGCCCTGACCCCGCGCCGCCCCGGTGATCAGCGCGACGCGCCCTTCCAGTGAAGTCACGGACTCAGGCTAACAGCAGAACTAGAACGCGTTCTAGTCCCTAGAGCTCGGCGATGATCTGCTGCCGCTTGGCGGTGTACTCCGCCTCGCTGATGGTGCCGGTGGCGCGCAGCGTCTCGAGTTCCTGAAGCCGCTGCGCCGCGGTCGGCGCGGCGGGCGCCATCGGCGGCGCGGCCGGGGTGGCCGGCACGGGCGGCGGCGCCTGCTGCGCGGCCGCCCGCCGGACGATCGCCTGCACCTGCTGGCGCGCAGCGGGATTGGACCGCAGGTCGACCATGCTGTTGATGCCGATGCCGTTGGCCTTGAGCACCTGCAGGATTTCCATCAGCGGCTCGACCTGACCGGTCAGGTCATAGGTCCGGTTGTCTTCGGCCACCGAGAACGTCGCGGGCATCAGCCCGCTGATCAGCGAACTGCGCTCCCAGTCGATCTGATACTCGTTGGTGACCGGGTCGACAAGCGCGACGAGCTTGCGGCTCATGATCATCGGCTGGCGCCCCATCGACGCGACCACTTTGTCCTGGGTGGAGAACGGGGTGATGCCCGGGCCCGAGATCCGCAGATCCAGCTTCACCAGGGGCTGTTCGTTGATCATGGTGTTGGTCTCGTGGATGCCGACCACCTGCGCCAGCGCCAGCACCCCGCTGGCCTCGAGCGCCTGCGTCTTGGCCGCGGCCTTGGCGCCGAACCCGGTCATCCCGAGCGCGATCAGGATGTCGATCGCGGTGATGATCAGGCCCCACCAGAACAGCCAGCTCAGCATCGGGTCGGCGCCCGTCACGAAGTAGATGACCAGGAAGATCGGCCCGACGATGCCGCACAGCAGCACGAACGCTTGGATCTTGAGATAGCGCCAGAAAGTCGACACGGGTCAGATTATGACCCGATCACTCAGGATCCGGGCGGTACCTGCACAGGATTGGCATCCGGAATCGCGATAGGACGCTGCTGAACCAGACGGAACAGCGGCGCCACCCATGCGTCGACCGATGACTGCGTGCGCGCGTAGCTCGTGTGGACGGCCACCGCCGCGGGGTTCTCGGCGTCCTCGGCATCGGGGTCGTAGTCGCAGACCGCATCCCCGAGATCGCAGACGCTGATCGTGCGGGCACCCATCGCCGGGGTCAGCGGGGCCGGCGCATGGGCCAGGATCGGCCAGTCCTGCGCAACACCCTTGCCGCGGCCGGGGACGGCGCTGACCGAGCCCAGATTCAGCGTCGGATCGGCCGGAAGGCGATCGCCATCGGCGACCAGAAGGGCGGCGGCGAGGTTGGGACTGGGCTCCAGCGCGGCCAGGTTGCGGTGCACGACCATCGCGCCCTGCGAGTAGCCGGCGAGCACCACCTGCGTCGTCGGGCACTGCGCGATGAACGCGGCGTACTGCGCGCCGAGTGCGGTCGCCCCGGTGTCGACGCTGCCCATGAAACCCAGCCACTCCATCGCGCCACCGTCGGCGGGCACGGGGACGGCCGGGTAGTTAACCGCCTCGGCGGTGATCGTGCGACCGCTCTGCTGCACGAGCTGCGCGAAGTCGCGGTAGGAGGCGTTCACGACGCGGCCCATGCCGTTGTCGGCGGCGATGTCGGCGGGGGTGCGCTCACCGGACCCGGCTGCGCCGATCCAGTGCACGTCGGGGCAGCCTGGCTGGGCACTGGCGGTGCCGGTGGTCAGACCCATGATCGTGGCGCCACCGACGAGGGCGGCGGCCGCGGCTGCAGCGACAGAACGAATACTCAAGAACCTGATCCCAACCCTAGAACGCGTCACAGTCACACAAGTGGAGGCGGCGGACCCCTCGACCGCCGCCGTGAAGTACATCGGCGCCGCGAGTCGAGGCGTTACACCTGGTGGAGACGCAAAAGTGGCCCCCACCCTGTCGGGTGAGCGCCACTCCTGTATGGCTAGTGAACCTAGATCACTTGATGATCTTGGACACGCGGCCGGCGCCGACGGTACGGCCGCCCTCGCGGATCGCGAAGCGCAGGCCCTCGTCCATGGCGACGGGCTGGATCAGCTTGACGGAGATGTCGGTGTTGTCACCGGGCATCACCATTTCGGTGCCCTCGGGCAGGGTCACCACGCCGGTCACGTCCGTGGTCCGGAAGTAGAACTGCGGACGGTAGTTGTTGAAGAACGGCGTGTGGCGGCCACCCTCGTCCTTGGACAGGATGTAGACGCTGCCCTCGAACTCGGTGTGCGGGGTGGTCGTGCCGGGCTTGACGATGACCTGGCCGCGCTCGACGTCCTCGCGCTTGATGCCACGAACCAGCAGACCGACGTTGTCGCCGGCCTGGCCCTGGTCGAGCAGCTTGCGGAACATCTCGACACCGGTGACGGTGGTCTTGGTGACGCCCGGGCGGATGCCGACGATCTCGACTTCCTCGTTCACGTTGATCACGCCGCGCTCCACACGACCGGTGACCACGGTGCCGCGGCCGGTGATGGTGAAGACGTCCTCGACGGGCATCAGGAACGGCTTGTCGGTCTCGCGGACCGGGTCCGGGATCGACTCGTCGACGGCCTCCATGAGGTCCTCGACGGACTTGACCCACTGGGCGTCGCCTTCGAGGGCCTTGAGCGCCGAGACGCGAACCACCGGGGCGTCCTCATCGAAGTCCTGGGCGGCCAGCAGTTCGCGGACCTCCATCTCGACGAGCTCGAGGAGCTCCTCGTCGTCGACCATGTCCGACTTGTTCAGCGCGACCAGGATGTAGGGCACGCCGACCTGGCGGGCGAGCAGCACGTGCTCGCGGGTCTGCGGCATCGGGCCGTCGGTGGCGGCGACCACCAGGATCGCGCCGTCCATCTGGGCGGCACCGGTGATCATGTTCTTGATGTAGTCAGCGTGACCGGGGGCGTCGACGTGTGCGTAGTGACGCTTGTCGGTCTGGTACTCCACGTGGGAGATGTTGATCGTGATACCGCGCTGACGCTCCTCGGGCGCATTGTCGATCTGGTCGAATGCGCGCGACTCGTTCAAATCGGGGTACTTGTCGTGCAGAACCTTGGTGATTGCTGCAGTCAGCGTGGTCTTGCCGTGGTCAACGTGACCGATGGTCCCGATGTTGACGTGCGGCTTCGTCCGCTCGAACTTCGCCTTCGCCACTGTGTTGTCCTCCTGGACTGTGTTGGTGCTCTTACTTAAGCAGGGTTGATCGCTGTTGCTGTTGAGATTTTTGCAGTTGTGGTTCGCCGCGAGGGAACCGGGCTACTGCCCGGTGGCCTTCGCGATGATCTCCTTCGACACGTTCGCCGGAACTTCGGCGTACGAGTCGAACACCATGGAGTAGTTGGCCCGGCCCTGAGTCTTCGACCGAAGGTCTCCGACGTAGCCGAACATCTCCGACAGCGGCACCTGCGCCTTGACGACACGCGCACCGCTGCGCTCCTCCATGGCCTGGATCTGACCACGGCGGGAGTTCAGGTCGCCGATCACGTCACCCATGTAGTCCTCGGGGGTGATGACCTCGACGGCCATGATGGGCTCGAGAATGACGGGCTGCGCAGCCTGCGCGGCCTTCTTGAGCACCTGCGAGCCGGCCACCTTGAACGCCATCTCCGACGAGTCGACCTCGTGGAAGGCGCCGTCGAGCAGCGTGACCTTGATGTTCACCAGCGGGTAGCCGGCCAGCACGCCGTACTGCATGGCGTCCTGCGCGCCGGCGTCGACCGACGGGATGTACTCGCGCGGGATACGACCACCGGTGACCTTGTTCTCGAACTCGTAGGTCGCACCGTCCTCGCCGCTGAACGGCTCGAGGTCGATGAGCACCTTCGCGAACTGGCCGGAGCCACCCGTCTGCTTCTTGTGGGTGAACTCGACCTTCTCCACCTTTCGGCGGATGGTCTCGCGGTAGGCCACCTGCGGCTTGCCGACGTTGGCCTCGACGGTGAACTCGCGCTTCATCCGGTCGACGAGGATCTCCAGGTGGAGCTCTCCCATGCCGGAGATGACGGTCTGACCGGTCTCCTCGTCCAGCTTCACGCGGAAGGTGGGGTCCTCCTCGGCGAGCTTCTGGATCGCGGTGCTCAGCTTCTCCTGGTCGGCCTTGGTCTTCGGCTCGATCGCGACGTCGATCACCGGCTCCGGGAAGGTCATCGACTCCAGGATCACCGGGTTCTGCGGGTCGCAAAGCGTGTCACCGGTGGTGGTCTGCTTGAGGCCCTGCACGGCGATGATGTCACCAGCTGTCGCGAATGGACGCTCCTCGCGCTTGTTCGCGTGCATCTGGTAGATCTTGCCGATGCGCTCCTTGCGGTCCTTGGTGGAGTTGATCACCTGAGAACCGGACTCGAGCGTGCCGGAGTAGATCCGGACGTACGT
>JAEXZY010000025.1 GCA_023404955.1 Actinomycetes bacterium
CCGCCCCCCCCCCCCCCCCCCCCCCCGCCTCGTCGACGACCGCCGCACCCGTCTCAGCCACGGCCCCGGCCCTGCAGCCACGTCGTCACATCGAACTCGCCATCACGCTGGCCGCCGATCACGTAGCCGACCGCGCCGAGCACGAGTGCGACGAGGAAGCCGGTGAAGCCACCGGCCGCAGCGGCCACCCCGAGAAGAATCCCGGCCAGCAGGCCGACAGTTGCTGTGGTCATCGTTGTTCTCCTCTGCCGTCTATCCGGGTGGTCCGTCACTCAACCCGGCCCGAGCGGTCCTCGACGTCGTCCCCGCCCTCGTCGGGCACGTGGATGTCGTGGACGGTGATGTTGACCTCGACGACCTCCAGACCCGTCATACGCTCCAGTGCGGCGATGACGTTACGGCGGATACCCGTCGCCACGTCGGAGATCGAGACTCCGTATTCGGCGACGATGTCCAGGTCGACGGCAGCCTGCTTCTCGCCCACCTCGACCGAGACGCCCTGGGAGTAGTTGGTGGATGCGCCCGGGATGCGGTCGCGCAGGGCGCCGACGGCGCGGCTGGCGTTGCCGCCGAGGTCGTGCACGCCGTGCACCTCGCGCGCGGCCAGACCCGCGATCTTGGACACCACGACATCGGCGATGGTGGTGCTGCCCTGGGTGGTGGTCAGCGGGCCGGAGCCGGCCTTGGCAACGGTGGCGGTCGGAGCGGTCATGGTGGTCCTCCTACGATTGTGTGTCGGTGTTCGTACACGTCTTCAGTCGTGCCTCGGGGTCCGATCCGAATGCCGGATCGGTGTAATCCCGCACACACGACCTTCGGGAGCCATCCGTGAGCAAACGCGCAGTAGGCTCCAGTACCCCGTCGCGCACCGACGCCAAACTGTCGTCACCGACACGTCAGACCGTGCACGGGGCGCGGTCCCTAGGCTGTCGGGGATGTCTGTGTCTCGCAGAGAAGTAGTGGCCGTCACCGTCGCCGTGGCCCTGACGGCCGCCGCCTTCGTCGTGCCACGCCTGCATCTGCCCGTGGTCACCCCGTTGCTCAACGCGAGCCCGGACCGATTCCGCGACTTCGCCGACACCGCACCCATCTTCGGGTGGTGGAACGCGCACGTCGGTCCTGGCACCATCCCCGCGGTCGCGATCGGGCTCGCCGCGGTGCTGTGGGGGCCCGCTCTGGCCGCCCGGCTGCCGTGGCGCGCGCTGCCGTGGGCGGCGTGGGCGACGTCGTGTGCGTGGGCGTTCAGCCTGGCCATGGTCGACGGCTGGCAGCGCGGCTTCGCGGGACGGCTGACCGCCCGCCACGAGTACCTGCGCCAGGTGCCGACGATCGACGACGTCGGCGATGCGGTCCGCACGTTCGCCAGCCGAATCCTGGACTACCAGCCGGACTCCTGGATCACCCACGTCTCCGGTCATCCCCCGGGTGCGCTGCTGACCTTCGTGTGGCTGGATCGCATCGGACTCGGTGGCGGAGGGTGGGCCGGACTGCTGTGCCTGCTGGCCGGCTCGAGCGCGGCCGCCGCGATCGTCGTCGCGGTGCGAGCGCTGAGCGACGAGGACACCGCGCGTCGCGCGGCCCCGTTCGTCGCGGTCGCGCCGACGGCGATCTGGATCGCCGTGTCGGCCGACGGTTACTTCGCCGGCGTCGCCGCCTGGGGCATCGCGCTGCTCGCGCTCGCCGTCACCGGATCGGCGCGCTGGCCCGTTCTCGCAGCGGCGGGGGCCGGGCTACTGCTCGGCTGGGGCATCTTCTGCAACTACGGCCTGGGGTTGATGGCGCTGCCCGCGGTCGCGGTGCTGATCAGCGCGCGCACGCGACGGTCGCTACTGACCGCGCTGGTGCCCGCGGTGCTGGCCGCGCTGCTGGTGGTCGCGACCTTCGCAGTCGCCGGATTCTGGTGGCTCGACGGCTACCACCTGGTGCAGGAACGGTATTGGCAGGGCATCGCCAACGACCGGCCGTTCGCCTACTGGGGTTGGGCCAACCTGGCCTCGGTGGTGTGTGCGATCGGCCTCGGCAGCGTGGCGGGCCTCAGCCGCGTGTTCGACCTCGCTGCCCTGCGGCGCCGCAGCGGAATGCACCTGGTGGTGCTCGGCGCGCTGCTGGCCATCGTGGCGGCCGACCTGTCCCGGCTCAGCAAGGCCGAGACCGAACGTATCTGGTTGCCGTTCATGGTGTGGCTGGTGGCTGCGGCGGCATTGCTCCCGCGGCGATCACACCGCTGGTGGCTGGCGCTCAACATCATCGGGGCGCTGGCCGTCAATCACCTGATCTTCACGAACTGGTAGGAGCCGGCGCGCGAGAACGCGCTTTCCGACGATGTAGAGCGGCACGCACACCCAGACCACGGCGAGAGCGCACCAGAACCCGGCCACATAGTCACGGTCGAGCACGGTCATGTTGTCCGGCCGCATACCCGGCTTGTCGTACACCGGTATCGCCAGCAGCGCCAGCACGACGCTGCACAGCGCGGCGACCGCCGTCGGTGCGCGCCAGCGGGTAGGCACCAGCCGCCGGCCCGCGAAACCCAGAGCGGCGCACACCGGCGCGAACACGAAATCGTGCAGCACCACCCCCGCTGCCGCCCAGATCGCGATCCGCATCAGCACCGCCGGCGGGTCGTCGACGAGCAGGAGTGCGCCGTAGCCTGCCAGCGCAACGCCCGCGACCACCAGCGCCGCCCGCACCGCGGTCACGGCACCACCTCGATCCGGGTCAGCCATTTCGTCTGCAGCACACCGGGTCTGGTGGGTGCGATCAGCCGGCACGGATAGCCGTGGTCGAGATTCAGCGTCTCGCCGCCCAGTTGCATCGCGATCAGAGTCTTGTCGTCGCGCGTGTGCCGCGCCGGCAGCACGGTGCGGGAGTAGGGCCCGGGCCCCTCGAGCGAGATCATCCTGACGTCGGAGTCCGGTGACGCGCCGACCTCGGCGAGAAGCTGAGCGAGCACCACTCCCGTCCATTCGGCGTCAACGCTCCACCCCTCCACGCACGCGATCGGCAACCGGTGGGTGCTCTGCGGTAGTGCGGCGAGTTCGGCGATGCTGAACTCGCGGCTGCGGGTGCCGTTGACGACAGTCAGCCGATAGCCCGGTGATTGTGCCGCGCGGATCACGCCGGCCGCCGCGGCAGATCGGTTCACCGGAACGCCTTGGGGCCCTTGGCCCGAACGCGGAGCGAGCACCGAGAGCCTGCGCAACAGCGGGACCGTCTGCCCCGCGGTGACGACGGTGGCCGCTGCGACCGCCAGCCACGTCCCGATCACCACGGTGCGGCGCGTCGGCCCCGGGTTGTGTGTGCCGGGCTCATCGAGAGGCTCCCCCAGCGCACGCCGTATCACCGGCAGCTTGACGCCGATGTGCACCACGACCGCACCGATGGCGATGTAGGCGACCGCGTAATGCGCTGTGGTGAAGAAGAATCCGAAGGCATACCACTGCGCGGTGTTGAGCAGACCCGTGCTGAGCTGGAAGATCATCGAGGCCACGAGCACGAGGATGGACAGCCGCTCCAGGGCCCGGACCGGGCCGCCGAGCAGCGGCCGCTCGAACAGTTTCGGCCAGACTGACCACAGCTTGACCACGAGCAGAGGGACCGCGGCGATGCCGCTGACGACGTGCAGGCCCTGGGTGAGGCGGTACAACCACACCGGCCGGGTGGGCCACCAGAACCAAGGCTGGGGGTGCTGGATGAGATGACTGATGAGTCCGGTGAGGAAGCAGACCGCTACGGCCACACCGAGAGCCAGCCCCACCCGGGCGGTGATCGCGGTGCCGCGCAGCGTGTCCGAGCGGGTCACGCCGCGGCGAGGGTGGCGACCACCCTCGTACCGATGTGGCGGATGCCCGCGACCGCGAGACCCACCTCCGCGGCCAACGCAGGCATGCTGTCGATCCCCACCGATGCCCACTTGAACCAGGGACCGATGGTGCTCGAGGATTCCAGACGTACCCAGCCGACATCGATACCGATTGCAGCGGAATCGAATTCGGCCAGACAACGACCGCCGCTGCGCAGCAGCTCCGCCGCGCGGCCCAAGACCCGCGCCGGATCGCCACCAAGGCCCACGTTGCCGTCGGCCAACAGCACGGTCTGCCAGCGACCGGTCCCGGGCAGCGGCTCGAACAGATCGCGGTGCAGCGCCGGCGCGCCGCTGCTGCGGGCGAGCCGAACGGCGGTGGCCGACAGGTCGACCCCGAGGGCCGGCACCCCGCGCTGCACCAGGTGAGCGACCAAACGACCTGGCCCACAACCCAAATCGAGCGTCGGGCCCTCACACATCTCGATGACCGCAGTGTCGAACTGGTCGTCGGCATGTCTACCGCCCAGCCAGCTGTGCACCGGCAATTTGCTCACCCGGCCGTCGTCGCGGCGGACCCAACATCGTTCCCCGGTCAGGGCTCGGTCGTAGAGCTGTCCGAACATCAGGCCTCCACTGTTGCTGTGATCCGGGCGAACCGCGAGCCCGCCGGGCAGGCGCTGCGCACCGTCTCGACGTCGTCGATGGTGTCGACGTCGGCGAGTTCGGTCACCAGCCCCACGGATAACCCGGTGTCCCGCAGCGCCGCCAGCGTTACAGCTCCTGTGTCGGGTGCCGACATCGGCACGGCGCGCAGACACTCGGCGTCGGCGGCCGACCGCACACCGAGCAACCACCAACCACCGTCGTGGGCCATGCCGAGCACGGCGCCGTCGGCGGTCAATCCACGTACGCATTCGGTCAGCAGATCCGGCGTCACCTGAGGGGTGTCCATCCCGATCTGGACCACCGCCGTCGCTCCCGTCGCCGCGGCCGCGTCGACGTGGGCGTTGGCCAGCCGATCGGCGAAGTCCTCCCCGCGCTGGTCGACCACGACGAAATCCGCTAGCCGCGAACGGATCTCAGCAGCCCGGGCGGCCGCGTCGAGATCACCGGTCATCGCGACCACCCGCGCGTCGGCCGGGGTCAGGGCCACCGCATCGAGGGTGTCCAGCAGCGCCGCGGCGGCGATCTCGGCGGCCGCGGCGTCACCGACGGTGGCCGCCAGCCGCGTCTTCGCCAGCCCCGGCACCGGAGCCTTGGCGACGACGAGCAGGCACGTGCCCGTCACCTGATGACCTTCATGAAATCCATCGCGGCGATCGCGCTGCCCCGCATCGATCCGCTCACCTTCGAGGTACCCCCGGTGCGGGGACCGTAGGCCACGTCGCGTTCGACCACGGTCCAGCCCGCCTGCGCCGCCTTCACCAACAGCTCGAGCGGATAGCCGGAGCGCCGATCCGTCACGCCGAGTCCGAGCACCGCATCCCGCCGCGCCACCCGCATCGGCGCGATGTCGTGCACCGGAAGGCCGTAGCGGCTACGCAACCGCCAGCACACCGCCGCGGTGCCCAGGCGTGCGTGCCACGGCCAGGTCAGCCCCGGGGTGGCGCGGCGCCGGCCGATGGCCATGTCGGCGCCCCGCTCCACGTCGTCGACGAGGGCAGGCAGATCCATCGGGTCCAGCGAACCGTCGCCGTCGAGGACCGCCACGATCGGCGTCTCGGCTGCCTCGATCCCCGCATGCACGGCTGCCCCGTACCCGGGCGTCGTCTCGGCAACCACGGTGGCACCGCACCAGCGGGCCACCAGGGGGGTCGCGTCGGTGCTGTTGTTGTCCACCACGACAACCCGGTACCCCGCAGGTACGGCGGCCAACACCCCTGGCAGTGACTCGGCCTCGTTGAGGCACGGCAGTACCACCGTGACGGGACAGTCGGGCATAGCTCGCAACGCTAGGCGAGCCGCCCGGGGAGCGCGAGCCGCAAGCCTGACGAATCCATGACATAGGTGCAGGTCGCGGGGGTGTGCGGCTAACCTCGGGGGGTGACCCGTGTGTTAATTGCCGACGACGACGACGTCGTCCGCGATGTCGTGCGCCGATATCTGGAGCGCGACGGGCTCGACGTGTCCACCGCGCACGACGGCACCGAGGCGCTGCGGCTACTGGGTTCGCAGCGCATCGACGTGGCCGTGCTCGACGTGATGATGCCTGGTCCGGACGGGTTGTCGCTGTGCCGCAACCTGCGTAAACGGGGTGGCTACGCCGTACCCGTGATCCTGCTGACCGCGCTCGGCGAAGAGGACGACCGGATCGCCGGGCTGGAAGCGGGTGCCGACGACTACCTCACCAAACCCTTCAGTCCGCGCGAGCTCGCGCTGCGGGTGCGCTCGGTACTCCGGCGCGCCCCCGCCCCACCCGGCGTACTCCCGATGGAGCTGCGGGCGGGAGAACTGACCGTGTCGACGGCATCGCGCACCGTCAGCTCGGCCGGCAAACCGGTCAGCCTCACGAACCGGGAATTCGACCTGCTGCTGTTCTTCCTCACCCACACCGACACCGTCTTCACCCGCGAAGACCTGCTCAAGCAGGTGTGGCACTGGGACTTCGGTGACCTCTCGACGGTCACCGTGCACGTGAAACGACTGAGGTCCAAGCTCGGTGACCGCCACCGGGTGCAGACCGTGTGGGGCCGCGGCTACATGTGGGCGTCCGAAGGTTCCGACGAGTCGAGCGCCGGACGGCCGGATGCCGACGACTGAGTTCTGGGAGATCGTCGGCTGGGCTCTGGCCTGCTCGGTGCCCGTGGTGCTGATCGGCGGCGTCGTCATCCGGTTGGCGCGGACGTGGTCACTGGCCGTCAGCATGGTCGTACTCGCACTGATCCCGCTGCTCGCCACGCTGGCCGGGGTCATCGGCGCGAGCGGATTCATGATCACCGAGACGTTCGAGCGGACCGCGGTGGTGCTGGCGATCGTCTCGATCGTGACGATCCCCGCCGCGGTGATGTTGGGCCGCTATCAGGCCCGGCGGACGGTGTGGGAGGCCGAGATCCGCGACTCCGAACGCAGCGCCGAGCATTCCCGGCGCCGCCTCGTCGCGTTCGTCAGCCACGACCTGCGCACGCCGCTGGCCGGAATCCGCGCGGTGTCGGAAGCCATTGCCGACGGCGTCGTCCCTGACGACGAGGTCCGCGTGCACGCCAAACACATCGAGCACGAGTCGGTGCGCCTGTCGGAGATGGTGGACGACCTGTTCGAGATGTCGAAGATCAACGCCGGGGCGCTGACGCCGTCGTTCGACAAGGTGGCCCTCGACGAGGTCGTCGACGACGTACTGGCTGCGCACCGCATCGCGGCCGAACGCGCCGGGGTGCGGCTGGCGGCGAACCTGCCCGAAGAACCCGTGCGGGTGGTCGGCAGCGACCGGGCCTTGGTGCGGGTGCTGTCCAACCTGGTGGCCAACGCGATCGCACACACCCCCGAAGGCGGCAGCGTGGAATTGGCGCTGGGCGCCGACGAGAACAGCGCGTGGGCGCGCGTCGACGACACCGGCGTGGGCATCGACGAGGCGGACCTGCCCCGCGTCTTCGACGTCGCCTACCGCGGCTCGAACAGCCGGGTGCCGCGGGCCGACTCGTCACTGCCGAGCGGCTCGGGGCTGGGCCTGGCGATCGCGGCCGGTCTGGTGCAGGCCCACCGCGGCACGCTGTCGGCGCACAACCTGCCGACCGGCGCCCGCTTCGAGGTGCGCCTGCCGCTGGCCGTCGACTGAATCCGTCCGCGGAATACCGTTCCGGGTCGCTATCTCCGGGGCGGAACAGCCCGGAACGGTATTCCGCGCAAAGTCAGCCGGGCAGTGAGTTGCTCAGGCGATCCGCCGCGGAAAGGTAGTCCTCGATGAACTCGCGGACCACCTCGCGGGCCGGCTTCACCTTGTTCATCAGCCCGACGCCCTGCCCGACGAAATACGTCGCCAGCGCCTGAGCGCCTTCATGCCCCTGCCCGGCGAGCACGTCGATGCGGCGGATCACCGGTTCGCACAGCATCGACTGCAACGGCAGCGGCAGCGGCTGATGCCCCTCGGTGTTCGGCAGCCACGCGTCGGTCCACTCCGACTTCAGCTGCCGCGACGGCTTACCGGTCCGGCCCGCCGACCGCACGGTGTCGCGGGAGGACGCGGCCAGCATCTTGGCCACCGTGTGGGGCGCCGTCTCGGCTTCCTCGGTGGTCAGCCACACCGAACCCGTCCACGCCCCAGCCGCACCCATCGCGACCATGCCGGCCATCTGCCGGCCGGTCACGATGCCGCCGGCCGCCAATACCGGAACCGCGCCGTCGATGGCCTCCAGAACCTCGGGCACCACGACGAGCGTGCTGACCTCGCCGCAGTGGCCGCCGGCCTCGGTGCCCTGCGCGACGATCAGATCCACGCCCGCGGCGACCTGCTTGACCGCGTGCTCCTTGGCGCCGACGAGCGCGGCGACCGGGATGCCCCGCTCCTGGCCTGCCGCGATCATGTAGTCCGGCGGCACGCCGAGCGCGTTGGCGATCAGCTTCACCGGATGCGTCAGCGCCACGTCGAGCAGCTCCGGGCCGGTGTTGCCCGACAGCGACGACCCGCCGAGGCGACGCTCGGGCTCCGGCTCGATGTCGTGCGCGCGCAGCAGGTCGTCGACGAGGTCGCGGTAGCTCTGCGGGATCCGGGAGGCGAGGTCGGAGCCGGAGAGCTTCTCCCCCTTGCCCTCGAACTTGGCCGGCACGATCAGGTCCACGCCGTAGGGCTTGCCGCCGACGGCGTCGTCGATCCACGCCAACTCGCGGTCCAGCTGCGCCGGGCTGTATGCCGTCGCGCCCAGCACGCCGAACCCGCCGGCGTTGGTGACAGCGGCCACCACATCCCGGCAGTGGCTGAACGCGAAGAGGGGGAAGTCGATACCGAACTGGTCGCACAACGCTGAGCTCATCGGCCCAGTATGGCTTTGACAGGTGTCAAGAGGGAAGTCCCCGCAGCGGTGCCGACGCGAACTCAGTCAGGCCATCGGCCGGGTCCACCGCGGCGCGGAAGCCGAGTACGCGTGCCGCCCTGGCCGGATCGGCGACGATGTGGCGCACGTCGCCGCTGCGGTACTGCCCTGTCACGAGTGGGGTCACGCCACCGCGCGCGTCACACAGCGCCGTGGCCACGTCCAGGATCGAGATCGGCCGGCCCGAGCAGACGTTGAACGCCGCGAACCCCGCCGAATCCGCCTGTACCGCCGCCACATTGGCCGCCGCGACGTCGTCGACGTGCACGAAGTCCCGCATCTGCCCGCCGTCCTCGTAAACCCTTGGCACGTCGCCGGATTCGAGGGAGGACCGGAAGATCGCCGCGACGCCGGAGTACGGGGTGTCGCGGGGCATACCGGGTCCGTAGACGTTGTGGTAGCGCAGCGCGACCACCGACCCGCCCGCCGACTCGCTCCACGCCAGGGCATAGTGCTCCTGGGCGACCTTGCTCGCCGCGTACAGGCTGCGCGGGCGCAGTGCGGCGTCCTCGTCGACCAGCGCCCAGTCCACCCGCTCACCGCCGATCGGACAGAGGTGGTCGAACATGCCCGCGTCGAGGTCCTCGCGGCGCCGCGGTTGCGGTTCGACATCGCCGTGCTGCGGGCAGACGAACCGGCCCTGGCCGTAGACCACCATCGATGACGCCAGCACCAACCGCTGACATCCCGCCGCGAACATCTCCGCCAGCAGCACCGCGGTACCCAGGTCGTTGTGCGACGCGTACGACGGCGCATCGGCCGTGTTCACCCCGGCCCCGACCACCGCAGCCTGGTGGCAGACGACGTCCACGCCGCCCAGCACCCCCGCGACGGCCGCTGCGTCTCGAACGTCCACATGCTGCACGCCGTCGGGCAGTTCGGCGCCCTCCCCGTGTGCCGCGGGCAGCATCATGTCGATCGCGACCACGTCGTGTCCCGCGTCGGCGAGGGCCGCTCGGATACGGGACCCGATGAAACCGGCCGCGCCGGTCAGCAGCACTCTCACGGCAGGTCGAACGGCAGCGTGACGCCGACGTGGGGCAGGCAGTGGGTGCAGGTGCGCTCGGAGGCGACGTTGTCGATGGCCTCGTGGACCAGCTGCTTGAACGGCACCAGGTTGCGCTGGAACTCGGCGAACACGTCCACCGCCGTCACCCCCTGCCCCGACTCGATGCCGGCATCCAGATCGGTGACCAATGCGATTGCCGCGTAGCACATTTCGAGCTCACGGGCGAGCACAGCCTCTGGGTATCCCGTCATGTTGACCAGGCGGAAGCCCTGGCCCGCGAACCACTGGCTCTCGGCCCGGGTGGAGAACCGCGGACCCTGGATCACCACCATCGTGCCGCCGTCGACGACGTCGGGGAGCCCGGTCACCGCCTCACGCAGCGTCGGGCAGTACGGATCGGCGAAGCCGACGTGGATGCCGCCGGAATCGAAGTACGTGTCGGCCCGTGCCGAGGTGCGGTCCACGAGTTGGTCGGGCACCACCATCGCGCCCGGGCCGAGGGCGGAGTCGAGACTGCCCACCGCGCACGGACCGAAGATGCGCCGCACGCCGAGCGCCCGCAGCGCCCACATGTTGGCGCGATACGGCACGGTGTGCGGTGAGAACTCGTGGTCGACGCCGTGCCGGGGCAGGAAGGCGACCTCGTGCTCGCCGACCGTGCCGACGGTGATCGCCGCGCTGGGTGCGCCGTAGGGAGTGTCCAGGTTGACGGTCCGCGCGTCGGGACCGAAGAACGAGTAGAACCCGCTGCCGCCGATGACTCCCAGCACTCACTTGCTCCTCACGTCTGCAAACACTGGGGACCATTGTGGGGCATGCGGTGGCCGTCCCGATGGTGACGATGGCGTGACGTCCCCACCCGAGACCCGCGAAAGTCGGCGGTGGGTCGGCAGGCTGACCGACAGCCATGCGACACCGACAGCAGAGCCACCGCACCTGGATCGCTGTCCTGATCGGTCTGACCGGTGTGCTGAGCGGGCTGCTGCTGCCGTTCGCGCCGGTGCTCACCGAGACGACGACACTCACCTGGCCCGCCCCGCGCCAAGCCACGGTCTCTGGCGCCGCGCTGATCGTGCCCTACCGCCCGCAGGAGCTGACCGCGACGGTGCCGTGTTCGGCGCTGCGCACCGCCACGACGACGGCGGTCAGCGTGCTGGACACCGGTACCGGTGGGTTATCGGTGACAGCCGGCACCGGCGGCGCCGTGCTGCGGCTCGATGACACCGAGGTGCCCCTCCCCCTGTCCGGCGCCGCGACCGACTGTGTGGTCGGCATCGAAGCAGGCCCGTCGGGCGTCTCGGTCGTGCAGGCAGACGGCCGGGTCACCTACCTCGCGGGCCGACCCGTGCCTCGGGTGTTCGGCATGCACACCGACCTCGATCCGGCTGCTGCGCAGGGCCTTTCGGTGACCGCGGTGATCACGGGACCGTTCGCGACGACGCCGACGCCGATCAAGGTGGGGCTGGTGACCGTGCAGCTGCTCGCTGCCGCCGCTGCGCTGGTTCTGTTGCGCTCCGGTCGAGGTCCTCCGGCGCGTCTCCCGACCGGGTGGTGCCGGCTGTGGCTGGTCGACTCCGCGGTGATCGCAACGCTGTGCGGGTGGGCCGTGATCGGCCCGCTCGCGGTCGACGACGGGTGGGCGACCATGATCGCCCGCCACGCTGCGACGACGGGAAACCCCGGGAACTACTACCGGTGGTGGGATGCCGCCGAAGTACCGTTCGCCTTCAGCCAGCAACTGCTGGCTCCGCTGACCCAGATCAGCGTGGCGCCTCTGTGGCTGCGCCTACCCAGCACCCTGCTCGCGGTGGCGACCTGGTTCGTGCTCAGCCGAGGTGTGCTTGCCGCGGCGCTGCCTGCCATCGCCGCGACAGCCCGCGTCCGGACGCTCGCGGCGCTGACCCTGCTGTGCGCGTGGCTGCCCTTCAACCTCGGCACGCGACCGGAGTCCTTCGTCGCCCTCGGATTCACCGCCTCGCTGGCGCTCGCGTGGCGCGCTCGCACGCCGGCCGCGCTGGGGTGGCTGGCGCTCGTCTGCGCGCTGACCGTGCCGATCAGCCCCACCGGGGTGCTGGTCCTCGCCCCGGTCCTGGTCTTCGCCGCCCGGCTGCGCGCGGCCGCGCGGCGCGGACCCCAGTCGAGTCTGACCGTCGCCGCGCTGGTGGGTGCCGTCGGAGCCGTCGGCCTCACCGTGATCTTCGCCGACCAGACCTGGGATGCGCTGGTCACGGCCACCGACTGGCACACCTTCTTCGGACCGTCGCTGCCCTGGTACGAGGAGCCGACGCGCTACCGCCATCTGCTGCAGGCCGACCAGCAGGGCAGTATGGCCAAGCGGATGCCGATCCTGATCAGCGTCGCATTGCTGCCGCTGGCGACGCTGCTGGCCCTGCGCCGGCGTGACCGCACGGCGGCAGCCACCCGGCGGCTCGGGGCCGTCCTGCTGCTGATGCTGGCCTTGTTCGCCGTGGTCCCGTCGAAGTGGTCCTACCACCTCGGTGCCAGCGCCGGCGCGTTCGCGGCCTTCATGACGGTGGCGGTCGTGCTGATGGCCAGCCGGTCCCGCACTGCCGGCCGCCGCGAGTGCGTCGTCGGGGTCCTGGGCTCGGTGCTGCTGGCCGCGACGGTCGCGCTGGCGTTCGCCGGACCGAACGCGTGGTGGTTACCGAACCTCTATGACCTGCCGTGGGCATCGAGCCCGATCCGGCCCGGCGAGGTGCCACTCGACAACGCCGTGCTGTGGATGGGGTTGCTGGCGGCGGGAACCCTGACGGTGGCGGTGGTTCACCGGATAGCACCGGCGACGCTGCTCACCCTCGGACCCGTCGTACTCACGCTGGTCGCACTCGGCACAGCGCTGGCCGTGCTGGTCGGATCGTTCGCCGCGGCGCCGATCCGCCGACCTGAGGGGGCCCTGGCGCTGGCGAACCTGCACCGCATCGCATCCACCCGCGTATGCGGTCTGGCCGACGACATCGACGTCCTGCCCGACGGCGAGGTCCTCGCCGCAGCCGAACCGGACCTCCCCACCTCGGGCTTCGCGACCGGCGGGGGCTTCTACCCCGGCGCCCCACCGCCGGACGCCCCCGGCTCCGGCGCGTCGCGGTACCTCTGGGGCAGCTGGACGACCGGTCCAGGTGCCACCTCCGACGTCACCACCCCGTGGTTCACGCTGCCTGCGCTCGCCCCGAATGCCGGTGTCGCCCTCTCGGTTTCGGGCCGAACAGCCGGTGGCAACACGCTGCGCCTGGAGTTCGGCGCTGCCGGAGACGCGGGCGTCGCGCCGACCGGTGCCGGCGTTCCGGTCGATCGGCCCGCAGCCGACGAACGGCCCGACAACCCGCTGTGGCGTTCGATCGGCGTCGATGCCGCCGACGTGCCCGCGGGCTCAGATCGGGTGCGTGTCCACGCCTCCGACGGGCGCACCGACGAGCGGGGGTGGCTGGCCTTCACCGGTCCGCGGCTGCGCTCGACGGTTCCGCTGACCAGCTTCCTCGCGGACAACGGCCCGGTGCTGATCAGCTGGCCGCAGGCCTTCCTGTTCCCGTGCGTACACAACCTCGCCGTGGTATCCGGCGGCGTGGCACAGACGCCGCGGACGGTGATCGAGTCGCCGCGGCCGTGGCTCACCGACGACCGCGACCCGGCGATCGGCGGCACCTTCGCCGGACTCAGCGAGTTCGCGTCGCTCGGCGAGATACCGAGCCGAGTGATCGGGCACCCCGAGATCGACTGGGGCAGCGTGCGAGTGACCGCGCCGGTGCAGGACCGATACGCACAGGCCACGACCCGATCACCGCACTGGGGTATCAGCAGCAGTCGCGGTCCGCGGCCGGAGCGGTGAGGGTCACTCCTAGTCGACCTCGTCGTCGATGTGGTGCTGCGCGGCGCGGCGAGCGCCGTCGCGGATCTCGAAGACGTCGGTGGCGAAACCTCCGATCGCGTTCGCGACGTCGCGGACCGCGGTGGTGAGGATCGAAGCGACCTCGCCGACTGCCGTCGCGCCCGCACCGACGATCTCCTGCACCACGTCCTTGCGGATCTCGCCCTTGCTGAGTCGGTCGTCCATGCGCTCAGTCTGCCACGGGCGGCACCTGCAAGACTGAGCTCGTGGCGACATTCGGGCAGTGGGTGGAAGGGGCACGTCCGAGGACGTTGCCGAACGCCGTCGCACCCGTGATCGCCGGCACCGGCGCGGCCGCCTGGCTCGACGCGGCATCCTGGTGGAAGGCGTTGCTGGCGTTGCTCGTCGCGGTCGGGATGATCGTCGGGGTCAACTACGCCAACGACTACTCCGACGGCATCCGGGGCACCGACGACGTGCGGGCGGGCCCGCTGCGGCTGGTCGGGTCGAAACTCGCCGCGCCGCGGGCGGTGCTGACGGCCGCGATGGTGAGCCTCGCCGTGGGCGCGGTCGCCGGGCTGGTGTTGGCGTGGTTCTCCGCGCCGTGGCTGATCGCCGTCGGAGCCGCCTGCATCGCGGGTGCGTGGCTCTACACCGGCGGCTCCAAGCCCTACGGCTATCTCGGGTTCGGTGAGATCGCGGTGTTCGTGTTCTTCGGTCTGGTCGCGGTGTTGGGCACCCAATTCACCCAGGCGCTGCGGGTCGACTGGGTGGGTGCGGTGTGCGCCGTCGCGATGGGGTGCCTGTCCTCGGCGGTGCTGGTGGCCAACAACCTGCGCGACATCCCCACCGACGCGCAGACGGGCAAGATCACCCTCGCGGTGCGCCTCGGCGACGCCCGGACCCGGGTGCTGTACCAGGCGCTGCTGACGGTCTGGGCGCTGCTCACGCTGGTGCTGTGTCTCATCGCCACACCGGCCTGCGGGGCCGGGTTCCTCGCGACGCCGCTGGCTGTGCGCGCGAGCCGGCCGGTCCGCGCCGGGCAGGGTGGCCGCGACCTCATCCCCGTGCTGCGCGACACCGGCCTGACGATGCTGGTGTGGGCCGTCGTGGTGGCTGTGGCGCTGACGTTCGGCTGACGCGTCAGGACATCGTGGCGAGGTTGTGCCAGAGGTTGCGCAGGCTGTCGGTCCCGCCGAACAGCGTGGTGAAGTGCGTCGAATCGATGAGCACGATGTCACCGGCCCGCGTTCCGGCGGGCGGCATCCAGATGAGCGCGTTGAACTCGGTGGTGCCGTCGGCGGTGAACGGGTGCGGACGGTGCGGGTCGACGCGCTGGCGGCCGAGCACCCGCACCTCGTCACTTTCGGGCACCGTCAGCGCATAGTGCGGCAGATGCGGATGGAAGTTGAAGGTGCTCACGTTGTCGAGCAGCCGTGCTGCATCGAGATCGCGGAATCCGGTCAGCGGCGCGATCTCCCGAGTGCCCTCGACCACGGCCGGCCGCAGACCCCAGGTGTTGTGCACGGGCACGTCGAGGGCCTTCATCAGCGATCGGGTGTACTGACCGAACCGTTGCTGGCGCGGCACCAGCGGGTCGCCGTGGTGCGCGTACTCGACCGCGCGTTGCTCGAAGTCGTCGGTGAAGCCGACATCGTGGTGGGGCGCAAGCAGCAGGCAGGTGCCCTCCCGCTGCAGCCATGACCGGATCGCCTCGATCTCCTCGGCCGACGCCTCCTGCTCGGACAGGATGTGGTCGAGTCCGAACACCATCAACGTGTCGGTGTCGGCGAGAATGCGTTCGTCGATGGGCAGGTGATAGCCGGCCTGATCGATGCGCTGGAACACGGCGACCGGGTGCCCTGTCGCCGATCCCGCGACGTCCTGGAACGCCAGCGTGGAACGGTGGAAGAGTTCCAGCGTGCCGGCGATGCCCTGCAGGAAATGGGCGGCGTCGTACTCGACGGTCTCGTAGCTGGGCCACAGCGCATTCCGCACCTCGGTCATCGTGGAGAAGCGGTTGTACATCTCGGCGGGATCGCGCTGCGCCTCCCAGGGATAGCTCCACGTCCAGTAGATGCTGACCCGCCGGTCGCCGTTGTGCTCACGCAGCAGATGTGCCTGGTTGTAGGTACGGGCCACCGGTCTCATGGCTGTTCTCCGAGGGTGGCCAGGTAGCGCAGGCCGCCCATGCCCGGAAGGAAGAAGTAGGCACCGCCGCGCAGAGTGGTGAACGCCGGGATGCCTTTGTGCACTCTACGGATCGGGCGCTTGGGTACCGTGAAGTCGAGCGTTCCGTCCTGTGTACCGGCGATCGGGTCGTGCTCGTTGCCGAGTTCGTGGAACGTCCGGTCGTTGATCCAGACGTTCTGTGCGAACTCGAATTGACGTACCAGATCGGCACAGATGATGAACGCGGCGATGCCGCGCTCCACCCCGTCATCAGGCGCACCCTCCGGCAGTGCCGGGCCATAGGTCGCACCGCGGCGGATCATGCGCCGCCGGTTCATGTAATGGGCTGTGTCGCGCGGGTTGAGACGGCGGGCGTGCGAGCCGAGCGGGCAGGCGTACCCGAACGGATCCATCTCCTTGTAGTTGAAGTCGTTGTTGCGCATTGGATCGGCGCCGAGCTCGGGATTGTCGGCGTCGGGCGCGAGGACGAGCGGTGCGCCGCTACGCCAGCGGCCCATGAACTTCGCGGCGAGCAGTTCCGCTCCCTGAGCATCCTCGGAGTTCTCCCGAAGGTAATCGCGGAACAGCCCGACATGTTCCTCGAGCCGCCGGTAGGCCATGTAGGAGCCGTTACGCGAGAGGGACTCGGGCGTCGGCAGATTGGCGACCGGCCCGTTCTCGTCGGGGTAACCGAGGATGAACTCGCCCGGCGCCAGCGGATCTCCCGAGCCCGGGGTGGGTTCCTCTCCCGAACCTTTCATCACCGGCTGGGAGAGCCGGTCGCGAAAGCCGAAGTGGTCATGGGCGTAGTTGAAGGGCGGTGACGCGTTCAAGTCGAGATAGGACAGGCTTCGTACGCCGTCGGTGCGCGCGACCAGCTTGTCGTGTTCGGCGATCGACATCGCGCACTGCTCGTCGTCGCGGGCGAACAGGATCGCGATCGCGTGGACATCGTCGCCGCCGAGGCCACCCAGCCAGTGCTCCGGTGCAGCCGCACCGGTGTCGCCGAGAATGCCTGCCCGCGCAGCCATTCCCTCGCGAAAGGCGTCAGGGAAGCTGGCCAGCGCGTCGTCGGGGACACCGAGCGCCCGCAGACCGGTCCAGGTGAAGGCCAGCGTCACCCAGCGTCGCGTGGTGTCCATGGTGGCGGGCACGCTCGCAGCGGACTCGACCTTGTCGAGGAGCGCCGACACCCACGCCCGGCCGCCCTCCGGCGTGTCGAACGTCAGGAACTCGTACCGGCCCGTGATCGCGGGGGTTCTGGTCAGCAGGATGTGCTGGATGTCGTCGAGCTCGAGCTCGACAGTCGATGATTGTGCCGATGTCATTGCTGCACAGTGCCTTTCGACCAGGCCCAGGCCGCGATCCGCCAGGAGTCGGCGCGCCGGCGCAGCGCCAGCGTGAACAGCGCTCCCGTCTGCATCATCGGTGAGCCGTTCAGCCGGGAGCCCAGCGTCGCCGGGAAGACGAGATAGGCCGTGTCGTCCGATACGTCGTGATGCAGCGGTTCGCCGACCGTGACGGCGTAATCGGAGGCACCCAGTGTCGCGGATTTGGTCATCACGTCGCGATACCAGTGCTCGACAGCCGACGGCCCCGACCACAGATGGGGCGCCATCCCGTCGAGGATCGTCCCCTCGTCGTCGAAGGCGGCCGCCATGGCGGCGACGTCGCCGGCGTTGAACGCCTCGACGTAGCCGTGCACCGCGGACAGGGGGTCGGCCGCGGTCACTGCATCTGATCCAGCATCGTAGAGAACGCCGCCTTGAGCCGGAGTGCCTTCTTGATCTCATCGGCGGTCACGTACGGGTACTCGCCGTACTCCAGGAAGCTCGGAACCTGGTGTTCGCGAACGAATTTGATGAACGCTTCCGGATTCTCCTTCCAGTCCTCAGGGAAGCCCTCGAGGTTCGTGAAGACTGTGGTGATGCCCGTGGCGCTGAACAATTGGACAGCGTCCTCGGTGTACTTGTCGAAGTCGGTGTCGAAGATGCCCATGTACTGGAAGTGCAACCCGGAGCCGACGTCGAAGAGGTTCCACCGCAGGTAGTGCAATCGCAGCGGCGCCAAGGCCTCGGGGCTCGCCGCGATCGTCTCCTCGATCGTCTTGCCGTACGCGCGGACCACCTCCTCGCGGCCCTCTTTGACCTTCGCGATGATCGAGAAGCCGTGGCAGGCCGGCGTCCGGGGGAAAACCGGGCCGTAGCGGCCCTCCTCCAGTTCGAAATAGCCCTCCGGGGGGATGGCCGTCGCGGCGGGTTTCGTCCAGTCTTTGTCGGTGCTCATCGCCGTCTCCCAACCTCGAAAGATGACAGAAAAATAACAGCGGACCCGGGTCCGCGTGGGCGCATTCGTGAAGAGTTCAGCGCCAGTACTGCAGCCAGTCGACGGTCGCGAACAGCGTCCAGGACAACAGGTAGACCGTTACGGCGATCGCGGCGCCACGCAGGCTGATGCGCAGGCCGGCACCGTCGACCGGATCGAGCCAGCGGCGGCACCACGACGACACTGTCGGCATCACCCACCACTGCATCAGGGCAACGCTCAGGACCTGACCGAGCCACACCGCCAACCACGGTTCGGCACCCAGGCTGCCGATCACCGGAGCCACGAATCGTGACTGCAGCATGACCATCGGGTAGAGCACCATCAGCAGCAGCATTGCCGTCTTCCACCCAGGGGTGATCGCCGTCGTGCCGTTGACCCGGCGCACCGTCGTGCCCCACGGCGTCGTCTGGGCGAAGACCGAGAAGTCGCGAACCAGGCTCGACCTCACGGGCGGTAGCACGGCGGCCCGCTCCGGCGAGCTCAGCCAGGCCGACAGCTGCGGCTCAGTGCGGAAGCGGATCAACGATCGCCACTCCCCCGTCGGCCCCGGCGGAAAGACGGACGTGCCCTCGTATCCCGAGAATCGAGAGGCCGCGTCCGTCAACGCGGTGTGCGCCGCGAGGAACTCGGCCTCCTTTCCCGCCTCGACGCGCGACGACACGACCCCCACCCCGGCGGGGACCACAGCGCCGTCCACGATGACGACGTCGGAGGAGGCACGCAGCAGTCCCCGTTCGGCGCCGCGACGCAGCAGCGCGTGCCATCGATCGCCGTCGAGCCACGCGTGCAGTGCGTCGTCGTTCGCGAACGTGACGGCCATCGCCCGATCCAGTGCCGCGTCGTCGGAGGACACGGCGAATCCGGCGAACCCCGCGGCGCTACGTGCCGCCGTCTCTACTTCCTCGCTCCACCCGGCGAACGTGTCCTCGTCATCGACGCGGTGAAAGGTTGTGACAGCCAACGCAGTCATGACATCTCTCCCACCCGCGCCGCGAGCCACGCGACGATGTCATCGATCTCGGAGCGCTCGCGAAGAAACGCAAGCAGCGATGTATCCCGCATCATGAGGAGGGCCATCAGCAGGTGTGCGCAGGCGATCCTGCTCTCCCGAGCCGACGTCACCGTGTGGGCGAGGCGTAGGGCCGCCCTCACCTTCAGGCCGAATGGCGGAGCGGCCACGACAGGATCGTCCGGTCTCGCCGCGATCAACCGGCGTCGAGCCGCGTCGGCGGTGAGTCCGTAGCGAGAGAGCATGATCAGCATGTCGTCGTCCGCGTTCTGCAAGACCCCCACCGCCAGATGCGCCATGCCGACCTCGGCGGCGTTGTGGGCTCGGGCGGCCTCCGTCGCGGCCGCGACAGCACGCGCGCCGCCGTCGGTGAAGTGTGCGGAGACCCCCTCGGCCACGATTGTCAGGATAATGAGGCTGTGACGGGGGCCGCCTCCGTTTGCGGGTCCGGTCGCGGTGGTACATACGGCGGGATGACTGCTGCCCCCGTTCCGCACCACACCGCCGAGGCCCAGCGAGTCGTGGCCGAGCTGTCGGCGGCATTCTCCGCGAAGGTGGTCGGCCAGGAACACCTCCGGGAATCGCTGCTCATCGGCTTGCTGACCGGCGGCCACGTGCTGCTCGAAAGCGTCCCCGGGCTGGCCAAAACGACCGCTGCGCGGGTGATCGCCGAATCCATCGACGGCCGGTTCCGCCGCATCCAGTGCACGCCCGACCTGCTGCCCAGCGACATCATCGGCACCCAGATCTACGACGCGTCGACGGCGTCGTTCGTCACCCAGCTGGGACCCGTCCACGCCAACGTGGTGCTGCTCGACGAGATCAACCGCTCCAGCGCCAAGACCCAGAGCGCGATGCTCGAGGCGATGGAGGAACGCCAGACCACCATCGCCGGCACCGTGTATCCGATCGACGAACCGTTCCTGGTCATCGCCACGCAGAACCCCGTCGACCAGGAAGGCACCTACGCGTTGTCGGAAGCCCAGACCGACCGCTTCCTGATCAAGGAGATCGTCCGCTATCCCTCGCCCGAAGAAGAGGTCGAGGTGCTGATCCGCCGCGACACCGGGCTCTACGACCGCGGTCACCGGACCCGTCCCGTCGCCACGCTCGACGACATCCGGCAGGTCCAGCGCGTCGCGGCCGAGGTACACCTCAGCCGGGACCTGATGCTCTACGCCAGCCGCCTGGTCGGCGTCACCCGGGACGCCGAGAGGTACCTCCCGTCCCACGTCGCCCGTGTCGTCGAGTACGGCGCCAGCCCGCGCGCCACCATCGCGCTGTGCACCGCCGCGCGCGCGTTGGCGCTGCTGTCGGGCCGCACGCACGTCCTGCCCGGCGACATCGCCGACCTTGCGCACCGCGTCCTGCAGCACCGGCTGATCCTCAGTTTCGAAGCCGCGAGCACCGGAGTGACGCCCGGCCGCGTCATCGACGCGGCGCTCGGCGCGGTGCGGGTGCCCTGACGGGTTGCGGCTATGGGCAAGTACCTCACCAGGGTCCGATCACTGTTCGGCGGTGACACCCGCGGCATGCTCGACGGCGGCCGGCACGCGCTGCTGCACACCCGCACCCTGGAGTTCGACGAGCTGCGGCCCTACGTTCCCGGTGACGACGTCCGGGACATCGACTGGAAGGCCTCGGCGCGCTCCGGCGATGTGCTGATCAAGCGCTTCGTCTCGGAGAAGCACCACAAGGTGCTGCTGGTGGTCGACACCGGGCGCGACATGACCGCCCACACCCCCAGCGGAGAAGCCAAGAGCGATGTCGCCGGGCTCATCGCGGGCGCCATCGGACTGATCACCCTCGGCCGCTCGGACGAGATCGGGATGGTGTTCGGCGATGCCCGCGGCAGCGTCAACATCCGGTTGCGGCGCGGCGAGACGCACATCGAGAGCATGCTGCATCGCTACCACGACGCAGGCAGCGAGCGCGCCGCCAGCGACATCACCTGCCAATTGCAGTACGTGGCAACGCATTATCGACATCCGATGCTCATCGTCGTGGTCTCCGACGAGCCCGACGTCGACGACCGGCTCATCGATGTGGTGAGCCGGTTGTCAGGCCGTCACGATCTGCTGTGGGCCATGGTCGCCGACCGGGCACCGACGGAGGTGGGTCGCCATGGCGGTTACGACGTGGGTACCGGCCGACCGGTCCTCGCGGCAGCCGCTGCCGACGCGCGCGTGGTCGCAGCGTACGAGCGAGCCGAGCAGCGGCGCCGGCAGCGCCTCGCCGAGATGCTGGCCGAACACGCGATCCCCCATGTGCGGGTGTCGGGCAGCGCCGAATTGCGGCTGCGCGTCGGCGAATTGACGAGGGTACGTTCCCGTGCCGGATGACCTTCTGCGCTTCGTCAGCGGACCACCGGGTTACTCACTGTGGTGGTTGTGGCTGGCGCTGGGTTTGATCATGGCCGTAATCGGTTGGTACGGCGCGATCTTCCTGGCCACTCTGCCATCGCGCCGCTTGCGCACCATGCCCGTGGTGCGTGACGCGCACGCCCGCCTGCTGCGACAGCGATTCGCCGCACGCGTGCGCGGCATTCTCCGTCAGCACCGTGCGGGCGAGCTCACCGATGCCGCCGCCAGTGCGGCACTGAGCCAGACGCTGCGGAGCTTCCTGCATCAGGCCACCGGCCGGCGCGCTCAGTTCATGCAGCTGAAAGACATTGCCGCAAGCGATCTCGCGACGGCAGCGCCGGTTCTCGAGGCGCTCGGCGACGCCCAGTTCAGCGCCGCCCCGACCGCTGACATCAACAGGCTCGGCTCCGACACCGAGGACGTGATCCGCTCATGGGTCTGACCTGGTGGGCCGTGCCGGTCCTCGGGGCAGTCGCGCTTCTGCTCGTCGTCGCCGCGGTACTGCTGCTCCCGACTCCGCGCGCAGCGCAACGACGAGAACCGTTCGCCCACACCCTGCGACTCACCCGGCTACCCGAGTACCGGGCGGTGGTGCGGCGACAGACCCGGGCGACGGCGATCGCGGTCGCGCTGCTGATCATGTTGTTCGCGACGACGATCCTGGTCACTGCCCGACCGACCGCACCGGTCGACACCGGTACCGGCTCACGCGACGACATCATGCTCTGCGTCGCCCAGCCCGCAACCGATCCGGCGACCGGGCAGTTCCTCGGTTACTTCGCGCGCCAGGCACTGACCTACGGCACCCAACGCATCGGGCTCACCTCCACCGACCGCCGGCTCGTTCCGCTGACCCGTGACTACCAGTTCGCCGCAGGCAGATTCGGCGAATACGCCCAAGCCGGCCGCGTCGGGGACTCACCGAGGCTGGAATCGTTCGCCAGGACAGTCGAATACAGCGACTACGCGCCGACGGTCGCCGACGTGCTGTCGCTGTGCATGACCGGGTTCCCCGATTTCCAGGAACCCGGCGACACCCGCCGCTCCGTCATCTATCTGGGGCCGGGGTCGTTGCGAGCACCGGGCGACGACCGGCCGTCGCTGTTCACCGACGACCAGGTGATCGAGATGGCCCGTCGCGGCAGCATCCAGATCAACGCGGTGGCGACCGCCGGGCGCCAGACCGATGCGCTGGCCACCATCTCGCGCAGCAGCGGCGGTACCTTCGACCGGTTCGATGCCGCGGGCCTCGACACTGCGCTCGACGCCATCCGCGCCGGCGCGCCCAGCGAGGCCGACCAGCGGCGCGACTCCCCCACCGTCGTCCTCATCGCCGGCCTCGCGCTGGCCGGACTGCTCGGCGTCTCTCTGATGGCGGTGCGGCGATGACATTCGACCCAGTGGTGCCACCCCTGGTGTTGGCCGCGATCGCCGCGGTGCTGCTGATCCTGCGGGCCCTGTCGGCATGGCCGGCGATCAAGGCCGGCGGATGGGCGCCGCTGCGATGGTTCACGGTGACCGTGGCCGTGGCGTTGCTACTCCTGGCTGCGGCACGGCCCGCCGGTGGCCTGCGCTCGGAGACGAGAGCCGCGTCATCGACCCGAGGCGGCGAGAACATCTACCTCGTCGTGGACCGGTCTGCGGATTCGGCCATCGCCGATGTCGACGGACGACCTCGGATGGCGGACATGCGCGACGACATCCAGGCCGTCATCGACACCCACCCCGACGCCCGGTTCGCGCTGATCTCGTTTTCGACCCGGCCCGCCGTCGAGTGGCCACTGTCGGCCGACACCTTCGGTCTGCGTCCCGTCGTCACCGCACTCGAGCCCGCGCCGGACGACGGCGCCGGCCAGGTCAACGCCGCCGCTGCCGCGACCGTCCTGCGTTACCAGTTGATCTCGGCGGGTCAGCAGTATCCGGGCTCCGACAGTTTGGTGTACTACTTCGGTTCAGGGGCACCAGGATCGCGCGCCCCTCAGGGGCAGTTCGATGTCGGACGGATCGATGGCGGCCAGGTGTTCGGCTACGGCTCGGACGCTGTCGGTGAGGAGCGGCTGCGCGACGTCGCCGATCAACTCGGCGTCGGCATGTCGACACGATCTCCCGGCCAGCCGCTGCCGACCACGGCGGAGACCACGAATTCCCCACCGGCGGCCGGCATCGTCGGTGAGCGCCGCGACGAGTTCTACTGGCTCCTGACGCTTGTCGCGTCGGGTTTGTTGCTCGTCGAGATCGGATGGTCCATCCGGGACCTGCGACGCGCACGGTCGACGTCACGGGAGGTGCTGACATGAGCCGGCGGCCCGCACGGCTGCGGCGGCGGCGACGCCTCATGCTGCTCTCGGCGCTGCCTGCGGCACTCGCGCTCGCCGTCGCGGCCGCGCTGATCTCCGTCGTCGTCGCCGGGCGCTCAGCGCAGGAGAACTACGAGTCCGGCGCCGTCGGAGCACTTGCCGACGACGTCGCGGTGCTGCAGAGGTTCGGCGTGATCCAGCCGGCGAGTACCCATTTCGCCGCGGGCGCGCTCGCGGTCCTGCAGGACCGGCTGGCTGACGCCGACGCCGAATTCTCGGAGTCGCTGGGGCACACCGCCGCTGACCGCTCGTGTCCGGTGCGGGTGAACCTTGAACTCGTCCGGGAGCGGCAGGGCGACGTCGCGGCGTGGGAGGCACGGCTCGACGACGCCCGCGAGCGGTACGCGTCCGCGCTGGCCGTCATCGACGGCGCCCCGCCAGGCTGCTTCGCGGGCAACGACGACCCCGATTCCGATCGACGGGCGGTACGGGAGGACGCCGCCGCACGCATCGCGGCCAAGCTGCAGAACCTCGGCGCAGTGGCACCGCAGGCACCCCCACCGCCGCCGCCCCCGTCCGCGGCGGCGTCCGCACCTGTGGTCGGTGCCGCGCCGCCGCAGCAGACGCCGCAGACGCGCCGCCTTGACCCGGGTCAGGGGGATCCACTCGACGCGCTGCAGCGGCTCCTCACCGACGCCGCGCGTAATTAGGCCGGCGACGTTCCCGACCAGTACTCGACGATCTTGCCGTCGGCCACCCGCAGGATGTCGTTGCCGATGAACCGAGCCGGGCCCGACCTGGTGGCCCCGGTACCGATCCACCGGGCCGCCACCATGTCGCCGACGACCAGAGGCCCGACCACAATGACGAACATCAGTTCGCGCAAGCGCTTTCGGGTGTCATCGATGATCGCCTGCAGTTCCTGCGGCCCCTTCACGTCGTGGGTGGGCCAATGACCCACGAAATCAGCGGAAACCAGTTCGTCGGCGGCGATCCCGCCAGCCCACAATTCGTTGATCCAACGCTCGTACAGTGCGGCCGCGTCGGCCGGTCCCGCAGGGTCCAGATCCCGCTGGCGGGTCATGAGACTTTGCTCGCTCATGTGACGTCGGTTACCCACCGCGTCGATTCATTATTCGTGAAGAGTTTGCTGACTCGCTCAGCCGGACGTGTCGTCTCCCCGCAACCGAGCTTGCAGCTGCGCTCGCTCGGTGCGGCGACGCTCGTCGACGGCGGCGATGCTCTCAGTGGCCCGCCGACGCAAGGGAGCGAACAACCAGATGCCCAGCGGTAGGGCGATGACGATCGCGAACATCAGCGCCACCACCACCGGGAAGTCACGCAGGCCGAGCAGATGCCCGATACCGAGAATGGCCGCGGCGACCACCGCGACGAGCACGAGGCGGGCTACGACGTACGCCGCGACGTCGAGCAGCAGGCGGGATCGGGGCCGTTCGTCAGACACGGTCCGAGCCTACCGAGGGCGCGTATATTGGCACGAAGGAGGTTTTTTCGTGGCCTATTTGCTCCTGATTATCGTGCTGGCCGTTCTGGTCTACATCGGCTGGCGGGTGGCCCGGATGTCTGCGCAACGCCCGCGCACGCGGACGATCGGACCCGACGACGATCCGGATTTCCTGCGGCGCATCACCCCGCGCGACGACCGACCGCGGTCGTGATCGTCTCAGCCGGGCGCTGACTGCCGCGCGCCCGGAAAGCCTTGCGCCACGGTCGCTGCCAACTCCAGGAGTGCCTCTGCCGTCGCCGGCCGCAACCGTGCGAGATCGACCTCGGCCCCCTCTTCCAGATGCGGATCGAACGGCACCTGACACACCGCCCGGCAGCGCCGCGTGAAGTGGTCGACGACCTTGTCGAGGTCGACCTTCCGGTCGCTGCGCCGGGACCGCGGCCGCACCCCGTTGATGACGGCGATCGAGCTGCGCACCAGATCTTCTCGCCCGTGAGCGTCGAGCCAGTCCAGCGTCGCCGAGGCGCTGCGCGCCCCGTCCACCGAACCGGAACTGATCACCACCAAAGTGTCGGCCTTGTCGAGCACGGCTGACATCGCCGAGTGCAGCATGCCCGTCCCGCAGTCGGTGAGCACCACGCTGTAGAACCGCTCGAGTACGTCCACCGTGCGTCCGTAATCCTCGGCACTGAACGCCTCCGACACCGCCGGATCACTCTCGGACGCGAGCACTTCCAGTCGGCTGGCGCCTTGCGAGGTGTACTGCCGCACGTCGCTGTAGGAGTCGATGCCCTCGATGTCGCGCAACAGGTGCCGCACGGTCGCAGCCGTCTCCACCGGCACCTTCTGGCTCAGGGTGCCCCGGTCCGGGTTCGCGTCCACGGCGACCACCCGGTCGCCGCGGGTGCTCGCGAACGTCGCGCCCAGCGTAGCGGTGATCGTCGTCTTGCCCACCCCGCCCTTCTGCGACAGCATCGCGATGCGGTAGCAGCTGCGCAGCGGTGTCTGCACCTGCGCCACCAGCTGGTCGTGCCGCAGCGTCCGGGGATTCTCTCCCGCATCGACGAGACCACCCGAGCCGCGGTACAGCCACTTACGCCATCCCGACGACGGGCCCTTGCGCGCCTTACCCAACAGGGCGACGGTCGACAGGTCGAGATACGGGGGTGGATCGGGGGCCTGAGAGCTCGACTGCTCGGGCGCGACGGTCACCGCCGGCATGCCGCGGGGCGGCGTGGGTGCCGTCCACTCCGCGGGCACCTCGGCCATCGGATCGGAGAACCGGTGCTGCGCGCGAAAGCTCCCTGGCGTATCCGTCACCACCCGATCATTCCTGACCCGGTTTCTCAGCCGACGCCAGCGTATGAGTGCAGCCCGACCGTCACCAAGTTGATGAAGAACAGGTTGAACACCATCGCGACGAACCCGACGACGTTGATCCAGGCCGCCTTGCGGTCCCGCCAGCCCGCCGTCGACCGGGCGTGCAGATAGGCCGCGTAGACGACCCAGGCGATGAAGGACACCGTCTCCTTGGGGTCCCAGCCCCAGTAGCGGCCCCACGCCTCCTCGGCCCAGATCGCGCCGAAGATCACGCCGAACCCGAAGATCGGGAACGCGAAGATGGTGGTCCGGTAGGCGATGCGGTCGAGTGTCTGGGCATCGGGCAGCCGCGCCACGATGCGACCTATCGCGTCGGTGCGCCCGGCGTCCCCCAGCGGGGACATCTTGAGCAGGAACAGGATGCTCGCCACGCCGGCCACCAGGAACACCCCAGAACCGAGGCTCACCACCGACACGTGGATGGGCAACCAGTAGGACTGCAGCGCAGGCATCACGGGGGCGGCATGGGAGTACAGCCACTTACCCGACACGGTCAGCAGGATCAGCACCGGCACCAGCACGAACACCCACAGCGACCGGTACTGCGGTTTGCGCAGGACCACCGCACCCGCGACCAGACCGCAGAAGCTGGTCAGGTTTATGAACTCGTACATGTTGCCCCACGGCACCCGCGCGGTCGACAAGCCGCGCAGCACGATGCAGGCCAGCAGCAATCCGATGCCGACGTACACCAGGGCCAGGCCCGCCGACCCGATCCGCTCGTCGAACGGCCGACGCGGCGCATCGAACACGCGCCCGGGGCCGTCACTGGTCACCGACCCGGCAGCCACGAGATCGCGCTGCTCGACCCGGCGGCCGCGGCTGTAGGCCAGCTCGACCGCGAGCAGAAGCAGGGCCACCACCAGGACGACGATCGACGAGGTGAACGCCCAGTCGGAGTATCGGGCCAGCCCGAGATCGATGTGGGTGCTGTTCATGCCCGATCGGTTTCCTTCTCCCTGGACGCTGTGGTGCCCTCGGCAGCCGAGAGCAACTTCGCCGTGAGGCGCTCGAACTCATCGCCCCACCCCGAGTTGTCGGTGCGTGCCAGCCCGCCGAGCTCGACGTTCACGGTACCCGCCGGGCCCGACGCCAGACGCACCCAGACGCGGCGGCGACGGATCACCAGCGAGACGATCAGCCCGCCCATCATCGTCATCGCGAACACCAGCACCCACACCTGCGCGGGATCGTGAGAGACCTGCAGGTTGACGAACGGCACCGCGCCGTCGAACCGCACGACCGTCCCGTCCGGCAACCGGGTGTCCT
The DNA here is from genome assembly GCA_023404955.1 of Actinomycetes bacterium. GTDB lineage: Bacteria > Actinomycetota > Actinomycetes > Mycobacteriales > Mycobacteriaceae > Mycobacterium. The sequence continues at coordinate 27,969 of JAEXZY010000025.1, forward strand.
GGCCTGCGCTCAGGTTGACGCGCGCAACCTTCGTGAGCCGGCCCTGGTCGATCATTCGGGGGTCCAGCGAGAACAGCGACTGCGGTCGGCCGGTGTCCAGGCCGGTGTCGCCCTTGTAGATGTCGACGGCGACCGCCGGGTCGTTCAGCGCCGGGTACTTCGAGGACAGCAGCGTGCCGTCGAGCTGCTCGGTCGGGGCAAACAGGCCCTGGATGGCGATCTGGTTCTTCCGGCGCTCGCGCTCGTCGGAGTACGTCCCGCCGGGCGGGTCGAAGCGCATCGCACCCGAGGAGAGGAACGTGATCTGGTCCTCGGGGCGCCACTGCAGCGTCTGGGTGCGGGTTTGCCCGTCGGGGAACGTCACGCTGAACGTCGGCGCGTAACCGTGACCCTGCAGGTACACCCGGTCCCCGCCGACGCGCAGCGGCTCGTTGACCTTGAGCAGATAGGGCCGCCACGTCCCGTCGCTCAGGTCGTCCCCGGCCTGGTACTCGATGTCCGCGGCGAACGACGTGGCCTGCCCGTTGGGCAGGTAGTCGGCCTTGAAGTCGTTGACGCGCATGCAGATCGGATACAGCGACGTGCCGTCGACGGTGTTGCCGGCGCGGAAGGAGTCGAACGCGGCGGGTGATGCCGAGCAGAAGCCCGGGCCGCCGTCGGCGACGACGATGACGTTGCCCTCGTAGCTGAACAACTTGCCGGCCGCGACCGCCACGAGCAGACCCAGCAGCGAGAAGTGGAACACGATGTTGCCGAACTCCCGCAGATAGCCCTTCTCCGCGGAGATCTCGGTACTGGCGCCCTCGGTGCGCGTGAACCGCCGCCAGCCCGAGAGCTGCTGGTCCATCGCCTCGGCCACCGCGGTGACGTCACCGTCCACCTGCGCGGTGTGGTGTTTGGGCAGCCGGCCCAGATTGCGTGGGGCCGCGACCGGGTCGGCGCGCAGACTGCGCATGTGTTCGGCCAGCCGGGGCGTCAGACAGCCCACCAGCGAGACGAACAGCAACACGTAGATCGAGGTGAACCAGAAGCTGGAGAACACGTCGAACGCCTGCACGCGATCGAGCCAGGGCCCGATCGTCGGATGCTCGGCCAGGTACTGGGCGACCTTGGTCTCGTTGAGGCTGCGCTGCGGCAGCAGCGCCCCTGGTATCGCGGCGAGCGCGAGCAGGAACAGCAGCACCAGCGCGGTGCCCATGGACGTCAGCGTCCGCCAGGTGTTGCGAATCAGCGCGAGCAGACGCGAACTCGACCTTTTGGGGCCTCGATCACTCGAGTCTGTGTCTGCTCGCGCAGAGGAGGTGACCATCAGATCGGGAGCCTGACGTCGCTGACGAACGCGTCGCGCACCCACGACACGAACTCGCCCCACAGACCCGTGACCAGCGCGGTGCCGACCAGGATCAGCAGCACGCCGCCGAAGATCTGGATGCCGCGGGTGTGGCGGCGCAGCCAGCCCAGGCCGCTCACCGCACGCGCGGACCCGAACGCCAGCAGCACGAACGGAATGCCCAGCCCCAGGCAGTAGGCGATCACCAGCACCACGCCGCGAGCGACATTGCTGCCCTCGGTCGCCGACGCCACCGCGATCACCCCGGTCAGCGTGGGCCCCAGGCACGGTGTCCAGCCCAGTGCGAACACCGCGCCCAGCAGCGGAGCGCCGCCGAGCGTGGAGATCTGGCGCGGGGTGAACCGGGTGTCACGCTGGAGCGCGGGCACCAACCCGACGAACACGAGACCCATCACGATCGTCACGACACCGCCGAGGCGTTGCAGCAGCACCTCGTTGGTGATCAGCGTCGTCGTCATCCCCAGCACCGCGACGGTGCCGAGCAGGAACACCGCGGTGAAACCCGCCACGAACAGCGCCGCCGCGCCGGCGACCCGCAGACGTGCCCCACGCACCTTCACCGACGAGTCTTCGACCCCCACGACGGCCGCCAGGTACGACACGTATCCCGGCACCAGCGGCACCACACACGGCGAGGCGAACGACACCACCCCGGCCAGTACGCTGACCGCCACGGCAATCAGAAGCGGCCCGCTGGAGGCGATCTCGGCGACGTTCACGTCTCGGCCGCCAACCGCTCGACGACCGGCTGCAGGTCGGTGGCCAACAACTCGCGCAGGAACACCGCGGCGACCCGATGCCGGCGGTCGAGCACAACCGTCGACGGAATCACCGTGGTCGGGTAGCGCCCGCCGAACGCGATCAGGGTGCGCATCGCCGGGTCGTAGATCGAGCGGAACGTCACGCCGCGGTCGACGATGAAATCGCGTGCTGCGTCGATGTTGTTGTCGCGCACGTCGATTCCGAGGAAGGCCACGCCGCGGTCCTTGGTCGCCAGATACACCTGCTCGAGCTGGGTGATCTCCGTGCGGCACGGCCCGCACCACTGACCCCACACGTTGAGCACGACGACCTTGTCTGTGAAGTCGTTCAGCGACAACGTCTTGCTGTCGTCCATCAGATCCGGGCCGGACACCGGGCCCGGGGTGCCGCGCTCGGCCGGCGGATCGTAGAAGATGTCGGTCTTGCCGCCGGGCGCCACGAATTCGAAGCTGCCACCTTGCGCGACGGCGTCGCTGCCGGTCGAGCATCCCGTGAGCACGACCGCCGCCAGCAGCAGGGCAACCAGGCGCCTCACTGCCCGGCCAGCTCCGCGTACCCCCAGCCCACGCAGGCGTCGTCGTGGAAGTAGAACGACGTGACCGAGGCGAGGTTGCACATGCGCCGCGTCGGGAAGTGGTGCAGCGCTTTGTCGGTCATCGCGCGGCGCAGCGTCTCGACCGGCAACTGGTGGCTGACACAGACGGCCTCGTGGCCGGCGGCGGCGTCCTTGGCGCGCCGCACGGCCCGGATCATGCGTTCCGCGATCTCGGTGTAGGGCTCCCCCCACGACGGGGTACGCGGATTGCGCAGATGCCACCAGTTGCGGGGATCGCGCAGCGCCCCGTCACCGGGTGAGACCTTCTGACCCTGGAACACGTTGGCCGACTCGATCAGCTCCGCGTCGGTGGCGATGGCCAGCCCGTGCCGTGCGGCGATCGGCGCGGCGGTCTCCTGCGCCCGCTCCAGCGGGGAGGCCACCACGTAGGTGATGTCACGCTTAGCCAGCCAGTCGGCGACCCGCCGCGCCTGGGCCTGCCCACGCTCGGACAGGTGATAGTCGGGGAGCCGGCCGTAGAGGATCTGCTCCGGGTTGTGCACCTCGCCGTGACGCATCACATGGACGATCGTTGCGATCACGGGCGGCTCACCTGCGCTGCGGCGCGGGCCGCGCCAGGCAGCGCCGTGGCGATCTGCTCGAATGCGTCGTCGTCGAGAGCCGTTGAGACGAACCAGCATTCGTAGGCGCTGGGCGGCGGGTAGACGCCGGCGTCGAGAAGCGCGTGGAAGAACGCCGGGAACCGCCACGTCTCGGTGGCCTTGGCCGAAGCGAAGTCGGTGATCGGCTCGGCATCGCCGAAGAACACGCTGAACATGTTGCCGGCGCGCGGAATCTGGTGCGCCACACCGGCGTCGGTCAGCGCCTCACCGATGAGACCGATCAGCCGGTCGGCGTTCGCGTCGAGTGTGGCGTAGACATCGTCATCGGCGGCCCGCAATGTGGCCAGCCCCGCCGCCATCGCGACCGGGTTCCCCGACAGCGTGCCCGCCTGATACACCGGGCCCAGCGGGGCGAGGCGGCCCATGATCTCGGCACTGCCGCCGAACGCCGCCGCGGGCAGCCCGCCGCTCATCACCTTGCCGAAGGCGAACAGGTCGGCATCGACCGGGTCGAGGCCGTGCCACCCCGATCGGCTCACCCGGAACCCGGTCATCACCTCGTCACTGATCAACAGCGCACCGTGCGCGGCGGTGATGCGGCGCAGCGCGGCGTTGAAGCCGGGCAGCGGCGGCACTGTCCCCATGTTCCCGGGGCTGGCCTCGGTGATCACGCACGCGATCTCGTCACCGAACCGGGCGAACACCTCCTCGACCGCGGCGACGTTGTTGTAGGGCAGCACCACGGTGTCCGCGGCGGCCGCGCCGGTCACGCCGGGCGAGGACGGCAGGCCCAGCGTCGCGACCCCGGAGCCGGCGTCGGCGAGCAGCGCGTCACTATGGCCGTGATAGCAGCCCGAGAACTTGACGATCTTGGCCCGGCCGGTGAACCCGCGGGCCAACCGGATGGCGCTCATCGTCGCCTCGGTGCCCGAGTTGACCAGGCGCAGCCGTTCCACCGGGGCCACCCGGTCGATGATCTCGCGGGCCAGCTCGGACTCCGACGGCGTCGGCGCCCCGAAAGACAGCCCGTCGGCCGCAGCGCGCTGCACCGCCTCGACGACGGCGGGATGGGCGTGACCCAGGATCATCGGACCCCACGAGCACACCAGGTCGGCGTAGCGGTTGCCGTCGGCGTCGGTGAGCCAGCAGCCGCGGGCCGAGGTGATGAAGCGCGGGGTCCCGCCCACGGAAGCGAACGCACGCACCGGCGAGTTCACCCCGCCGGGGATGACCGAGGCCGCATCGGCGAAGAGCTTCGCGGAGACGTCGGTACTGCTCATGGCACCCAGTGTCCCAGCCGGGTCAAAACGGTCAACTACAGGGTGTAGTGGTCGGTTCGGGCGGATGATGGTCGCATGCAGTTGCCGCAGTGGCTGGCGCGGTTCAATCGCCACGTCACCAACCCTGTGCAGCGGCTATGGGCGGGGCGGGCGCTGACGATGGGCATCCTCAGCCACGTCGGGCGCCGGTCCGGGAAGTCCTACCGGACGCCGCTGACCGTGTTCTCCACCCGTGACGGCGTCGCGATCCTGTTGACGTACGGACCCGACCGGGACTGGCTGAAGAACCTGACCGCTGCCGGTGGCGGCACGCTGCGCCGCCACGGACGATCGTTCCCCGTGACGAACCCCCGGGTGATGACCAAAGCCGAGGCGGCACCGTCGGTGACGGGGTGGATGCGGCCGCTGTTCGCGGTGTTGCCGTTCGAGCAGGCCGTGCTGCTCACGTACGGGGACGCAGCCGAGCCCTGATCGGCCCCTTGGCCACCGTGGTGAACGGCGTCTCACACGCGAAGTCGTCGTCGAGTGACTCCACGGTCATCGCGCGGACCACAGTGGCCAGCGCCAACGTCGTCTCCAGGCGGGCGAAGTGCTCGCCGATGCACGGCCGCGAGCCCCCGAGGAACGGCAGGAACTGCCAGCGGTCCCGGGCCGCGACGTTCTCGGGGCTGAACCGGCCGGGATCGAAGGTCGTCGGATCGGGCCACAGTGCGGGGTCGCGGTGCATCGCGTACAGGCCGAGCGCCACCAGGCTGCCGGCCGGGATCCGATACCCCGTCACCTCGATGTCGCGGGTCGCCACCCGAGCCACCCCGGCGGCCGGCGGACACAGCCGGACCGCCTCGTGCAGCACCTGAATGGTGTAACCGAGCCGGGACACGTCGGCCGGCGTCAGCTCGCCGTCCCCGAGCGCCGCGGCCTCGGCGGCCACCCTGTCCTGGATCTCGGGGTGGTGTCCGAGAATCCACAGCGCATACGTCAGCGCCGTCGCGGTCGTGTCGTGCCCGGCCAGCATGAAGATCAACAGGTCGCTGGCGATTTCCTCGTCGGTCAGCGGTCGCCCCGTCTGCGGATCCGTCGCCCCGATCAGCGCCTGCACCAGAGGCGCGTCCCGGTCCGGATCGGCCCGGCACGCCTGCACCATCTCGTCGGCGATGCGCCGCATCGCATCGACGGCGCGGCGCGCACGCCACCGGGCCGGGGTCGGTAGCCAGCGCGGCGCCCGCGCCGGACGCAACGCGCGGTCGGCCGTGTAGGACGACGCCACGTGCATGCACCGAGCGATCGTGTCGCCGCGTTCGTTGAGATCGACGCCGAGCACCGAGCGGCCCAGCGACTGCATCGCGACGCGTCGGCACTCGGTGTCCAGGTCGACCTCGCCGCCGGCTGGCCACCGGTCCACGAATGCCTGTGCCGCGCTGGACATGTGGCCGCCGAACGTGCGGACGTTGAGTTTGGTGAACACCGGCTGCAGCGCGCGTTTCCGTGGCCGCCACTGCTCGTTGGGCAGCACGAACAAGCTGTCCCCGGCGATGTGGCGCACTTCGTCGTGGATGATGCACCGGTCGGTGACGGCGTCGTTGCGGCCCAGCACGTCCCGCATCCCGGCCGGGGACGTCACCGCGACGATCGCCGGGACGAACTTAGCCGGCCCCAGTTGGATACGGGTGACGGGGCCACCGGCGTCGCGCATGATCTCCTGGCCGATGTCGAGCCGCCTGATGAGCGTCAGGAGCCGCCACAGTGGTAGTGGGCTGCGTGGCACCAGCGGCAGTGACCGCACATCGACGGCTCGGTCGGCTCGGTCGTCGCGCACCGTCATGTCGACCGCCAGGTCAGCACGTCGCCGGTGCCGGCGGTCATCGTGGTCCCGGGCATCACCCGCAGCCGGTAGGGCGCGAGCCGCAGCACCGCGAACTGCTCGCTGGTCGGGCCGTCGGCCCAGAACGGGATGATCGCCGGGTCGTAACCGACGGGCTCCGGAGCGCTCTTGAACCGCTCCCAGACGTCCCGGCGGGTGTCGTCGTCGGTGTACCACTCTACAAGGCATTCGGCGCTGCACGTGTCGTGCGTCGGTGCCCAGTAGCTGACCGACACCTCGGGATGAACTTCCAGGTGCGCCCGTTTCACAGGAGTGGGCACCGTTGCGATCCAGCCGAACAGATCAGTACCGTCCCATTGCCAGATCGGGTGCAGGATGCGGGTGCGCGGTTTGCTGTCCGCGTCGACCGTGGCGACCGAGGCCCACACGATCGAGTGGGCCATCTCCACGAACGCGGGCGCGATCTGTGCCAGAGGTGTCACGGCACTTCAGCCTAGGCAACGGGGCGCGACCCTGCGACGAACGCGTCAGCCTTCGAGCTTTTTCTTGAACTCGTCGGTGTTGCGGTATTCGACGTTGCCGATGTCGGCGCTGGTCTCGATCTTGCCTTTGTCCTCGTCGTCGACCCAGTCGGTGACCGAGGTACCCGACACCGTGCCGCTGCTTCCCGGCAGCGTGGTGGTCGTCAGGTTGTCCTCTTGGTAAGCCTCGGCCATCTCCTTGGCCTTTTCCCGGTGCTCGTCGGTGACTTCGGGCTTCTCGGTGAGTTCCTGATTGTCGGGGTCCGGGGTCTCGGTGACGTGCTCGAGTTCGACGTTGGGGGTGTCGTCCGGGGACCGCTGCTCGGTGGTGGTGTCGTCGGCGCTCATGGCCATGGGACTGCCCGAAAGTGTGAGCAACGAAACAGCGGGCCCACCTCAGACGAGGACGCCACGCAGCGCGGCCGGCAGGCTCGGCAGAAAGTGCCGGCGAGCGAACGCGCGGATGTCGTCTGCTGTCTCGAGCGGTTGTGCGCTCGGAAGCAGCAGCACCATCTCGGCGTAGCGCAGGATGCAGTCGGCGAAGTCCTCGACTGCGTCGGGCCCGATGCGGTCGGCGAAACCGGGCGGGAAGATCTGCTCAAGCGCGTCGATCATCCGCGCGATCGCGGCGCGGTGGTGTCTGTTGGCCAGCTCGAGAGTCAGAGCCGGATCGTCGAGGACCATGCCGTGCAGCACCCGGTGGTTGCGGAACTCCATGATCGACAGCGTGAATGCCTCGACATAGTAATTCTCCTGCGGCGCAACCTTTTTGAGCTCAGATGCGATGTGGGCGAACAGCCTGATGTTCTCCCGCTCGATCACCGCACCCACGAGCTCGTCCTTGTTGGCGAACCGCCGGTAGATCGTCGTGCGGCTGACCCCGGCGCGGCGGGCGACGTCGTCGAGCGCGACACGTCGGTAGCCGTGCCGCTCGAACTCGACCACGGCGGCGTCGAGGATCTGCGCCGTCGCGTCAGCCGCGGGCATAGCCCTTGAGGGCGTATCCGGTGTATCGCACGCGCATCGGGAGGCGATCCCATGCCCAGGTGACCGGCCGGGACCGCCAGAACGCCGCGAACCGCTGGTAGCGCCGCTCCTGGCGGTCCGACCACGGCAGATCGAGCAACTCGCGGGCGCGCGGCGGGAGGCCGCCGGTGGTCAGGAACGCGGCGAGCGGGTTGAAGATCGGTGCGACGAGTCGCCACACCAGCGGGTGCACTGCCTTGGGCTTCGGGAAGCCCTTGGTGACGTAGCCGACGCCGTACTTCGCCGACGGGTGCGCGACGAGAACGCGCTCCATCATCGAGTCCCAGTAGCGTTCGAAGTCGGCATAGGTGGCGGGCATCGGCCGGTCGCTGACGCCGTAGCGGCGGTACCAGGTCTTCGATTCGAGCCAGATCTGCTCGCGCTCGGCGCGGCTGAGCCGCTTCACGAAGGTGTCGGCGAAGTAGTAGATCTGCTCGACGAATGTGGCGTGCGCCCAGAAGTACGTGTCCGGGTCCAAGGCATGGTAGCGACGGTCGGTGCCCGGCATCTCCCCCTTGACGTGGTGGTGGAAGTCGCGGACCTGGGTGCCCGCGTTCTCGGCGTCGGAGCCGTAGACGGTGTTGAAAATCGGCGGGATCGTGCGGCGGAGCCGCTCGGCGGTGTCGGCGAAGAACGTCGAATGGTCGTACACGCCCTGCCCGAGTTCGGCGAGCATGTTCTGCAGCACGGCCGGGCGCGGACCGATGAGGTACATCCGGTTGTCGCCGAAGTACTTCCATACCAGCGAGCCCGGGCCCAGAGGCAGCGCATCGTCGAGGGGTTCGGTCTGCTCCGCCAGCTCGGTCATGAGTGACAGTGTTACAAATTCTGCACTCTGTACCAAGCGGGTGTGGCGAGCGGCACACGGTCCTGCGCATCGGATGAGAAGCCATGGCTGTGATCTCGGCCAGCCAGCAGCCGGAACCGCTATTCCGCGGGGAGGGGGGCCGCGGCTGGGGTCCGCACCCGGGTGATCGTCAGCACCAGCAGGACCCCGGCCAGCGTCGCCAGCAGCAGCGACAGCGTCAGCAGCGGCGCGTAGTACACCATCGACGTGGTCGAGGGCTGCCCGTCGAGCACCGGCGCGACAGTCACCGTCCGGCCGGCGGCCAGCCAGCTGACCACGGACCCGACCGCGGCCAGCGCCGCCAATGTCAGCTCGAGAACGGTGCGCCTGCGGGTCACGACGCCTTCTCCGGCGGGATCCGCTCCTCGACGAGGTTCGTCAGGGCCGCGCGCAGTTGCTGGTGCTTGCGGGCCCACGCCTGCGCGGTGCGATCACCGGCCAACCGCACCCCGATGCCGGTGCGGCCCCGCGGCACACCTGTGAGCTCACCGAGCGCACGCGCGGACTGCCATTTCGGGGTCTCTGCACCCTCGGCCTCGGGATACACCCGCACGATGTCGGCGGTCGGCGTGACCTCAGTGCCCTGGCGCAGCGTGTCCACGGTCAGCTCGACCGAGGTGTGGATACGCGCCGCCTTGACCTGAATGCTGAGGAACACGGTCACGAGCAGGAAGAACACCACCGGAACCACCCATTGGACAACGCCGGCCGACAGCTGGATCAACGCCATGGCGATCCCGGCGCCCGGGCCCGCGAGCACCCACAGCCAGCTCGCACCCTGCTCGTAGAACAGCACCTCGCTCGCCGGCGGCGGTGCGACGGATTCGGTCACGGGCGGCCCTTCCCTTCATGCGCCCGGTCATACCAGGCGCGCGCCGACGGCCGCGTCATCAAGGCGGCGCCGATCAGCACCGGCAGCGCGGCGATCAGGATCAACGGCTGCCCCACCCCGAGACCCACGGCGAGCAGCAGGACGACACCGACCAGCGCGAACGCCAGACCCAGCGTGGCCATCCGGAACCGACTGTCGCCGCCGCGGGCCTTCCCCGCCAGGAACGCCAGGGCCCCCGCGGCCACGACCGCTCCGATACCGATCGAGCGGTAGACCGTCAGATAGTTGCGGACACGGTCGTCAGTCACGTCAGCGGGGATCGCCAGCCGAGCCGCATCGAACGTCGCCGTCGCCGACATGAGCCCGCCCACGATCATCAGGACCGCGCCGCCCATGAAGCACCAGAACGCGGCGTCGACGAGACGGGGGCGGGAAGCGGAGGTCGGCATCGAGGTCAGGGTAGCCAATCACCGGGTGAAGAAGTCGTGGGCGTCTTTACGGTGCAGCAGGAACACCCCGCCGCACACCAGCACGGAGCCGACGATCACGACGGCGGCGTAGGCCAGGGCTGCCGCCTCGGGGCGCTCGACCGTGAACAGCTCGCTGACCGAGAACACCACGGTCGCGATCGCTCCGCCGGTCAGACATGTGCGAGTCCATCGGTAGCCGTGGCGCAGCAGGACGAGGAACGTCGCCACCACCGAGACCAACACCGCCAGGAACACGAGGGCGATCGCCAGCATCACCCCGCCCACCCGCTGGTCACCCCACAACAGGTCCACGACGAAGCCGGCCGTCATCAACGGCAGTGCCGCAACCCACAGCCAGAAGCCGGTGTCCACGTCAGGCGGGCGGGCCGGGTTGGGCTCCGTCACGACAGGCGACGGGCCACATCGGCGGCCCAGTAGGTCAACACGATGTCGGCGCCGGCGCGGACGATGCCGGTCAGCGACTCGAGCACGACCGTGTCGCGGTCGATCCACCCGTTGTCGGCGGCCGCGCAGATCATCGAGTACTCCCCCGACACCTGGTACGCGGCGACGGGAACCGGAGAGCGGTCCGCGGCAGCCCGGACGATGTCGAGGTAGGACATCGCGGGTTTGACCATGATGACGTCGGCACCCTCGTCGATGTCGAGGTCGACCTCGTGCAGCGCTTCGCGCGCGTTGCCAGGCTCCTGCTGATACGTGCGGCGATCACCCTGCAGGCTGGATGATACGGCGTCGCGGAACGGACCGTAGAAGCCGGAGGCGAACTTCGCGGCGTAGGCCAGGATCGCGGTGTCGATGTGGCCCGCCGCGTCGAGTCCCTCGCGGATGGCTGCCACCTGTCCGTCCATCATGCCGCTGGGCCCGACCATGTGTGCGCCCGAATCTGCTTGCGCGACAGCCAGTTCGACGTAGCGGCGGTTGGTCGCGTCATTGTCCACCCGGCCGCGGTCGTCGACGACACCGCAGTGTCCGTGGTCGGTGAACTCGTCGAGGCAGGTGTCGGCCATCAACACCGTGGCGTCGCCGAGGTCAGCGGACAGGTCACGCAGCGCGACGTTGAGGATGCCGTCATGGTCGGTGCCCGCCGAGCCGCGCGCATCCTTGTCCTCGTCGCGCGGCACCCCGAACAGCATCAGTCCGCCGACACCGGCGGCCACCGCGTCGGCTGCGGCGCGGCGCAGCGAATCGCGCGTGTGCTGAACGACTCCGGGCATCGAAGCAATCGGCCGGGGTTCGTCGATGCCGTCGGCGACGAACATCGGCAGCACGAGTTGGCGTGCCTGCAGAGACGTCTCGGACACCAGCCGGCGCATGGCCGGTGTGGACCGCAGTCGCCGCGGACGATGACTCGGGTAAGGCATGACCGTCCTTGCGGTTAGCGGCGGCGGCTCTTCTTCCGCGGCGGTGGGAGCGCACCCTCGGCCCGCAGACGGGCGGCGTGCTCGGCCAGCGCTTCGACGAGAGGCCCGACGGCGGCCACCTCGGGCTGCACATCCACGCGCAGCCCGAATTCCGCTGCGGTCTCAGCGGTTTTCGGCCCGATGCACGCCACGATGGTGCGAGCGTGTGGCTTACCGGCGATGCCGACCAGGTTGCGCACCGTCGAGCTCGAGGTGAAGCACACCGCGTCGAAGCCACCGGTCTTGATCATCTCGCGGGTGTGCGCCGGCGGCGGCGCCGCACGCACCGTCCGGTAGGCGGTGACGTCCTCGATCTCCCAGCCCCGCTCGCGCAGCCCTTCGGCCAGGGTCTCGGTGGCGATGTCGGCGCGCGGCAGCAGCACCCGGTTGACCGGGTCGAAAACGTCGTCGTAGGGCGGGAATTCGTCGAGCAGCCCCAGCGAGCTCTGCTCGCCGGTGGGCACCAGCTCGGGATTGATACCGAAGGCCCGAACCCGGTCCGCGGTGGCCTGCCCGACACAGGCGATCTTCACACCCGAGAACGCGCGGGCGTCCAACCCGAACTCGTTGAACTTCTCCCACACGGCGCGCACGGCGTTGGTGGAGGTGAACACCACCCACTGGAACCGGCCGTCCACGAGACCCTTGACGGCCCTTTCCATCTGGGCCGGGCTGCGTGGCGGCTCGACCGCGATGGTGGGCACCTCGATGGGCAGGGCGCCGTGGCCGACGAGCCGCTCGCTCATCTCCCCGGCCTGGTCCTTGGTGCGGGGCACCAGCACGGTCCAGCCGTAGAGGGCGCGGCTCTCCCACCAGTTCAGCTTCGCGCGGTTGGCCACGGTGCGGCCGATCGTGACGACCAGCGTGCCGGTCAGCGGACCGGACGGCTCCACGCCGGCGGGCTTGTCCAGCACGGCCTTGTCCAGCAGGCCGGCCAGCGTCGTCTCGACGGAGCGCTGCGCGCACGTGGTGCCGTTGGCGGTCACCACGGCGGCCGTGTTCTCGGCCAGGCCGAACTCGATCAGCGTGCGCGCGGCCTCGGGCAGGTGCGATGCGGTCGCGTGCAGGATCAGCGGTCCGGGCGCGGCGGCCAGCGCGGCCCAATCGACCTGCGGGTCGCGGACATCGGCGACGGTGTGCGAGGAGCCCAGCGGCAGACCGGCGTAGGTCGGCACGGCCGAGGTGTCCGGCAGGCCCGGAACGATCTCGAAGGTCAGCTGGGTGCGGGCCAGCGCGTTGACCTCGGTGATTACGGCGTCGATCGACAACGGGTCACCGGCGACCAGGCGGACCACGTCCACACCCGTACGGGCCTCGGTGGCCAGCGTCTTGGCCACCTCGGCGGGATCGCCCAGCGCGGGCCGGATGTCCGGGCCGCCGGGAATGGCCGGTTCGGCCGCCTCCGCGGGCACGTCAGCCGAGGATGCGTCTCGGGCCTCTGCCGCCTCGGCAGGCAGCGGGCCTGACGGCGGGGGCAGTTCGGAGCCGACCAGCGCGAGCACCGCTTCGGGCACATCGGGGTCGACGAAGACCAAGGCCGCGTTGGCCAGTACGGCGCGGGCCCGCGTCGTCAGCAGACCCGGGTCACCGGGCCCGGAGCCGACGAAGGTGATGCGGCCGGGCTTGCCCTTGCGTCCTCGCAAGGTCATCTGGCGAGTCATGTCCCTCTCCCGCGTTCGTCCAACAGCTCCCGCGCACCCAGCTCGAACAGCTCCGCGGCCACCGAGAGCCCCAGCTCCCGTGCCCGCTCGGGTGTCCCGATGCCGGACGCACGGATCACGTCGGATCCGTCCAGCGTCGCCACGCAGCCGCGCAGCGACAGCTCTTCGAAGACGCGGCCGTCCTCATCGATCGACTCGACCACCTCGGCGATCGCGCCCACCGGTGCGGTGCACCCCGCCTCCAGTTCGGCGAGCAGGGTCCGCTCTGCGATGACCGAGGCCCGGGTGTCGGCGTCGTCGAGCTCTGCCAACACCGAGACCAGGCCGGAATCACCGGCACGGCACTCGAGCGCCAACGCACCTTGAGCCGGCGCCGGCAACATCTGTACCGGTTCCAGCGTCTCGGTGACAGCGTCGAGGCGACCGATGCGGGCCAATCCCGCCCGGGCCACGACGACGGCGTCGAGATCACCGCTGCTTACCCTGTTCAACCTGGTATCTAGGTTGCCTCGTAGGGGGCGGATTTCCAAACCGAGACCCAGTGCTCTAAGCTGCGCGGTCCGTCGCGGGGATGATGTCCCGATCACCGAGCCGGCGGGCAACTCACCGAGCACCAATCCGTCACGCGCCACCAGCGCGTCACGGGAGTCCTCGCGCACCGGGATCGCGGCGATCACGAAGCGGGGGTCGGCGGCGGTCGGCAGATCCTTGTAGGAGTGCACCGCCATGTCGACCGTGTCGTCGGCGATCGCCTCACGCAGCGCCGCGGTGAACACGCCGACGCCGATCTCGGCGATGGGCGCGGAGGAACGATCGCCGTCGGTGGAGACGATCACCAGCTCAGCGGCGTGCCCGCGGGCGATGAGTGCGTCACGGACGAAGCCTGCCTGGGTGGTGGCCAGCAGGCTGCCCCGCGTGCCGATACGGATCACGCTGTGATCACTCTGCGCTTTCGAGATCTGTTGGTGGAACGGAGATTCCGTCGACGGTCACGGAACCCAACTCGCTTCCGGCGACAGCGTCGACGGCGTGCTGGTCGAGCTCGAAGAGCTCGCGCAGCGCCTCGGCGTAGCTGTCCCCGCCGGGGGCGCCGGCGAGCTGCTTCACGCGAACGGTGGGCGCGTGCAGGAGCTTGTCGACGACGCGGCGCACCGTCTTGGCGACCTCGTCGCGGTGGGCGGAATCCAGCCCCGGCAAACGGTTGTCCAGCCGAAGCAGTTCGGCCTCGACGACATCGGCGGCGCGTTGGCGCAGCGCCGTGACCGTCGGGGTCACCTCGGCCATCCGCTGGCCGGTCAGATAGTCGGCCACCTCGGCGGCGACGATCGTGCGGGCCGCCTCGGCGTCGGAGGTCGCGGTGCGTGCGGTCGGCTCGCGCAGGATGCGCTCCATGTCGATCACGTCGACGCCCGGCAGTCCGGCGACCGCCGGGTCGATGTCTCGGGGCATGCCGAGATCGCACATCACCAGCTGCTTCGTGCCGCCCAGCCGCTGCGCCAGGCCGCGGTGAACGTCGGCGAGCGTGACGACCGGCCGCACCGCGCCGGTGCAGCTGACCACCACGTCGGCATCGGTGAGCAGCGGCGGCAGATGGTCGAACGGGAAGGCTTCGGCAGCCAGGCCGTGGGTGCGGATGTTCTCGGCGAGGTGCTTGGCCCGCGGGAGTGAGCGATTGACCACATGAATGCGCTCGATACCGGCGCGCATCAGCTGTTTGGCGGCCAGGGCACCCATCGAGCCGGCACCCACCACCACGGCTGACCGCCCGGCGAGCGACCCGATGCGGGCTTCGGCCATGTCCAGCGCGACGGACACCACCGAGGCGCCGGCCGCGTCGATGCCGGTCTCCGAGTGCACCCGCTTGCCGACCGACAGCGCGCGCTGGGAGAGTTCGTGCAGCGTGCGACCCACGGTGTGGTCGGCTTCCGCGGTGGCATACGCGCGGCGCACCTGGCCGAGGACCTGGGCTTCACCGACCACGGCGGAGTCGAGGCCGCTGGCGACCGAGAACAGGTGCTCGACCGCGGCTTCGGCGTAGCGGACGTAGGCGTACCGCGTCAGATCCTGCAGCGACATCCCGGAGTGCTCGCTGAGCACCTGACCGATCACCGAGAGTCCGCCGTGGAACGCCTCCACCACCGCGTACACCTCGACGCGGTTGCAGGTCGACAGCACCATGGCCTCGGTGACCAGCGAGGATTGCAGAATCTGCTCGATGATCTTGGCCTGATCGGCCTCGTCGGTGCTGAGTTGCTCGAGCACCGACACCGGCGCGCTCCGGTGCGAAACCCCGAAAAGCAGTACGCTCACGGCTTCCTCACCACCCCACCAAGGTAATCGCTGACCAGCTGGGCAGCCAAATTCCCTCAGCCGGCCAGATCCGCGCGCAACCGCTGCTCGTCGAGCTCCCAGTAGCTGTGCTCGGCGCCGTCGAGCAGCACGACGGGCAACCGGTCCCCGAACTCGGCGCGCAGGGCCTTGTCCCCGGACGCGGCGGCCTCGTCCACATCGGTGACGCTCAGCGTGAACCCGAGTTCGTCGCGCAGTGCGGCCAGCCGGTCGGCTGCCGTCTGACACAGCGAGCAGCCCTGGCGGGTGAGCAGATGCACGGCACGATCCACCCCGCCAGTATCGCGGCCCGGTGACCTACTGTTGTAGCCGTGTCCGACGGTACTGAGATCGGCATCGAATCCCGGGCGCAGCAGATCGCCGGGGAGAGCAGCGCCGCGGTCGCGGCAGAGGGCCTGATCGAGCCGGGTGAAGAACTCCCGGGCCCACCCCCGCCGCCCCCGGACCTGACTGCGGCCGCCTTCTTCGACGTGGACAACACGCTGGTGCACGGGTCCTCTCTGGTGCACTTCGCGCGCGGGCTGGCGGCCCGCGAGTACTTCACGTACAAGGATCTGGCGCGCTTCGCGATGGCCCAGGCAAAGTTCCAGCTCACCGGCCGCGAGAACAGCGATGACGTGGCGGCCGGGCGACGTAAGGCGCTGGCGTTCATCGAGGGCCGCTCCACCGCGGAGCTGGTGGCCCTGGGTGAGGAGATCTACGACGAGATCATCGCCGACAAGATCTGGCCGGGCACCCGTGCGCTGGCCCAGATGCACCTCGATGCCGGTCAGCAGGTGTGGCTCGTCACCGCGACGCCCTACGAGCTGGCCGACACGATCGCCCGCAGGCTCGGGTTGACCGGCGCCCTGGGCACGGTCGCCGAGTCGATCGACGGCGTGTTCACCGGGCGTCTGGTGGGTGACATCCTGCACGGCACCGGCAAGGCGCATGCCGTCCGCTCGCTGGCCATCCGCGAGGGCCTCAACCTGCGCCGCTGCACCGCCTACTCCGACAGCTTCAACGACGTGCCGATGCTGTCGCTGGTCGGTACCGCGGTCGCGATCAATCCCGACGCCGATCTGCGTGACCTCGCCCGCGAGCGCGGCTGGGAGATCCGCGACTTCCGCACCGCGCGAAAGGCGGCCCGCATCGGGGTGCCGTCGGCGCTCGCGCTGGGCGCCGTCGGCGGCGCGCTGGCCGCAGTGGTGTCGCGTCGCGACGCCAAGTAGGCTCGCGCCGCATGACCATCGCCGAGAACATCATCGGGACCCACTACCGGTACCCCGACTACTTCGAGGTCGACCGCGAGAAGATCCGGGAGTTCGCCCGCGCCGTCAAAGACGATCATCCCGCGCACCACAGCGAGGACGCCGCCAAGGAGTGCGGCCACGACGCGCTGATCGCGTCGCTGACCTTCCTCGCCGTCGCAGGTCGGCGGGTGCAGCTGGAGATCTTCAATCAGTTCGACGTGCCGATCAACATGGAACGGGTGCTGCACCGCGACCAGAAGATCACCTTCCACCGGCCGATCCTGGCCGGGGACAAACTGTTCTTCGACTCCTACCTGGACGCGGTGACCGAGTCGCACGGCGCGGTGGTCACCGAGGTCCGCGGCGAGGTCACCGACGAGCACGGCGAGCCGGTGCTGACCAGCGTCGTCACCGTGATGGGTGAGGCGCAGTCGGACACCGAGGCGGACGAGGTCAGCGATCGGATCGCGGCGGCGCGCGATGAAGCGCTGCGCAAGATGGTCGCCAAGCAGACAGCCCAGTAGGACCCCGGCCTGGTCAACCCGGATCAGCCGAAGAAGGTGTTCCTGCGGTTGGCCAGCAGCTGGTAGAGGGTCTGCTGGATGGTCTCGCGCACCTGGTCGGTGATCTCGAAGGTGATCATCGGGTCATCGGCGGCCGAGTCGTCGTAGTGGGCGGTGTCGATGGGCTCGCCGAACTGGATGTACCACTTCGACGGCAGCGGCACCACCCCGAGCGGTCCGGCCAGCGGGAACAGCGGGGTGACCGGGAAGTACGGCAGGCCGAGCAGCCGAGCCAGCAGCTTCACGTCGGCGACCATCGGATAGATCTCTTCGGAGCCGACGATTGAGCACGGCACGATCGGCGCCTTGGTGCGCAGCGCCGCGGAGACGAAGCCGCCACGGCCGAAGCGTTGCAGCTTGTAGCGGTCTTTGAAGTGCTTGCCCAGGCCCTTGTAGCCCTCCGGGAACACCGCGGTGAGCTCGCCGGCGGCCAGTAGCCGGTGGGCGTCGTCGGTGCACGCCATCGTGTGACCGGCCTTGCGCGCGGCCTGCCCGACGAGCGGCATGTCGAACACCATGTCGGCGGCAAGCAGGCGCAGATCGCGCTGAGCGGGATGGTGGTCGCGGACCGCCACCGACGTCATCAGCCCGTCGAAGGGGAGCACGCCGGCGTGATTGGCCACCACGAGGCCGGCACCGCTCTCGGGCAGGTTCTCCACGCCGCTGACCTCGACCCGGAACCACGAGTTGAACAGCACGCGCAGCACCGGCAGGAAGATCGCGTTGTTGAGGTGGGGATCGAAGCCGAACTCGTCGACGGTGTAATCGCCGACCATCCGCTTGCGGAGGAAGTCGGCCACTGCGGAGATCCGGTTGGCGAGCTCGCTGGGCTCTGCGTCTGGTCCTGCGCCGACGCCGAGGTCACCACGATGGGCGTCGATGTCGCGAACGACGGCGGACAATTCTTCGGCAGTGGCCCTGCCGTCACCGTCGCCATACAGAGACGGATGCCGCCGAGATCGTTCTCCCCGCTGGGCCGCCGCCCGGCGGGCCGCTGCACTCCGCCCCGAATTCGAGTGCAGGGGAATGACTTTCGCCTTGGACTCGCCCGCCACCGTCTCGCTACTCACCTTCTGCAACCTCGAACTCGAGTGTTCCCGCCCCCGCGCTGAGCTCTGAGTCTAGCGTCCGAACCGCGCTGCCGCCGTCACAGCGCGACGCTCCACAGCAGAAATCCAGCCCGGGTCCACGATGGGTTTGAGCCCCCGGCCCCGCACGTAGTCGTCGAACGCCTCCGTCGTGGTCCACTTCGGCGTGTAGCCGAGTTCGGTGCGCATCCGGGTGGTGTCCATGACGCGGCCGTAGCTCAGGTAGTCCAGGCGCTCCTGGTCGATCTCGGTGGTGCGGCCGGCCCGCCACAGCGAGTCGACGGCCGACAGCGCGGCGCGCGGCATCGGCAGCGCCAGCCGCCCGGACCGGCGGATCGCCTGGCTCATCATGATCACTCCGGACGCCCCGATGTTGAACGTGCCCGCCTTGCCCGCGATCGTCGCGCGCTCCATCGCACCCAGCGCATCCTGCTCGTGCAGCAGCTGCATGCGGGCGTCGTGACCGATGATCGTCGGCACCACCGGCCCGGCCAGATAGCGCGACAGCGCGGTGTCCATCGCGGGGCCGATCATGTTGGCCAGCCGCAGGATGGTGACCGCGATGTCGGGCCTGCGCCGGCCCAGCCCGCGGGCGTATCCCTCGATGTCGATGCTGTCCCGGGCGAAACCCTCCCGGGGCGGCCTGCGGCGGCTGCTGCTCTCGGCGAACAGCACCGGATCGCGCGAACTCGACCCGTAGATCTCCGATGTCGACTTGAGGATCACCCGGCGCACCGACGGAGCCTTCTGGCAGGCCGCGAACAGCTGGATCGCACCCATCACGTTCAGCTCTTTGAGCGTGGCCCGGCCACCGGAGCGGGGCGCGTAGGACGCCGCGGCCGCGTGCACGACGGTGTCGACGTCCCCGTTGCGGATCACCTTGGCGATGAACGGGTTTCGGATGTCGGCCCGGACGAACTCCGCGCGGCCCATGCGGCGCAGCAGGTCTTTGCTCGGCGCGATCGCGTCGACCGCGATGACGTGGTTGATCAGCGGGTTCTGCGCCAGCCGGGCGGTCAGATAGCCGCCGAGGAATCGGCAGGCACCGGTGACCAGGACGACCTTGGGATAGTTCAGTCCGTCCCGGGCATCGGAGCCGCCCGAGTCACCCCCAGCATCCATCTCCGCAGCCTAGCGGCAGGCGCAGCAGGATTACTTGCCGAGTTTTCTGCGCTGGACCCGGGTGCGACGAAGCAGCTTGCGGTGCTTCTTCTTCGACATGCGCTTACGTCGCTTCTTGATGACAGAACCCATGAACTCCGCTACCTCGGTTTTTTCGACGATCTCGACCGGTCACCTTACCTGGCGACGGTCTCGGCTCCGAAATCCACCGTCTGCGGCCGCAGACTAGCCGGCGATGAGCGCTTGCGCGAAGAGCAGACTAGCCCGCGTCGAAGTAGGAGCTCTCCAGCATGTCGTGGACGGCCTTGGCGTGGACGCGGAACGACCGACCGACCCGCACCGCGGGCAGCTCTCCGTTGTGCACCAGCCGGTAGACGGTCATCTTGCTGACCCGCATCAGGCTGGCCACCTCGGCCACGGTCAGAAATTGAGCTCGAGGCGGCTGACCATCGGACTGGCCGGCGTCGCGCGCCGACTTCCCGCTGGCTGAATCCCGCGCCGACGGCCCGTTCATAGACGTCATCGCAACCCAATCCATCAGGCGCGGGCAGTTCCAGCGGCTTCCCCACCGCTGGCACCGACCCGTGCTTACCACTGGGAGAATAGCGTGGCGGGTGGGGTTACTGCGACGGGTGTGGGCTAATCAGTCAGAAATTCCTGAACTACTCGGGTGTAATTCCTAGCTGCTCAGAGCGGGTTTTCGCGGCCTCGACCGCGTTGGCGACGGCCGCGCGCAGACCCCCGCGCTCGAGTTCCCGCAGCCCAGCGGCCGTGGTGCCGCCGGGCGAGGTGACGGTGGCCCGCAGCGAGGCAGCCGAGGTGTCCGTCGGCGAGGCCATCGCGCCGGACGGCCCCGATGCGGCGCCACCGCTCGCGCCTTCGGCATCCAACCGCTCCAACAGCATCGCCGCCGACCCCGCCATCGTCTGCACCACCAGATCGGTGGCCACGGATCGGGTCAGCCCCGCATCCACCGCGGCGTCCACCAGCGCCTCGACCATCAGGAAGAAATACGCAGGTCCGGACCCGGAGACCGCGGTGACGGTGTCGATCTGGCTCTCCGCCACCGTCAGCACGCCGCCGACGGCGTCGAACAGCGAGGACACCCCGCGGACGTGCTCAGCGGTGGCGAACCGCCCCGGCGCGACCGCACTGACGCCGCCGCCGACGAGCATGGGCGCGTTCGGCATCACCCGCACCACGGGCGAGCCGGCGGGGAGCTTGTTCTCGAAGTAGGCCGCGCTGACGCCGGCCGCCACGGTCACGAAGATCTGCTCGTCGGCGTCACTGTCGGCACGCGCAGCCGTGTCGGCGATGTCACCGATGACGCTGCCGACGTCGGACGGTTTGACCGCGACGATCACGTACGTCGCGGTGTCGACCGCCTCGGCCACCGACGCGATGCGCACGGAGTACTTCTCCGCCAGATAGGCGCCACGGGTCGGGTTCTTCTCGGCGACCACCAGGTCCTTGGTCTGACGGCCGGCCCGCAGCAGTCCAGCCAGCAACGCTTCCCCGATACTGCCGCCGCCGATGATCGCGATTCTGGCCATGCGGGACAGCATGTCACGGCTGTGTCGATCGGACCCAGAGCGACTCAGTCCGGCGGGGCGGGCACCAGGGCGAGTTGCCGGGTCTGCACCACGATGCGGCCTTCGCGGTCCACGACGATGTGGTCCTCGTCGAACCACACCTGTCCGATCTGGGTCGTCGTGCACATCACCCTCAGCCACCCATCGGCAGGCACGGCCCGCACGAAAGCCGTCAGCTGCACGGTGGGTGCCCACCCAAACCTGTTGAGCCCCATCGTGACCGGGGCTGAGACGTCACCGCACAGCAGCGCGAACAGCACGTCGGGTGCGGCGTCCTTCGGACGCACCCAGTACTCGATCAGCGGAGGGCCACCGTCGCCGCGCGGGGCGAACGACGTCAGCGAGGGACGGATGTCGCAGCCGTGGGCGAGGTGGACGATGTCGGCCATCGGATGTCCCGCACCGATCGGTTCCAGTCCGGGCGGCGGCTCGGGGGTCATCAACGGCAGCACCGGGTTGACCGACAACAGCGGCGACACATGCTGTTCGGGGCGACCCAGCGTGATAGCTGCCCGCAGCGCGGTCCGCGGGCCCTGGTTCAGCTCGACATCGATCAGGCTGATGCGCCGCCCCCGCTTACGCACCGTCGTGACGACCTGCATCGGCCCGGGATCGGGTGCCCACAGGAAGTTGCCCGACACCGCGATCGGCTCGACACCTGGTTCACCGAGCTCGCGGCGCGCGGCGTGAGCGCACAGCGCGAGCATCGCGCCGCCGTGCACCTTGGGCCCGATCGTCCAGTGCTCGTTGAGCAGCCCGTGGTAGATGCCGGCGCCGTCGGGGGTCAGCGCCATCGCGTCGGCGAACGACGTGGACGTGTGCATGGGGGTCCTTGCTCGGTCAGCGCAGCAGGTGCGTGCGGGCGAACTGCAGCGACTCGGTCAGCAACTCTTCGCGCTCGGCGGCCGACCGGGCGGCCGAGGTGGTCACCTCGAGGATGACATGGCCCGCGAAGTCGCCGGCGGCCAGCGTCTGACAGACCTCCACGGTCGGTTGCGTACCGCGGCCGGGCACCAGATGCTCATCGGTCGAGGCGCCGCTGCCGTCACACAGGTGCAGGTGCACCAGCCCGTCCCCCATGCGCTGCGCCATCTCGACGGCGTCGGAGCCGGCCGTCGCGGTGTGCGAGAGGTCGAGTGTGTAGTGCGCGTGCCCGCCGTCGAGGGGATCGTAGGAGGGCGCGAACGCCGAGATGCCGGGCCCGGGAGCGCCGCCGCGCTTGCGCATCCGTTCGATCGACGTCTGCCCGGAACCGAAGAACCGGTCGGCGCGGAACGGGAACATGTTCTCCACCGCGACCATGACGTCGCTGCCTGCCTCGAGCTCGGCCACCTGGGCGGCGAACCCCTCCGCGTAGCGCCGCTGCCAGCGGAACGGCGGATGGACGACGACGGTCTGGGCGCCGAGTTGCTCGGCCGCCCGCACGCTGCGGTCGAGCTTCGCGATCGGGTTGGCGCCCCAGACGCGCTGCGAGATGAGTAGGCAGGGCGCGTGCACCGAGAGCACGGGAACGTCGTAGCGCCTCGACAGCTCCTCGACCGCGTCGATGTCCTGGCTGACCGATTCGGCCCACACCATCAGCTCGACGCCGTCGTAGCCGAGGGTGGCGGCCATCTCGAAGGCGGCCTCGGTCTTCAGCGGATAGACCGAGGCCGTGGACAGACCGACCTTGATGGCAGGGCGCACCCGGTCAGCCTGATTGCAGCAACGCGAGCGGCCCGAGGGTGACCAGCGCGCCGACCGCCACCGCGATCAGCGTGCTGCCGATGTCCTCGGTCTTGCGCACCACTCGGACACCGACCACCAGGCCCAGGATCACCAACACCGACAGCACCAACGCGACGATGTTGTTCCACTTCCACAGTTGGTCGAACGCGACGAACAGGCCGGCGCCGAACACGACCGCGACGACGCTCTGACCCACCACCCACATTCCGTGGACCACCGGCGACATCGGCCGCGGCTCCAGCTCGTCGTCGTCCTCGTCGTCGTCCTCGACGAGGTCATCGGACGGCAGCTGGGCGCCGCGGCGGGCCACATCGTCGGCGACGGTCTGTCCGCCGAAGAGCGGGTCCTGGGTGGACCGCAGGTACGACGGCAACTCGTCGTCGTCGGTGTCCTCGATATCGGTGTCCTCGATATCGGCGTCCTCGGTATCGGAGACTTCGGTAGCGGAGACTTCGGTATCGGCGTCGCTGACGTCGGTGTCCGGAGCGGCGTCCTCGTCGACGTCGGCGGTGCCGGGCGCCTCGTCCTCGAGTTCCTCGACCTCCGCTTGCTCGACCACCGTCTCGTCGAGATCGACGGGGGCATCCGCGTCGACCGGATCGGGACTCATCAGCTCGGCGTCGACGGCCGCGGCGCTCTTGCGGCCGAACCGGCCGAATGGCGACCGGCGCGGCGGCGCGACGGGCTCGGGCTCGGGTGCGGGCTCGGGCTCGGGCTCGGCCTCGGCCTGGGCCTCGGCGGCTAGCTCGGACTCGTCATCTGCTTCGTCGAACTCGACGAGTTCGTCATCGCCTTCGGTCACCTCGGCCGCGTCGGCCAGGTCGTCGGCCCGGTCCGCGTCGTCAGCCTGGTCGATCTCGTCTGCCTGGTCGATCTCGTCTGCCTGGTCGACCTCGCCAGCGACCTCGGTCTCGGTGGCCCGCTCCGGTTCGGGCGCCTGCTCCGGTTCGGGAGCCGGCTCCGGTTCCGGTTCGGGGGTCGCGACCTCGTCGGGCCGGACGATCGGGATCTCGCCGGTGAGTTCGGCGACGGTGACCGCGTCGGCATTGCCCCGGCGACGGCGACGGCGACCACCGACCGGAGGTGCACCGATCGTGCCGTTCTTGGCCAGCAGCTCGGCGACCGAGATCGGTCGGGTGTTGGTGTAGTCGTCTGGTCCAGTCATCGCCTGCTCGCCCTCGCGGTTGCCTGCTTACCGTCCAGCATTGCGCACCGACACCCGCCCGGAGGGCGAATGCCCGCCCACGAGCGCCGTACCGTCGGCTTCGCTGTCGAGTTTCCGCAGGATCAAGCCCTCCCGCAACGCCCACGGGCAAATGTCTACGCTTTCGATACCTAGCGCTTTCATGCTCGCCTCGGCCACCAGGGCGCCCGCCACGATCTGCGGGGCACGGTCGGCGCTCACTCCTTCCAGCTCGGCACGGTCGGACGCGGTCATCCTAGAGATGAAAGATATGAGCTGACGAAGACCCGTGGCAGTCAGCGTGCGCTTGACCCGTGGACCCGCCCCGGAAGGTGCGGCACCGGTGAGCCGGGCCAGTGAACGGAACGTCTTGGAGGTGGCGACCGCCAGATCGGGACTGCCGGCCTCGGCGATCGCGGGGCCGGCCTCGGAGAGTTCGTTGGCCAGCCAGTCTCGCAGCATCGCCACACGCCGGCGGCCGGGCGGATCCTCGGGCAGCCATTCGCGGGTCAGCCGGCCGGCGCCCAGCGGAAGTGACATCGCCACATCGGGCTCCTCGTCGACGCCGCTGGACAGCTCGAGCGAGCCGCCGCCGATGTCGATGTTGATGATGCGCCCGGCGCTCCAGCCGTACCAGCGCCGCACCGCCAGGAAGGTCAACCGAGATTCGTCGACACCGCTGAGCACACGCAGATCCACGCCGGTGTCGGACTTGACCCGCGACAGCACGTCCTCGGAGTTCTTCGCATCACGCACCGCCGATGTCGCGAACGCCATCAGCTCCGAACATCCCGAACTGGTGGCGATCTTGGCGAACTCGTCGATCGTGCCGATCAGCTTGTCGGCGCCCCGGCGGGTGAGTTTTCCGGACGTGTCGATGGCTTCGGCGAGCCGAAGAGAGGCCTTGGTCGAACTCATCGGTGTGGGGTGCCCACCGCGGCGCGCGTCCACCACCAACAGGTGGACGGTATTGCTGCCCACGTCGAGCACGCCTAATCGCACCCGTCCAACCTAATGGGTCTACCGTGGAAAACCGTGACTGGTCCGTATCCAGGTGAGGTGGAACTCGATTTCGCCCGCGAGTGGGTGGAATTCTACGACCCCGAAAACCCCAAACATCTGATCGCCGCGGACATGACCTGGCTGCTGTCGCGCTGGACGTGCGTGTTCGGCACACCGGCCTGCAAGGGCACCGTCGCGGATCGCCCCGACGACGGATGTTGTTCGCACGGCGCGTTTCTCTCCGACGACGACGACCGCGCCAAGCTCGACGACGCGGTGAAACTGCTCACCGACGAGGACTGGCAGTTCCGCGACAAGGGCCTCGGCAAGAAGGGCTACCTGGAACTCGACGAATACGACGACGAGCCCACGTGGCGGACGCGAAAGTACAAGGGGGCGTGCATCTTTCTGAACCGTCCGGGCTGGCCGGGCGGTATCGGGTGCTCACTGCACACCAAGGCGCTGCAGCTGGGTGTGGAGCCGCTGACCCTCAAACCGGAGGTGTGCTGGCAGCTGCCGATCCGACGCACCCAGGACTGGGTCACGCGACCCGACGGTTCGGAGATCCTGAAGTCGACGATCACCGAGTACGACCGGCGCGGCTGGGGCGAGGGCGGGCTCGACTTGACCTGGTACTGCACCGGCGACCCCAACGCCCACGTCGGGGAGAAACCGGTGTGGCAGTCCTACGCGCCTGAGTTGACCGAGCTGATCGGCGAGAAGGCCTACGCCGAGTTGGCGGCAATTTGCAAGCGGCGCAGCGCTTTAGGGCTCATCGCGGTGCACCCGGCGACGCGGGCCGCCGAATGAGTGACCAGCTGTTCCTGTTCCGGCTCATCCCCCCGCGCGCCGATTTCGCGCAGACGATGACCGACATCGAGCAGGACGCGATGGCCGGCCACACCGAGTACTGGAAGGAACTGCTGGCCGCGGGGCGCGTGGTCGTCTACGGACCGGTCGCCGATCCGGAGGGTGTGTGGGGGCTCGGAGTGCTGCGCACCGCCGACCGCGCCGAGGCGCTGGCCATCGGCGAGGCCGACCCGTCGGTGGTCGCGGGGGTCAACACCTTCGAAGTGCTCGAGATCATGGGCGGCCGGACGGGCTAGCGAGCCGGCGCGGCGCGGCGGCGCCCCGCAACGCGGGCGCCACCGGCCTGCCCTGCAGCAGACCCGCCACGGTGCCCGCCTCGATCGCGAAGCGGTAGACCGGCAGTGCGTCACGGACAGCGGCGATCGTGTGATCGACGGCGTCGTCGTGGTGCGCGGCCGACGTCACGAACGACTGTCCGAGGACCCCGCGCCGCAGCAGTTCCTGCATGAACAGCGTGCGGTAGGCCTGCGAGGGCGCACCGTCGGCATCCCGCGTGACGAACACCAGGCAGGACGGCCGGCCGGTCACCGTGAGGAAGTCGGACAACTCTGCCTCCGCGATGGCCGCGTTCGCCCCCTCGGCCAGCCGCCTGCCGGCGTCTTCCATGCGCGCCACCGGATCTTCGGAGCGGTACGCCGCGACGACGGCACGGAACGCGGCAAGCGACGCCGTCTCGGGGCCGTGAGTCGTCGAGAGCAGGAACACCCGCTCGCCGTCGGTGCGCAGCCCGCCGCGTTCCATGAACTCACGGCGACCGGCCAGCGCCGACAACGGGAAGCCGTTGGCCATCGCCTTGCCCCAGCAGGACAGGTCCGGGATCACCCCGTAGATCGACTGTGCGCCACCGGCCGCCCATCGGAAACCGGTGATCATCTCGTCGAACACCAGTAGCGTTCCGTGCCGGTCGCACAGTTCGCGCACGGCCTGCAGGTAACCCGGTGCCGGTTCGGCAGTGGCGGTCGCGGCCTCCATCACGACGCAGGCGATGTCGTGACCCGACAGGAGCGCGGCCAGCGCCTCGACATCGTTGTAGGGGAAGCGCTTGGTCGCGGCGGCGTGCTCGGCGGGGATGCCCCCGGCCATCGGGGTGGTGCCGATGAACCAGTCGTCGGTGGAGAAGAACGGTTGCTCACAGATCGCGACCGTGACGCGACCGGTGACCGCGCGGGCCAGCCGAACCGCGGCCGTCGTCGCGTCGGAGCCGTTCTTGGCGAACTTGACCATGTCGGCTCCGGGCACCAGGGACAGGAACTCCTCGGCGGCAACGACTTCGGCGGCGGTGGGCCTGCTGAAGTTGACACCGCCTGCGATCGCGCGGGTGACGGCCTCGACCACGGGTGGGTAGCCGTGTCCGAGTGTCACCGACCGCAGGCCCATGCCGTATTCGACGTAGTCGTTGCCGTCGACGTCCCACACGCGGCACCCCGCGCCGTGTGTCAGTACCGGCGGCATCGTCTCGGGATACTGGTCGGCGCCGCGCGCATACGTGTGGGCCCCACCGGGAACCAGGTCGTGCAGACGGTCCTGCAGCAGCCGTGATCGCGCGAAAACCCTGGTGTCACCGACGAAGTCGTCGACGACCCAGCGGCCGTCCAGTTCAGGCCACCGCTGCGACACCTCGTCCAGCAGGTCAGGGAGGGTGAGCAGTACCGTGTCGGGTCCGGCGGCGACGAGATCCTGCGGGGAGATGATCGGGACGTCGGTGCCGGGCATGCGGCGGCCCTGCTTGGCCGTCGACGCATCGCCGACCGCCGCGATCAGGGACCGGTCGACGCCGGCCCGGCAGAACAGCGCCACGGCGCGCGACGCCGCACCGTAGGCGTACACCCGCCGCCCGGCCCGGCGCTCGGACTCCAGCCAGGACCGCAACGCCACGGTCTGCGCGTCGGCGGCGTCCTGCAGGGCTGCAATCGTCGCCGGGTCGGCCATGGTGGCCTCGGCGCGCAGCAGGTCGGCCACCGCGGGGCCGGGCTCGCCGCTGCCGTGGACGGCGGCCACCAGCACCGTGCCGCCGTACAGGTCGAAGGTCCACGCGTCGACGGCCCGCATACCGACGCGGGCGAGTTGCGCAACCACAGCCGGGGTGCAGTAGTAGGCGAAATGGCCGTGGCGCAACGCATTCCACTGCCCGCCACTGACGATGGCGGCCAGCGTGTGGAACTGCAGAAGCAGGACTCCGCCGGGCGCGGTGGTGGCGGCACGCCGGGCGAACGCCGCCTGCTGGTCGGGCTCATGCATGATCCCGAAGCAGTCCAGGACGACGTCGGCGGGGCCTTCCGAGCCCTGGTAGCCGCGTTCGGTCAGCAGTGGCAGCCAGCTGCCGCCGTGCGGGCTGCCGAATTCGCGGACTGTGCCACCCGGTAGCCAACCGGCCGCCGCGACCCTGGAGATGGCCTCGGCTGCTTGGTCTTTGAGGGCTTGCGGTTCCACTCCGCGCGGTTCGGCGGTCTCGGTGTCGTCGTCGGCGAGCTGTGCCAGGCCGCAGACGTCGCAGACGACCATGGCCAGCGGGTGCACCGCCTCGTCCACCGTCGGCGCCGTGCCCGCGGGCGGGAAGTGGTCGGCCGCCGGCACCGCCCCGAGGTCGAGCACCCGATGCAGCCGCGGGTGCCGACAGCTCCGGCACGTGCCGTCGATCAGCGCGGCGGTCATGTCACGATGTCCTCGTGCGAATCGAACCGAGCCGTCTCGACGGCGTCGTCACCTTCGTCCCGCAGCCGCACCCTGACGAGCGCGGGTGGTTCACCCGCACGTTCGACGCCGAGATTTTCGACCAGTGGCGCGGTGTCGCGGGGGCGGCGGCCGGTTTCATCCAGGACTCCCAGTCCCGCTCGGCGCGGGGCGTTCTGCGCGGCATGCACGGACGCCGCGCACCCGGGGAAGCCAAGTTGGTGCGGTGTGCCCGCGGAGCGGTGCACGACGTGCTCGTCGACGCCCGGCCGGAGTCGCCGACGTTCGGGCAGCACGAGGCGTTTCTGCTCGACGACACCACGTTTCGGCATCTGTACGTGCCGCCGGGGATGCTGCACGGATTCCAGGCGCTGACCGAGTGGGCGGACGTGTGCTACCGGATCGACCGCGCCCACGACCCGGCCGACGATCTGGCCGTGTCGTGGCAAGACCCGACACTGGCGATCGAGTGGCCGCTGCACCCACCGACGATGTCCGGCCGGGATGCCTCGGCGGGCAGCTGGGCGGAGCTGCTCACACGAATTCGCTGACACGGCGCATCTTCTCGTCGAGCTGTCCGGTGTACTGCAGCCGAGCGAGCCGGGCCAGCCGGGTGAAGGTCTGCTCGAAGTCATCAGCGGTCAGACCGTACCGGGTGTACGCGTCGGCCAGCTCGACCGCACCGTCGGCGACCGACACAGCCGCTTCGAAGCCGAGTTCGGCACGCGCCCGGGCGAAGTCGACGCGGTAGGACCGCGGGTCCGCGCCGGTTTCCCCGGTGATGTCGACGCGCGCCCCGGGAACGGATTCGGCGACGCGGCGGGCGATCTGTTCGACGGTGACGTTGTTGGCCTCACTGCCGATGTTGTAGGCCCGGCACGACACCAGGTCGACAGGGGCGGTCAGGCAGACCGCGAACGCGGCCGCGATGTCGCGGGCGTGCACCAGCGGACGCCACGGTGTGCCGTCGGAGAGCACCCGCACCACCCCGGTCAGCACCGCGGAGCCGACCAGGTTGTTCAGCACGATGTCGGCACGCAGTCGCGGGGAGAACCCGAAAGCCGTGGCGTTGCGCAGGAACACAGGAGTGAAGTCCGCGTCGGCGAGTGCGGTCAGATCGTCTTCGACACGGACCTTGCTCACCGCATACGGGGTCAGCGGGCGCAGCGGCGCGTCCTCATCGACCAGTCCGTCGCCCGCGGCGCCGTAGACCGAGCACGTCGACGCGTAGCAGAAGCGCTGCACCCCAGCATCTTTTGCGATACGGGCCAGCCGTACTGAGGCGTGATGGTTGATGTCGTGGGTGATGTCGGGGTTGAGCGCCCCGAGCGGATCGTTCGACAGAGCGGCGAGGTGCACCACGGCGTCGATGCCCTGCAACTGCTCTACCGTGACGTCGCGCAGGTCGCCGTGCAGCGCCGGCGGGTCCGACGGCTGCGGACCCAGCACGCAGTCGGCGAAGTATCCGGTGTCGAGGCCGACCACCTCGTGTCCGGCCGTCTGCAGCACCGGCACCATCACCGTGCCCAGGTAACCCTGATGCCCCGTCACCAACACCTTCATGCTGTCTCCCCGAATCTCACGATCGTCTTCTCCATCAGAAATGCCTCGGCGTGCGCACTGCGGCACTGGACCCCGCGCAGCCGGGACAGGCCGAGGAATGCGTCCTCGTCGAACCAGTCGCGATCGGTCTGCGACGGGTAATGCTTGTGCAGCAGGCGCGCCTTCTCCCGCGCGATCTCCGTCGCTACCGGGTGGAACACGCTGGGCGACGGCGTGTCCGACTCCCACTTGAGGATCTCGTAGCCCAGGATCAGGTGATCCCGGAACTCGGTGGGGGTCAGCTCGGCCAGCAGCCGGTGATCCTGGTGGGCGTCCGCACGCTGGGTGCCAAACACGATGTCGGGCTCACAGCTGCCGCGAAAGGCGCGCAGCCCGGCCTTGACGTCGTTCCAGTGGGCGGGGGTGGCCCCGTCAGGGATTCCGAGCAGCGTCAGCGTCACCTCGGCGTCGGGGCAGAACGCTGCCAGCGCCCCGCGCTCCTCGGCTTCCCGTTCCGTACCGGCGCCGCACAGCACCAGCGCGTGCACGCGGAGCCCGGGGTTGTCACGGCTCAGGGTCAGAAGGGTTGCGCCCATGCCGATCGCGATGTCGTCACAGTGTGCGCCGAGCACGGCGATCTCGCGCAGCGCACCGGTCCGCAGGCCGATCACGACGCTTCCGCCTTCTCGTGCTCCCACAGCGCCCATGGCCGCTCACCGGTGCGGTACGCGGCGTCGAGTTCAGCGCGTTCCTTGAACGTGTCGGCGGGCTTCCAGAAGCCGAGATGCTTGTAGCCGTAGAGCTTTCCGCGGGTGGCCAGTCGGCCGCACACGTCCTCGACCAGATCGCAGTTCTCGGTGAGCATTTCGAGGACGGCACCGGAGAGCACGAAATAGCCGCCGTTCTCCCAGATGGGCAACCGGGACACCGGCGTGATGCCGGTGACCGCGCCCGCGTGGGGACCGGATTCGACGACGTCGACGCAGTGGAACGACGACTGCGGAGGCACGATCAGCATGGACGCCATGGCGCCGGATTCCTTGACCTCGGTGATGATGTCGTTCATCGGCGCATCGGTCAGCACGTCGGCGTAGTTGGCCAGGAAGTACTCCTCACCCTCCAGGTGGGGCCGCACGCGCCGGAGACGTTCCCCGATGGGCGATTCCGCGCCGGTGTCGACGAACGTGATGGTCCAGTCGCTGATGTCGGTCTGCAGCAACTCCACCTTGCCGCCGCGGATGACGAAGTCGTTGGACACCGACTCCCGGTAGGACAGGAAGTAGTTCTTGATGTGCTCGGCTCCGTAGCCCAGGCACAGCACGAAGTCGGTGTGGCCGAAATGCGCGTAGTAGCGCATCACGTGCCAGATCAACGGCCGCGGACCGATCATCTGCATCGGCTTGGGAATCTCGTCATCGCTGCCGTTACGCATCCGCATGCCGTAACCGCCGCAGAACAGGACGACCTTCATCGTTGGTTTCCTTCCCCCAGATTGACGACGTGCAGGGTGGGCAGCGGGTACACCAGGCGCGCACCCCACGCTCCCGCGTAGCGCAGTTGTTCGGTGATCTCCCGCTCGAGGTTCCACGGCAGCACGACGATCACGTCGGGCTGATCCTTGGCCAGCTGCACCGGATCGTGGATCGGGATACGCGTCCCCGGGGTGAATCGTCCGTGCTTGTACGGGTTTCGATCGACGGTGTACTCGAGCAGGTCGGGCCGGATACCGCAGTAGTTGAGCAGCGTGTTGCCCTTGCCGGGTGCGCCGTAGCCCACCACCCGCTCGCCGCGGGCACGGCAGTCCAGCAGGTAGCGAAGGAGTTCATGCCGGATTGTCTCCGTACGCGGCCGCAGGGTGAGGTAACCGCCGACGTCGTGCAGTCCGGCCCTCTCCTCCTCGGCCAGTGCGTCGGCGACGCGCGGCGACGGTGCGACGCCGAGTTCGGCGGGCCTGGCCCACAGCCGGATCGAACCGCCGTGCGTCGGGAGCATCTCGACATCGACGAGCGACAGCCCCCCGGCCGCGAGTGCCCGCATCGCCGACAGCACGGTGTAGTACTGGAAATGCTCGTGGTAGATGGTGTCGAATTGGCCCAGTACCACCAGGTTCAGCGCATGGTGGACCTCGATGCTGCACCATCCGTCGTCGGCGACGAGGGTCCGCAGCGACCGGGTGAATCCGTTCAGATCGGGGATGTGGGCGTAGACGTTGTTCGCGACGACCAGATCGGCCGGGCCGTGTTCGGCTCGCGACACCGCCGCGGTCTGCTCGTCGAGAAACGCCGAGATCGTGGGTACGCCGCGCTGCCGTGCGACATCGCCGACGTTGACCGACGGTTCGATGCCCAGGCATCTGATGCCGGCGTCGACGACGTGCGTGAGCAGATAGCCGTCGTTGCTGGCCACCTCGATGACGAACGAATCAGACTGCAGGCCGATCTTTTTCGCGGCGTCCCCGACGAACTGGCGGGCGTGTTCGACCCAGCTGTCGGAGTACGACGAGAAGTAGGCGTATTCGGT
The DNA here is from genome assembly GCA_023404955.1 of Actinomycetes bacterium. GTDB lineage: Bacteria > Actinomycetota > Actinomycetes > Mycobacteriales > Mycobacteriaceae > Mycobacterium. Next base: position 60,581 of record JAEXZY010000025.1, read on the forward strand.
GAACGTGTCCTCGGGGGTGATCAACGCGGGGATCTGCAGCAGCAGGCAGTCCTGGCACAGCCGCAGATGCAACGGGAACGTCGCCTCCGGTGCGTCCAGTTCGCCTGCGGTGAGGAACTTCTCGCACGGCGGCGTGGCTCCGAGGTCCAGCACGCTGTGCATCCTGGTCGAGCCGCACAGTCGGCACGTCATGAGGTACATCCCTTCGCCTGGTAGCGGAACACGGTGGTGGTCTCGTCCTGCAGGCGCACGCACCACTGCGGACTGCCGGCGAACTTCGCCTCGAACCGGTCGACGGCGTCTCCCGTTGCGTAGCCGAAGTACACGAATGCGGCCTTGGCGTCGTCGGTGAAGATGAAGTAGGTCTCCCCCGGGCTCGCGGCGGCCTCCGCCGTCACGTCGTCGAACTGTCTGCCGTCAGGGAAGCCGTCGAGGAATCCGGGCCACTTCTCGACGACGGGGGTGTCGAAAGAATCGTTGCGCGCGGCGAAGTCGACCCAGCGGGCGGTCGCTCGGGTGGGCATGCCCGCCGAGTGCAGGCTCCACAGCGTCGGGGGGGGGCGGGCGGGCGGCGGGCCCGCGGGGTGGGGGGCGGGGGCG
>JAEXZY010000026.1 GCA_023404955.1 Actinomycetes bacterium
GGTACCACATGTGAAGGAACGGATTGCCGGAAGAATCCTGCGCGAAATAGTCGGACTGGATGACGGCCAGGAACCTGTTTGCGGCGCCTATCAGCGTATATCCGCCTGTGGAGCTGGCTGTCGCCAGGTCCGTGTAGTCCAGAAAGAACATGCCGGCCAGGAGGGTAAGCGGAATGATGACGGCAACCGGGGTAAACAGCCTTAACACTTTTTTACGGGCAAATTCCCCCAGACGGATTTGCATCTGCTGTTTCTGGAAGGATTTCATAAGCAGGTAGCCTGAAATCACCAGAAATACTTCTACGCCGAAGTAGCCGTAGGGGAAATGCTCCGGATTGAGATGGAAAAGAATGATCAGAATAATCGCCAGCCCTCTGAGTGAAGTGATTTGCTTCATATGGATGAGAATTTTGGAAAATATCTAATATGTTTTGCGTTTGGCGCTTATGAAACTGGGACTTTCTTTTTTATTCAAGAACCATCCATGGAGCTGTCAGGTATGGGGCGCCGTGAATTTCTTTACTTTGGAGGCGGTTTGACGCCAAACAGCCAGGACGCAAGAAAGTTGCTGGAACGAAATACATTGCTTATCAATAAACAGAGGGTGATGATGGCTGCTGATACGGTGATGCCGACAAACAGTTGAATGATGACCGTATTGCCTGTGGTTAAAAATGGCTGTAAGAATTTCAGATTGGGAAGGAAAAAGAAATGGAGAAGGTAAATGTCCAATGTGCGCCGGCCGATGTATTCCAGAAGATTACCAGAGATATTGCCTTCGTTAAAGTATCTCTCCTTGCTGAAGAAGAATGAAACTACGACTATTAAACCGGCATATCGTACAAGAATGCCGACTATCTTGGTGGAATTGGTGTGGGGATATTTGGGAATTTTCAATTAAATTCATAAAACAAAGACACATCACAAAAATAACTATGAAAAAGGTTTTAAACCAATCCTTTGTTAATAACCGTGCAAACTGGTTCCAGTACTTGCGGCAAAAGATTCCCAATGCAAAAAACTGGAAATAGCGGGTTACCTCATACTCACACAATATGCCTCCCAGCGGGGAATCCCAGAATTCTCTTATTACCGGCACCCCAAAAGAGAGGAAATAGACGGAAGAAACGAGCAGGAGCCCGATGTCCAGCATGCGCTCCGTGCAACATAACCTGGATAACAGAGACAGGAAGATTAAAAACATCTGAAACAGGGTGATGGTAAACCAATATCCCTGGAAACCCGTGTGCAGCCATGTAAAGATTCCCTGACCCTGACAAAACAGGAACAGGGAACAAAACACAATCGTTCCAATTACCTGTGCCTGAATCTTCCTTTTGATGACGTCACCCACAAGGGAGGCGGTCCATTTCGTGCAAACCCTGTAGGCGAAGAAGCCGCTGACAAAAAAGAACAGCGGCATCCGGAAAGTCATGATCACCCAGTTTACAGTACTGTCCTTCACGTCGGTCAGGCCCATGGAGAAAAGTACTACATGACTGAATACGACGAAAATCATGGAAAAGCCCCGGAGGGCGTCAAAGTATCTCAGCCTTCCTGTTTTCTCCTCTATACATTTATTCATGTTGATCGGAACGTGTTTAAATCTGAAAGGTGTCGCATTTCAGACGATTACTATGCAGGTCTTTGATAATCAGTTTATTCAGGCAACTGTTAAGACTTTTCAGAGTGGTTTTTTTCTTTTCTGCCGGCAAGGAACAGTGAGCGGTAAAGAATACATTTCAACACGGATTTTAATTTCGTCTTTATCTTTGCAAGAAGCTTAGGGCGAAAATATGATTCCATCAGATTGACCGCCGCCTGATCGGAACGGCATTTGGCCAGCTTCCGGAAAAAGGAGTCCCGATGAGGGTTTTTCCGGGGATCAAAACGTAATCCCTCATTATGCGCTGCCGCCCATTTATATTCGGCAGGACGTAAAACGGACAGAGAGCCGCGCACAGATTCCAGCAATGCGTGAGCCCTGGGCGTCTTGCAGATAATGATGGAAAGCCCCTCTTGCATGACCAGATCCGGAAAATAGTTTTCCACTCCCCAAAAATCTCCAAGCGTGATATCGCTGCCGCTTTCCATATTTTTGGCAGGGCATTTTTCACATGACGGGCGGGAAAACATGCCTTCCAAAAAACCGCGTCCGTAGGCGGTTTCATAAATGGAATCTTCAAGGGGTGGGGTGTTGGTTGATTCCACCACGAAGGAATCACATCTCCAGCCCCGCGCAGGAGAGAAAGTCTTTTTTCTCATGAAAACGCCGGAAACATCGGAAATCCTGTTCTTGGCGATCAGATTGCGGAAAAAGGACTTCCAAACCTTCGGAGACGGTACGCTATGGCAGGCAATATCAACGGTAATTAAAAGTTCGGAGTTTTTCCGGATGACTTTTTTCAGCCCTTGAATTTGGCACGGAGTTCCGGAAAAAAGGACTTTACGGTTTGATTTCAGAAAATCACGGACCTGAAAGAATGCGTTTCCTATGGTGGATTGGACATATTTGCTGCCTTGGAAAAGATACAGGTCTTTTTTGTCTGTGATGAAATCGTGCCGGACTCCCATGAAATCTTCGTCCCACCTGGCTCCAAAAACGACTCCTCCCTCATTCAATACCTTCTCTGCCAAAATGGGAAATATTCCTCCGGAAGCGCTGTTCTGCGCCGTTAGGCTATCTCCGCTGCGTGCGGCATACGCTTTGATTGGTTCTCTGTCTGCC
>JAEXZY010000034.1 GCA_023404955.1 Actinomycetes bacterium
TGGTCCGAGTCGTGGGTGGTCCGAGTCGTGGGTGGTCCGAGTGATCAGGCTCCGGCGGCGATCGCCGCCTCGGCGGCGCCGAGTCCGGCCTGGGCCGGGGCGGCGGCGGCGCTGGCCGCATCGACGGCTGCCGCGGGGGCGGCAGCTGCTGCTGCGGCCGGCGGCTTGACCGCCGACATGATCGCGGGCATCAGCACACCCTTGAGCAGGTCGATGGCTTCGCCCGCGCCCAGGGAGTTGGCTGCGCTGGTCAGATCGCCGAGCAGACCGCCGCTGCTGGAGGCCACCGGCTGGGTGGCGGCCAGTGAGGGGTCGCCCAGGATCGGATAGCCCGCACCGAGCGCCGGGTCGAGGCCGATGGGGGCGGAGATCGGCACCTCACCCGCGGGGGACAGGCCGGCGGTCGAGATCGGCGCCGCGCCCAGCACGGGGTCGGTCAGCGCCGGCGGTGTGCTCAGTCCGGGGGTGGTGAGCCCGGCGGGCGTGGTCAGCGACGGCGTCGTGAGCGACGGTGTGGTCAGGCCGGGTGCGCTCAGTGCCGGATCGGTGAGCGACGGCGTCGTCAGACCAGGCGTCGTCACACCAGGAGTCGTCAGGCCGGGCGAGCTGAGTGCCGGGTCGGTCAGTGACGGCGTGGCGCCGATGGGGCTGGTCAGCGACGGATTGGCGAGACCGGGGTCGGTCAGCGACGGTGTGCCGAGGCCGGTCCCCAGGCCGGTGCCCAATCCGGGGGACAGTGTGGTGGGCGAGCTGGCTCCGGTGCCGGTCAGCAGGCCGGTGGGCAGCGGGGGCAGGTTGATCCCGAACTGCGAAAGGCCCTGCGAGAGCGCGGAGATCAACTCTCCGGGCAGATCGGTGATGGTGGCGGCCTGGCGGAACTCGCGATGCTGCGGTTGCTGCGGGGACGGCGAGGTCAGCTGGGTGGTGGCGACAACTGCAACGGGACCTGCGACGGCCAGAGCGGCGACTGTGCTCAGGGCTGTCGAGAGCCGGCGGCGACGTCGGTTCGGCACGGAAGTCTCCTCAATACATGGACTACAGGCGGTAGATCGCGGATTTGTCGTACGCGATTGATGGTACTGATGTGACTGGTGAGACTAGAGTGACGATATGGAATCGTGAGCTAATCGCGATCTCCGCCGTTGCGCCACCGCGGGGCCGGGACCCACCGTCAGATACCCTTGCTGCCGATGTTCTCCTCTGATTCCCGCTCGCCCGAGGGTGCCTTCGACCTCTACGTCGTCGGCTCCGGGTTCTTCGGCCTGACGATCGCCGAGCGGGTGGCCACCCAGCTCGACAAGCGGGTCCTGGTCCTCGATCGGCGCTCGCACCTGGGCGGCAACGCGTACTCCGAACCAGAGCCGCAGACCGGTATCGAGGTGCACCGCTACGGCGCCCACCTCTTCCACACCTCCAACCAGCGAGTGTGGGACTACGTGCGGCAGTTCACCGACTTCACCGGCTACCAGCACCGGGTGTTCGCCCTGCACAACGGGCAGGCATACCAGTTCCCGATGGGTCTGGGCCTGGTCAGCCAGTTCTTCGGCCGCTACTTCACCCCTGACGAAGCGCGCGCCCTGATCGCCGAGCAGGCGGGCGAGATCGAGACCGCGGACGCGCAGAACCTCGAGGAGAAGGCGATCTCGCTGATCGGCCGTCCGCTGTACGAGGCGTTCGTCAAGGACTACACCGCCAAGCAGTGGCAGACCGATCCCAAGGAGCTGCCCGCCTCGACGATCAATCGGCTACCGGTGCGCTACACGTTCGACAACCGGTACTTCAACGACACCTATGAAGGACTGCCGGTCGAGGGCTACACCGCGTGGCTGGAGAACATGGCCGCCGACGAGCGCATCGAGGTGCGCCTGGACACCGACTGGTTCGACGTGCGCGACCAGTTGCGCGCCGACAACCCCGACGCCCCGGTGGTCTACACCGGCCCGCTGGACCGCTACTTCGACTACAGCGAGGGCCGGCTCGGCTGGCGCACGCTCGACTTCGACCTCGAGGTGTTGCCCACCGGCGACTTCCAGGGCACCCCGGTGATGAACTACAACGACGCCGACGTGCCGTTCACCCGCATCCACGAGTTCCGGCACTTCCATCCGGAGCGGGCCTACCCCACCGACAAGACGGTCATCATGCGGGAGTACTCCCGGTTCGCCGAGGCCGACGACGAGCCGTACTACCCGATCAACACCGAGACCGACCGCGCGCTACTGGCCGCCTACCGCGCCCGGGCCAAGGCCGAGACCGCCTCGGCCAAGGTGCTTTTCGGTGGACGACTGGGCACCTACCAGTACCTGGACATGCACATGGCGATCGCCAGCGCGCTCAACATGTACGACAACACGCTGGCGCCGCACCTGCGCGACGGTGCGCCGCTGGTCGAGGAGACAGAGTCATGACAACCAGCGACATCCCGTCCGGCGCACTCGCGCCGGGTCAGTCGGCGGCGGTGAGCCCGCTTGCCCGAGTCATCCTGCCGCGGCCCGGCGAGCCGCTCGACGTCCGCAAGCTCTACATCGAGGAGTCGGAGACCAACGCCCGGCGCGCTCATGCGCCCACCCGCACCACGCTGGAGATCGGCACCGAATCCGAGGTGTCGTTCGCGACGTACTTCAACGCGTTCCCGGCCAGCTACTGGCGGCGCTGGTCCATCCTGGAGAGCGTCGTGCTGCGGGTCGAGCTCACCGGCAGCGCCCGCGTCGACGTCTACCGCTCGAAGGCCACCGGTGCCCGCATCACCGTCGGGGGCGCCCCCGTCGTCAGTAGTGGCGACGAGCCCGCAGTAGCCGAGTTCGAGATCGACCTCACCCCGTTCGAGGACGGCGGCTGGATCTGGTTCGACATCACCACCGACTCCCCGACGACGCTGCACCACGCGGGCTGGTACGCCCCCATCCCGGCGCCCGGCCGCGCCAATGTGGCCGTCGGCATCCCCACGTTCAACCGGCCGTCGGACTGCGTCAGCGCCCTGGCGGCGTTGACGTCTGACCCGCTGGTCGACGAGGTGATCAGCGCCGTCATCGTCTCCGATCAGGGCACCAAGAAGGCCAAGGACCACCCCGGGTTCGCCGAAGCCGCCGCGGCGCTGGGCAACCGGCTCTCGATCCACAACCAGCCCAACCTCGGCGGATCGGGCGGCTACAGCCGCGTGATGTACGAGGCGCTGAAGAACACCGACTGTGAACAGATCCTGTTCATGGACGACGACATCCGGATCGAACCGGACTCGATACTGCGGGCCCTGGCGATGAACCGCTTCGCGAAGGTGCCCACCCTCGTCGGTGGCCAGATGCTCAACCTGCAGGAGCCCAGCCACCTGCACGTGATGGGCGAGATGGTCGACTCCGAGAACTTCATGTGGACCGGGGCGATCAACACCGAGTACGACCACAACTTCGCGAAGTACCCGCTCAACGACGAGGACGAATACCGGAGCCGGTTGCTGCACCGGCGCATCGACGTCGACTACAACGGCTGGTGGATGTGCATGATCCCGCGCCAGGTCGCCGAGGAGCTGGGGCAGCCGCTGCCGCTGTTCATCAAGTGGGACGACGCCGACTACGGCCTGCGCGCCGGCGAGCACGGCTACCCCACGGTGACGCTGCCGGGGGCGGCCATCTGGCACATGGCGTGGAGCGACAAGGACGACGCCATCGACTGGCAGGCCTACTTCCACCTGCGCAACCGGCTGATCGTCGCCGCTCTGCACTGGGACGGCAACATCCGCGGCCTGCTGCGCAGCCATCTCAAGGCGACTCTGAAACATCTGCTCTGCCTCGAGTATTCGACCGTCGCCATCCAGAACAAGGCGATGGACGACTTCCTCGCCGGGCCCGATCACCTGTTCTCGATCCTGGAGTCCTCGCTGCCCGATGTCCGCGCGATGCGGCAGGAGTATCCCGACGCGGTGGTACTGCCCAGCGCCACCACGCTGCCCACCCCGTCGGACAAGCGGTGGCGCAAGAAGGTGGAGATTCCGACCAACCCGCTGTCGATCTCGCTGCGCCTGAGCCGCGGCGTGGTGCACCAGCTCAAGCCGCACGACCCCGAACACCACCAGCGCCCGCAGGTCAACGTCGCCACCCAGGACGCCCGGTGGTTCTCGCTGTGCAACGTCGACGGGGTCACCGTCACCACCGCCGACGGGCGGGGTGTGGTCTACCGCCAGCGCGACCGGGAGAAGATGTTCGCGCTGCTGCGCGAGTCGCTGCGGCGCCAGGCGCTGCTCGCCCGGAAGTTCAACAAGATGCGCAAGGTGTACCGCTCCGCGCTGCCGATGCTGACCAGCACGCAGAAGTGGGAGAGCGTACTGCTGGACTCCAGTCCAGAAGCCAGCCGTGGGTGAGACACCGCGCGGCGAGGACGCCGTGCTGGTGGCCGTGCAGTCGGCGGTCGCCGGTAGGCCGGGTGTGCTGCCCGCGGCTCGGGCACTGTCGCATTTCGGTGAGCACAGCCTCGGCTGGCTCGTCGTCGCCGCGCTCGGCGCGTGGCTGGTGCCGGCCCGGCGGCGACAGTACGTGGCCGCCGGGGTCGGTGCGTTCGCCGCGCACGCCGCCGCGGTCGTGATCAAGCGGGTGGTCCGCCGCGAACGGCCGCACCATCCGGCGATCGCGGTGAACGTCGGCACCCCCAGCCGGCTCAGTTTCCCGTCGGCGCACGCCACCTCGACCGCAGCGGCCGCGGTGCTGCTGGCCCGTCCGACCGGTTTGCCGCTGCCCGCCCTGCTGGTCCCGCCGATGGCGTTGTCGCGCCTGGTTCTCGGCGTGCACTATCCGAGCGACGTGCTCGCCGGCGTCGCGGTCGGCACGGCCGTCGCCGGCGTGGTCACCAAGGCCGCCGAGGTGCTCGAAGGAGGGGCGCGATGAGTACATCCCAGGTTCGCGAGACGGGCTCGTCCGCCGGGCCGCCCAAGAGCCTGCCCGCGGGCATCATCAAGGCGATTCGGCCGCGGCAGTGGGTGAAGAACCTCCTGGTGCTGGCCGCTCCGATCGCGGCGTTCGGTAGCACGGCCCGCTACGACTACGACGAGATGGCGATCAACATCGTGATCGCGTTCGTGGCGTTCTCGATGGCGGCCTCGTGCATCTACCTGGTCAATGATTCGCGCGACGTGGAGGCCGACCGGCAGCACCCCACCAAGCGGTTCCGGCCGATCGCCGCAGGGGTGGTTCCGGAGTGGCTCGCCTACACGTTGGCGCTGGTCCTCGGTGTCGCCTCGCTGGGGATCTCCTTCCTCGCCTCGCCTAACCTGGTCGTGGTCATCGCGGTGTACATCGCGATGCAGCTGGCCTACTGTTTCGGCCTCAAACATCAAGCGGTGCTGGACATCTGCATCGTCTCGTCGGCTTACCTGATCCGCGCGATCGCCGGCGGCGCCGCGGCCGGCATCCCGCTGTCGCAGTGGTTCCTGCTAGTGATGACGTTCGGTTCCCTGTTCATGGTGGCCGGGAAGCGCTACGCGGAACTGCAATTGGCGGAGCGCACCGGCGCCAAGATCCGCAAGTCGCTGGAGAGCTACACCGCGTCCTATCTGCGGTTCGTGTGGACGGTGGCGGCGACGGCGATGGTGGTCTGCTACAGCCTGTGGGCCTTCGAACGCGACGGCGCCAACGCTTCGTGGTACGCGATCACGATCATTCCCATCACCATCGCGATCCTGCGCTACGCCGTCGACGTGGACGGGGGACTGGCCGGGGAACCGGAGGAGATCGCGCTGAAGGACCGGGTTCTGCAGCTGCTGCTGCTGGCGTGGATCGGGACCATCGGTGCCGCAATCTTCTTCAGCTGAGCGCGTCACCGCCTCCGCGGCCGACCGGCTGAACCGCTGGCCGGCCTTCCCGTACCACCCGTGGGTGCGAATCAGCCTGTGGCTGAGTGTGATCGCGACGGCTGCGCTGTTCGGGTGGGGCGCCTGGCAGCGCCGGTGGATCGCCGACGACGGCCTGATCGTGCTGCGGACGGTGCGAAACCTGTTGGCGGGCAATGGTCCGGTGTTCAACGCCGGTGAGCGCGTGGAGGCGAACACCTCGACCGCCTGGTCCTACCTCGTGACGCTCGGCGGGTTCGTCTCCGGATCGGCCCGGCTCGAATACGTCGCGCTGGTCCTGGCTCTCGTGCTCAGCGTGCTGGGCGTGGTCCTGGTCATGCTGGGCACTGCGCGGCTGTACGCCCCGGGCCTCGGCGGTCGGCGCGCGATCTTCCTGCCGGCCGGCGCGCTGGTGTACATCGCCGTCCCGCCGGCACGTGACTTCGCCACGTCCGGGCTCGAAAACGGTTTGGTGCTGGCCTATCTCGGCCTGCTGTGGTGGATGATGGTGTGCTGGTCCCAGGCCCCGCGCCACGGCGGTGCCTCCCGCGGATTCCAGATCGCGCTCGCCGTCGTCGCGGGCTTCTCGGTGCTGGTGCGGCCCGAGCTGGCGCTGATCGGCGGCGTCGCGCTGGTGATGATGCTCGTCGCGACCACCGGGTGGGCGGCCCGGGCGGTCCTCGTCGTCGCCGGCGGCCTGGTGCCGGTGGCGTACCAGATCTTTCGCATGGGCTACTACGGCTTGCTGGTGCCTGGCACCGCGCTGGCCAAGGATGCCTCCGGCGCCAAGTGGGACCAGGGCTTCATCTATCTGGCCAACTTCAACCGGCCGTATCTGCTGTGGGCGCCGGCGATCCTGCTGATCGGACTGGGCCTGATGGTGCTGCTGCTGCGCGGCCGCCCCGGATGGGTCCAGCGTGGTGCGGCCCGGCAATCCGGCTGGGTGGCCCGCACGGTGCAGAGCCCGCCCGCGGTCGTCGCGTTCATGCTGGTGTCGGGCCTGCTGCAGGCGGTGTACTGGATCCGCCAGGGCGGTGACTTCATGCACGGTCGGGTGCTGCTCACGCCGATGTTCTGTCTGCTCGCCCCGGTGGCGGTGATCCCGCTGCTGCTGCCCGATCGCGCCCGGATGGCGCGTGGCGCCGGCTACCTCTACGCCGGGGCGACGGCGGTGCTGTGGCTGGCCGTGGCGGGATGGGCGCTGTGGGCGGCCAATTCGCCGGGGCTGGGGGCCGACGCGACCCGGGTGACCTACAGCGGCATCGTCGACGAGCGCCGGTTCTACTCCCAGGCCACCGGGCACGCACACCCGCTGACCGCGGCCGACTATCTGGACTATCCGCGGATGCGGGCCGTGCTGACGGCGATCGAGAACACCCCCGACGGGGCGCTGCTGCTGCCGTCGGGCAACTACGACCGCTGGGACGTGGTGCCGGCGCTGCCGCCACCCCTGGAGGTCCGCGCCGCTGCAGTGGGGGGTTACGTCGGCCCGCACACCGTGTTCTTCACCAACCTCGGCATGCTCGGCATGAACGTCGGCCTCGACGTGCGCGTCATCGACCAGATCGGGTTGGCCAACCCGCTGGCCGCACACACCGCACGGCTGACCGACGGCCGGATCGGCCACGACAAGAACCTGTTCCCCGACTGGGCGGTGGCCGAGGGCCCGTTCCTCAAGGAGGAACCGTGGATTCCGCCGTATCTGGACGAGGACTGGATCCGGCAGGCCGAGGCCGCGCTGCAGTGCCCGGAGACCGACAAGGTGCTCGAAGCGATCCGCGCCCCGATGGGGATTCGGCGGTTCCTGTCCAACGTCGTGCACGCCGCGGAGTACACCCGCTACCGCATCGACCGCGTGCCGCTCTACGAGCTCGCGCGGTGCGGTCTGCCGATCCCGGAGCCGGTGAATCCGCCCTATACGGGGCTCGCGCCGACCGGGCCTTGAGCCGCACGATTTGGCCAGGCGTCATGGAGTCTGCTTTCGTAACATGAGGGACTCCCGCAGCAGATATGCCGGTATAGGCATGGGACGACGGGTCGCGAGCGCGTATCGCGGCGACAAGAGACGGCCACAAAGGTGTGGTTGACTACACGGGCACGAGGCCGGGTCGGGGACCGGCGGCTGGTTGCTGCTGTACGAAAAGATGGGACACAACAAAGCATGAAGTTCGGTTCAAGGCTGCGCGCCAATGCGCGACGGCTCACGATCGCGGCCCTGGTGGCAGCCGTGTTGCCCGCCGTGATCGGTGTCGTGGGCGGCTCCGCGACGGCGAGCGCGTTCTCGCGCCCGGGCCTGCCGGTGGAGTATCTGATGGTGCCCTCGGCCGGGATGGGTCGCGACATCAAGGTGCAGTTCCAGAGCGGCGGACCCAACGCGCCCGGCCTCTACCTGCTCGACGGCCTGCGCGCGCAGGACGACTTCAACGGCTGGGACATCAACACCCAGGCCTTCGAGTGGTACCTGGATTCCGGTCTCGCGACGATCATGCCGGTCGGCGGCCAGTCCAGCTTCTACAGCGACTGGTACAAGCCGGCCTGCGGCAAGTCCGGTTGCCAGACCTACAAGTGGGAGACGTTCCTCACCCAGGAGCTGCCCGCCTACCTCGCGGCCAACAAGGGCGTGAACCCCAACCGCAACGCGGCCGTCGGCCTGTCGATGGCGGGATCGGCCGCACTGACGCTGGCGATCTACCACCCGAATCAGTTCCAGTACGCCGGGTCGCTGTCGGGCTTTCTGAACCTGTCCGAGGGCTGGTGGCCCGCGCTGGTGAACATCTCGATGGGTGACGCCGGCGGCTACAAGGCCAACGACATGTGGGGCCCGACCGAGGACCCGAACAGCGCGTGGAAGCGGAACGACCCGTTCGTCAACATCAACAAGTTGATCGCGAACAACACCCGCATCTGGATCTACTGCGGCAACGGCAAGCCGTCGGAGCTGGGCGGTAACAACCTGCCCGCCAAGTTCCTCGAGGGCCTGACCATCCGCACCAACCGGACGTTCCAGGAGACCTACCTGGCCAACGGCGGAACCAACGGCGTGTTCAACTTCCCGTCCTCCGGCGCCCACGACTGGGGCTACTGGGGCCAGCAGCTCCAGCAGATGAAGCCGGATGTGCAGCGCGTGCTCGGCGCCGTGCCGCAGCCGTCGGCTCCGGCCGTGCCGGTCGACGCGGCGGCGAACGGCGGCTAGTCCGCAACGCCTCGAACACCACTGACGGCGGTGTCCCCTCGGGGGCACCGCCGTCAGTCGCTTTGCGGCACGGCCCGCCGGGGTGATGTGGTTCACTACGTTGCGGTCGGGTGCGATTCGAGAGGTGGGGTTGATGCGAGGGCTGATCCGGACATTGATGGCTGTCGTGCTGGCGGCCGCGGCAGGCTTCGCCGGCGGTGTGGGCACCGCCCACGCCCAGGGCGTCGAGATGCTGATGGTCCCCTCGGCCGCGATGGGCCGTGACATCCCCGTGGCCTTCTCCGGCGGCGGCCCGCACGCGGTGGTCCTGCTCGACGCCTTCAACGGTGCGCCCGACGTGAGCAACTGGGTGACAGCAGGCAATGCGATGAACACGCTCGCGGGTAAGGGCATCTCGGTGGTGGCCCCGGCCGGCGGCGCGTTCAGCATGTACACGAACTGGGAGCAGGACGGCAGCAAGCAGTGGGAGACGTTCCTCGCCGACGAGCTGCCGAATTGGCTGGCCGCCAACAAGGGTCTGGCTCCGGGCGGGCACGGGATCGTCGGCGCGGCGATGGGCGGCACCGGCGCGGTCACGATGGCGGCCTTCCACCCCAATCGCTACAGCTTCGCGGGTTCGCTGTCGGGCTTCCTGACCCCGTCGGCCACGACGATGAACGGCGCCATCACCGACGGGTTGGCCCGGTTCGGTGGTCTGGACATCCGCAACATGTGGGGTCTGCCGCAGCTGGGCCGCTGGAAGTGGCACGATCCCGACGTCCACGTGCAACTGCTCGCCAACAACAACACGCGCCTGTGGATCTTCAGCCCGTCGACCACCAGCTGCACCGACGTGCCCGCGATGATCGGCTACTGCGACCAGGCCCAGGGCAGCAACCGGGCGTTCTACCAGCACTACCGCGCGGTCGGCGGCGGAAACGGGCACTTCGACTTCCCGGCCGCAGGCACTCACGACTGGGGAACGTGGAGCGCTCAGCTCGGTGCGATGAGCGGGGAGCTCGTCACGACGATCCGGTAGGCGGGCGCTCCTCGGCGGCCCCGGTACGTTGGAGTCCGTGCATCACAGGTCACGGTCCGCTCTGGCGGGTGCAGGTGTGGCGGGGTGTGTGCTGGCCGCCTCGTCGTTGCTGGCCGGTTGCGGGACTCCCGACGAGATGGTCGCCGGCCCGGCCGCGGACATCGAGCCGTCGCCCTCGCACGGCCAGGACGGGGTGCAGCTGCCCGGTCAGCCGCCCGAGGGCGGAACCTCCAACGCGCTGGTGGTCACGCCGCGCGAACGCGCCTATCTCGACGCGCTGCGCACCGCGGGGGTCGCGCCGTCCAGCGATCTGGCGGCGCTGAGCATCGGGTCGTACGTGTGCCAGGCGCGGGCGGCCAGGCAGACCGATCAGGCGGTGTGGGACTACGTCGCGCCCCTGGTCCGCAATGACGCGAGCGAGCCGGCCTCCGAGGGAGTCATGAGCTCCGGCGGCGCGCTGCCGTCGGCGACCCGGCTGCACGCCGAGACCGCCGACTACATTCGCATCGCCACCGATCAACTCTGCTAGGAGCTCCCGAACCCATGGCCAAGACCAATCGGCGTAAACGCCACCGCCTGCTGGCGCTATTCGCTGCCGGGGCGGTGGGCCTCGTCGTCGTGCTGATCGTTGCCGTCGTGATCGTCGTGCTGCGCCGGCCCGACGGGGGTTCGACAGCCATTCCGCCGACCGCACTGCCTCCGACGGGCGCGCCGTCCGGGACGCCCGGCACGCCGAGCAAGCCGCGGCCGGAGTTCCAGGACGCGAGCTGCCCCGACGTCCAGCTGATTTCGATCCCGGGCACCTGGGAGTCCTCGCGGGCACTGGATCCGTTCAACCCCGTGCAGTTCCCGGCGGCGCTGCTGCTGCGTGTGACGAACCCGATCCGGGCCGAGTTCGGCAACGATCGGGTCGAGATCTTCACGGTTCCCTACACCGCGCAGTTCCACAATCCGCTGTCGGCCGATCAGCAGATGTCCTACAACGACAGCCGGGCCGAGGGCACCCGGGCCGCCGTGCAGGCGATGACCGACATGAACAACCGGTGCCCGCTGACCAGCTACGTGCTGATCGGGTTCTCTCAAGGCGCGGTCATCGCCGGGGACATCGCCAGTGACATCGGCAACGGCCGCGGCCCGGTGGACCAGGATCTGGTCCTCGGCGTGACCTTGGTCGCCGACGGCCGCCGTCAGGACGGCGTCGGGCAGGACGTCGGACCCAACCCGGACGGCCAGGGTGCCGAGATCACGTTGCACGAAGTTCCGACGCTGTCCGCATTGGGGCTGACGATGACGGGTCCGCGGCCGGGCGGTTTCGGTGCACTCAGCGATCGCACCAACGAGATCTGCGCGCGGGGTGACCTGATCTGCGCGGCGCCGTCGTCGGCGTTCAACATCACCCAGCTGCCCAAGACGCTGGAGGTGCTCAGCGGCGGGGCGGGTCAGCCGGTCCATGCGATGTACGCCACTCCGCAGTTCTGGAACATCGACGGCCAGCCGGCCACCGACTGGACGCTGAACTGGGCGCGGCAGTTGATAAGTAACGCTCCGCAGCCGAAACATGGCTGACACGTGACCGTGGAGATTTGGCGGCCGTCAGGGCGTCGCCTAACATTAAGGGAAATCTAAGACCACAGTTCGAGTGCACACGAACGGCGGCTCAGGGGCGGGGAGCCGTCACCCCGGTACGATTTCGGGGTTTGGGATTCATCCCATGTGATTGGAGTTGAGATGGCGTTCCACAACCCGTTCATCAAGGACGGACTGATCAAGTTCCCCGACAACGGGAGCCTGGTCAAGCACGTCGAACGATGGGCGAAGGTGCGGGGCGACAAACTGGCCTACCGCTTCGTGGACTTCTCCACCGAACGTGACGGGGTCTACCGAGACCTGAACTGGGCGGACTTCGGTGCGCGCAACCGCGCCGTCGGAGCCCGGCTGCAGCAGGTGACGCAACCGGGCGACCGGGTCGCGATCCTCTGCCCGCAGAACCTGGAGTACCTGGTCGCGTTCTTCGGGGTGCTGTACTCGGGCCGGATCGCCGTGCCCCTGTTCGATCCCAACGAGCCGGGCCACGTCGGCCGCCTGCACGCCGTGCTGGATGACTGCCAGCCCTCGGCGATCCTCACCACGACGGCGGCCGCGGAGGGCGTGCGCAAGTTCTTCCGCACTCGCCCCGCCAACCAGCGCCCCCGCGTCATCGCCGTCGATGCGGTACCCAACGAGGTGGGCGCCACCTGGGAGCCCATCGACGTCCAGCACGACACCATCGCCTATCTGCAGTACACCTCCGGGTCGACCCGCATCCCGACCGGTGTGCAGATCACCCACCTGAACCTCGCCACGAACGTCGTCCAGGTCATCGAGGCGCTGGACGGGCAGGAAGGCGACCGGGGCGTCTCGTGGCTGCCCTTCTTCCACGACATGGGCCTGATCACCGTGCTGCTGTCCCCGATGCTCGGGCACTACATCACGTTCATGACGCCGGCCGCCTTCGTCCGCCGGCCGGGCCGGTGGATTCGCGAGATGGCGCGACGCGAGGGCGACACGGGCGGCACCATCTCGGTGGCGCCCAACTTCGCGTTCGATCACGCCGCGGCGCGAGGTGTGCCCAAGGAGGGGGAAGAGCCCCTCGACATGTCGAACATCAAGTGCATCCTCAACGGCAGCGAGCCCATCTCGGCGGCCACGGTCAACCGGTTCAACGAGGCGTTCGGCCCGTTCGGCTTCAAGCCGCAGGCCATCAAGCCGTCCTACGGTCTGGCCGAGGCCACGCTGTTCGTCTCGACCACGCCGATGAACGCCGAGCCCCGGATCATCTACGTGGACCGCGACGAGCTCAACAACCATCGGTTCGTCGAGGTGCCCGAGGACTCGCCCAAGGCGGTCGCCCAGGCCGGCGCCGGCAAGATCGGTGTCGCGGAGTGGGCGGTCATCGTCGACGCCGACACCGCCAGCGAGCTGCCCGACGGCCAGATCGGTGAGGTGTGGATCAGCGGCCAGAACATGGGCACCGGCTACTGGGGCAAGCCCGATGAGACCACCGCGACTTTTCACAACATCCTCAAGTCGCGGACCGAACCGTCGCACGCACAGGGCGCCACCGACGACGCGACCTGGGTGCGGACCGGCGACCTCGGCGCCTACCACGACGGCGAGCTCTACATCACCGGCCGCACCAAGGATCTGGTGATCATCGACGGTCGCAACCACTATCCGCAGGACCTGGAGTACTCCGCGCAGGAGTCCACCAAGGCGCTGCGCACCGGCTTCGTCGCCGCGTTCTCCGTGCCGGCCAACCAGCTGCCCGACGAGGTGTTCGCCGACGCGCATTCCGGCCTCAAGCGGGATCCGAGCGACACGTCCGAACAACTTGTCATCGTCGGCGAGCGGGCACCCGGTGCGCACAAGCTCGACATGGGCCCCATCGCCGACGACATTCGCGCGGCGATCGCGGTGCGCCACGGTGTGACGGTGCGCGACGTGCTGCTGACCCCGGCCGGTGCGATCCCGCGTACGTCGAGCGGCAAGATCGGCCGCCGCGCCTGCCGGTCGGCGTATCTCGACGGCAGCCTGCGCAGCGGCAAGGTGGCCAACGCCTTCCCCGATGAAACGGACTGACGTCCACCAACAGCAACGGCACCGGCGGCCATCGGCCGCCTGTCGATCGTGAGGTAGTGAACATGGCTGAGCCGCAGAACAATTCGCGTGTACCCGACATGACCGTGAACGAGATGCGGGAGTGGCTGCGCAACTGGATCGGCAATGCCACCGGGCAGTCGCCGGACGCCATCAACGAGTCGACGCCGATGGTCGAGCTGGGCCTGTCCTCGCGCGACGCGGTGGCGATGGCCAGCGACATCGAGGACCTGACCGGCGTGACGCTGACCGCGACGGTCGCATTCCGGCATCCGACGATCGAGTCGCTCGCGACCGTGATCATCGAGGGTGAGCCCGAAGACGATCTGGCGGCGCTGGACGCCGAGGACTGGTCGCGCGACGGCGACGAGGGAAAGCTCAACATCGCGATCGTCGGTGTCGGCACCCGCTTCCCGGGCGACATGAACACTCCCGATCAGACGTGGGAGGCGCTGCTCGAGGGCCGCGATGCGATCACCGATCTGCCCGAGGGGCGATGGTCGGAGTTCCTGTCCGAGCCGCGCATCGCCGAGCGGGTGGCCAAGGCCCGCACCCGCGGCGGGTACCTCAAGGACATCAAGGGCTTCGACGCCGAGTTCTTCGCGCTGTCGAAGATGGAAGCCGACAACATCGATCCGCAGCAGCGCATGGCGCTCGAGCTGACGTGGGAAGCGCTGGAGCACGCCAGGATTCCCGCCTCGAGCCTGCGCGGCGGCAACGTCGGCGTGTTCATCGGCAGCTCGGTCAACGACTACATGTTCATGTCGGTCGCCGATCCGACCGTCGCACATCCCTACGCGATCACCGGCAACTCGAGCGCGGTCATCGCCAACCGGGTCTCCTACTTCTACGATTTCCGTGGGCCGTCGATGGCCATCGACACGGCCTGCTCGTCGGCGCTGGTGGCCGTGCACGAAGGCATGAAGGCGCTGCGCGCCGGTGACGCGGACGTCGTCCTCGCCGGCGGCGTCAACGCCCTGATCACTCCGCTGGTCACGCTCGGCTTCGACGAGGTCGGCGGCGTGCTGGCCTCCGACGGCCGGATCAAGTCCTTCTCCTCCGACGCCGACGGGTATGCCCGGTCCGAGGGCGGCGGCATGATCGTGCTGAAGCGTCTCGAGGACGCGCGCCGCGACGGCGACGACATCCTCGCGGTGATCGCCGGTGGCGCGGTCAACCACGACGGCCGCTCCAACGGCATGCTGGCGCCGAACCCCGACGCCCAGGAAGCCGTGCTGCGCAAGGCCTACAAGGACGCCGGTATCGACCCGCGTTCCGTCGACTACGTCGAAGCGCACGGCACCGGCACCATCCTGGGTGACCCGATCGAGGCCGACGCGCTGGGCCGGGTCATCGGCCGTGGCCGCGCCGCCGACAAGCCGGCGCTGCTGGGTGCGGTGAAATCGAACGTGGGCCACCTGGAGTCGGCTGCCGGTGCGGCGAGCCTGGCCAAGGTGGCGTTGGCGTTGCGCAACAACAAGATCCCGCCGTCGATCAACTACGCCGGACCCAACCCCTACATCGACTTCGACGCCGAACACCTCAAGGTGGCCGACACGGTGACCGACTGGCCGCGCTACAGCGGCAAGGCCATCGCCGGTGTCTCCGGCTTCGGCTTCGGCGGCGCCAACGCCCACCTGGTGGTGCGCGAGGTGCTCGCCAGCGACCTGGTCGAGCCCGCCCCCGAGCCCGACGTGGCGGTCGTGACACCCGCCAACGACGACGCCAAGGCCGTCTACGTGGGCGGCGTCCGGATGGACGAGTACGGCGAGTTTCTCGACGATGACGATGACGACGCGCTGGACACCCCGGTGGCGGCCGCCGAGGGTGAGTACGAGCTGCCCGGCCTGACCGACGAGGCGCTGCGCCTGCTCGAGGTCGCCCGCGAGAAGCAGGCTGCCGCGGATGCCGAAAACCCGCCGACACCGATTGTCCCGCTGGCAGTGTCGGGCTTCCTGACCTCGCGCAAGAAGGCCGCCGCCGCGGAGTTGGCGGATTGGATCGACAGCCCCGAGGGGCGCGCTTCGTCGTTGGAGTCGATCGGCCGCTCGCTGTCGCGGCGCAACCACGGCCGCTCGCGCGCGGTGGTGCTGGCCCACGACCACGACGAGGCGATCAAGGGTCTGCGCGCCATCGCCGAGGGCAAGCCCACCCCGCTCGTCATCAGTGCCGACGGTCCGGTGACCAATGGGCCGGTGTGGGTGCTGGCCGGGTTCGGCGCGCAGCACCGCAAGATGGGCAAGAGCCTGTACCTGCGTGACGAGACGTTCGCCGAGTGGATCAACAAGGTGGACAGCCTGATTCAGGACGAGCGCGGCTTCTCGATCCTGGAGCTCATCCTCGACGACGCGATCGACTACACCGACGAGACCACCGAGCTGCCGATCGAGAAGGTGCAGCTGGTGATCTTCGCGATCCAGATCGCGCTCGGCGAGCTGCTCAAGTCGCACGGCGCGAAACCCGGTGCGCTGGTGGGCCAGTCGCTGGGCGAGGCGGCCGCGGCCTACTTCGCCGGCGGTCTCTCACTGGAGGACGCGACCCGGACCATCTGTTCCCGCAGCCACCTGATGGGTGAGGGCGAGGCGATGCTGTTCGGCGAGTACATCCGGCTCATGGCGCTGGTCGAGTACTCCGCGGATGAGATCGAAACGGTCTTCTCGGACTTCAAGAACCTCGAAGTCTGCGTGTACGCCGCCCCGACGCAGACCGTGATCGGTGGGCCGCCCGACGAGGTGGACGCGATCATCGCCCGCGCCGAATCGGAGGGCAAGTTCGCCCGCAAGTTCCAGACCAAGGGCGCCAGCCACACCTCGCAGATGGACCCGCTGCTCGGCGAACTGGCCGCGGAACTGCAGGGTATCGAGGCGCACCCGCTGCAGGTCGCGTACTACTCGACGGTGCACGAGGGCAACCTCATTCGCGCCGGCGCGGAGCCGATCCACGACGTGGACTACTGGAAGAAGGGGCTGCGGCACAGCGTCTACTTCACCCACGGCATCCGCAACGCCGTCGACAACGGGCACACCACGTTCCTGGAATTGGCGCCCAATCCGGTGGCGCTGATGCAGGCCGGGCTCACCACGGCCGACGCGGGATTGCATGACGCGCAGCTGATCCCGACGCTGGCGCGCAAGCAGGACGAGGTCGACTCGATGACCACGGCCATGGCGCACCTGTTCGTGCACGGCCACGAGCTCGACTTCCGCACGCTGTTCCCGCGGACGTCGCGCGGCCTGGCCGGGTCGCTGGACTTCGCGAACATCCCGCCCACCCGGTTCAAGCGCAAGCCGCACTGGCTGGATGCGCACTTCACCGGGGACAGCTCGTCGGTCATGCCGGGCAGCCACGTGGCCACTCCCGACGGCCGGCACGTCTGGGAGTTCTCGCCCCGTGGCGAGGCCGACCTGGCGGCGCTGGTGAAAAGCGCTGCGGCGATGGTCCTTCCGGACGCCAAGCTGGTCGCCTCGGAGCAGCGCGCAGTGCCCGCCGAAGGTTCGCGCCTGGTCACCACGCTGTCCCGCCATCCGGGTGGGGCCAGCGTGCAGGTGCACGCCCGCATCGAGGAGTCCTTCACGCTCGTCTACGACGCGATCGTCAGCCGCGGCGGCGCTCAGACCGTGCTGCCGACCGCGGTCGGAGCCGGCACCATCGCGGAGAACACCGCTGTCGCGGCGCCGGAGCCGGAGCCGGAGGAAGAAGCGGCGATCCTGCAGGACAATTTGACCGCCGGCGCGGGTCTGGCCGCCAATTTCGCGAAGTGGTCTCCGGAGTCCGGCGAAACCATCGGTGAGCGGCTCGGCACCATCGTGGGCTCGGCCATGGGTTATGAACCCGAGGATCTGCCGTGGGAGGTGCCGCTGATCGAGCTCGGTTTGGACTCGCTGATGGCGGTGCGCATCAAGAACCGCGTCGAATACGACTTCGACCTGCCGCCGATCCAGCTGACCGCGGTCCGCGACGCCAACCTGTACGCGGTGGAGAAGCTGATCGCCTACGCGATCGAGCACCGCGACGAGGTCGACCAGCTCGCCGAGGCCCAGAAGGGCAAGACGGCCGAGGAGATCGCCGCCGAGCAGGCCGAGCTGATGGGCGGGGCGAGCACGGTCGCCGAACTCGAGGCCAAGCTCGCCGAGGCTGGGCACCCGATCGCGAGTGAACAGTCACCGGCCGAGCAGATCGCGACCGACAGCGTCGAGGCCCAGCAGGACCTGACGGTCCCGCCGCCGCCAACCGACCCGTCGGGCCCGGGCATTCCGCCCCCGCCGACGGACCCCTCCGGTCCGACGGCCCCGCAGGCTGAGAAGACCAGTGCGGCAAGCCTGGCCGCAAAAGTGCTGACGCAGGAAGCGGTCACCGAGGCGCTCGGTGCCGACGTGCCGCCGCGCGATGCGGCCGAGCGCGTCACGTTCGCGACGTGGGCCATCGTCACCGGCAAGTCGCCGGGCGGCATCTTCAACGAGCTGCCGTCTGTCGACGACGCCACCGCGCAGAAGCTGGCGGAGCGGCTCTCCGAGCGCGCCGACGGGGAGGTGACGGTCGAACAGGTGAAGGCCGCCGGCACCATCCAGGACCTGTCCACGGTCGTGCGCGACCTGATGGACGCCGGTGAGGTGGACGGGTTCGTCCGCACGATCCGGGCCAGGCCCGAGGGCTCGACGCGTATCCCGGTGTTCGTGTTCCACCCAGCCGGCGGGTCGACCGTGGTGTACGAGCCGCTGCTCAAGCGGTTGCCGGCGGACACGCCGATGTACGGGTTCGAGCGCGTGGAGGGCTCGGTCGAGGAGCGGGCCGCCGAGTACCTGCCGAAGCTGCGGGAGATCCAGGGCGACGGCCCCTACATCCTGGTCGGCTGGTCGCTGGGCGGTGCGCTGGCCTACGCCTGCGCGATCGGGCTCAAGCGCGAGGGCGCCGACGTGCGCTTCGTCGGGCTGATCGACATGGTCCGCCCGGGCGAGGAGATCCCGCAGACCAAGGAGGAGACCCGCGCCCGCTGGGATCGCTACGCGTTGTTCGCGCAGCGCACCTTCAACGTCGAGATCCCCGAGATCCCCTACGAGGAACTCGAGGCGCTCGACGACGACGGTCAGGTCCGCTACGTGCTCGACGCCGTGCAGCAGGCCGGGGTGGAGATCCCGGGCGGCATCATCGAGCACCAGCGGACGTCGTACCTGGACAACCGGCTGCTCGAGACCGCGGAGATCCAGCCGTACGACGGTCACGTCACGCTGTACATGGCCGACCGCTACCACGACGACGCGATCTTCTTCGAGCCGCGCTACGCCGTCCGCCAGCCCGACGGCGGCTGGGGCGAGTTCGTCGAGGATCTCGAAGTGGTGCCGGTCGGGGGCGAGCACATCCAGGTCATCGACGAGCCGTACATTGCCAAGGTCGGGGCACACCTGAGCGAGGCGATCAACGCGATCGAGAGCGAGAGCAAGTGACGACCAAAACCACCGCCGAACTGCTGACCGAGCTTCGCGAGAAACTGGAGCTCGCGAAGGAACCGGGCGGCGAGAAGGCCGTCGCCAAGCGGGCCAAGAAGGGCATCCCCAGCGCCCGGGACCGCATCCACGCGCTGCTCGATCCGGGCAGCTTCCTCGAGATCGGCGCGCTGGCGAAGACGCCCGGCGATCCCGATGCGCTCTATGGCGACGGCGTGGTCACCGGACACGGGACGATCGACGGCCGCCCGGTGGGTGTGTTCAGCCACGACCAGACGGTCTTCCAGGGTTCTGTCGGAGAGATGTTCGGCCGCAAGGTAGCTCGGCTGATGGAGTGGGTGGCGATGGTCGGCTGCCCGATCATCGGCATCAACGACTCGGCGGGTGCGCGCATCCAGGACGCGGTGACGTCGCTGGCCTGGTATGCCGAGCTGGGCCGTCGCCACGAGATGCTGCGCGGGCTGGTGCCGGAGATCTCGCTGATCTTCGGCAAGTGCGCCGGTGGCGCGGTGTACTCGCCGATCCAGACCGATCTGATCGTCGCGGTGCGCGACCAGGGCTACATGTTCATCACCGGCCCCGACGTCATCAAGGACGTCACCGGTGAGGACGTCACGTTCGACGAGCTCGGCGGCGCCGACGTGCAGGCGCAGCGCGGCAACATCCACAAGGTCGTCGAATCCGAGGCGGCCGCCTACCAGTACGTGCGGGACTACCTGAGCTTCCTGCCCGCCAACCACTTCGACGACGCGCCGATCGTCAACCCGGGGCTGGAACCGGAGATCACGCCGCACGACCTCGAGCTGGACACGATCGTGCCGGATTCGGACAACCAGGCCTACGACATGATGGAGATCCTGCTGCGGATCTTCGACGACGGCGACGTGTTCGAGGTCGCCGATCAGCGTGGCCGCGCGATGATCACCGCGTTCGCGCGGGTCGACGGGCGGCCGGTCGGGGTCATCGCGAACCAGCCCATGGTGCTCTCGGGTGCCGTGGACAGCGAGGCATCGGACAAGGCATCGAGCTTCATCCGGTTCTGCGATTCGTTCAACCTGCCGCTGGTGTTCGTCGTCGACACCCCGGGTGCGATGCCCGGTGTCGAGGAGGAGAAGAACGGCATCATCAAGCGCGGCGGCCGGTTCTTCAACGCGATCGTCGAGGCGGACGTCCCGAAGGTCACCATCGTGGTCCGCAAGGCCTACGGCGGCGGGTACGCGGTGATGGGCTCCAAGCAGCTCTCGGCCGATCTGAACTTCGCGTGGCCGACGGCGCGGATCGCGGTGATCGGTGCGGAGGGCGCGGCCCAGCTGCTGGTGAAGCGGTTCCCGGATCCGACCGCGCCTGAGGTGCAACAGATCCGCAAGGACTTCATCGAGGGCTACAACCTCAACATGGCCACGCCGTGGATCGCCGCCGAACGCGGCTACATCGACGGCGTCATCGAACCGCACGAGACGCGGTTGCTGCTGCGCAAGTCGCTGAAGCTGCTGCGCGACAAGCAACCGTTCCCGAAGGTGCTGCGCAAACACGGCCTGACGCCCATCTAGATCTCCGGTGCGGTTGGATAGAGCTCGTGTCGACTGACTTCACCGGGCTGCGCCGGGGTGCGCCGCTGGGCGATCCGCGCCTGGACCTGTGCGATCTGTACGTGTTCCCGTCCCCCAAGGACCCGGGCCGCACGGCGCTGATCCTGACCGCGAATCCGGACGCGACCGCGTTGCATCCCGACGCGGTGTACCGCATCGCGATCGACAACGACGGTGACCTGCGCAACGACATCGCGTTCAACTTCACGTTCAGTGAGCCGGTGAACGGTCGGCAAAAGGTCGACGTCCGGCTGGCCCTGCAGGCCGAGGCGCGTGTCGACGCGGCCGTGGGCTCGGAGATCTTCGGCGGGCTCGATGTGTCCTTCGAAGACGAGCCGCATCTCTGGCGGTCGCGGTCGGGGTCGTTCTCGTTCTTCGCCGGGGCCCGCAGCGACGCCGCGTTCTCCGGCTCGAAGGTCATCGCGATGGCCGTCGAGCTGCCCACGGCGTATCTGGGCGCATCCCCGGACGTGCGCATCTGGGCGCGGTGCAGCGTGAACACCGACGGCACCTGGGTGCACGCCGATCGCGCCGGACATCCGTGGGTCAGCGGCTTCTTTCCGAATGACGACGAGCTCGCAGAGTTCAACGCCGACGAGCCGAACCGTGATCAGGGTCGCTGGATGGGGCATCTGATCGATCTGCTGGCCGAGACCGGGGGCTACACCCGCGCGGAGGCCATCGATGCGATCAACGCCGAGGGCACGCTGCCCGATGTGCTGACCTACAACCCGAGCAAGCCCGCCGGCTACCCGAACGGCCGCACGCTGCGCGACGACGTCGCCGATTACCGGTCGAGGTTCTTGACGAACGGCCGCACCACGCTGACGGACTTCGCGCCGGGCGAGGAATTCCTGCCCGACTTCCCTTACCTCAACGCGCCGTAGGGGTCTGGCGATGCCGCTGACCGACGGAGACGTGATCGCGGGTTACACCGTCATGCGGCTGCTGGGCTCGGGGGGTATGGGTGAGGTGTATCTGGCACGCCATCCCCGGCTGCCTCGCAATGACGCGCTGAAGGTGCTCTCCGCCACGGTGTGCGCCGACAGCGAGTACCGCGAGCGCTTCAACCGGGAAGCCGACATCGCGGCCACGCTGTGGCACCCGCACATCGTCTCGGTGCACGACCGGGGGGATTTCGACGGCCGGTTGTGGTTGTCGATGGACCACGTCGAGGGCACTGACGCCGCGCGACTGCTCGCCGAGCGCTATCCCGACGGCATGCCGCCCGATCTGGTGGTCCGCATCGTCACCGCGGTGGGGGAGGCGCTCGACTACGCCCATGCGCGCGGCCTGCTGCACCGTGACGTCAAACCGGCCAACATCCTGATCGCCGACCCCGACACCGACGACGAGCGAATCCTGTTGGCGGACTTCGGTATCGCGCGCCGCGTCGGTGAGGTCAGTGCGCTCACCGGCGCGGACATGACCGTCGGGACGGTCGCGTATTCGGCGCCGGAGCAACTCACCGCCGACAAGGACATCGATGGCCGGGCCGACCAGTACGCGCTGGCGGCGACGGCGTATCAGCTGCTGACGGGGTCGCCGCCGTTCCAGCATTCCAATCCCGCGATCGTCATCAGCTCGCATCTGTCGGCGCGGCCGCCGTCGATCGCGCAGGCGCGGCCCGACCTGTCGGGGCTGGGCGGAGCGCTGGAGAAGGCGCTCGCGAAGTCGCCGACCGACCGGTTCGATCGCTGCATCGACTTCGCGCGGGCACTGGCCAACCGGACGGGGTTGGTGGCGCCGACGCTCGGTGTGGATCCGCAGGCGACGATGCCGGCGCAGGCCGCAGCGGCCGGTCCGCGCCACGCGAAGGCGGATCGGGCTGCTGCGCGCTCGCGGGGGCGCAATCTGGCGGTGGTGGCGCTGGTGCTGTCCCTGCTCGCAGTCGTCGCGACGCTGTTCCTGGTGCTGCATGACGAGCCGGCGAAGACGGACACCGTCGCGGTGCCCGTGGTGGTGGTCGGGGCGGACTGTTCGACATTGGGCGCGGCCGGGATCACCGAACAGAAGGCGCAGGCGTACTGCGCGAAGGTGAGTGGATCCGATCAGCAGCTGTGGTCGCTGTATTCGTCGGATATCGCCAAGCCGACCGGCACTGGGGACGTCCCCGTGCAGGTGTGTGTGCAGCAGACCAACCGGTCGCAGGACGACTGCCAAGGCGACATCGCGCGGGAGAACGCGGACCCCAGCGCGAACGATACGACAGCGAACGACACGACCGCGCCGACGAGTTAGGTTCCGACGCGGCGGTACAACAGGATCGACACCGCGCAGATCCATGCCCAGCTCAGCACGACGGCAGCCGTGAAGGCGAGCAGCGCCGCGGTGCCGCCGTGACCGGAGGACAGCCATCCGAAGCTCGCCGCGAACACGAGCCCGACGATCCGCGACGGCCAGCCGCCGAACACGAAGCACGTCGCGACCAGACACGCGAAACCCACACCGGCGACGGCGAAGTGGGTGATGCCATGCCACGTCATCACGCCGGGGCCCGCGGGTGTCCCGGGCGGGAAGCCGTCGGACGGGTCGGCGCGGAACAGACCCGCGAGCATCAGCGCCAGCCCGTAGGCGCCGAGGAGGCCTGCCGTCCACGCCGCACGCCGGCCGGGCCCCAGCGCGCGGCCGACGCCGACGGCGGCGGCGATGGTCATCGCGCCACACACTCCGAAGGTGGCGATCTGGATCCATCCGTTTGCGCCGTTGACGAGTTGGCTCGCGGCGTGGCGGGTCGGGTCGAACCCGTCGCGGGTGGCCGCTTGCGCCGTGACCGACAGCACGTACAGCGGGCCCGCGATCACGCCGTAGCCGAGAAGCGATTTGGTGATGCGATCTGCGAGCGGCGGGCAATCGGTCGTGGTCAACACGCCTCCCAGGTCAGCGTTCGTGCGAGAATGGAACTAGACCGTACAGTACCCAAAACTAGACTGTCCAGTACTGCGAAAGGGTGCGATGCCGGAGCAGACTCGATCGGCCCGCAAGCGCGCGACGATCCTGGCCGAGGGTCGCCGACTGTTCCTGGCGCACGGCTACCAGGGCACGAGCGTCGATGCGATCGCGGCCGCCGCGGAAGTGTCCAAGCAGACGGTCTACAAACAGTTCGGCGACAAACTCGCCCTGCTGATGGCGATCGTGGACGAGGCGTTGACCCACACGGTGGGCAGCTTCGAGGCGCGCGTCGCCGACCTCGCCGACAGCACCGATCTGGAGCACGATCTGACGGCGCTGGCCCGCGACTACCTGCATGCCGTGCTGGCCGAACCGGTGGTTCAACTGCGCCGCCTGGTGATCGGCGAGGCCAACCGCGTGCCCGATCTCGCCGAGGCGTATCTGCAGCGGGCGCCGGGCCGGATGCTGGCGGCGTTCGCCGATTGCTTCGAGGCGCTGGGCCGCCGCGGCCTGCTGACGGTCGCGGAAAGTGACCTCGCGGCAGAGCATTTCGCGTTCCTCGTCGTCGGCCGCTGCATCGACGAGGCCCTGTTCCGCGGCGGCCCGGCGGTGAAGGGCAGTCTCGACGTGGACCGGCAAGCTCGCGACGGTGTGCGGGTGTTCCTCGCCGCGTACGGCCCCGATTAGATCTCGGGGAGCTCGAGCCACTCGTCGACGGCGAATCCGTTCGCGCGGGCCGCAATTCGTGCGCCGCCCCGGCCGGGGTAGTGCGCCGGGATGACGGTGGCGCCCCGCTGCGCCGCCTCGGTCAGCACGCGGTGACGGCTGCGCGCCGCGGCGGCAGGGTCTTCGTCGAACGCACACGGATCGTCGGGCCGAACCAGCTGAACCGGGCAGTGCGTCAGATCGCCGACGAACACGGCTGGGGCACCGGCATCCAGCCACACCGTCGAGGAACCCGGGGTGTGCCCACCCGCGGGCCGCAGCCATATGGAGTCGCTGAGCTGGTGGTCACCGGAATAGAACTCGGTCTGATCGGCGACGGGAATCACGCTGTCGGCGAACACGATACGCATGCCTTCGTTCGTGCTGTCCCCGTCGGGAGCGAAGTGGCGGTAGTCGCTTTCGGGCATCAGGTAGCGGGCGTTGGGAAACGTCGGCACCCATGTCCCGTCGACCTGGCGGGTGTTCCAGCCGACGTGGTCGGTGTGCAGGTGGGTGTTGATGACGACGTCGACGGACTCGGGTGCCACACCGGCGTCGGCAAGCGCATCGAGATAGCCGGTCTGCAGCTGATGCAGGGGCGGGAAGTGCGGCCGGTGCCGGTCGTTGCCGACCCCGGTGTCGATCAGCACTGTCATGCCGTCGACCTGTAGCACCCACGTCTGCATCGCGATCTTCCACTGATCGGCCTCGCGGTCCCAAAACAGCGGCTCCAGCAGATCGGCGTGATCGGACCACACGTGCGCCGGCGTCTGAGCGAACAGCGATGTCGTCATCTGGACCCGGAGCTCGACCACCTGCGTCAGCGTGGCGCGGCCGAGCTGGATCCGATCGGTCACGGCTCGATGCGCATCGGGCCGGGTGACCACAGCCCGGAGTGCGTGGCCTCGCCGAGGTCGATCTGCGCCGGCTGGGCGTCGACGATCGTGTCGAAGCGGCGCAGCGAGCCCCAGTCCTGACCCCAGTCGTGCGACAGGTAGGTCGACATCACCGAGGCGCGCAGCAGCAGATCCGTGATGCCCAGCAGGCCGCCGTTCTTGCCGTCCTGCCAGGTGTCGGTGCTCTGCAGCTTGGCGAAGTAGTCAGGCGAGATGCGGAACTTGGGGATGTCGGTGACGCCGTTGGCGTGCAGCATCGGCTGCTGGCAGGGGAACACCAGCCCGACGGCCCAGTCCATCAGCACCGGCTGGGTGGACCCGATGTACTCCTGTACCGAGCGGACTTCGGGCACCCGCGGCGGGGTCACCGCGACCCAGTCGCCCTGTCCGAGCGAGAGGTCCTCGGCCACCACGCGTACGGCGACGGCGTCGGTGGGGATCTCCGAGCGCGGGTAACGCAGATTGCGCCACGACGGTGTGGGGCCGATGTCGAAGGGTTGCACCCGCCCGGCCGGCACCGGGGCACCGTCGGGTCCTCGGGTGGCGTACTCCAACTCGACTGTCTGCCCCGATGCCAATCCCTTGGCGACGCTGGTGCCCTCGATGGTGCCCGCCGCGGTGATCACCACCAGTGGGTGCGCGTCGTCGGGGGTGGGCAACGCATACCAGGCCGAGGTGAGGCGGCTTTCCTGTTGCGCTCCGGTCGAATACGAGCCGGCGACCGGTACCCGGGCGGGATCGAGCCCGTACGGCAGGGGCACGGTCGATCCGTTCACGCCCGGGCGGGACAACTTGATCGGGCGGTTCCAGTCGTAATCGGTGCCCGGCTGGGGGTTGTTCAGCCGGATGGCCTCGGCGATGATCTTCTCCGGAACCCCGTTCGGGGAGAAGCCGGTCGGGGTCGCGCCGCCCAGCGGACCGAGCGGACCGTAATCGCCAGGCAGGGGCGCGAGGAACCCGGCGTTCGAATCCGGTTCCACCAGAACGTCATCGGCCAGCCCGCAACCGCCGGCCAGCGCGCGCACATTGGCCCATCCGTTGGAGTAGGTCGGGTACTGCCGGACCACACCGATCGCCATGGATGCGATCGACACCAGCACCATGAGCCCTGCGGCGATCGGGATCGGCGCCGTCGTCAGCACGCGCACCAGTCGCGGTTCCCGCCGCGGCGAGACATGTAGCCAGAACGCGCACAGCGCAGCGAGCACGAACAGTGCGAAGAACATCGTGCTGATGCTGACGCCGGCTACCTTCGGCACTGAATTGTTGAACGGGACACCGAAGTTCGACACGTACCACCAGCCATTGGTGGAGGCGAAACACAACGCCAGCACGAAGAACACCAGCGACAGGAACACCATCCGATTGCGTGCCGAGCGCAGCACCATCGGAGACACCATCACCGTGGCCAACGCCGCCATCGCGCCACCGACGGCGGCGAACAGGCCGAAGTGGTGAATCCACTTGGTGGGCGTGAACATCAGGAAGAAGATGGTCGCGAAGATGATGCCCATCAGCCGCCAGGCGGGGCCGGTGGCCACGCCGGGAACGCGTTTGCGCCGCAACATCAGGAACAGCGACGGGAACAGGCACATCGCGGTGAACAGGAACGCCACCCGGCGTTCGATCGCGCCGTCGGTGGTCGGCAGCACCAGGTAGTAGTAGCGCAGGTTCTCGGTGTACCACTCCTGGCTCGGGCCGATCGCGGTGCGGATCTTGGTGGCTTCCAACACCGTTGCGATGGTCTGGTCGGCGAACACCACCGTCAGGATCACGGTGCCCGCGGCCAGCAGCGGCGCGACCAGTGGCCACGTGCCCACCAGTGCGCGTCTGCGCATCACGATGCGCAGGATGGGCCGACCGCCGGCGACCAGCGCCGCAACGGCGATCAGTCCGGTGGGTTGGATGCCGAGCGTGAACGCTGCGGTGAGGGTCGCCAGCGCAGCAGGCGTGAGACGGCCGGAGGTGATGGCGCGCTCGATCAACACATAGGTGACCAGCGCGCCGGTGGCGATCTGCCCTTCGGGGCGCAGCCCGTTGTTGAACGGCATCCACGCCGCCAGCAGCACGAGTCCGGCCGCCCACAGCGCGGCTCGACTGCCGACCACGGCCGGGCCGAGCCGGGGGAGCACCTCGCGACTGAGCAGCAGCCAGCACACCAGCGAACAGATCAGGTCGGGCAGGCGGATCCACAAGCTGGCGTCACTGACATGGGTCATCAACGCGAGCACGTTGTAGTACCAGCCGAACGGATCCTCGGGGCTGCCGAACCAACGGAAGTAGTTGGCCATGTAGCCCGCGTGGTCGGCGGTACGGGCCATCTGCATCTGGTAGCCGTCGTCGGATGACCCGGCGCCGATCACGTACCAGAGCAGGAAGCCGCCGACGACCACGACGTCGACGACGCTGAACGTGCGCCACCTCGAGGGGATCAGCCGGTGCATGCGGCGCCCGTCGAGCCGGTCCAACCGCCAGAGTGCCAGCAGCGCAATGACTGTCGACACCATCGCCAGCAGCATCGCGGTCAGCTTGAGCGCGCTGGGGTGGCTCGTGTAGCGGGTGTCGATCGTCGCCGAGAACTGCATGCCGGGAGGGGCGGGCCCGACCAGATCGGTGAACACCCCGACGATCGCCGGCCGCAAATTCGGATCGGCGTAGCCGGTGCGCTGCGGCGAGCCATCCGACTTTCGGAGGCCGACGAACTCGGCGAAGGTGCCGTCGTGCGAGGACGTGATGTCCAGGCGGTCACAGCCGGCGACACGGTTGCGGTTGATGCTGGCCACCACAACGTTGCGCACGATGACGTCGACGCGAGACGCGCTGACGTTGACCAGCATCGCGTTCAGCGCGGCGTCGCGCCCCTGTGCGGGTGCGGTGCCCAGCACCAGGCCGCCGCGGGCGGGCATGTCCCGCAGCACCGTGCACGGTATCGAGGCGGTGAGCGTGAGCGGTGCCTGGGCGATCAGCGGCGCGGTGACGTCGTCGACCCGATCTTGCTGGGGCCAGTTCAGCGTCGCGGTGGTCTGCGTGACGGGCAGCAGCGGTGTGGCCACCGCCAGCACGAAGCCGAGCAACCCGGCGATCGTCGCGACCCAGCGCGCCACCTTCACGTCGTTCACGGGAGGGCCCTGATCGGTCCGCCGCGACTCCACCCGAACACTCGTGTCGATCCTTCCTCGACGACGGCGTCAGGCGCCTCGTCACGGGGCACGACGCGGATGTAGCGCTCCAACGCTCCCCAGTCGCGGTACCAGTCGTTGCTCAGGTAGGTCGGGATCGCCGAAGTCCGGAGCAGCGCCTGGATGAACAGGAACGGCCCGCCGTCTTCGGCCGACTGCCACTGGTTCGACGAGACCACCATCTGCTTGAAGTTCGGGATGATGCGGTACTGCGGCAGTTCGGCGATGCCGAGATGTTCGGCGAACGGGCGCTGGCAGGGGAAGTTCGCCGCGGTCGCGATGTCCATCAGCACGGGGGTGTCCGACCCGAGGAACTGCTCGGCGGTCTCCAGCACCGGGACACGCGGCGGGGTGAACCCGAACCACTGGTCCTCGGACAGGTTGGGGTCGTCGGCGACGATGCGGGCGACGTTGGCCCCCGGCGGCGCCGTCGTGAACGGGAAACGCAGGTTGCGCCAGGCCTTCTGCTGGAAGATGTCGATCGGCTGGACCTCGTTGAGTGCTTGGTAGGAGCCGTCGGGCCGGTGCACCCCCCACTGCAACTTCAGCGACTGCCCGTAGTTGAAGGAGCCGTCCTCGTTGTAGTACCAGATGGCGCCTGCCGCGGCGACGCTGACCAGCGGGCGGTCGGGGGTGCGGGGCGGCAGCTGGTACCAGGCCGAGGTGGCCTCGGCTGCCACGGAGTTCTCGCCGTAGCTGCCCATCACCGGCGTGCGTTCGGGATCGAGCCCGAACGGCAGGAACACCCGGGAACCGTTGACGCCTTCAGGGCCGTATCCGCCGCCGGTGCCCGCCGCGTAGCCGACGCCGATGTTGGGCTTGTCGACGGGTCCGTCGGTGTTGACGGTGCCGGGGTTGGCGGCGACGGGCTCGGCCGGCTCCAGAGTGTCGCTGATGCCGTTGGGTGTGAACCCGACGGGATCCTCACCGCCGAGCGGGCCGTACTTGCCCCATCGTTGACCCGGAACCGGTTGCAGCATCCCGGCATTGGTGTCGGCTTCGACGAGGACGTCGTCGGCCATCGCGCAGCTGTCCGTGCCAAGACCGGAGCGCAGTGCCGAGATATTGGCCGCGCCGGTGGTGTAGACGGGGTAGCGGCCGGCGGTCGCCTTGAGCATCGACCCGAGCTCGAGGACGACCATGATGACCGCGACGACGAGCAGCGGTGTGGAGGCCAGCGCGCGGTTGCGGCCGGTGTCGGCGACCTGGGTGTGACCCGCGTAGTCGATGCGGAAGTGCAGCCACGCCGCGAGCAGGCCGCCGGCGATGGCCAGCACCAGGAAGATCGTGGTCACCGGGAAGTGGGCGATCACCGGCTGTTTGTCGAACCACGGCACGCCGTAGTTGCCGACGTAGAACCAGCCGTTGATGCCGGAGGTCGCCCAGGCCAGGACGAACAGCAGCGCGGTCACGTACAGCGCCAGGTTGCGGCGGCTGTGCAGTCCGACCCGGGCGAACGCGAACGCGGTCACCCCGCCCAGCGCACCGGCGAGCCCGGCGAACGCGCCGAACTGGACGGCCCATTTGGTCGGCGTCATCGTCAGCAGCAGCAGGCCCACCGCGGTGGTGCCGGTCAGCCGCCACACCGGCCCGCTCACCGCGCCGGGCACGCGGCCGCGGCGCAGCAGCACGACGATCAGCCCGAACACACACAGCAGCAGGACCAGCACCGCGAAGCGGCGGGTCAGCGAGCCGTCGACGCTCTCCTCGACGGTCAGGAAGTAGTAGCGCAGGAATTCCTGGTACCAGGGGATCGTCGGCCCGACGACGTACTTGATGCGCACCGATTCGGCGACGGTGGCCAGCGTCTGGTCGCGGAACACGATCACCGCGACCAGCGACGCCGACGCCAGCAGGGGAAGCAGGGTCGCCGCGAGTCCGTCGCTGCGGCGGCGTGCGGAGACGATGCGGGTGATGCCGCGGGCGCCGACGAGCAGCGGCGCCACCGCGACCAGGCCCTGCGGCGCGAGCGTCACCGAGAACATCGCGATCACGACGGCGACGGCCGCAGGCCACAGCCGGCGGGTCCCGAGCGTCCACTCGACCAGCATCAGCACCGCGACCACCGCGAAGGCGATCAGCGGTTCGGGGCGCAGGCCGTTGTTGAACGGCAGCCAGGCCGCCAGGAACACCGCCGCGGCGGTCCAGGTGGCCACTCGGTTGGCGGCGACGCGGCGGCCCAACCGCGGGAGCAGGCAGCGGCTGACGATCAGCCAGGTGACGATGCCTGCGAGTGTGGCGGGCAGCCGCATCCACACCCCGGCGGTGCTGATCGAGGCCAGGTGCGACAGCACGCTCTGGTACCAGTCGAACGGCGCCTCGGATGCCCCGAAGTAGCGGTAGTAGTTGGTGCTGTAGCCGGCCTCGCCGGCCACCCGCGCCATCGTGAGGTTGTAGCCGTCGTCGGAGGACTGCGCGCCGACGACGTGCCAGATCAGCAGGCCGCCGATGACGCCGAGATCGGCCACCCAGGTCGCCCAGCCCACGTGGCGACGGTGACGCGTCGGGCGCCGGCCGGACACGCGGTCGAGCAGCGCGAGCGCGACGATCGACCCGACCACGCACAGGACACCGAACACCATCACCAGCGTCTTCAGCGCTGTCGGGCTGGTGATGAAGCGGGTGTCGACATCTATCCGCGCGTTGAGACCTGATTGCACCGGGACCCGCAGGTCGGTGAACACCCCGGCCACCTGCGGGCGCTTGTCCACAGTGAGGGTCCCCGTCGCGCCCGGGATGCCCACGAAATCGGCTCCGACCGCACCGACGTTGGCCCACAGGCGCAGCTCGCTGCAGGCGCCGCGGTTCACGTCCTGGCGGGGCGCCACGGCTGCGACGGTGTCGCGGAACGCGACGTAGACGACGTCGGCGTTGGCCCGTACGAACAAGCCGTTACGGCCGGCGTCGATGCCGCCGGGCGGAATCGTGGAGAACACCAGACCGCCGTCGGCGGGCAGGCTGGCCACCGTGGTGCACGGGATCGTGACGTCCAGCGATTTGGGGGCACCCGACACCAGCGGGGCGGTGATGTCGCTGACGGTGCCGTCGGCGTCGGCGCCCTGAGGCCACAGGATCGTGGCGGTCTGCTGGGTGACCGGAAGCAGCGGCGCGACAGCGCAGCACAGGATGCCGAGGAGTCCCAGAGCTCCCGCGAGGATCGCGACGAGACGGGAACTGCGGGCAGGCACGAGGGTCGATGGTAGACGGGTCTAGGACAGACGCAGCGGCGCCGGGCTCCACAGCCCGCTCCGCGTTGCCGAACCGAGATCCAGTCGAGCCACATCTGCGCCCGGGTAGTAGGGCGTGAGCTGCTGCAGTGCACCCCAGTCGCGGAACCAGTCGTGCTTCAGATACGTGGGCACGGTGGTGGCGCGCAGCAGGAGCTCGGTGATGCCGAGCGGCCCGCCGCCGAGGTAATCCATCACCGGCGAGTTGGCCTCGGCGCCGAAGCGGTCGGGCAGGATGCGCCACTTCGGCACCTCGATGACGCCCACGCGGTGCCCGAACGGGCGCTGGCACGGGAATGCGAGGCCGACCAGCCAGTCCAGCAGCACGGGATCGCTGGAGCCGACGACCTCCTGCAGGGTGCGCAGCGCCGGGATGCGCGGCGGGGTGACCGCGATCCAGTGTGTGGGGCTCAGATCGTCGTCGGTGGCGACCAGCCGGATGCGGGTCGCGTCGGCCGGGATGGCCGACAGCGGTGCGCGCAGGTTGCGCCATGCGGGGGCCGCTCCGACGTCGGCGAAGCCGACGCTGCCGCCCGGTTCGTCGTCGTCGCGGGCCCACTGGACCACCAGGTCGTCGGGATCGAACCGGCCGGCCGCCGACACCACGAGTAGTGAGTCGGAGCGGTCGCCGTCGTTCCAGCCGGCGGGCAGGCGGTACCAGGCCGAGCGCAGGAATGCCGGCGCCTGCGTGCCGCTGCGCCAGCTGCCCAGCACAGGTGTGCGCGCCGGGTTCAGGTCGTAGGGCAGCCGCGCACGCGAGCCGTTGACGCCCGCCGCGGCCGTCGTGCCGCCCTCGGTGCCGGCTTCGCTGCCGGTGACGACCCCGCTGTCGGAGTCGGCGAAGTTGTCCGACCCGGGCTGTTCCGTCACCGCGTCGGCGGAGACGTCAGCCGGAATTCCGTTGGGTGTGAACCCTTCTGAGCGTTGTGCGCCCAGTGAGATGCTGACGGGGGTGTCGATCGGGGTGAGGATGCCTGCGTTGGGGTCCTGCTCGACCATGACGTCCTCGGCCATGCCGCAGGTCTTCCCGGCCACCGCCTCGAGGTTGGACCGCCCGACCGTCCAGCCCGGGTATTGGCCGGTCATCGCCAGCGTCAGGGAGCCCACCTCGAAGATCACCAGTGCCCAGGTGGCGATCGCCAGCGGCGCCCGCGCCACGTTTCGCCAGCGCCGCGGCTCGCCGTCGGGGGCACCATCGCGGCCGGAGAAGTGCAGCCAGGCCGCCACCAGCAGTGCCAGGACCGAGAGTCCGAGCAGCATGGTGGTGAACCCGAAGTGCCATTCGGGGAACGAATTGGACCAGGGCACACCGAAATTGGAGACGTACCACCAGCCGTTGACGGTGGCGAATGAGAGGGCGGTGAGGAACAGCACGGCCGCGGCGAACATCGTGCGGTTGCGGCGCGAGCGCATGGCCGCTGCCGAGATCGCGACGGCGGCCAACGCTCCCAGGCAACCCGCCAGCCCGGCGAACACCCCGAAGTGGTGGGTCCACTTGGTGGGGGTGAACATCAGGGACAGAAACGAGATGATCGTGATGCCGACGATGCGACGGCTGGGGCCGAGTGCGGTCCCGGGGATGCGACCCTTGCGCAACGCCATCGCGACCGTGACGGCGAGTGCGAGGAGCAGGGTGAGCACCGCGAACCGGCGGGCCACCGACCCGTCCGGGCTGGTGGTGAACAGCCGGGAGTAACGGATGTGTTCGTCGAACCAGGCCAGGCTGGGGCCGACGGCGGACTTGAAGCTGCTGGCCTGCAGTTCGGCGGCCAGGGTCTGGTCGCGGAATATCAGGAAGATCGTCACCGTGCCCGCGGCGGCGATCGGCGCCAGCAGCGCCCAATAGCCGAACCGCGAGACGTGCGCGGCCACAATCGTTTTCAGCGGCCCGACGGCGACGAGCAGAGCGCCGACGGCGGCGATGCCGGTGGGTCCGGAGAACAGGGTGAGCGCCCCGATGATCACGGCGATCGCGACGGGCAGCAAGCGGCTGGTGGCCACCCCGCGCTCGACCGAGCACCAGGTCAGCAGGATGCCCAGCGCGATGATCGGCTCGGGGCGCAGCCCGTTGTTCAGCGGTAGCCAGAATGCCAGGAAGAGCCCGGCGGCCGTCCACGCCGCGGCGCGGCTGTGTTTGACCGCATCGCCGAGGCGGGGGATCACCTCGCGGCTGATCACCCACCAGCAGGCCAGCCCCATCAGCAGCGTCGGCAGTCGCATCCACACGCTGGTGGTGCTGACGTGCGCCCACAGCGCGAGCAGGTCGTAGTACCAGCCGAACGGCGCCTCCGGGGTGCCGAACCAGCGGTAGTAATTGGCCATGTAGCCGGCGTTCTCCGACACCCGCGCCATGGTGAGGATGTAGCCGTCGTCGGCGGTGTTGGCCCCGACGAAGTGCCACCAGACCATCACGGCGGTCACCAGCCCGTCGAGCGGTGACAGTGACCACCAGCGCGGCGGCAGGATTCGCTTGTGGCGGCGGCCGTCGGCGCTGTCGAGCACGTGAAGAGCGCCCAGCGACACGATCGTCATCGCCAGCCCGACGATCATCGCGACGAGCTTCAGCAGCGTCGGCGAGGTGCTGTACCGGGAGTCGACGGTGGCCGAGAACTGCAGGCCGGGCGGGGCCGGGCCGGACAGGTCGGTGAAGACGCCGACGATCTGCGGGCGGAAGTCGTAACCGCCGCGCTCGCCGCGCAGCGGTTCCCCGGCGTCCGACGAGTCGGGCGGCTGGGTGAGCCCGACGAACTCGCCGGTGACCTTGTCGGCGTGCGCGGTGAACGTCAGCTCTCGGCAGGCCGGGCTGAGCACTTGGTCCAGCGGTGCGCTGACCACCGGCGTGTTGCGCACGATCATCAGCAGGTCGTTGTTGACCCGTTCGATCAGCAACCCGCGGTCGACGGCCTTGGGCGCCTGCTTGGGCACCGTCGACAGCAGCACCGACCTGCCAGGGCGATCGAGCCCGGCGGCGGCCCGGCAGGGGATCGTGATGTCGAGATCGGTGGCGACATAACCGATGAGCGGGGCGTCGACGCTGGCGAGCACCCCGTTCTGCGGCCAGTTGAGCTGCGCGGTGGTCTGGGTGACCGGCAGGAGCGGGGTGGCGATCGCCAGGACAGTGCCCAGCAGGCCCGCCACGATCGCGATCAGGCGCGCGGTGCGGTGGTTGCCACTGCTCGCCCGCTGCTCCGCCACGGAGCTAGATCGTAGAGGGCTTGCGGATGGCCAGCACGAACGGCCCGATCGTCGACACGTCGAAGCGGGAATCGTCGAACAGCGCGTCGTCGAGGGCGACGTGATAGCGCCGCACGTTCGGCTGATTCGGGTAGACGTCCTGGGCCAGCCGCAGCGTGTAGGTGTCATTGGCGCCGCGGCGCATCAGGAACACCGTCGGCGGCGGCCACGGCAGCGCGTCGAGGGCCTCGATGAACTGATCGGCGCTGGTCAGCATGGACCAACCCTCGATAGCACCGGCCCGCTCGGTGAACTGGGCGAGCGGGTTGGCGTAGTGCGACGTCAAGCCCTGGAAACCGTAGTAGGGGTAGTAGGACAGGAAGCTGTAGTCGGCGGTCATCACCACGGTCTCGGTGCGCGGCCGGCCGGTCACCTCCTGGATCTTCGCGTCGACCTCCCGGTAGTACTGCTCGGCGCCCGGGGGTCTGCGGTCGGCTCGCTGGCCGGAGCCGTCGGTGTCGGTGTAGGCGACGATGATGTCGGAGCGCAGCACGTCGGGGATGTCCTGGCTGAAGGTGAGTGCGCCGAGCGCGCCGACGGCGGTGGCGGCGGCGACGACGCGGTGTGCGTTCGCGGTGCTCACCCGGGCGGCCAGTGCCTGGGAGGCTTCGAGGAAGCCGAACGCGCCGGCCGCGGTGAGCAGCACGGTCAGGGTCGGCTGCAGCCGGAACGAGAGCAGCGTGGTGCCCACCAGCGTGGTCAGCATCGACAGCAGCGACCAGGCGTAGACGGCGAGCACCGCGACGGCCAACGCGCCCGCGCGGGTCGAGCTGCGCGCGCGAATCACCAGCCAGAACGTGCCGAGCAGGCACAGCGCACCCAGCAGCGTGAACTGCAGCATCGGGAACGACAGTTGGGCCCCGTCGACGGGCAGGTAGTGCTGGGCGGTGCCGCTGTCGGCGGGCGTGCCCTTGGCGGCGGCGAGGAGGTAGGGGCCCCACCCGATCAGCGCGATCAGCCCGGAGATCACCGCGATCACGGCCAGGCGTGCTAACGGATCCCAGTGCCGCCGCGCGATGGCGAGCAGCACGGCCATGATCGTGAGCGTGAACGCCGCGTAGCCGAGTAAGAGTGTGTAGAACAGCGCGGCGCCGCCGAGGAAGACGCCGACCGCGACGACGGCGGCCCACCCGCTGTACTCATTCCCCCGGGCGCGCAGGCCCGACCACGCCAGCACGAAGATCGGCGGCAGCAGCACGGTGATGATCGCGGCGTAGGGCTCGGCGGGGGTGTAGGCGAGTGCGGCGGCGGCCGTGGCGGTGCTGACGACGAGCGCGTACTCGAAGCGGATCATCGCGGCCCACAGCGCGAAGGCGAGCACGATCGCGATCGTGATCGACAGCACCGACCACGGTTTGAACATCTCCCAGGCCGGGGTGCCCGTCAGCGCGGCCAGCCGGCCGCCGAGCCAGAACCAGCCGGGCGGGTAGAACGGCGGGAGGCCGATGTAAGTCATGTCGTGCAGGCTCGCCGAGTCCGTCAGCCGGGTCAGGTATTCAGTGCGGAACTGTTGGTCGACCGAGATCCCGAACAGGTACAGCTTCGTGGCGCCCAGCGGCATGGCCAACGTCACTACGGAGAATGCAGCGAGAAACAGCACCGCCCCGAGCCGGGCCAGGGTGCGCCGACCGCGCCGCCACACCAGCCCGGCGCCGAGAAGCCCTGCGAGACAGACGACTTGACCGACCGTGGTCAGTGCGTGCAGCTGATTGGAGGAGTTGTACGCCGGCCATTCGACGCGGGCTATCGCAGCCAGGCTCACAACGGCGACCACTGCGGCGATGAGGGCCGCGACGGCCATCTGGCCGGCCACTCGAACCGGCGCGGCCAGCGCGCTGGGCATCAGATGGGGAGCTTGCGGAAGATCGGGCGTGGGATGTGGCGCAGCACCATCATCACGTAGCGGAACGCGCCGGGCGCCCACACCAGATCCTTGCCCTTGGCCGAGGCGGTGACCGCGAGCTCGGCGACGTACTCCTTGTCGACGGTCAGCGGTGCTTCCTTGACGTGTGCGCTCATCCGGGTGCGGACCTGGCCGGGACGGATCACGAGAACCCGAACGCCATACTCGCGCAGCGCTTCTCCCAGGCCGAGGTAGAAACCGTCGAGGCCCGCCTTGGTGGAGCCGTAGACGAAGTTGGAGCGCCGCACGCGTTCGCCGGCCGCCGAGCTCATCGCAATAATCTGACCGGAGCCCTGCGCGCGCATCTTGTCACCCACGAGCACGCCCACCGACACGGCCGCGGTGTAGTTGATGTCGGCGATCTGGACGGCCTTGCGCTGGTTCTGCCACAGCTCCTCGGCGTCGCCGAGCAGACCGAACGCGACGATCGCGACGTCGACATCGCCGCCAGCCCACGCGTTCTCGATGACGGCGGGGTGGCTGTCGGTGTCGAGGGCGTCGAAATCGATGACCTCGACGGACTTGGCGCCGGCGTCGCGCATCTGAGCCTCGGCTGCCTCGCGCAGCGGATCACCGGGCATGCAGGCCAGGATCACGCGGGCCTGCGCGTTGCGCAGGTAGCGCGCGCAGATCGCCAACCCGATCTCGGAGGTGCCTCCGAAAAGCAGGATGGTCTGGGGATTGCCGGTGGCATCAAACACCATTTAGAGGAGCTCCAGTCGTCGTGCCATGTCGGAGGCGAAGACCCCGGTGGGATCCACCCTGCGGCGCACCGCGATCCACTCGTCGATGCGCGGGTACATGGCGTGGAAGGTCTCGGCGGTGGTGCGGGAATCCTTGGCGGTGTAGAGGCGGCCGCCGAACTCGAGGACCCGCTTGTCGAGACCGTTGAGGAACTCGTTGAGGCCCGGCTTGATCGGGAAGTCCACGCACACGTTCCAGCCGGGGATCGGAAAGCTCAGCGGCGCTTCGTTTCCCGGACCGAACAGTTTGAACACGTTGAGGAACGAGTAGAACCCCGAGCGCTGGATGTCGACGAGGATGGCCTTGAACTCCTCGACGGCGTCGGTGGGAACCACGAACTGGTACTGGCCGAAACCCAGGGAGCCGTAGGCCCGGTTCCACTCTCCGAACATGTCGAGCGGGTGGTAGAACTGCGTCAGGTTCTGGACCTTGCCGCGGTAGGTGCCCGACTTGCGGTACCAGAGTTCACCGATCGGCATGAACGTGTACTTGTTCGCCAAGCCGTTGGGGAACACGTCGGGCAGCGTGAGTAGTTGCGGCGCATCGAATTTCAGCGGATTCTTCTGCAGCTTGGTGGGCAGCTGGTCGAGAGTGGCCAGCGAGCCGCGGGAGATGGCCGCGCGACCGAGCTTGGGCGGGGCGCTGATCGCGTCGAACCACGCGCTGGAGTAGGTGTAGTTGTCCTCGGTGCCGTCGCTGTGGAACGCGATGGTCTCGTCGAGGCTCGCGGTGACGTCACCGTCGGCGATGAAGTACGCGGTCTCGGTGGGTGTCATCGCGATCGTCGCGCGCAGGATGATGCCCGTCAGCCCGTTGCCGCCGACGGTGGCCCAGAAGAGCTCACGCTCGGGGCCGTCGGGGGTGATGGTGCGGACCTGGCCGTCGGCGGTCAGCAGCTCCATCGAGCGGACGTGATTGCCGAAGCTGCCGGCGCTGTGGTGGTTCTTGCCGTGGATGTCGCAGGCTATGGCGCCGCCGATGGTGACCTGGCGGGTGCCGGGCAGTACGGGCACCCACAGCCCGAGCGGGAGTGCCGCGCGCATCAGCTGGTCGAGGTTGACGCCGGCATCGACGTCGACGATCGCGTCGTCGGTGTTGATCGCATGGATGCGGTTGAGCGCATTCATGTCGATGACCAGGCCGCCGCCGTTCTGGGCGTTGTCACCGTAGGAGCGGCCGAGTCCGCGGGCGAGGATTCCCCGGTCCGGGTCCTCGGCGGCGCGGGTGACGGCCTTGACGATCACCTCGGGATCCGGCGTGGTCAGCACCTGCGCGACGGTCGGAGCGGTGCGGCCCCAGCCGGTCAGGCGCTTGGCGGTGGTCGGAAACTCGGTGCGGAACATCGTCACAGAGGGTACCGCTTCGCGGCGGCCGCTCGGTTCAGCGTGAGGGTAGCGCGGAGGTCGTCGAGGAGCGGGTCGACGAAGTCGGCGCGGTGTTTGGCATCGGTGGCGGCGCGGGCGCTCAGGTACATGAACGTCATCGCGATCAGGATGAGTGTGATGTGGGCCAGCGCCTGGTCGATCGGGAGCGCGATGTCGAGCCACTGGCTGCGCGCCGGATTCCCGTCGGTCAGGTGGTCGAGCACCGTGTCGTTGAGCACCACCAGCCCCATCACGAAGAAGATCACGCCGGTGACCAGGGCGAGGACCAACGCCTGAATGCTCTGGGCCAGGGACACCACCGCGACGACCTTGACCCGTTCCGACCGCCGCAACGGTGGCTCGGCATCGACGATCAGGGGACGGCAGGCGTGGATGGACTCGGTGACCGTGAAGGCGAGCGCGAGCGCAGCCATGCAGCCGGCCAGCAGCCAGATCCGGCTGGTCTCGAGGTTGGCGGCGATGTACCAGACGGTGTTGTTGAAAAACACCAGCAGGGTGAGCAGGACGACCGGGAGCGCACGCGCGAGCAGCTGGCCCGCCGAGCGCAGATGGGTGAACGTCGTGCGCAGCGCCCAGCCGAGGATTGCGCCCAGCCCGGAACCGGTCGCGGCCAGGATGACGACGATGACCGCGACGTCGACGGCTTCGGTCCTGACAGCGGTCCATCCGCCGGCCTGATAGGTGTCCGAGGCCAGGCCCACCACGATCGAGCCCCAGGCGATCAGCCTGCGGGCACGCGCGCTGGCGACGCGGCTCACGGCGAACGCAACGAGAGCCATCAGCGGCAGCAGCGTTGCCAGCACGACGAGCACCGACCAGTCCGCGAAAGACGGGGACGTGCTGATGTCGATGTCCTGGTCGCCTGAGGCGACCAGGACGTAGAGCTCGAGCAGCATCAGCGTGGCCCAGGCGGCCAGCGCCGGTGCTGACCGGCGCACCACGGCGTGCCAACCGTCCGTGAGGAGCGCCGTGTGTGCCGTCGGTCCCGCGGTCATCGCAGCCGGAAGATGACGGCGCGCTGCACGATGAAGTTGATGACGGTGGCGGTGCCCTGGGCGATGACGAAGGCGACCGGCACGCGCCAGGGCTGGTTCTCGAACTGCATGTAGAAGACGTAGTTGATGCCGACCTGGACGGCATAGGTGATTGCGTAGAGCAGTACGACCGCGATGAAGCGCGCACGGCTGGGCGGCGCCTGGAACGTCCAGCGCCGATTG
Source organism: Actinomycetes bacterium (assembly GCA_023404955.1). Taxonomy (GTDB): domain Bacteria; phylum Actinomycetota; class Actinomycetes; order Mycobacteriales; family Mycobacteriaceae; genus Mycobacterium. The sequence continues at coordinate 40,075 of JAEXZY010000034.1, forward strand.
ATCAGGTAGGCGGTCGTCGTCCCCGCGATGAAGCTCAGCGTCTTGGCGACGTTGACGTGCAACCCAAACGCGAGAAACGCGACGTACAGACCGAAGTCCACGATCGCCGACAAGCCACCGGTCAGGACGAAGCGCCAGATCTGCGTCGTCAACGGCAGCTGCGGTGACAGCGGAGGCTCGGCCACCCGGGCAGCTTAGAACGGGGGAGGTCCGTGGGCTTCGGCGCCGCGCTGTTGGTTGAGGCGACGGGCCGCTGTGACCGCGCGGGCCCGGCTCTGCGCGCGCGTGCGCCGACGCCGCGGCATCATCGCACCGCGCGCCTCGCAGGCCGGCGGCCTCGGCGGCTCGGCGTCCCACAGCGTGCCGGTCGGGCGGCACAGCGACGGGAACAGATCCCGACTGCCCGGGTACGTCGTGTACGAGTGGCCGGTCGGGCTGGTCCAGATGACGGTGCCGTCGGGCAGTTGGCGGTCGTGCCAGCCCTCGAGGCCGGCCCAGAACGTCTTCAGGAGATGATGAAAACGGCACAGCGCCTTCAGATTCGACGCGTGGGTGGGCCCGACGGGGTACGGGACGGTGTGGTCGATGTCTGCTTCGGTGGCGGGCACGTCACAGCCGGGGAAGCGGCAGGTGACATCCCGGCACCGGACGAATTCGGCGAGCGCGCGCGACGGTACATAGTGCGCTTCGGGCGGTGCGTCACCGGGATGCACGATCTGTCGTAGACGAGCGCGCGTCAGGTTCAACGCCTCCACCGTGGTGACCCCGGACCCGAAGATGAGCGCGGGCTTGTCCCTGCGTGCGGGTTCTTCGGTGACCGTCTCCTCTACGGTCTCGGTGTCGGCGATCACGTAGACCGTCGTGTTGGGGCTCGGCGTCGGCCCGGTGGCGGCGTCACAGTCGTCGAGACCGCACTGGCACACCAGCGCATCCAGCCCCACGCCGATGGCGCTCAGCGCGTCGGCCCGACGGTTCTGCAGAGTGCGGGGGTCGGCCGAGCAGACGGTGTGCGCGATGGCCTCCAGGCGATCCTGCAGCGCGGTGGCGTCGGCAACCGGCAGCAATGCCCACACGCTGGTGAAACCCGGCGCGTCCGACGGTGAGCCGAACTCGACCCGCCGGCCCGCCAGGGATTCCACCACCTGGCGCACGGCGATCGGATCGTGAGCCAGGACGGTCGCGTCGATCGCCTGCTCGATCTTCTTCTCCGACAGCTGTCCCCAGCGGCCGACGCGGTCTGCGATCACGGCATCGACCTCGGCCATCACCGCGAGGTCGGTCACCAGCCCGGTGCGGTAGACGATCTTGCGGATCATCAGGTCGCTGATGAGCCCTTCGGCGAACAGCGCCGCGACCCGGGGGAGCCGGTCCCTCAGAGCCACCGCACGTTGGATCTGATGGAGCGCCAGCCCTTGAGTCACGCCCACCGCCACCGCCACCTCGGCGGCGACCGCCGCGTCGGGATCGAGCCACCAACCGGAGCGGTCCTCGGCATCCACGCCGGTCCGTCGGGTGAACAGCTCGGACATCACCGCCATCTTGCGCGCCGCCGCGGCGTTCTCAGCGCGGGCCCACTGCCGGGCAGCGTCGATCAGATCGGCGGCACTGAGCTCGCCCAGATCTGATGCTTCGAACATGTGTTCGATTCTACCGGGCGCCCCGACAAGTCTCACTCATGTGTTTCTGCCAGCGATGATCAAATTTCTGCCACCCGAAATGTTCTGAGGCGCGGGCGAGTTCCAGATATCAGATCACCACGATCGGAAACCAGAAGAGGGCAAGACAATGAAGAAGTTCACCATCACCACAGCTGCCGCCGCCGCCCTGACTGCCGGAGCCCTGGGCTTGGCCGCCCCCGCATTCGCCGCCCCGACCGGAGGCGACGCCGAGCAGACCATCAGCGAGCTCGAGGCGCAGGGCAACCGGGTCGTCGTGACCCGCCAGTCCAGTGCACCGCTCGATCAGTCGTCGGTCGTCTCCGTGACGCGCGGGCCGATCCAGCGCGGCGCCGAGCCGTTCGGTACCTCCAACGGCGATTCGAACCGCTCGACCATCAACCAGACGATCTACGTCACGGTCAAGTAGTCCCCCCTCCGAGATCCCCCCTCGGAGAACCGCAAAGGGCGCCCCACAAGGGGCGCCCTTTGTCATGGGATCCGTCGCAGCCGGATCAACGGAATGGTTCGATCACCGGCGCGCACTTCGTAATCCGCGTACCCGGCATACAGGTCCAACGCACCCTCCCACGCCGCGGAGCGCTCGGCGGGGTCGATGATCTCGGACGCGGTGTAGGTGCCGCTGCGCCGGCCCGCGAGGACCTCGACGTGGGAATTGGCCTTCAGATTGCGGTACCACGACGGGTTCCCCGGCCGCCCGTAGTTGGACGCGATCAGGATCAGCGAATCACCATCGACCACATAGAGAAGCGGCAAGGTGCGGCGCAGACCCGTCTTGGCCCCGATGGTCGTCAACAGCATCGCCGGCACAGGGAACACACTGCTGATGCGACCGCCGCTGAGGCGCAGCAGCGGCGGATCGATCCGTGGCGCCAGCCGAGTGACGTACCAGTAACCCGGTGGCGTCCGCGCGAAGCGTTCGAGCACTCGCTCGTATGCGTTCATGTGACGCCGCATGGTGCGACGCTACAACCGACTGGCGGCCAGCACCTCGCATAACGCCGAGACCGCCCCATCGAAGGCATGTTCCGGTGGTGCGGCGTATCCGACGACGATGCCGTCGCGCTCGTCCAGGTCCGCGTCGGGGTGCCGCAGGATCGACAGACCGGTCAATGCGATCCCGGCCTCCCCCGCGCGGCGCATCACCTCGGCCTCGGTGCCAGCGGGCAGCGTCACCAGCAGGTTGAGTCCGGCCGCCATTCCGACCGTGTCCACGTCGAATGGTGTCAGCGCCCGTACAAGAGCGTCCCTGCGCCGTCGGTATCGTCCCCGCATGCGCCGGATGTGGCGATCGTAGTACCCGCGCGCGATGAAATCGGCGAGGGTGAGCTGATTGATCACGTCGACAGAGAACTGTTGTCCCCCAGCGGCTTCGACGACCGGATCCACCAGGCTGTCGGGCAGAGCGAGCCACCCCAGCCGCAGCGCCGGTGACAGGCTCTTGCTGACCGACCCGAGGTAGACCACCCGACCGGGGTCCAATGCCTGCAGCGCGCCGACAGGTTGGCGGTCGAAGCGGAACTCCCCGTCGTAGTCGTCGTCGAGGACGAAACGGGATGTGCGACGGGCCCATTCGACCACCGCGGTGCGCCGTGACGGGTGCAGCGGCATCCCGAGCGGATTGTGGTGCGCCGGTGTCAGCAGCACCCCGGCCACGTCCAGACCCTCCAGTTCCTCGACGACGGCGCCGTGGTCGTCGACCCCGATCGGCACCGTGGACCCGCCCACTGCCGCGATCGCGTCGCGGAACAGATGCAACCCGTACGCCTCGACGGCGATAGGCCCGCCCAGAACGCGGGCCAACAGCTCCACGCCCTGGCGGACCCCGGCGCAGATGACGATCGACTCAGGTGAGGTCCGGACACCGCGTGCCCGGGCCAGGTAATCAGCCAGCGCAGAACGCAATTCGATACGTCCTCGCGGATCGCCCATGTGCAGCGCGTCGTTCGGAGCGGCGGTCAGCGCGCGACGTGTGCAGGCGATCCACTCGTTGCGCGGGAACTCCGACACATCGGGCGACCCGGGCATCAGATTGTGCACCGGGGTCACCGACCGTCCGCGAGGCCGGGTACGGGTCGACGGCTGGGCCGTGTTCAGCACCCAGGTGCCCGCTCCCTGGCGGGAGCCGAACCACCCTTCGGCGACGAGTTCGGCGTACGCGTCGGCGACGGTGTTGCGCGCCAGTCCGAGATCGGCGGCCAACGTGCGCGATGCCGGCAGCACGGTGCCCGGCGGCAGCCGCCCGGACCGCGCCGCGTCCCGCAGCGCAGCGATCACCGTCTCCTTGGCTCCGCGTGCACCGGGGATCAGCGCGTCCCGCAGCTCGAGGTGAAGATCTCGCGCACCGGAATTGGCCCATGAAACCATCACTCAATTGAACCACCGAGGCGGGTCTTTTCGGCCTAGCGTCGAAGCCATGACGCAGACACTGACCGGACCCAGATTCCCGATCTACAAGAGCTCTCCCGAGCTCTACGAGGCGATGATGGCGCTGTCCACCGCGGCGGCCAAGGACGTCGAACCGGAGCTCGGCGAGCTCATCAAGATCCGCGCCTCGCAGATGAACCGGTGCGCGTTCTGCCTCGACATGCACACCCGTGACGCGCGCAAGATCGGCGTGAGCGAACAGAAGCTCGATGTCCTCGCAGCGTGGACCGAGGCCGGCGATCTCTTCACCGAACGCGAACAGGCCGCGCTCGCGATCACCGAATCCCTCACTGTCCTCGGCGATCACGGCGTCCCCCAAGACGTCTACGCCCGCGCCGCGGACGCCTTCACACAGCGTGAACTCGGACAGGTCATCGCCATGGCCGTCACCATCAACGCCTGGAACCGGATCAACGCCGCGGTGCAGACCCCGCCGCCGCGCCGCTGAGCCGGCCGACCAAGAAGGGGCCTTGGACCCTACGGGCCGTGGTGGCCGCCGACGAGCATGAGGGCATGGAAGCGACAACCCCCGTGACCGAGCTGTCCGACGCGCAGAGTTGGCAGCTGCTCTCCGGACTCACCCTCGGCCGACTGGTGACCACCGTCGGCGGCTGGACGGAGATCTTCCCCGTCAACTACGTCGTGCAGCACGAGACGCTGCTGTTCCGCACCGCCGAGGGCACGAAACTGCTCTCCGCGGTGCTGAACGAGAACGTCGTGTTCGAGGCCGACGACCACAACGTCGCCGAGGGATGGAGCGTGGTGGTGCGCGGCACGGCCAAGCTGCTCGGCACATCCGCCGAGATCGCCGAAGCCGAGCGCGCGGGCCTGTATCCGTGGATCGCGACCAGCAAGCTGCGCTACGTGCGGATCACCCCGCAGGTACTCACCGGCCGACGGTTCGTCTTCGGCCCGGAGCCGGACCACACCGCACTGGTCAGCTGAGCGTCATACCCAGTACGGCACCCGCGCGCGATACTGGCGCATCGCCAGCGCGGCGAACACCCAACCGAGCGCGGTCAGCACCAGCACCACGACCCAGTGTCGGAGCTCCTGATCCGCGCCCAGCAACGGCGCACGCACGATGTCGAGATAGTGCAGCAGCGGGTTCAATTCGACGATCTTCGCCCACTGCCCGGCTCCCTGAGCCTGCAGCGTGGACTCGTTCCAGATGATCGGCGTCATGAAGAACAGCAGCTGCACCAGGCTGTTCAGCAGCGGGCTGATGTCGCGGTAGCGGGTCGCGAGGATGCCGAAACACAGCGACACCCAGACACAGTTCAGCGCAATGAGACCCAGCGCCGGAATCACGGCGAGGTCGGTCCACGTCCACGGTTTCGGATAGATCATCGCGATGATCACGAAGATGATGATGTTGTGCGCGAACAGGATCATCTGCCGCCACACCAGGCGGTAGACATGCACCGACAGCGGGGTCGGCAGCTGCTTGATCAGGCCCTCGTTGGCGATGAACACCTCGGCACCCTCGAGGATCGAGGCGTTGATCAGGTTCCAGATGATCAGCCCGAGCGTGACGTAGGGAAGGTGTTCGGACAGTTCGAGTTTGAACAGCTTCGAATACAGCGCGCCCATCGCGACCGCGGTCGTCCCGGTCGCGATCGTGATCCAGAACGGGCCGAGCACCGAACGCCGGTAGCGCTGCTTGATGTCCTGCCAGCCCAGGTGGAACCAGAGTTCGCGCTTGCCGAAGCCGCCGACCAGGTCGGCCCACGCCCGGCCGAAGGTCCGAGACTGCGCCGCGGCATCGGTGAACGTCATCGACGTGTGAACCTCTCTCGTCGTCCCAACCGCCGCAACCGGATCCACTCGGCGAAGCCCCGGGGATCGCGGGCCGACACCAGGAAGTACCAGCCGAAGCGCAGCCACTCCTGGGCGACGAGCCGGCGCATGCCGGGCTGTGACTGCAGGTAGCCACGGTTGCGATAGGTGTAGAAGCGCTTGGTCTCGTTGTCGGGATACTGGGTGTGCATCCGACCACCCAGGATCGGCTTGAATTCCTCTGTCCCGCAAGGGTGCAGGTAGACCGCGTCCAGGCAGGTGCCGAACGGCAGACCCGTGCGGATCAGCCGCCGGTGCACCTCGGTCTCGTCACCGCGGATGAACAGTCGCAGATCGGGCACGCCCACCGCCTCGATCGTCGATGCGCGGAACAGGGCGCCGTTGAACAGCGAGGCGATGCCGGGCAGCAGGTCTCCGCTTCCGTCGGTGCGCAATTCACTGGCCAGGCGGCGCCAGGTCAGCCCCCGGCGCAGCGGGAAGGCCAGCCGTTCGGGATGCTCGAGGTTGCACACCATCGGTGACACCTCGGCCAGTCCGTGGCGTTCGGCGCACCGCAGCAGGGTCTGTAGCACTTCGCTGTTCTGGGGCCGGCCGTCGTCGTCGGCCAGCCACACCCAGTCCGCGCCGAGTGCCAGCGCGTGCAGCATGCCGAGCGCGAACCCGCCGGCTCCGCCGAGGTTGCGTCGGGAGCCGAGGTAGGTGGTCGGAATCGGTTGTCCGGCAACGATGTCGCGGACCCGATCATCGGCATCGTTGTCGACGACGATCAGGTGATCGGGACGCCGGCTCTGCGCCGCCACGATGTCGAGGGACTTCGCGAGCTCGTCGGGGCGCCGATGGGTGACCACGACCGCGCATATGGACTCAGCCACGCGCGGTCTCCTCGAGGACCTCCCGCACGTGCCGCGCGGCGTCCTCGCCCTCGTAGGCCCGCACGACGTCCTCGATGCCGCCTTCCATCTTGACGGTGCCGTGGTCGATCCACATCGCGGTGTTGCACAACCGGGCCAGGAACTCGTTGGAATGGCTGGCGAAGACCAGGATTCCCGACCGGGCCACCAGATCGGCCAGCCGGGTCTGCGCCTTGCGCAGGAAGTCGGCGTCCACGGCGCCGATCCCCTCGTCGAGGAGCAGGATCTCCGGGTCGATGCTCGTCACCACACCCATCGCCAACCGCACGCGCATACCGGTCGAGTACGTCCGCAACGGCATCGACAGATAGTCGCCCAGTTCGGTGAAGTCGGCGATCTCGTCGACCTTGGCCAGCATCTGCTTGCGCGTCTGCCCGAGAAAGAGCCCCCGGATGATGATGTTCTCGAAACCGGAGATCTCGGGGTCCATGCCGACCCCCAGGTCGAACACCGGCGCCACGCGGCCCTGCACGGTCGCCACCCCGCGAGTGGGTTCGTAGATACCGGAGAGCAGGCGCAGCAACGTCGACTTGCCGGCACCGTTGTGGCCGACGAGGCCCACCCGGTCGCCCATCTTCAACGACATCGTGATGTCGCGCAGCGCCTCGATCACGACGACGTTGGACTCGTTGCGCCCGATCGCGCCGCCGGCCTTGCCGAGGAACGCCTTCTTCAGCGAGCGTGTCTTGGCGTCGAAGATCGGAAACTCCACCCACGCATTGCGCGTCTCGATGAACGGTTCCGACGAGTGGGGACTGCTCACCGAGTTCTCACAGGTACTGGCCGGTGCCGGGATGGCCCGGGCCGCCGCGTTGTCCCGGAATGCTCACACCGGGCGGCAGCGCACCCTGGCGCATCTGCTCGAGCTGCTGACGAGCGGCCATCTGCTGGGCGAACAGCGCGGTCTGGATGCCGTGGAACAGCCCCTCCAGCCAGCCCACCAGCTGCGCCTGAGCGATGCGCAGTTCGGAATCCGACGGCACCGCGTCCTCGGTGAACGGCAGCGTGAGCCGCTCGAGCTCGGCGCGCAGCTCCGGCGCGAGGCCGTCTTCGAGCTCGCTGATGCTGGTGCGGTGGATGTCGCGCAACCGGCCGCGGCTGGCCTCGTCGAGGGGGGCGGCGCGGACCTCCTCGAGCAGCTGCTTGATCATCGTGCCGATCCGCATGACCTTGGCGGGCTGCTCGACCAGGTCGGTCAGCGACTTCCCGTCGGAGCCCTGCTCTGCGTCGGAGGTTCCGTCGCCGATGATCTCGATGTTGTCGTCGTCCGAAGTCATGGTCTAAGAGTGCCCCAGCGTCGCGTCGTCATTCCGGTCGGGCTCCGCGCCACTGATAGATGCGCGTCTCGCCGTTGTCGTAGATCTTCTCCCACGAACGGGATTTGTCCAGCGACGCCAGACCGTCGGGGATCACGAACCCCCGCACCACCGGCGTGCTCACGAGAAGGTAGCGGATGTTCAGCGCTTTCACCGCCTCGGCCACCCGAGGATCGGTGTCCGCGTCGTCGGCGTAGGCCCAGATGACGAACCGGTGGTAGCCCGGGCCCTGCTGCACCGGGTAGTCGTAGTGCGTCCAGAGCGGGTGAAGGTCGGTGATGGCGTACATCCAGGCGGTGCCGTCGGTGTTGGCGTTGGCGATCAGCGTGTCGCGTGCCCCCGGCAGGGTCGCCAGATGGGCGAAGGCCTCGAGGTCTTTGCCGTCGATGATCACCGAGTCGTACTTCTCGCCGAACAGGAACTCGTGCCGCGGTAGATAGTGCACCGCCGAGACGACGGCGGCCACCGCCAGGACCGCGGCGACCGCGGTGTGCCGCACCCGCGCCGACACCGCCGGGAGACGTTCCGCGAGCCAGCACGCGCCGGTCGTCGCCGCGATTCCGGCGAGTGCGCTCAGCAGCAGGGTGATCACCGCCGACAGGCGGCGCGGGTCGCTGTAGAACAGGTCGCTGAACTGGCCGACGGCGGCACCCACGGGACCGCCGAACGGCGCCGAGGAGTGCACGATCGCGACGACCAGCAGCAGCCACACCGGAACGGGCCACCACACTCGCCGCAGCACGATCAGAACGCCACCGGCTGCCGCCAGCACGATCAGCCACCACTGGATCGGGAAGTCGTTGAGGTGGCGGGTGTGCTGGACGACGGCGTCGAACAGCGCCCGCTTCCTGCCCTGATGGGTGACGAACGAGTGGCCCTCGATGATCTCGGCCTGCTGCAGTACGCCCAGGAACTGGGGGAGTAGCAGCGCCACCGAGGGCGCACCGACGGCGACCAGGGTGGTGAGGTCGGCGAGCCGGCCACGGACGGGTGAGCGCAGCACGTCGACCAGCCACCACGCGGCCACCAGCAGGACCGCGACCACCCCACCGGTGATGTGCACCGAGAACACTCCCACCACGGCCAGCACTGCCAACGGGATGCGGTCGCGGTGCGCCAGCGTGGCGGTGACGAGCACGAACACCGGTATGGCGATTCCATAGGCGGCGAGGTTGGGGATCGACGCGGTGTCGAACTCGACGTACGGGACGGCGGTGAACGATGCGGCCAGTACCGCCGAGGCGGCGGACGCAGCGAACGTAGGCCAGGGCGCCGCCCACCGGTGCATGAGCTGCCACGTCAACATCGCCGCGCTCGCGGGGAAAAGCCAGGAGGACACCGCGACGGAGACCACCGTGTACGCCGTCGCCGGTGCGGCCCCGGCCACCTGGGCGAACACGGCGGCCAGCGCGTGGAAGGCGGACGGGTAGTACAGCGCCTCGGAGGTCTCGACGTTGCGTAGTTCGCCCATGTGGGTGGGCGAGGCCTGGCCGGTGTCGAGGATGAACCGGATGGTGTTGGCATGCCAGACCGCATCCCAGGTGCTGGGAATCGACTGCCAGTTCCCCAGACCGCGCGCGGCGGCGACCCAGATAAGGACCGCACCCAGGACGACGCCGCCGCCGGCCAGCAGTGCCGCGCCGCGGGGCGGACGTGGTCGCTCGAGAATCTCGGGACCCGACCAGATGCGCCGGGGCAGTACCCGCAAACCCGCGATCACGCCGGTGACGACGGCGAGGGTGAGCAGTGCGGTGCCCGCATTCCACGGCACTCCGAGCGCGCCGAACGGCACGATCGCCATGGCCACGGCGCCGTAGGTCAGGGCCGGGCCGACGGCCACAGCAGCCTGCCAGCGCAGCCCGCCGCACCGCGCGATGATTGCCCCGGGGACCACCAGCAACGCCCACGCAACTAGCACTCCGTACCCGAGGCTCACTGGACTAGTATGGCTGCCCAGATGACCCGTACCGGCCACGGCATGGGCAGCACGAGCGAAGTCGGGCAATCGCTCACCGTCCGCGATGCGGCGGTACGGCGTGGTTCCCTTGACGCACTAAGGTGGGCTGACATGGCATACGACGTCGCCCGGGTGCGGGGTCTGCACCCGTCGTTGGGCGATGGCTGGGTGCACCTCGATGCCCAGCACGGCATGCTGCTGCCCGATACCGTCAGCCGCGCCGTGTCCACCGCTTTCCGTGGCTCGATGCCGACGGTGGCCAGTGCACACCCGTCGTCGCGGCGCAGCGCGGCCGTGCTGGCGGCGGCCCGCCAGGCGGTGGCTGACCTGGTCAACGCCGACCCGGCCGGAGTGGTGCTGGGCGCCGACCGCGCGGTGCTTCTGACCTCGCTCGCCGATGCCGCATCGGGCCGCGTCGGGCTCGGGTACGAGGTGGTGGTGTCGCGGCTCGACGACGAGGCCAACATCGCGCCGTGGCTGCGCGCGGCGAACCGCTACGGCGCCCAGGTCAAGTGGGCCGAGGTGGACATCGAGACCGGGGAACTGCCGACGTGGCAGTGGGAGGGCCTGGTGAACCGGGCCACCCGGCTGGTCGCATTGACCTCAGCGTCAACGACTTTGGGTACCGTCACCGAGCTGCGCGAGGTGACCAAACTGGTGCACGAGGTCGGCGGCCTCGTCGTCGTCGACCACTCCGCCGCCGCGCCCTACCGCCTGATCGACATCGACGAGGTGGAGGCCGACGTGGTGGCGCTCAACGCGCTCGCCTGGGGTGGGCCGCCCGTCGGCGCGCTCGTGTTCCGCGACCCCTCGCTCATCGACGCATTCGGGTCGGTGTCGCTGGATCCGGAGGCGACCGGTCCGGCTCGGCTGGAGCTGGGATCGCACCAGTTCGGCTATCTTGCCGGCCTGGTGGCCAGCATCGAATATCTTGCCGGACTTGAGGACTCGGCGCAGGGCGGCCGTCGAGAGCGGTTGGCGGTGTCGATGAGATCCGTCTCCGGCTATCTCGATGGTCTCTTCGACTACCTGCTGTCCTCGCTGCGGGTGCTGCCCACGGTGATCGTGATCGGGAGCCCCGAGGAGCGCATCCCGGTGCTGAGCTTCGCCGTCGAGAACGTGCCCGCCGAGCGGGTGGTTCAGCGGCTCGCCGACAACGGCATCCTCGCGATCGCGAACGCGAACTCCCGCGTGCTCGACGTCATCGGCGTGAACGACGTGGGTGGCGCGGTGACGATCGGGCTGGCGCACTACAGCACGGCCGCCGAGGTCGATCAGCTGGTGCGGGCGCTGGCCTCGCTCGGCTGAGCAGCCCTAATCACCTACGCGCAGAATCACTTTGCCCGACACGTCGCCGGACTCGAGGAGCTCGTGGGCGGCCTGTGCCTCCGCGATGGGAAACTCCGCGCCGATCACCGGCCGGACCTGCCCGTCGGCGATCATCGGCCACACGTTCTCGAGCACCTGCGTCACGATCTCGGCCTTGCCGGCGGGTCCGTCGACGGGGCGGCCTCGTAGACCGGTGGCGAAGACGCCACCGCGCTTGGCCAGCAGCTTGCCGATGTTGAGGTCGCCCGTGACCCCGCCCTGCATGCCGATGATCACCAACCGCCCGTCTTTGGCGAGGGCGTCGATGTTGCGGTCCAGGTAGGCCGCTCCCATGATGTCGAGGATGACGTCGGCGCCGCCCGCCTCGCGGATCATCTCGACGAAGTCGTCGGTGTGGTAGTCGATGGTGATCTCGGCGCCCAGTTCAGCGCACAGCTCGCGTTTGTTCGCCGATCCCGCGGTCACGGCGACGCGGCAGCCGAGCGCGCCGGCGACCTGGATGGCGTGGGTGCCGATACCGCTGGCGCCCCCGTGTACCAACAGGAGTTGGCCGGGCTGCACGCCGGCAGTCATCACGATGTTGGACCAGACGGTGCAGGCGACCTCGGGCACTCCGGCGGCGTATTCGATCGGCACGCCGGCGGGAGCCGGCAGCACCTGGCGGGCCGGGACCGCCACGTATTCGGCGTAACCGCCACCTGCCAGCAAAGCGCAGACCTGTTGCCCGGACGCCCATTCCGTCTCGTCGAGGCCGGTGCCGAGGCCTTCGATCACCCCGGACACCTCGAGACCGATGATGTCGCTGGCGCCCGGTGGAGGCGGATAGTTTCCGGCGGCCTGCAGCAGGTCGGCCCGGTTGACGCCGGCGGCAGTGACCCGGAGCAGGACCTCGCCGGGGCCGGGGGTCACATCGGGGACGGCTTGCCAGGTCAGTCGGCCGGAGTCCGCCACGATAGCCAGCATGCGCGCAACGCTACTACGCAGGCGAAACTGCAGTCCTTTTGCCCAGTGGCAATAGGGCGGGGCCTCTAATATGTGCCCATGGAGGGGATGATCGGGGGGCGTAGCGCGAGCGATACGCCGGGTTTGGACATGTCAGAACAACGTGCGTGGCAGAACTTCTTGGACGCTGCGCTGCGCTTGTACGCCACGATGAATCGATCGTTGGTGGACAAGCACAAGCTCACTTTGAACGATGTGCGGCTGCTCGATTTGCTGGCCGCGTCGCCGGCGGGGGCTGCCCGGATGGGAGATCTGGCCGAGTCGTTGATGTCGCTGCCGAGTCGTGTCACGCGGCAGATCAACCGCCTGGAGAAGCAGGAGCTGGTGACCCGCGGTGCGAGCCCGGAGGACGGTCGCGGGGTGCTGGCGTTCATCACCCCGCAGGGGCGCGACGCGCTGTCGTCGGCTCAGCAGACGTATGGGGCGGCGGTCCGTGAGCACTTCGTGGACCGGCTGTCGCGGCCGCAGGTGACGGCGATGGGGGAGAACTGCCGTCGGATCAGCACCGCGCTGCAGTCGGGGGCGCCGTCGGCCAAGGTGGGCCGCGTCTAGACTGACCCGCGGTGGCGTGGCAGAGCGGCCTAATGCACTCGCCTTGAAAGCGAGAGACGGCTAACACCGTCCGGGGGTTCAAATCCCTCCGCCACCGCCAGGTGCGGATGCTGCGTTCGTCAGCAGGGTTGGCCCGGCGGGGTGTAGTACGGAACGCCTTCGACGGTGTAGCACGGGACCTCCCCGGGCACGTACGGCACCGACGCCGATTCGATGGCGACGCCGGCGGCCACGCCGGTCGCGATGGCCGCACCGGTGGCGATGTGCGCGATGGGTGCGCCGCAGCCTGCGACACCGACGAAGCGGCCGTGGACGCCGGCGCAGATGTCGGCTGCCGCGCTGGGAGCGAACGCGACGGGGGCGACGGCCGCCCCGCCGACGAACAGAGTCGCCGACAGGGCGGCGATCGCGGATCTCTTCACCCGCAAATCGTAGCCAGAGCTGGGCAGACCTGCGGGAGAACTCGCAGGTACCCGGTCGGAAGCGCTACACCCGACCGGCGACGAACGCTGCCGCCTGGTCGACCATGCCGTTCTGGACGTAGGCGTAGTGCCCCGTGTTGGTGGAGGGTCCCGCGTCGCAGTACTGGTCGCCGGCGGCGCATTGGTCGATGGTCCGGCTGCCATAAACCGGGCTCTTGTCGGTGAGCGGGCCGCCGCCGTTCATCGTGCGCATCGGGTTGCCGAAGACCGCGAGCGCCGCGACGTGCGGCTCGTCTTCGGCGGGGATGGGCATCGGGGTGAACACGCCCACGCGTTGGCCGATCGCCAGGACATCGACGACACCAGCGCCCTGCGAGTAGCCACCCAGGACGATGCGGGTGTTGGGACAGTTGGCGGCGGTGGCGTGCACGCGGGCGAGTGCGTCGGTCCCGCCTGCGCGCACCGAGGAGTACAGGTCCCAGCTTGCGGGATAGTTCACCGCGTAGGTCGACACGGACTTGGCGCCCACCTTGCTGCGCACCGAGTTGATGAACGCGGTGCCCAGCCACCCCACGCCGGCAGGCTCGGTCGTGCCCCGGGCGAATATCACTTCGACATCACTGCAACCCTGTGCTGTGGCTGCGGGTGTGCCGATTCCGCTCACCATGGACGCGCATACTGCTGCGGCAGAGGACAAGACACTCACTACGGATCGTTTCGTCATGCTGCTTCCTGTTGCACGAAGCAAAGTCATTGAAACGTCATCAGCAACTTTGTTTGCCACCGAGTGGCAAGTTGTTGGTATATCCCCTGATCGGTGGACATCGCAATCCACCGGGTCATTCCACCCAATAGCGGATGTGAATATCCGGCAAAGCCGTCAATATCGACCACATGACGATGGAAACGGCCCCCACGGCCGCGACAGGCCAGACGCCCACCCAACCGCTGTGGCGGATCGCGCTGTCCAGCTACGTGGGCTCGGCCATCGAGTTCTACGACTTCTTCATCTACGGCACCGCCGCTGCGCTGGTGTTCCCGACGGTGTTCTTCCCCGAGTTGTCCCCGATCATGGCGACGACCGCCTCGCTGGGCGCGTTCGCGGCCGCGTTCCTGGCCCGTCCGGTGGGGGCGGCGGTGTTCGGCCACTTCGGCGACCGCATCAGCCGCAAGCAGACGCTGGTCGTGACGCTGCTGCTGATGGGCGTCGCGACCGTCGGCGTCGGCCTCATCCCGAGCACAGCAACCATCGGAGTCGCGGCACCGCTGTTGCTGCTGGCTCTGCGACTGATCCAGGGCTTCGCCGTGGGAGGCGAATGGGCGGGGGCCGTCCTGCTCAGCGCCGAGAACTCACCGCAGGACCGGCGCGGGTTCTTCGGCATGTTCACTCAACTCGGCCTGGGCACCGCGCTGGTGCTGGCCAACCTCGTGTTCTGGGTGGTGCAGGCGATCTTCGGAGAGGATCCCGGTTCGGCGTTCTTCGGCTGGGCGTGGCGAATCCCGTTCTTGCTCAGCGGGATTCTGATCCTCGTGGCGCTCTATATCCGCATGCACGTCAAGGATTCCCCGGCGCTCGAGAAGGACGCCGGACACCAGGGCGCTCCGCTGGTGGCGCTGTTCCGCCGGCAGGGCCGGCAGGTGCTGCTGGCCGCCGGTGTCGCGGTGTGCGCTCCCATGTTGGTGTTCCAGGCGGGCACGTTCTTCGTCCACTACGCCGCCGATCGGCTCGACTTCTCCTACGACCTGGTGTTGTTGACCGGCGTGATCGGCGGCCTGTGCGCGGTGGGCTTTGCCGCGGTATCGGCCATTCTCAGCGACACCTACGGCAGACGCCGTGTCGTCTCGTGGGGATTCGCTCTGACGGCACCGTGGGCGTTCGCGGTGTTCCCGTTGATCGAAACCGGCGACAAGATGATGTTCGGCGTGACGATCGTTGTCACGTACTGCCTGATCGGCTGGTGCATGGGACCGCTCGCCGCGCTGCTGCCCGAGATCTTCGCCCCCGAGTACCGCTACACCGGGGCCGCGCTGTCACACACGCTGGGCGCGATCGTCGGCGGCGCGCTGCCGCCGGTGGTGTCGCCGATGCTGCTGGCGTCCTTCGGCGGATGGGCCGTGTCGGTGATGATGGGCGCGCTGGGCCTGGTCAGCCTGGCGTGTGTGCTGGCGCTGCCGGAGACGGCGGGACGCAAGATCTAGCCCTCACTCGCCGGTGAAGTTCGGCGGGCGTTTGCCGAACATCGCTGTGATGCCCTCGGTGAGGTCCTTCGACGGTAGGAACGCCGAGTTCCACGCCGCCACGTAGCGCAGGCTCGCGGACACCGCTGCGGTGCGCTGCTCGTCGAGCACGTCCTTGACGCCGGCGACGGTCAGGGGCGGGTTCGCGGCGATCTCGGCCGCGGTAGCCCGCGCCGCGGCCAGCGACGCGTCGGCATCGGGATACACGTCGTTGACCAGACCGATCTTTTCGGCCCGCGCGGCGTCGATGTCCTTGCCCGTCAACGCCAATTCCCGCAGATGTCCGTCGGACAGGATCAGCGGCAGCCGGGCGAGCGAGCCGACGTCGGCGACCATCGCGAGCTTGACTTCACGCACCGAGAACTTCGCATCGGCACTCGCATACCGGATGTCGACCGCCGAGATCAGGTCGACCCCGCCGCCGATGCACCAGCCGTGCACCGACGCGATCACCGGCGTGCGGCAGTCGGCCACCGCGGTGATCGAATGCTGCATCGTCTTCAAGCGGGCGTGGAACTCGGCACGCGGTTTGGCCAGCGCGCCGTCGGCCAGCATCGGCGTGAGCGTGTCGCCCATCGCTGCCAGGTCGAGGCCGTAGCTGAAGTTCCTGCCGGAGCCCGTCAGGATGATCGCGCGCACCTCGGGGTCGGCGTCCAATTCGGCGAACACCTGGGGGAGCTCCGCCCAGAACGCCGGACCCATCGCGTTGCCCTTGCCCGGGCCGGTCAACGTGACCTGTGCGACGCGGTCGGCGATCTCGACCGTCAGTGACTCGTAGCTGCTACCCATGGACCAAGAGGCTAGCCGCCGCAGCGCGGCGTGAAACATCAGCCCATCAGGACGTCGGCGACCTTCGCGCTCGGCAGGAACTGGCACGCGGCGTCGGCGAGGAGCTGACCCACCGTCTCGCCGTTGGCGCCGATCGGGTTGTTGCCCTGGGCGAGGATCTCCTTCACCACTGCGAGCCGGGTCGCCTCGTCGAGCTTCGAGTACTCCTCGCACGACATGCTGGTGGCGTTCGGCGGCGGCGGCACCTCAGGCACGTTCGACCCGCGAGTCGGCAGCGGCAGATTCGGGATCGTGATCTCGGGCAGCCCGGGGATGCTCGGCAGCCCGGGAACGCTCGGCGCGCTGCGCTCGGTGGTCAGCGGCGGGCCGGGTTCGGTGGTCTGCGCCACGGCACCTTCAGTGCTGCGCGAGCACGCCGTCGTCGCCCCGAGCACGATCGCCAGCCCGACCATGGCGGTCGTCGTCACTCGCGCGCGCGTCCTCATGGTCGCCACGATAGGGGGCTAGGTCCGCTCGAGATAGAAATACAGGTGACGCGGCGTGCCGGAGCTGGTGTCCATGGCGCCCTTGCCGTTCATGATGCCGATCACGGCGTTGTCGTCGACGACCTTGAAGTGGTCGTGCACCGGCTTGCCGTCGTAGACCATCGACGCGACGGTCTCCCCGCGGAACTCCTCCATCCACAGGCTGGCTTCGCCGTTCATCGCCTCGGTGTTCGAGAACTTGGCGCCGTCGGCGTCCAGGCACACCAGCGGCTTGGCGTCGGCAGCGGAGTGGAACGTCTTGCCGAACCAGTTGAGCCGTTTCATGAAGCCGTTGGCTTTGTGCCCGGTGTCGAACTCGCCGCCCTTCCATTCGCCGAGCATGAACTCGATGGTGGCGGGCGCCAGCGTCGCCCAGAACGCGTCCAGTTCGGCGTCGTCGATCCGGTCGGTGCGCGCAGTCAGCTCGAGGAAGGTCTTACGGGAGTCGGTCATGGGCGTCCTGTCCAGGTGCGGGCGAAATCGAGGAAGGCGTCGTTCTCATGCGGGGCCGCCACGGTGACCCGCACGCCGTCGTCACCGTAGGGCCGCACGATGATGCGGCTGTTGGCGGCGTCGGCGGCGAACTGCTGCGCGCGCCCCGTCAGCGGCAGCCACACGAAGTTGGCCTGCGATGGCGGCAGCTCGTACCCGGCGTCGCGCAGAGCGGCCGACACACGGGCGCGCTCGGCGACGACGGCGTCGGTGCGCTCGAGCAGTTCGTCGGCGGCGTCCAGCGACGCGATGGCGGCGGCCTGCGAGACAGTCGTGGCGGTGAAGGGGACGTAGACCTTCGACAGTGCGCTGACGATGTCGGGGTCGGCGACGGCGTATCCGACGCGCAGGCCAGCCAGGCCGTACGCCTTCGAGAACGTCCGCAGCACGACGACGTTGGAGTGCGCGCGGACCAGACCGAAGCTGTCGGGCACCAGGTCGTCGCGGATGTATTCGATGTAGGCCTCGTCGAGCACCACCATGATGTGCGGCGGGACGGCCTCGACGAACGCGGCCAGCCTGTCGGGGTCGACGACCGTGCTGGTCGGGTTGTTCGGATTGCAGACGAAGATCAGCCGGGTGCGATCGGTGATCGCGGCGAGCATGGCGTCGAGGTCGAAGGTGTGGTCTGTCAGCGGCACCTGGACTGGGGTGGCGCCGGCGGTGCGGACCTGCAGCGGGTAGATCTCGAAGCTGCGCCATCCGAACAGAACCTCGTCACCGACGGTCGAGGTGATCTGGATCAGCTGCTGGCAC
The DNA here is from genome assembly GCA_023404955.1 of Actinomycetes bacterium. GTDB lineage: Bacteria > Actinomycetota > Actinomycetes > Mycobacteriales > Mycobacteriaceae > Mycobacterium. The sequence goes on from JAEXZY010000034.1 coordinate 58,266, forward strand.
AGACTCACCGACCCGCAGCCCACGGAGATGTGCTCGGGTGCGACGTTCACGTGCTTGGCGAGGCGCTCTTTGAGCTCGACGTATCCGTTGTCGGGATAGCGGTTGATGCCGTCCATCGCCTTCTCTACCGCAGCGCGCACGCTGGGCAGGGGTCCGTGCACGGTTTCGTTGCTGGCGATCTTGATGGCGCCCGGCACGGTCTTGCCCGGGGTGTAGGCGGGCAGATCGGCGAGTTCGGGACGCAGACGGGCGGGCACCGAACCAGTTTAGGGGTGGGGTCGATCTGCTTTGCTTCCCGCGGCAGGGCCTGTGTACTCTCTTGCTTCGGCGGTCAACGTCAGGAGGCGTGCCAGAGCGGCCGAATGGGACTCACTGCTAATGAGTTGCCCGCCTTAAAGCGGGCCGGAGGTTCAAATCCTCTCGCCTCCGCCAACAACTGAACATGCACCACCCGAGCGCCCGTAGCTCAACGGATAGAGCATCTGACTACGGATCAGAAGGTTAGGGGTTCGAATCCCTTCGGGCGCACTTTTCTCTCATCGACGCCGGCGACCGCTCAGTGCGCCACATCCATCGCAGCCCGGATGATGCTGTCTGCGTCGATCTCGTGGTAGCGGTACACGTCCTCCAGAGAACCCGCCTGACCGAAGCGTGAGACGCCGAGGGCGGTGCTCCGCACCTCCTGCACAGTCGCCAGAAAGGCGAGTGCGTGCGGGTGCCCGTCGAGCACCGTGACGAGCGGAACCGCCCGGTTCGACGGGAAGAGCTGATCGAGAATCCATGTCTCTGCCGTGCCGTGTCCCCGCCGAGCCTGCAATGCCTCGAACAGCAGCCCGGGACTGGTGATGCACAGCACGTCGCAGGGGACGCCCGATGCGGCGAGGCGATCGGCGGCTGCCAACGCCTCGGGAACGACGGCCCCCATGGCAGCGATCGTGACCCGTGGTGCCTCACTGCGTCGCAGTGGATACCCACCGGCGACCACCTGGCGCCGACGGCGCTCCCGCGCGGCGGCATCGTCGGGAACGCCCGCCAGCGACTGATCGACGGGACGCGTGGACAGTCTCAGATAGGCGGACGTGCCGTCCGGTCGGCCCAACCGCGCAATGCTCGCCAACAATGTCCATTCGACGTCCTGCGCGAACGCGGGTTCGTAGCTGATGCACCCCGGCTGCTCGAGTCCGATCGATGGCGTCTTGATCGACTGGTGGGCGCCACCCTCCGCGGCCAATGTCACCCCTGACGGTGTGCCGATGAGTATCGATTGCCCGCCGGCGTAGATACCGAAAGACCATGGCTCCAAGGCGCGTTCGACGAACGGGTCGTACATGACACCGATCGGGAACAACGGCTCGCCCCATCGGCTCCACGTCGCGCCCAGTTCGCCGAGCAGGCCCACGAGATTCGTCTCGGCGATGCCGAGTTCGATGTGCTGACCACTCGGGTTCTCGTTCCAGTGCATGATCGTCTCGGAATCGTCGGCGAACCAGTTCCGACGCTCGTCGGCCGACCACACCCCGACCTTGTTGACCCAGCCACCCAGGTTCGTCGTCGAACTGACGTCGGGACTGACGGTGACGACCCGGCGGGCGGCCTCTGGCGCTTCTCGGGTGAGGTCCAACAGCACCCGGCCCAGCGCCGCCTGGGTCGTCGCCGTTCCCCGCGGGGTGCGGCCGATGTCGGTGGGCACAGCGGGTGGCGTCGATGTAGCGACGGGGTGGCGGCGGAGACGTTCGGCGGTGTCGGCGCAGAGCCGACCGATGGCGGAGTCCGCGGGGAACCGCTGCCAGGGATGCTGCGGGTCGAGGTGCAGGCGTTCGGCGAGGGCGCCGAACTCGTCGGCGCTCAGAAGTGCCGAGTGATTCTGCGGGTGGCCTTCCGTCGGCAACCCGTAGCCCTTGATCGTGTAGGCGATGATCACCGTCGGGCGGCTGTCGTCGATCGCGCGGAACGCATCGATCAACGCGTCGACGTCATGACCGCCGAGGTTTCGGATGGCGGCCTGAAGTGTCGCGTCGTCGAGAGTCGCGATCAGGTCAGCGATCTCCCGGCTTCCTGGTCCGTCACCGGGCAGCCGATCCCGAATCTGATCGGCTGTGCACCGCAGCAGGCGCTGGTACTCGGGGTTGGGCATGCCCAGGATGCGACTGCGTAGGTGGTCACCGCCCGGTCGGTTGAAGAGGGATTCGAGCAGTCGTCCGAACGTGACGGTGAGGACCTGCCAGCCGGCAGCGGCGAACATCTTCTCGAGCCGGCCCGCGGCGATGTTGGGCACCACCCGATCCAGTGACTGCCGGTTGAGGTCCACGATCCATACGACCTCACCCAGTTCGGAGATCCCCGGGTCCAGGATCGCCTCCCAGACCGCTCCCTCGTCGAGTTCGGCGTCGCCGACGAGTGAATACTGACGCCCCGTGTCGACGGAGCCGAAGTGCGTGCTGACGAACCGCCGGGAGACGGCACCCCAGATCGGCGCGGTGGCGCCGATTCCGACCGAGCCGGTCGAATAGTCCACCGGGTCAGGATCTTTGGAGCGGCTCGGGTACGACTGGAGCCCGCCGAATTCACGCAGTGTGGTCAGGTAGCGCTCGTCGAGGAACCCGAGCAGGTAGTTCAGGCTGTGCAGCACGGGGGAGGCGTGCGGTTTCACCGAGACGCGGTCACCGGCCTGCAGCTGGTCGATCCACAACGCCGTCATGATGGTGACCATCGACGCGCTCGACGCTTGGTGCCCGCCGACCTTGAGTCCTGAGGTGTTCGGGCGAATTCTGTTGGCATGGTGAACGATTGCCGTCGAAAGCCACAGCACGCGTTGTTCGATCTGCTGAAGCAGCTCCGTCGTCGTCGCGGCCCGATTCGTCGAGGGGTCCGTCTGTGCGCCGATCATTCATCCAATGCACCACCGGAATGACAGATCGTCAATAGGCGGCCATCTCTTTGAGCATTATGCTCAATAGCGACGGAGCAGGTCGCGCGAGAGGCGAGCATATTGACCAGGAACGGCTATGTGGTCGACGAGGTCGACGCACGAATACTGCGCGCCTTGATCGCCGATCCGCGGTCCACTCTGGTCGGCCTCGCCGACGTGACCGGGCTCGCGCGCAACACGGTCCAGTCGCGGGTGGCCCGCCTGGAAAGCAAGGGGGTGCTGCAGACCTTCGAGCGGCGGATCGACCCGGCGGCCATCGGGTTTCCGCTCACCGCCTTCATCACGGTGACCGTCACGCAACGCAAGCTCGACAGCATCTCGGCGGCGTTGGCCGACGTTCCCGAAGTCATCGAGGTGTACGGCCTCAGCGGTGCGACGGACCTGTTGGTGCGGATAGCCGCACGCGATGCGGACGACCTCTACCGGATCGCCGGGCGGATCCTCGACATAGACGGCATCGAGAAGACGAGCACCGGCCTGGCGATGCGCGAACTGGTCGAGTACCGGGTCCAACCGCTTCTGGACGTGGCGTTTCGTCGCTAGCGCTGCGGCTTCGTGTTGGCCAGCACTATGTCGACCGCGGCCTCGATGACATCGTCGTCGGGTAGCTCGCCGAACATGAGCGACGGGCACGCCACCACGCCGGCCAGCATCGAAATCGCCGCTTCCAACTGTGCACCGTCGAAGACGTTCGCCAGCATCATCCGGACAGGCCGCTGCGCTCCGGAATTGAGCGTGTCGCGGACCTCGGCCATGGTGTCGACCGATGCCCACTGCGCCATCGCGTACAGCACCTTGTCCAGATGCAGGTCCACCACGGCGGTGCGGAACGAGATCAGCTCGCCGATCAGGTCGGCACGTAGATCGCCGGAGGGCTCGGTGTGGGGCAGCTCGCCGATGGCATCGACGGCGATCCTGAGCAGGTCCACGCGCGAGGGCCAGTGGGTGTACAGCGTGGTCTTCGAATAGCCGGCGAGCTCGGCGACGCGGGCATGCGTGACGGCGTCGGAGCCCTCGGTGACCAGGACGTCGAGCGCGGTGCGGCCGACGTCGGCACGGGTACGGATGACGCGGGCATCTTCACCGGAGGCAGCCTTACCGCTGCGGCCTGCCATCTGCACTCACCTCTGCCCGTCGTCTCTTGTGCCCTCAATTAACGCACGGATCCGGGCGAGCCCGTCGAAGACGTGCGCGAAGCACCCCCTGAGCATCGATAAAATTTGCCGGTGATGTCCGACGTTGCCACGCTCACGCAGTCCGCCCAGGCGAGCCTCGGGGCCAACGACTACGCGGCGGCGGCGTCGGCGGCATGGGCGGTGCTGAACGTCGAGCCGACCAACGAGCACGCGATGCGGCTGTATGCGCTCGCGTTGCACGGGCAGGCCCGCGGCGCGGATGCGCTGGCGATGGCGTGGCGGTTGGTGACGGAACACCCGCGGTCGGCGCTGGCGCAGTACACGTACGCGAGCCTGCTGCACGAGTCCCACATGGATGAGCAGGCGTCGGCGGTGGTCGACGAGGCATTGCGGCTCGACCCGACGAACCCGGACGCGCTGGTGTTGCGCGGCGACATCTTCCGCACGACGTGGGGTGCGAAGGCCGCGGAACAGCAGTACGTGGAGGCGTTGCGGATCGCGCCCGATCACGCGGTGGCACACCACAATCTCGCGGTGAGCAGGCTGCGGTGGGGGTCGTTGACGCAGGCGGTGCGGGGACTGCTCGCGGCCGACCGCATGGATCCGGCATTGCGGCCGTTGATGATCGACAACATCGGGCTGGCACTGGTCCGGGTGATGCGGATGGCGACCGCGACCGTGGTGTTCTTGGCGGTGGCGTTGATCGTGGTGATGGCCGCGCACGACGACGGCATGTCGACGGTGCTGCCGCGGATCGCGGCGGGGGTGCTGGGGGCGGCGCTGGTGGTCCCGCTGGTGTGGGTGGTGCGCACGGTTCCTGCGGCGGTCTTGAGTGTTGTTGTGCGGCAACGTTTTCTGCTGGGTGTGCGAATGGCGTTTGTGGCCTTATCGGTGTTGCTCGGCGTGGTGACGGCTGCGATGGGGTCGAACCCCGTGTCTGATGTCGCGGGCACGTTGCTGCTGTTCGGGGTTTTCGGCTTGACCGTGCTGGGATTCGTGACGGGCTCGTAGCGTCACACCCGGAACAGCGGACGACCCTCGGGATCTTCGTAGGACGCGATGACGTCGGCCAGTGGATGCGACACGAGGTGCGAGAGCTGCACCAGCGCGTAGTCGTCTCGAGCCGAAGCGATTGTTCGCCCGTGTTTGTCGGTCAGATTGCGCACGCCGTCGGTGTCGTGATCGGTGATCCGGTAGTCGGTCGCGACGGCCTCGCGAGCGATCGGTGAACGGAGGCGGGGGAGACCCTTTCGCGATCGGGCGGTCGAACCCAAAATGCCAAAAAGTTGCCTTTCCAAAGTTGCTACCGCCGGCGCGGCCAGGTCGAACCGTTCTTCAGAAGCCCTCTCGGTAGAAGTGAGGACGAAGTTGCCGTCGAAGCGTGCACGAATGTAGAAGCGAATTTCGCCGCCGGGGTCCGACCAGAGAACCGTCGCCCACGAATGATTGCCTCGAGTCATGGCATAGCCGGCTGCTCGTGCCCACTCGACGAGCGCAGGCGACAGCTCCGGTGAAGGGCGGGAATTGAAGGCCTCTCGTGCGGCCAGGGTCCCGCTCGGCAACTGGCTGTATGCGAGCCGTCCTAGGAGCTGGTAGCACGCGTCTGATTCAGTAGCGAGTCGAACCAGGCCGTTCTTGTTTCCGCGTTCGTACCAATACACCTCCCACATGCCGTCGGCGCTGGGCTCGACGCACCATGAGTATTCGGCTTGTCCACCGATTGCCAAGACACGGTCGGAAATTCCGATGGCGGCGAGAGCTCGATGCAGCTCAGCAATGTTCACGATGGCGTTACTCCCCGTATGCTGGCCAGCGCGAACTCATAGTCCTCATCTAATCGAGTCGCAAGCCATGCGAGCCACGCGTCGTGGTTCTTGAAGTGCGCCTCATCGAAACGAACTCGCTCGACGAGCTGCTCGAGTGGGATATCGGGTCGGGCGACAAAGGTATTGAGGCGCCTCTTCGTTCACTCATCCAGCCGCCCACAGATTCTCGATTCCGTGCACATTGGTGAGTCGATCGGTATCCACGACGATTTCGTAGACAGCGGGCTCGACCAGACCGGCGCCGACCCGTTGGGCGCTCACCGGGTCGTCGGTTAGCAGAAGTAACTCGGCGGTTTGTCCCGATGTTCGCAGGATACGAACTGGAACGCCGTCGAGCTCGGCGGTGTAGTCGCGCTCGAAGATTTCGGTCTCGGCAAGCGGGACGCTCGCTGACCACACATTGGCACGGACCGGCTGAAACCCTGTCGGTCCGTCGGTGGTGATGGCTGTCAGATGAACGGTTTCTGCGACGACATCGGCGAAGAATTCGTTGCCGCGCCACCGCGCGAACGTGCCGACCATCGAACTCGGCCGGCGCCACTGCTTCGCATTGAGCCAGCCTCGAGCAACCCCTTCGTAGCGGGAGAGGACCTTCTGCTCACCGTCGGAGCGAAGTCGCCAGTATTCCGATCCGTAGGGGTAACGGGTGCGGCTCATGGACCAGACTCGAGCGAGCGAGTCGCCACGGAGGAATCCGTTCCGGAAGGTGGGCCAGGGGCGTGGTGCATCGTCGGGCGGTCGCAACGACGCGAGGCGGGGTTGTTCGAAACGGACCACGTCGACGAACTGCGGAGCGCCATCCACCCCGTATGCCGCCAGAAGCTGTTGTGGGATACGTAAATCGGCGACAGCTGCGGCGTCGGTGACATAACCCCCCACCTGGTCGTCCCCAGTCTCCACGATGGCCGTTGCGAGGGCTGAGTTGAGGAGCTTCTGTAGATTCAAACGGTCAGCCACGTCGTGTCTCTTCCACCTCGATGCTGTCGAAGTCTTCTGGATTGAACGATCCACTCCACCCCATGTACTGGTCACCGTCGAGACCCAGTTCGCGAGCCACGGCCGGTGGACCGATGAAGTCCACGCTAATTCGGCCATCCGGCAACTGCTTTTGCAGTGTCAGGCGATGACCTCGAATCGTTCCCCGAACACGCCGATGAACAATTCCGTCGAGGCTCGTGCGAGGAACCTTGGCCCACTTCTGTCTGTGCCCGGAGCCGGACGGGTAGTCCCCGAACGCGAACGCGTCGGGTATCTCGGTGTCACGGTCCATTCCGAGAGCCACCCAATCAGTGTCGCTGAACACTATGGGGAACTGCTTGCCGCGGTACTCCGCTAATGCAGCACTCACAGGTATCTGTTCCATCAGTTGCCCTGCGGTATCCACTCTTTGCCTCGCAGCACGGCCACCAAACGTTGGTTGCCGTTGTCAAGCACTTCCCACATCTCGGCTCCGTCCCTCATGGTGATGTCGTTGGCCACGTACTCAGGGATGACATCGTCGGTCGACTTCGTGAAGCCATTACCTGTGAATGGGTCTGACCACCCATCGTAGGAAGCGTCGCCGCCCATCGTCGAATTCCTTGGCACCTCGTAGTTGCCAAGCGATTCCGGATCGGCCTGGAAGCGAATGATTTGTGTGCCCGCATCTGTTCGGTCGAAGTGTGAGCCGTCATAGTCCAGACGCAGACCGTCATAGATTTTCGAGGGGTCCGAAAGATGGGCGGTGTCATCGGCGACGGTGACCGATCCCTTGATCTGATCGACGTCGAAGTTGCCGCCCATGATGTAGTCGTCAGCTCGGCCTCGCACGAAATCGCCTTCACCGTTGAAGAATCCGGGCGGAATGACCTTCTGCATCACGGTGTCCACCGTCGGCGCGGGTAACGCATCGCGAACCGCTGTCAACAGGTGACGTTGATCTGCTGTCAGGGCGTCAGTCGGGGTGTTGATCAGGTCGACGAGGTCGCTCTTACTCACCCCGTGTGCTGCGAGAGCCTCGTCTACTCGATGGTTGTCGAGGAGTTGTTCCGGCGCGAACTTCGTGGTGTGTTCGCTGTCGTCCATCATCGAGTAGACACGCGCGTGCTGGTCGTGCTGAGCGTGGTCGCCAGGCGGCGTGTGCTTATCTTCGGCCGGGGACGGCTCGCTGCCGTTGGAGTGCGTCCCCGGATCGTGAGTTCCGCCGGGATCTGCGGAACCACCACCGTGCGGGCCTGCTTCCGATCCCCTGCCGCCGCCTGATGACTCCGGCGACGCTGCATGTGAGGGAGCCGAATGTGCGGAACCGCCGCCAGGTTCGGATCTCCCGCCGGACGACGCCGCCCCGCTGGGTGACGCCGACGGGGTCGACCCGCCCGGGGTCGACCCGTTTGGCGAAGCCGCCGTCGAACCCGGCGATGCGTCGCCACCACCACCTCGTCCCGCATCCACGGGTGCCCGCGCTCCGGCGCCACCCTCGGCGCCGGCGCCAGATCCGGACGGCCGGCCACTCGGCGCCGACGGCTCACCAGTGCGTGGACCACCGCCATGCGGCGTCGACCCACCCGGCGCCGGACCGGCGCCAACAGACCCCGGTCCCGCGCCGCCCGGAACCCCCTCGGGCCGTAGCGGCGGCACACCGCCCGCACCAGGGGGGTTGAACTCCGGAACATGCGGTGCCTCAATGCGACTCGGCGTCCCGCGCGTCCAGCTGCCCAACTCGCCGACCTTCGGCAGCCGTCCCTCTTCGAGCACGCGCCTGCTGAGGTTCAGCCCCTTGGCGACACTGCCGGTCTTCGACAATGCTCCTCCAGGCACGAAGAGCGAGCCGATGTTGAACGCGGCCTCGCCCGCGGCACGGCCGGGATGGTCGCCGGACCACTTGTCCCAGGCGACGAACTCCTTGCCCATGTTGGCCAGCACGCCGGGCAGAGTCGACGGATCCTTGGCCACCGAGAGGGCCATCTCGGCCATGCCCTTCCAGGTGTCCGGATCGGCCATCGCCACGACGCCGGACACGGTGCCGATCAACCCGGTCAGCGCGCCGACCTGAACGTCGGTGTACAGCGTCACGATGTTGGCCAGGTCGTTGCCCACCCGGTCGCCGAACGTCTCCACCAGGATCGGCCGAATCCACTTCTGGAAGGCGGTCGCCGCGTCGCCGATCAGCCCGGTGAGCTCGTCGAGCAGGCCGACTATGCCCTTCACCTGACTCTGGAAGTTGTGCAGCACCGCCCCGATGTCGTGGGCGACCTCCCGCAGGATGTCGTCGGCTTCCCCGGTGAAGATGCCCTTGACGGTGTCCCACAGCCCGTCCAGTGACAACCGGTCGAGTATTCGGCGGATCGCGTCCTGAGTTTCCTGGACACCGTTCGCGAAATCCGTGATCGATTGTGCAACAGACTTGGACACATCTGCGAGCGACGAGATCGCGGTGCCCAGGCTCTCGAGCGCGGTCTTCATCGCCCCGACCTCGGGGATCTGCTGCGCGGCAACGGCATTCTTGATCCCGGTCAGCTGCGGCTCGATCAGCGCGAACCCGGTGGCGAAGTTACGCCACTGCGTTGCCGTCACGCCCATGATCGGCGCGTTGCCCGACGGCCAGGTCATCGCCGCCCCGGCGAAGAAGCCGATGCCGGGCAGCACCTGGAGGAACGGTTGGATCAGGTACCACTTGTCCGGCGGCGGGACCGTGACGCCGTTGGGGCCGGCCGGGACGTGGGCAGGTAAGGCTTTGCCGGGTTCGGCGCCGACGCCACCCGACGGGCCGGGCCCGCCGATCGTCACCGAGGCATCGGCGTTGCGGTAGTTGTAGCCGGTGGCCTGCAGGAGCATGCCCACGGAGTTGAACGCGTTGGCGGCATCGGCGACCGCGGAGGTGAACTCGCCGGCTTGGTGCCCGTACTTCAAGCCGAAGTTCATGCCCGCCGGGTCCATGCCGGATGAGATGCCGCCGCCGAGGGCCGCACCCAGCGCGTCCGACAACCGGGCCAACTGCGATCCGATCGCACCGGTCTGCTGACCCGCGGCGATCAGCGCCTCCGGGTCAACCTCGATCCGCACCGCGTGGCCCCCCGCTGGTCATACCTGCCACATCTCACCGTTCTTGGCGACGGCGTCGGTGTAGTTCTTGTGCGCGGTGTCGGCGACCTTCTGAAGCGCGGCGAGCGCCTCCTTCATCTGCTCGGCGCCGGTCTCCCACTGCTTCTGGGCTTGCGTCTGCGCTTCCGACGCGGCGCCCTCCCACGAGCCGCGCAGCATCGTCATCGTGTGCTCGATGTCGTCGAGGCATTCGGTGACTTCGCGGCCGAACTCCTCCATTTGCGTGATCGCAGCGCGCAGCGCATCGAAGTCCACCACCAGGCCGCTCATCGGTCGCGCGCCTCACTGCCGGGATCATCTGTCTCGGACGCGCGCTCGGGCGTGGGAGCCTCGCCGCCCTGGGCTTCGCCACCTTGCGCTGCGCCCTCGACCATCGACGTCACCTGCTCGACGAGGCCGCCGGCCATCTGGGCCCCCTGCTGCAGGAAACCGCCCAGCTGCTGCGGTGCCGATTGCGCGGACTCGGCGACCGATCCAAGTTGCTCGAGGTTCATCGCCTGGGCCAGGCCGGTCAGCGGCTCGGATGCCGCAGCCGCACCACCCCCTGCCGACGCCGCCGGCGCCGCACTCGGAGTAGCGCCTCCGCCGCCTGGAGCTGGCGCACCGCCGCCGCCCTGCATCGTCGCACCCAGGGCCTCGCCGGACTGCTGGTCGGTCTCCGCGTACTCCTTGCCCGCGAGGCTCAGCAGGTCGGCCATGGTCTGCAGCCCGCGGACCACCTGGCCGGCTCCGTCGTGCCACTGGTCCCACGCAGGCCCGTAGGCCGAGGCCGCGCCGCCCTTCCACCCGGAGCCGAGCAGCTGCCGCGTCTCCAGATCCACGCTGGACAGGCCGTCCTGCAGCCGCTGTCCGGCGTCGCGTAGCCGCTCGGATGCCGCCTGCAGTTCCGACACCACCACCTCGACCGAACGCTCCACGGCAAAGAGCCTATGGGCCGCCGGGAGGGGGTCCGTGCGCCAATTTAGCGGCGCCGCCAGGTTCTAGTCTGGTGACGTGCGCCTCCTCCTGATCGCCGACACGCACGTGCCGAAGCGGGCCAAAGATCTGCCGCCGCAGGTGTGGGAGGAGGTCGACGAGGCCGACGTCGTCATTCACGCCGGGGACTGGGTGGAGCCGGAACTGCTCGACTCGCTCGAGCAGCGCAGCCGTCGATTGGTGGCGTGTTGGGGCAACAACGACGGCGACGAGCTGCGTCGCCGGCTGCCCGAACGGGCCGACGTCGAGTTGGGCGGGCTGCGCTTCACGGTCACCCACGAGACCGGCGCGTCCGGCGGCCGGGAGGCCCGCATGGCGAAGGCGTACCCCGACACCGATGTGCTGGTGTTCGGGCACAGCCACATCCCGTGGGACACCACGGCCGAGACGGGTCTGCGCCTGCTCAATCCCGGCTCGCCGACCGATCGCCGCCGCCAGCCGCACTGCACTTACATGACCGCGACCGTCGCCGACGGGACGTTGACCGACGTCGAGCTGCACCGGCTGACGCGCCGTGAGTGACCGGCCCGCCACCGTCGACGACGTGCATCGCATCGCCGCGGGCATGCCGCACGTGACGCGCGTCGAGGGTCCGAAGGCCGGCAACCCGATCTACCAGGTCGGCGGCAAGTCATTCGTGTTCTTCCGCACCCCGAGGCCCGACGCGGTCGATCCGGATACCGGCGAGAAGTACCCCGACGTCATCGTCATCTGGGTGGAATCCGAGGCCGACAAACTCGCGCTCACCCAGGACCCGTCGTCGCCGTTCTTCACCACACCGCACTTCGATGGGCACCTGTCGGTGTTGGTGCGCGCGAGCCGGCTCGGCGAGGTCACGGCGACCGAAATACAGGAGCTGATCCAGGACGCCTGGCTCTCCCGGGCGTCGACACGTCGCGCGCAGCAGTGGCTCAGCCGGGACGGTTGACCTTGTCGTGCTCGGCGCCGCAGCAGAACAGAGCGAGGCGCGCCGGGACATCGCCGGGGTTACGCCAGCGGTGCCGAGTCCCGTTCTGCACCACGGTGTCCCCGGGGCTCAGGGTCACCTCGGCGCCGTCGTCGAGTTCGAGGATCACACTGCCCTCCAGCACCACCTCGAAGTCGATGGTGTCAGTGGTGTGCATGCCGGGATCGTCGAGCTCCATGTAACCCAGCAGGCCCGGCAGCTTCTCCTCTCCGTCGGCGATCGCCTCTTCGGTGGTCAGGTCGTCCGTCCGCGCGGTCGCGGTGCCCGGGGGCAGCGTGAACATCGAGAACCGGAACCCGCCGATCGGCGGAAAATAGGTGCGCCAGTTCGGCATCGATCCGTCGTCGGGAAAGCGGGGTGTCTGATCGCCGCCCCACAGCATCGTGAACTCCGACCCCGGAAGAAGCACCGGTGTGCGCGGCGCGACGGCCTCGTCGCTGACGAACACCGACTTGCCAGCGGCATCGTGACCTGTGACCACTCGACGGACATCCATCCGCCCAGTCAACCACCGCGACGGCGGTGAAAGTGGCACTCTCAGCGGAATGGAGCACAAGCCGCCCACCAGCACCATCGAAGCAGCGCATCGCGACCATCTGACCTCCCTCCCGTTCGACGACACCCGGGATTTCGCCGACGCCGACCGCGGCTTCATCGTCGCGAAGACTCCCTGCGTCATCACCGCCGCCGATGGCCGGGTGGTGTGGAACAACGACGTCTACGACTTCCTGCAGGGAGAGGCACCCACGTCCGTGCACCCCAGTCTGTGGCGGCAGTCCCAACTGGTCGCGAAACAGGGTCTCTACGAGGTGGTCGAGGGGATCTACCAGGTGCGTGGCTTCGACCTGTCCAACATCACGTTCGTCGAAGGTGAGCGCGGGATCATCGTGATCGACCCGCTGGTGTCGACGGAGGTGGCGGCTGCTGCTCTCGCGCTGTACCGCGAGCACCGCGGCGAGCGTCCCGTCAGCGCGGTGATCTACACGCACAGCCACGTCGACCACTTCGGCGGCGTACTCGGTGTGACCACCCAGGCCGACGTCGATGCGGGCAAGGTCGCGGTGCTGGCCCCGGAGGGATTCACGGCCCACGCGGTGCAGGAGAACGTGTACGCGGGCACGGCGATGGCTCGCCGAGCCGGCTACATGTACGGGGCCGTCCTGGAGCGAGGGCCACAGGGTCAGGTGGGATGCGGGCTCGGCCAGACCCCGTCGCAGGGCGAGGTCGCGATCATCGTGCCCACCGTCGACATTCGCGAGACGGGGGAGACCCATACCATCGACGGTGTCGAGATCGAGTTCCAGATGGCGCCCGGCACCGAGGCGCCGGCCGAGATGCATTTCTATTTCCCGAAATTCCGCGCGCTGTGCATGGCCGAGAACGCCACGCACAACTTGCACAACCTGCTGACTTTGCGCGGCGCGCTGGTCCGCGATCCGCACGGGTGGGCCGGCTACCTCACCGAGGCGATCGACACCTTCGCCGATCGAGCTGACGTGGTGTTCGCCTCTCACCACTGGCCCACGTGGGGCAAGGACAACATCGTCGAATTCCTCTCGCTGCAACGAGATCTGTACGCCTACTTGCATGACCAGACCCTGCGTCAGCTCAACCAGGGCTATACCGGGATCGAGATCGCCGAGACGTTCGCGATGCCCCCGGCGCTCGAGAACGCCTGGCATGCGCGCGGTTACTACGGGTCGGTCAGCCACAACGTCAAGGCTGTGTATCAGCGCTACATGGGCTGGTTCGACGGAAACCCGGGCCGGCTGTGGCCGCATCCGCCGGAGGCGGCAGGTCCGCGCTACGTCGCGGCGATGGGCGGCCTGGATCGCGTGGTCGAGATCGCGCAGCAAGCCTTTGACGACGGTGATTTTCGCTGGGCGGCAACGCTTCTCGATCACGCCATCTTCACTGATGAGAACCACTCGGGTGCACGGCAGCTGTATGCCGACACCCTCGAGCAGTTGGCGTACGGAGCAGAGACCGCCACCTGGCGCAACTTCTTCCTGGCCGGCGCCACCGAACTGCGGGACGGCAACTTCGGCACCCCGACGGCCACGTCGACGACGATGGCCGCCCAGCTCTCGCCGGAGCAGATGTTCGACGTGCTGGCGATCAGCGTGAACGGCCCGCGCGCATGGGATCTCGACCTGGCGATCGACGTCACATTCGACGACATCGCCACCAACTACCGGCTCACTCTGCGCAACGGCGTGCTCGTCTATCGCAAGACGGACGCTGACGAACAGACCGCGCAGGCGACGCTGCGCCTTGCGACCAAGGTGCGACTGCTGGCGCTGGCCGCCGGTGACACCGACTCGCCCGGCGTCGAGATCACCGGAGACGGCGCGGTGCTGGGCCAGCTCGTCGAGGTGCTGGACAAGCCCGACCCGGCCTTCGACATCGTGACGCCCTAGGGCTGCCCGCCGTCGGCGCGGATGATTGACCCGGTGGTGAAGCTGCTCGCGTCGGACATCAAAAACAATGCGGCACCGATGATTTCGCGCGGCTGACCGGCACGTTTCAACGCCAGGTGGCCGAACGCCTGGTCAGGGTCGAACGTCCACGCGTCGGCGATGTCGGTGAGAAACGGCCCCGGCATCAACGTGTTCACCCGCACCGTCGGCCCGAACGCCCGCGCCAACGCCTCGGTCGTGGCATTGAGGCCCGCTTTGGCCGCCGCATACGGCAAGAAGGTCGGGTCAGGCCGCAGCGAGCCGCTCGTGCTGACGTTGATGATCGACCCGCCGCCCGCAGCCAGCATGCGCTCACCCACCAGGGCCGACAGCCGGAACGGACCCTTCAGGTTCAGATTGAGCACCGCATCGAACAACTTCTCGGTGACATCGCTGAGGGAGTCGTACAGCGGAGACATACCTGCGTTGTTCACCAGCACATCGACCCGTCCGAACCGCTCGTAGGTGGCGTCGACGAGCCCGTCGAGCTGACCCCACCGACCCACGTGCACGGCGTACGGCAGCGCAGCGCGGCCCGTCTCGGCAGTGATCTCGTCGGCCGTCGCGACGCACGCCTCGTAGGTGCGGCTGGCGATCACGACGTCGGCACCGCAGCGCGCCGCAGCGAACGCCATCTCCCGGCCCAGCCCACGACTGCCGCCCGTCACCAGCACCACGCGGTCGGTCAGATCGAACAGCGAATCTGCGTACCCGGTCACGGGCCCTATGGTGGCACGGTGCAACTGCTTCTCGTCCGACACGCACTTCCGCTGCGCAGCGAACCGGGGGAGGGCTCGGATCCGAGCCTGTCGCCCGACGGTCTCGCCCAGGCGGCGCGGCTGCCCGACGCGCTGGCCCGCTTCCCGATCACCCGGCTGGTGAGCAGCCCGCAGGTGCGGGCCCTCGAGACGGGAGGGCCGGTGGCCGAGAAGCTCGGGCTGCCGATCGATGTGGACGACCGCCTCGCTGAATACGACCGCGACCTCGAGCACTACATCCCGATCGAGCAGATCGCCAGGGACAACCCCGAGGAGCTGCAGCGGTTGATCGACGGTCACCTGCCGAGCAGCGTCGACGAGGACGCCTTCCGCACACGCATCACCGCGGGCATCGAGGATGTGGTGGCCGCCGCCGACCACGAGGACACGGTTGTGGTGTTCAGCCACGGCGGGGTGATCAACGTGCTGCTGCACACCATCCTGCGCACACCGCGGTTGCTGAACTTTCACGTCGACTACGCCTCGGTGACCAGGGTGCTGTCCTCCCGCAGCGGTCGGCTCTCGGTGGCCAGCGTCAACGGCACCGAACACGTATGGGACCTGCTGCCGCGAAACGTGAGCTGGTAAACAGAACGCCGTGACAGATCTCGAAGGCCTCGACCTCGGCGCCCTGGACCGCCACCTGCGCGAGGTGGGTGTGCCCCGCACCGGGGACCTGCGCGCCGAGTTGGTCTCCGGCGGCCGGTCGAACCTGACGTTCCTGGTGGCCGACGACGCGTCGAAGTGGGTGCTGCGCCGTCCGCCGCTGCACGGGCTGACGCCTTCCGCTCATGACATGGCCCGCGAATACCGCGTGGTCGCCGCGCTGAGCGACACCGCGGTTCCGGTGGCCCGGGCCGTGACGATGCGCAACGACGACTCGGTGCTCGGTGCGCCGTTCCAGATGGTCGAATTCGTCCCCGGCCGCGTCGTGCGCTACACCCGCGAGCTCGAAGCGCTCGGCGACAAGGCCGCCGTCGAGGCGTGCGTCGATGCACTGATCGGTGTGCTGGCCGATCTGCACGCGGTCGACCCCGACGCCGTCGGCCTCGGCGACTTCGGCAAGCCCACCGGATACCTCGAACGCCAGGTGCGGCGCTGGGGATCGCAGTGGGAACTGGTCAAGCGGCCCGACGATCCCTGCGATGCGGACGTCCGGAAGTTGCACGCCCGGCTGGCGGAATCGGTGCCCGCCCACAGCCGGTCGGCGATCGTGCACGGCGACTACCGCATCGACAACACGATCATCGACGCCGAGGACGCCACCAAGGTGGTGGCGGTGCTCGACTGGGAGATGTCCACTCTCGGAGATCCGCTCAGCGACGCCGCACTGATGTGCGTCTACCGTCATCCGACGTTCCACTTCGTGCACGCCGACGCCGCATGGGCATCGGAGTTGGTACCCGATCCCGACGCACTCGCCGAGAAGTACGCGCGGGCGGCCGGTGTCGACCTGCACGACTGGGACTTCTACATGGCGCTGGCCTACTTCAAGCTCGCGATCATCGGGGCCGGGATCGCCTATCGCGCACGGGAGGCCGGCGTGACCGACGACGGCGACCGCGTCGAGGAGGCCGTCGCACCGTTGATCGCCGCGGGGTTGAGCGCGCTCTCGTAAAGACCCGAGGTTTCTCGCGCGGGAGCATCGGGTAGAGAAGCGCGTGCCCTCCTCAGAGATGAAACGCGACGTCGGTGCCGAGCTCGACATCGAGATCACCGCAGCCACCACGCTGGAGTTCCAGATCGCCGTCGCGCCGCAGCCTGGCGCCGAGGTGACGGAGTCGTTGTCATTCGTGCTGGACGGCAAGGAGATTCCGCTGGAGCAGATCAACGAAATCTCCGGCGACCACGGCAACCGCATCCACAAGTTCGACGTCGAGAAGGGCAACCTGAAGGTCAGCTACGCGGCCACCGTGTTGGGCCAGGCCGACCCTGCGCCGGTGACCGAGCTCGACCTCACCACCTACCTCCGTCCGAGCCGGTACGCCGAGGCCGACAAGTTCTTCGGCTTCGCGGCGACCGAATTCGGTGATTACACCGACTCCGTGGCGCTTCTGGAGAAGGTGTCGTCATGGGTCGGGTCGCGGTTGCAGTACGTGCCCGGCTCCAGCGATCCGATCGACGGCGCGGCCGACACGTTGCTCGCGGGGTCCGGGGTCTGCCGTGACTACGCGCACCTCGTCATCGCGCTGCTGCGCGCGGTCAACGTGCCCGCCCGTCTGGTCTCGGTGTACGCGCCGGGCTGCCAGCCGATGGACTTCCACGCTGTGGCCGAGGCGTTCGTCGACGGGCAGTGGCGAGTGGTCGACGCGACCCTCCTGGCGCCGCGACAGTCGTTGGTGCGCATCGCGACGGGACGGGACGCAGCGGACACCGCGTGGTTGGACAATCACAAGGGGTCGATCAACGTGAACAACATGAACGTCACCGCCACCGTCGACGGGGACCTACCGAAGGATTCGGTCGATCAGGTGGTGTCGATCCGGTGAGGCCGGCTCACAACCCGGCTTTGAGATTCTTCTTCGCCGCCCGGCGCAACTGGAAGATGCGCACCGCCCCGACGGCCACCGTGAGCAGGCCGCCCGCGACCGCGGCGGCGAGGATCGCGACGCCCAGCGGCAGACTCCAACTCCAGCCCAGGAACGCGAACTCGGCCGACTCGGTGTTCTGCGCGATGAAGATCAGCAGCACGATGAGAATGAGGAAACCCAGCGCCAGCGCCGACCACAGCGCCGCGGCGCGGGTGCGGTGCACCGCCGACTGCGGCGGAACCGGGGTGCCTTTGGCCGGCGTCGTCGGCACGTCGTACGCGGGCGGCGGCTCGGCCGACGAGAACGGTTCGCTGGACATGGCACCATTCTTGCCCTTTCGCGCTTCGAATGAAACATGCGCAAGTGTCGCGTTAGGGTCACGACAGCTTCCGCGACCTGGAAAGGACGTTCCAGCGTGATCCGTTTCCGACAGCACCCTCGAAAAGGCGGCCGGTCGCCGCTACGCCTGCTGCTCGTTCTCGTCATGGCGCTCACGGTTGCGGCGTGCGGCAGCTCCAACCCGCTCGGCGGCGGCGAAGTGTCCGGCGACCTGAAGTCCATCAAGGTCGGCTCGGCGGATTTCACCGAGTCGAAGATCATCGCCGAGATCTACGCCCAGGCCTTGGAGGCCAACGGGTTCACCGTGTCGCGCCAGTTCGGTATCGGCAGCCGCGAGACCTACATCCCGGCCGTACAGGATCACTCGATCGACTTGATCCCCGAGTACACCGGCAATCTGCTCCAGTACTTCGACGAGAAGAGTCCGGCCACCACGCCGGACGCGGTGCTGCTCGCCTTGTTCAAGGCGCTGCCCGGAGACCTGTCGATCCTGGTGCCCTCGCCGGCCGAGGACAAGGACACGCTGGCGGTGTCGGAGGCCATCGCACAGCAATGGAACCTGAAGTCGATCGCCGATCTCGCGGCGCGCTCGCCGGAGGTGAAGGTGGGCGGCCCGTCCGAATTCCAAACCCGTCAGACCGGTCTGGTGGGACTCAAGGAGAAGTACGGCCTGGACATCGCACCGGCCAACTTCGTCGCGATCAGTGACGGCGGTGGCCCAGCCACGGTGCAGGCGCTCACCGGCGGCACCGTCACCGCGGCCAACATCTTCTCCACCTCACCGGCGATCGAACAGAGCAAGCTGGTGGTGCTCGAGGATCCGAAGAACGTGTTCCTGGCCGCGAACGTGGTGCCGCTCGTCGCCTCGCAGAAGATGTCGACCGATCTGAAGACCGTGCTCGACGCCGTCAGCGCCAAGCTCACCACCGAGGCGCTGATCCAGTTGAACACCGCGGTCGAAGGCAATCAGGGCGTCGATCCCGACGAAGCTGCGGGAAAGTGGATCGCCGACAACGGCTTCGACAAGCCGGTCGGGAAGTAGGGGCGATGATCACCTTCACCAACGTCAGCAAGAAGTACCCGGACGGCACCGTCGCGGTCGACGACCTGACCCTCGAGGTGCCCGAGGGGACGCTCACCGTGTTCGTCGGCCCCTCCGGCTGCGGCAAGACCACGTCGATGCGGATGATCAACCGGATGATCGATCCGACGTCGGGCACGCTGACGGTCAACGGTGACGACGTCACGAAGGTCGACCCGGTGAAGCTCCGGCTGGGCATCGGCTACGTCATCCAGAGCGCGGGCCTGATGCCGCATCTGCGGGTCATCGACAACGTGGCCACCGTCCCGGTGCTGCGCGGCGAATCCCGGCGCAGCGCACGGAAATCCGCGTTGGGCGTCCTGGAGCGGGTGGGTCTGGATCCCGCGCTGGCCAACCGTTACCCCGCGCAGCTCTCCGGCGGGCAGCAGCAGCGTGTCGGGGTGGCACGAGCGCTTGCGGCCGACCCGCCGATCTTGCTGATGGATGAGCCGTTCAGCGCCGTCGATCCCGTGGTGCGCGACGACCTGCAGAACGAGATCGTGCGGCTGCAGAAGGAATTGCGCAAGACCATCGTGTTCGTCACTCACGACATCGACGAGGCCATCAAGCTCGGCGACAAGGTCGCGGTCTTCGGCCGCGGCGGGGTGCTGCAGCAGTACGACGCGCCGGGGCGGCTGCTGTCCAATCCCGCCAACGACGCGGTCGCGGGCTTCGTCGGTGCCGACCGCGGCTACCGAGGTCTGCAGTTCTTCCACGCCAGCGGGCTTCCGCTGCACGACATCCGGCACGTCGGTGAGCCCGACATCGATGCTCTGACATTGGCACCCGGCGACTGGGTGCTGGTCACCCGTCCGGATGGCACCCCGTATGCGTGGATCGACGCCGAGGGTGTCGAACTGCACCGCGCTGGGCGCTCGCTCTACGACAGCACGATCGCCGGCGGTTCGCTGTTCCGTCCCGACGGCACCTTGCGCCTCGCGATGGACGCGGCGTTGTCCTCACCGGCCGGGCTCGGCGTCGCCGTCGACGAGAACGATCAAGTCATCGGCGGTGTCCGCGCCGACGACGTCCTCCAGGCACTGGAGACCCAGCG
Organism: Actinomycetes bacterium; assembly: GCA_023404955.1. Taxonomy (GTDB): domain Bacteria; phylum Actinomycetota; class Actinomycetes; order Mycobacteriales; family Mycobacteriaceae; genus Mycobacterium. Next base: position 78,401 of record JAEXZY010000034.1, read on the forward strand.
CACCGCGCGGAAGGTCCCGGCGGGGCAGGAGCGCAGCGACTCGAGGGGAGATGAGACCTCGTAATGCGCTATCTGTTCACCCATCTCGACGATCTCTGGGCGCTGACGGTGATCCACCTGCGGCTCTCATTGATCCCGATCGTGCTGGGGTTGGTGATCGCGGTTCCGCTGGGCGCGCTCGTGCAGCGCACGACGGCGCTGCGCCGGCTGACCACCGTGACGGCGAGCATCATCTTCACGATCCCGTCGCTGGCGCTGTTCGTGGTGCTTCCGCTGATCATCCCCACCCGAATCCTCGACGAGGCCAACGTCATCGTCGCGCTCACGCTCTACACCGTGGCGCTGCTGGTTCGCGCCGTGCCCGAAGCGCTCGACGCGGTGTCGCCCGCGGTGCTCGACGCGGCCACCGCGGTCGGCTACAAACCGCTCACCCGGATGCTGAAAGTCGAACTGCCGCTAGCGGTTCCCGTGCTCATCGCCAGCCTGCGCGTGGTGGCCGTGACCAACATCTCGATGGTGTCGGTCGGTTCGGTGATCGGCATCGGCGGCCTCGGCACCTGGTTCACCGAGGGATATCAATCGAACAAGAGCGACCAGATCGTGGCCGGCATCATCGCGATCTTCGTCCTGGCGCTCGTCATCGACACGCTGATCATGCTGGCCGGCAAGGTCCTTACGCCGTGGACCCGAGCGCAGCGGGTCAGCACCGCCAAAAAGGGAGCGTCAGTGTGAACTTCCTTCAGCAGGCACTGTCCTTCATCTTCACCGCCGCCAACTGGTCCGGCCCGTCGGGGCTCGGCATGCGGATCGTCGAGCACCTCGAATACACCGCGGTGGCGACGTTCTTCTCCGCGCTGATCGCCGTGCCGATCGGGATGCTGATCGGCCACACCGGACGCGGCACCTTCCTCGTCGTCACCGGCGTCAACGCGCTGCGCGCGCTGCCCACCTTGGGTGTGCTCCTGCTCGGCGTGCTGCTGTGGGGCCTGGGGCTGGTACCGCCGACGGTGGCGCTGATGCTGCTCGGCATACCGCCACTGCTGGCCGGTACGTACGCCGGCATCGCGAACGTGGACCGCTCGGTGGTCGACGCGGCACGGTCGATGGGGATGACGGAGCGGCGCATCCTGCTGCGCGTCGAGACCCCGAACGCGATGCCGCTGATCCTCGGTGGGTTGCGTACCGCAACACTGCAGATCGTCGCGACGGCCACGGTCGCGGCCTACGCCAGCCTGGGCGGGCTCGGTCGCTACCTGATCGACGGCATCAAAGTCCGGCAGTTCCACATCGCGCTGGTCGGCGCCCTGATGGTGACCCTACTGGCGCTGATCCTGGACGCGGCGCTGGCGTTCGCGGTGTGGCTGTCCGTGCCGGGGAGCGGGCGGTTGCGCGGCAGCCGATCGCTGCCTCAGCCGTTCCTCTCCGACGAGGTGGCTCTCGAATCTCGACCCAGTTCGGCAGCCCGCCACGAACGGGTGGGGCCGTCGCCTACGGTAGACCCATGAGTGAAGCCGACCGCTCTGAGACGACCGCCTTCCCCGCCGTGCTGACGTGGCGTGCGCCCGACGTGCCGCGGATGGAGTCGGTGCGCGTGCAGCTCTCGGGCAACCGCATCAAGGCCTACGGCCGCGTCGTCGCGGCTGCCACGTCGGCGCATCCGGCGTTCAACGCTTCCTACGATCTGGTCACCGACGAGACCGGCGCCACCAAGCGGCTGTCGATGACCGTCACGCTGGCCGAGCGCGAGCGCCAACTATCGGTCGCGCGCGACGAAGAGAACATGTGGCTGGTCCAGGAGCACTCGGGGCAGACCAGCCGGTCGTCCTACGACGGCGCACTCGACGTCGACGTGATCTTCAGCCCGTTCTTCAACGCCCTGCCCATCCGTCGTGCCCACGTCATGCCCGGGAGCGGGGAGGCGGTGACGGTGCCGGTCGTCTATCTTCGGGTGCCCGATCTGTCGGTGGACATCGCGCACATCAGCTACACGGCGAAAGACGACAGCATCGCGCTGAAATCGCCCGTCGCCGACACCACCGTCACGGTCGACGCGAACGGTTTCATCCTCGATTATCCAGGCTTGGCAGAGCGGATCTGATCACGCCGCCGGCCCGTCCGGCGGCGGCCAGCTCGTCGCGCCAGCCCTCGGCGCCGATCACCGTGCCGACGATGTCGGGTCGGGTGACACTGTCGTAGCGCACTCTGGCGGCATGCCCCGCGGTGACCAGATCCGCCACCGAACCGTGCTGGGCCAACTGCTCGCGGGCGCGGGTCAGCAGCTCCAGCGCCTCGTCGAGCACCGGCACGAGCTCCGCGGCGTTGGCTTCGCACATCGCACGGACCAACTCCGGCGCGGTGGCCGCTACCCGGGTGCCGTCGCGGAAAGAACCCGCGGCCAGCGCGAACGCCAGCGGAACGTGCCCGGCCGTCGTCGCCAGCGCCTCGGCCAGCAGATGCGGCAGGTGCGAGATCGTGGCCGCGGCCCTGTCGTGCTCGTCGGACCGGGCCGGCACTACGAACGAGCGGCAGTCCAGCGCCAACGTCATCACCTCGGTCCAGACCTGCGGCTCGACATGGTCGTCGACGCTGATCACCCACGGCGCTCCGACGAACAGATCCGCGTTACCCGCCGTCCACCCCGAGTGCGCGGTGCCGGTCATGGGGTGTCCGCCGACGAACCGGTCGAGCAGGCCCGCGTCGCGCACTTCAGCGAGGACAGCGCCCTTCACGCTGGTCACATCGGTCAGGGCGCACTGCGGGGCGGTGGCGCGGACGTGGGCGAGCATCGTCGGCAGGGCCGGCATCGGAACGGCGAGCACCACCACGGCATCGAGATCGGCGGCACGGGTGAGGGCCTCGTCGAGGTGGGTGGTTGCGTCGTACCCGTCGAATCGGGCGGCCTCGACGCCCTCGACCGACCTGTTGTACCCGAACACAGGACGCCCCGCGGCCCGGGCCGCGCGCATCAGCGAGCCACCGATCAACCCCAGACCCAGGACACAGACGGGTGTCTTCTCCACCTGTCCAGGTTGGCATAGCGCATGGTCAAGGCCATGGCAGGGGACTACGGTTACCTGTCATGGGAGCGCAGCGTGCACAGGCGCAGGAGCGGTCGGTCGACGAACCGGACGGCTTCGGCGTGGCGGTGGTGCGTGAAGAGGGCAAGTGGCGGTGCACCGCGATGCGTGCGGGAGCCTTGACCAGCCTGTCTGCCGCCGAGACGGAGCTACGCGAATTGCGCAGCGCAGGTGCGGTTTTCGGGATTCTGGACGTGGACGACGAGTTCTTCGTGATCGTCCGGCCCGCGCCGTCGGGCACCCGACTGCTGCTGTCCGACGCGACCGCGGCGCTGGACTACGACATCGCCGCGGAGGTGCTCGAGAAGCTCGACGCGGACTTCGACGACGAGGAACTCGAGAGCGCGGACCCGTTCGAGGAGGGTGATCTCGGGCTGCTGTCCGACATCGGCCTGCCCGAGGCGGTGCTGGGGGTGATCCTCGACGAGAGTGACGACCTCTACGCCGACGAGCAGGTGGGCCGGATCGCGCGCGAGATGGGTTTCGCCGACGAGCTGGCCGCCGTGCTGGACCGATTGGGCCGGTGACCGACGAGCAGCTGATTCGGGCTGCCCTGGCTGCCGCCGCTGCGGCGGGGCCGCGCGACGTGCCGATCGGTGCGGTGGTCGTGGCTGCCGACGGCACGGAGCTGGCCCGGGCGGCGAACGCGCGCGAAGAGCTCGGTGATCCGACCGCGCACGCGGAGATCCTCGCGCTGCGTGCGGCGGCCGCGGTGCACGGCGACGGGTGGCGGCTGGAGGGTGCGACGCTGGCGGTGACGGTGGAGCCGTGCACGATGTGCGCGGGCGCGCTCGTGATGGCGCGGGTGGCGCGGGTGGTGTTCGGGGCGTGGGAGCCCAAGACCGGGGCGGTCGGCTCGCTGTGGGATGTGGTGCGCGATCGCCGGCTGACGTATCGGCCGCAGGTGCGCGGCGGGGTGCTGGCCGAATTGTGCGCGGCACCGCTCGAGGAGTTCTTCGCCGGCCAGCGCTGACCGGCACGCCCAACGTGATACTTCTGCACGATCTCGGCACGATTCCGTGTCAAAGGTGCACGCTCGACGGCCGGTTTGGGCCGCGGGCCCTGGCTCGGTAAGCTGCCACACGGTGGCGTGTCCGAGCGGCCTAAGGAGCACGCCTCGAAAGCGTGTGACGGGTAACCCCCGTCCGAGGGTTCAAATCCCTCCGCCACCGCCAGAACCGCCCCCCTGTTTGCGCAGGTAAGGGCGGTTTTCGCGTTTGCTGGCGAGCTGCGTGACCACGATCTGCCCACATTTTGCCCACAAAGTGTCGCGCTCGGTGCGTACCTTGCGGCTTATGGCTCAGGTTGTTCAGTACCAGACGGCGCACGGCAAGCGGTACCGCGTGCGGTATCGCAAGCCGGACGGCAAGCAGACCGACAAGCGGGGATTCAAGACCAAGCGCGAGGCACAGGCGTTCGCGGCTGAGGTGGAGGTCTCCAAGAACCGGGGCGAGTACGTCGCCCCTTCGCTCGGACGGGTCACGGTGGGCGAGCTGTCGGGCGACTGGCTGGCGCGCAAGGAACACGCGACCGCACGTTCCCATTACCGGATGCTGGAGTCGGCGTGGCGGGTGCACGTCGCCCCGAGGTGGGCGTCGGTGCCCGTCGCCGATATCGACCAGCTCGGAGTGGAGGCGTGGATCACCGACATGGTGCGCGGCGGCGCAGGTGCGACGACCGTGATGCGCGCGCACGGCGTCTTGTCGGGCATCCTGGCCGACGCCGTGAAGGGCAGACGGCTCGTGGCCAACCCCGCCAAGGGTGTGGGCAATCTGCCACGCAAGTGGGTGCGCCGACACGTCTACCTGTCAGCTGACGACGTTGCGCGTCTGGCCGACGAGTGCGGAGAGCATCGCCCGTTGGTGCTGACGCTGGCATATACCGGCACCCGGTGGGGCGAGGCCGTCGCTCTGCGCGTGCGTGACGTGGAGTTCCTACGGCGTCGGCTGTCGATCCACGAGAACGCCGTACAGCTCGGCGTAGAGCACGCTGTGGGGCCGACCAAGGGCCGCACGGCGCGCTCTGTGCCGGTGCCCGCGTTCGTGCTTGATGAGCTGTCGGTGCTGTGCGCGGGCAAGCGGCCCGATGATCTGGTGTTCGGTGCGGGCGGTGGCGTGTATCTGCCGCGACCGAAGTCGAACGGCGGATGGTTCGCCGCTGCTGTGAAGCGAGCCGGGGTGCAGTCCATCACGCCGCACGATCTGCGGCACACCTGCGCATCCCTGGCTGTCAGCGCCGGGGTGAATGTGCTGGCGCTCCAGCGGATGCTCGGGCACAAGTCCGCGAAGGTGACCCTGGATACCTACGCCGACCTGTTCGACGCCGATCTCGACGCCGTGGCCATCGCGATGGACCGAGCGCGCACGGTTACGCTCCCAGCGAACCTCAGTAGTTAACAGACGCTGACAATGCCTGACAATGCTGGTAGTGGTCGTCATTCAAACATTCTCTCGCACAATACTATTCAATTTGAGCGTCTGGTTGTCAGCTAGCTTTGCTGACATGAGCACAACCGATCAGCGGCGAGCTGGACTCGCCAAGGCGGCTGAAGTCGCTGACTATCTCCAAACGACCCCCTCGCATCTGGCGAATCTTCGGTTCTTGGGCACTGGCCCAGCATTCGTGAAGCTTGGTCGCTCGGTGCGCTACAGGTGGTCCGACGTGGACGCCTGGGTGCAGGCGAACCGCCAGACCAGATCGTTGCGTTGACCGCGCGGTGCTACGCCCACTGAGCGACACGCCAATACGAAGGACAATGACAGCGTTTACGTTGACAGATAACGCTTTTCGCTTTACCGCGCGCGCCTTGCGGTGCTTCTCTGAGCTGTATGACCGTATTGGAAAGACCCCTCACCCGCGTCGAAGCTGCTGAACAGCTTGGCATCTCACTGTCCCTGCTGGACAAGCTCACCGCCAACGGGCAGCTCGTTCCCACCAAGATCGGACGCCGCACGGTGTACCAGCAGCAGCACTTGCGCGCCTACCTGGAGTCGCAGGCACAGCCCAGGGAGGCGAAAACCGTGAGTCACCCCGACGAACAGCAGATCGCGGCGCTGACCGTGCTCCGCGCCGTGGAGCACCGTATGCAGGGCGACGCCGACGCGATGATCCGCACCTTGCGCGGCACAGGGCGGCAGGTGTCGCTGCGGCTACTCGAAGCAACCGAGATCATCGCCCACTTGCTCCAGCACAGCGACCGCCCCGAGCAGGCGCTGGCCGCGCTGCTGCAAAGCGTGCGACCCGCCGACTGAGAAACGGAGGCACCCGGCGCGGGTAGGTCGTCGCGCCGGGTGCCTTAAGGGGTCCAGGGAAAAAGGACAAGCCCATGTTAGTCAACCGATCTGACAAGCCGCCCCACCACGAGGGACTAGATCGCGCCCTACCGGGCAGCTACGTCGACGTGATCCGTGAGGGCACCCCGACCGGGTACTACAGCGATGTTTACGGCGCTCTGGTGTCGATTGCGATGTCAGCGTTTCGGCGAGGTTGGACAGAATCCGAGTTCATTATCGAGATCAGCAACGTCGGCGCGAACGCCAAGCTGTGGATGCAAGTTCTACGGGTCCGCGCCCGCGACGGTAAGGCAAGCCGCTCCCAACAGGCCGGTATCCGAGTGCTGCACAAAGCCTGGAGTCAAGCCGTCGCCAATTGCAACAACGTCGGCCTGCGCAGCCGCGAGGAACTGCGCGCCGAGGCCGTCGAGCGAGCTTTCCAGTGGACTGACCGCCTGGTCGACAACCCCGACGACTTGACCGACGCCGAGCAGGCGGTGATGGGCTACGTCATCTCCGAGACGGAAAGGCGCGGACGGCTGCGGGTTACCTGCCCTGGCAGGGCAGTTGCCGAGTACGCGAAGCTCTCGCACAGGACGGCAGTCCGAATCCTGGAACGACTTGACCAGCGTGGACTGCTCGACAAGTGCTCATCGGGCAGACCTCAAAGCCGGGACGGATCGCCGGGGAAGGCAGCGACCTTCTCTCTGGTCGACCCGGCTGGCTTGGCACATATACATCCGGTGGATATACCTATGTGCCAACCTCAACCATCGTTCATGTACCGCCTGTTCCGTTTCGGCCAGCCCGCCGAGTTCGCTCATACCTGCCGAGTTCACGTCTTGCGCGTCTGGCACCTCGCGGAGAAACGAGGCGCACAGCGAGTAGCCAGCCATTCACCTGCCACCACTTCTACGCAAACACGCACAACCATTGCGGCTCGGCACTACTCAGCGAGGACTCCATGAGTGACTACCACGTCTGCGGTTGCGGGCGCGGATACTTCGACCCCACCGACTACCGCACCTGCTACGAATGCTTCACAGAACGCCGCACTGGCTACACCGAATGCATCTGGTGTGGCCGCTGGCACTCGATCAAATTCGACACCTGCTATCGCTGCCGGATCGTGCCGGGGCGCAACGAAGCCGCCCGCGATCTGCGCCTGGACATCCTCATGCGCGACGAGTTCACCTGCCAGAACTGCGGCGTCACCGAGGGCGCAATGCACGTCGACCACATCGAGCCGTGCGCCAAGGGTGGGCTGGCCGTGCCGTGGAACTTGCAGGTGTTGTGTGCTCACTGCAACGGTGACAAGGGCACGCAGTATGACTGGCGCTGGGAGGAACGCCGCCTGCGTCTGATGCACCTCTACCTGTCGTTCGGGTGGGGGCTGCTCGATGAAGGGCAGCGCGACCGGCTCGTGCGTGACGCCCAGGACTACGGCGACAGATTCGACTCGCATACCCGGTACCGGGAGCGCATCGGAGCGGTCCTGCCGGTGCCGCAATGGGCGCTCGACAGAGCTGACGGGTGGATTGGCTTGCGGAGGTGCCGAACGTGGCGCTGCGCGGATTCCAGGGCGCGCGCCGCACCACCTACCGAGTGCGCGACTGCCAGCAGTTCAGGGATTGCCCGCCAACCGATTCCACCGCAAGCGTCGACCAACACTCGTGCGCAGAAGAGCGAGAAAAGGTGTCGGGTCTGCGCGGCACACTGACACCGAGGAGTAGCAGCACATGACGACCGCACCGACGTGGAGCACGACACCACCGCCGCAGGCGTGGGCCGACGCCATCACCGCCGCGCAGCACGCCGCCCAGGGTGACCCGTTGCAGTGTTGTGTGACCATCGCCGAGAGTCGCTGCAATCCGGGCTGGCTCGTCATCGCCTCGGTGTCCCTGCTCGCCGCCGTCATCGCCGAGGGTGTCACCGCCGACGAGTTGCGTGCCGAGGTGTTGCGGATTGCCGCCGACACGGGCGCGAGCAACTACATGGTGACCGCCAGCTTGGAGGTCGTCGCGCTCGCCGAGGCGATGCAGCGCGACGAGCTGCCGACCATCTACGAACTGTTCGCGGGGTCGCAGGTGTCGGCGTTCGACCTGGCGCACGGGGCATGCTCGCTGACCGGGCAGTCGATAGCCGCTGTGGGCGTGGACGTTCCCGGCGTGTTCGACCGGCTGCGCCGATACGGGGGTCGCTGATGGCTGATCGGTATCCGACCGTGAAATTGCGCAGTGAGCCGTTCGTCGAACTGCTCGTTCACCTGTTCCGCGATGTTCCGAACCTGCGGGGTGCGTTGTGCGCGGGTAAGTACGAGTTGTTCGACCACCATGACAGCCGTTTCGAGGCTGCCCGCATCTGCGCACGATGCCCTGCTCGGCTGCCGTGCCGAGCTTATGCGAGCAAGTCCCGGCGCCTGACGGGTACGTGGGCAGGCGTCTACCGAAACCACGGTGACGATGAAACACCAAGGGAGGCAGTGGAAAATGGCTGACAATGTTGACCTGTCGGGGATCGGCGCTCACCGACCCTGCCCAGCACGCGGCGTCCTCGTATTCGACAGCCTGCCGCCCGCCGTGCAGAACGCCGAAGACTCCCGAGCCGACGCGGATATTCGCAATCGCCCCTGGAGGTCCAACGTGACCACCAAGCGGCCCGCGACGCCGACCGAGCGCGCGTTGCTCGCCCACCTCGGCTACGAGCTGCCCGAGGTGCTGCACACCCGCGTGCAGTGGCTCACAGACGGCGTGAGACGCCGCACCTGGCCGCAGATACCCGCGACAACAGAGGGACTCACACCATGACCATGACCGATGCGGACACCGCGCAGCACGGGGCTGACGCCCAGGCCGGCCAACCTGGACCTGCCAGCACCGACGACAACCGCCCGCCAGCAAGCGAACCGGACGACCGGCCCGACGAGCGTGACGACGAGCACGACCAGGACTACGCCGACGACGACGGCCGACGCGGCAGCAGGCGAGAGGCAAAGTACCGCGTCGAACGTAACGAGGCGCGCCGCCAGCGTGATGAGCTGGCCGACACTCTGACGCGCACCCGACAGGCCATCGTGTCGTCGGTCGTAGCTGGCAGCGGGTACGCCCCGAGGGTCGCCGAGTTGGTCGCCGCCGAGATGGACAAGCTGCTAGACGGCAACGGCATCCCCGACGCCGAGAAGATCGTGAGCACCCTCGCGGCTGTCGTAGCGGACTACGGGTTTGCCCGTCAGTCGCGGCCCCCAAAATTCAACCCACAGCAGGGTTCCACCAACGGCGGTGGCGCTGCGGGTAAAGCGTCGTGGGCAGACGCGATCAAGGGCAGCTAGACTCGCCACTGCGGGATCCGCTGCGCGTCGCAGCCACCCGCAGCACTGTTCGCCTTTGTGAGGCACCAACGGTTAGAGCGTGACTGCTCTCCTGAATCGCTGAAACAGGTTCTCACGAGAGGCAATCCAATGACCCTTTTGACCACTGGCGGCAGCGCCATCCTCACCCCTGCACAAGTTCAAGACTTGGTGATCGTCCCGTTGATCGCCAGCAGCATCGCCATGCAGGTGGCCACGGTCGTGCAGACGGGTTCAAACGAAACTCGTTTCCCGATCATCAGCGCCGATCCGTCCACGAGTTGGGTTGCTGAGGGTGCAGAGATTCCGGTCAGCGACCCTGACATTGACGAGTTGGTCATCAGACCGCCGTCGCTGAAGGGTCTCACGGTGGTCTCCAATGAGTTGGTCGCCGACAGCGACCCCAGCGCGTTGGACGTGGTCGGCGACGGCTTGGTCCGTGACCTCCGCGTCAAGCTGGATGCCAGCTTCTTTGGCGGTGCAGGTGTCGGTGTCGCACCCGATGGCATCGAAAGCCTCGCCGGGACGCAGACAACCACGCTTGCATTCTCCGAGACGGGGAACTTGGACCCCTTCGCGGAGGCTATCAGCATGGCTGAGACAGTCGGCGTGCTGGCTGTCGACCCGGTGACCGGCCTGCCCGGCATGAGCTTCGTCGGCCACCCCACCGATGTGCTCAGCGTGGCGACCGCGAAAGTCGCCACCGACTCCAACGCGCCCCTGCTAGGACCGGACGCCACGGCAGCCACGAGCCGCAGCGTCCTCGGCGTGCCGTTGTACTCGTCGCCCGCAGTCACCCCCGGCATCATGTGGCTCGTGCCGCGCTCCAAGACGTTCATCGTTTTGAGGGATGACCCAGAGGTCATAGCCGATACCAGCGCCTTTTTCAGTTCGGCGAGAACGGCAGTTAGGGCCGTACTTCGAGTCTCGCCAGCGTTTCCGCACGAGCAGGCAGTCTGCAAGGTCGTCATCGACGGCGGCAGCTGACAGACCACCTGCGCTCGGGAGCCACTGGCTACTCCGCTCGGGCGCAGGTGCTAGACCACCGCTGGCCGCGTGAGGTCGCCACCGTAGCGCGGCCAGCGGTGCTACCACCCCGAGGGAGACCCGATGACCTGGACCGGCGACCGCCGCACCCGACCCCGCAACGGTGCACGCCGCCTCCCCGAGAAACTGCGCCGCCGCGTCCTGCACCGCTACCCGACATGCCAGCTCAACATCCCCGGCATCTGCGTCGGCACAAGCACCGAGGTGCACCACATCACCCCCGACGCTGACGGCGGAACCGATGCAGAGTTCATCAACGGTCAGCCGCAGCTCGTCGGCGTCTGCGGCCCATGTCACCGCCGCGTCTCGGCCCGCGACTCCGCAGCCCGCGCCAACCCCGGCACCCGCGTCCTACGCGAGAAGGAACGCCACCCCGGCGTCCTCCCGTGACCTGGACGACCCGCCGAGACCAGCAGCGACACAACGATATTCACGCGCAGCAAACACCGAATAGTGTTGGGTCGCAACGACAGTCATTGACGTGAAACCTGTTGCAAGACAACAACATAAACGTCCTCAACCTGACTCACTCTCGACGGCAAGCGGTCAAGTCTGCAAACTCTAGTTCCGACTCAATATCGCGTCTACCTGCATGTTTGCCCTGGGGGAGACCCCTCCCGCAACCCCCTTCTCCCTCGACCGGGACGGCCCGGCTCGCATCCTCCGCACTGCACCCGAGTTTCCTCAGGTCAGAGGCTGTTTTGGGGCAGCTGAATCGTCCTGTGCCGCAACGTTTCTCGTTGGTGGTGCCGTTTGCGCAGGTCAGAGGCTGTTTCTACCGGCTGCACGGTGCAGCGAATCGTACTACGGCGCAACCATTGTCAGCGTTGGGTTTAGCAATGGAACACACTGTCTAGCAATGACTTTCGGGGGCGCCACTCGGTCATACACTCGTGGTATGACGAGGCGTCGCACTGCTGGGCAGAAGTTGCGGGAGAAGATGACCGCCGCGCTGGAGGCGACCGGGGTCCCCGGCATGGAGTTCGATGAGTACGAGACCGAGGCTCTGAAGCGGGCGTGCGCGGCTGCGGATCGCGCCGAGCAGTTGCAGGCGGTGTATGACGCGGAGCTTGCGGGGGAGGCGCGTCCGACGATGCTGTCTCGGCTGTCTGCGGAGTTGCGTCATTGTGAGCGGCAGTCGGTGCAGATGTTGGAACGGGTGCGGCTGACCGAGGAGCCGCCGAAGTCTGCTCGTCATCAGCGGGCGGCTCGTGCGCGTTGGGATCGGCGGGATCGGCGGGAGGCTGCCCGTGTGGGGCCGCGCCCGCAGCAGGTGGTGAGCTGAGGTGCCGCGCCAGAATCCGGCGCTTGCGCGGGAAGCGATGCCCAGCGACGGCATCGGCCCCATTTACAGACGGCTCCTGGGCCGCGAGCGGGACCAGCAGGCGCGGTATGGGCATCTGCACCGTCCCCGGTACCTGCTGGACGCTCTGGAGGCTGGTAAGACCGTGACGGTGCCGTGGTGGAAGGTGCCCGTGGCGCTGCGGCCAGCGGGCTGTGGGGACACTCTCGCTGTGGACCGGAGTATGTGAGTCAGCCGCCACGGCGGGCGCGCCGCGCCCTGGGCGGGCTGCCCAGGTGACTCTGGCTCTGGGGTGCACCAATGCGCTCAGCCTGTTGACTGGACAACACGCCGCTTGCGAATCTGGCTGCTCAGGGCACATGTGGCGTTTCGGTGTCCTACTCTGAGGGCACAATGGCGCATGTACGACAATGAGTGACGCCGAGCGATCTCGGATGACGGTGTACGACAAGACGGGGATCGGACGATGAACGATGAGCATGTTGCCTTGGTGGCACTGCTCCGCACCCGTCCTGAGGGATTGAACTGGCGCAAGCTGACCGACGAGGTCTTGCAGTACGGCAGCGCTGTGGCCGTCTGGGACTACTACAACCCCCTACAGCTGATTCCATCAGCGGAAGCAGATGCGGCCCTGGAAGCTGCTCGCGCAGACCTGGAGGCCTGGGGGCGTGACGGCCTCCGGTTCGTCGGTGTGCTCGATAAGGAGTTCCCGCAGAGATTGCTGGACATCTGGGAGACGCCGCCGTTCCTGTTCGCCCAGGGTCATCTTGGGGGTGAAGACGACCTCGGGCTGTCTGTGGTCGGGTCACGGAAGGCGTCGGCGTTTGGCCTGGATATGGCCAGCGGCATCGCCACCTACTTGGCGGAGCAGCGGCTGACGGTCATCTCAGGCTTGGCGGCTGGCATCGACGCGGCAGCACACACTGCCGCCATCGCGGCGTCGGGCCGCACTGTGGCGTTCATCGCAACCGGGGTGCGGAAGCAATACCCAGCCGAGAACCGAGATCTGCAAGCGCAGATCATGGATGACGGTTTGGTGCTCTCGCAGTTCTGGCCGGACGCGCCGCCCCGAAAGCAGCACTTCCTGATGCGTAACGCGCTTATGTCGGGCTACGGGGTGGCCACCATCGTGGTCGAGGCAGGCGAGATGAGCGGAGCGCGGGCTCAGGCGCGTATGGCGGTGGAGCATGGGCGGCCGGTCATCCTCACGAGTCTTGTCGTGGAGCGAAATCATTGGGCGCGCACACTCGCCGAGCGGCCGAACGTCTGGGTGGTGTCGGGTGTCCGCGACATCGGTCCCATCGTTGACGAAATCCTCTCGGGGCCGCACCGGGTGGACGAGGCACTGAGGCTTCTGACTGTTCCGTGAGCAACTCAGCTGCACTAGCGCAGCTCCGCGACAGCCTCAAGGTCAACGCCGGGGGATACCTGCGCAATATCCTCCACCTCCCGGCAATCACGTGCGAGCTATGTGCCCGGCCAATCGCCGGTAACCGCTTCTGTGATCGCTGCCAGTGGAATTACGTGTCGCGCAACGACATTGCTGATCGAGTCGGATCAATGGTCTACGGCATCGACGGCACCCAGAGCGGTCGGCTGATGTACGGCTACAAGGCGGCATATACGCGGCCCTCACATGTGCAGACGGTGACCTCGCTCGCGGTGCTCGGTGTACGCGAGCACCGCGAGTGTGCCGACCGACTGCTCGGCATCAGAGCTACCCGGTGGGCGACAGTCCCGTCTCTGCGCAACGTCGGCGCGGAGCATCCACTGAGGACCATCCTCACGGGCAAGATCGCAGCGGGCAGCGAGATAGTGGTGACAGCCGCGCCCCGCGAAGCAATTCACAGCCCCCGTGACGTCACACCGACGAACTACACCATCGCGACCGAGGTGCCTGAGGGCGCGCATGTCATGGTCATCGACGACACGTGGGTGGCGGGCGGCCACGCTCAGTCCGTCGCAGCCGCGCTCAAGCTGGCCGGTGCGCGTGTGGTGTCGGTGCTGACGGTGGCACGCTGGGTGGACCTGACCGACCCAGTGTCGAAGCAGGTTCACCGCGACCACATCAAGAACTGCGAGTACGACCCCACGGTCTGCCCGTGGACGGGTGGAGCCTGCCCGACCGCTACCTGACGCGACACGCCACCACGACACGCCGCTTGCCCACAACCTGCCCACAATTTGCCCGCAGTTACAGGTAACTGTGGTGATCTCAGATGATGAGTTCACACAGGTCTAAGCGTGATCGGCGCTCTGACCAGGTAGCCGGGTAGGGTTCAAATCCCTCCGCCACCGCCAAAGCCCCGAGCCTGCGATCCAGGCGCGGGGCTTTTTGGTGAGCAGCCCCAGCCCTCGGTGTTACCCTGCCGTCAATATGCGGGCTCGGCGGGGAGTGCGCGCGATGTCGGGGGTACGCCATGGGCCAGCCCACCTCGGTCGGCAGAGTCGGTGCGTTAGCTGTCGCACTCGGCATCGGGTTGGCGGTGGCCAGCGCCCCGGCAGTGGCGTGGGCCGACGAGTCGGGGGAGACGGCCTCGGCGGTCGACAGCGGTCCTCGCACGGTCGAGCGCCCGACCGAGGCGCGCGACACATCCACGACGAAGGCCGTCGAACGGCGCAAGACCAGGAAGGCGCACCGCGCCGACGCCGAGCCCGGCGTGGCGAAACGCTCTCCGCGCGAACGTGAGCGCGCGATTGATGCTGAGCCCGCGGGGGAGCGGGTCGTGCCTGCGCGGGCGGTGACTGAGCCGGCCGCTGCACCGCGGGTCGAGCCGGCGGCTGAGCGGACGAACATCCCGGAGCCTGCCGCTCTGCAGGCTCCGGTGAGTGCAACCGAGACGGTCGCACCGACGCGGACCCCGATTGTCCGCACCATCCTCCGTGCCGTCAGTGACGCCGTCGCCTCACGATCGGGGGACGGCACGCAGCCCGGCACCCCGCTGCTGTGGGGCCTGATGGCGTGGGTGCGCCGCAACACGCACGACGCGGACACGGTGAACGCAGCCGCCCTGGCCGCCGCCAACAGCTCCCCGGTTGCCACGGGTGACGTCTATGCCGGCTTCGAAGACAAGACCATCAAGGGCAATGTGATGGACAACGACACCGATGCCGACGGCACCACGCTCGTCGCGGCCATCGTGGCCGGGCCGTCGTACGGCATCGTCACGCTGAACCCGAACGGCGCCTTCGTCTACACGCCCTCGACCAACTACCACGGTGCCGACACGTTCAGCTACACCGCGTCGGACGGCGCCGCGGCCAGCAACGTCGCGGTCGTCTCGCTGACCATCGCTCCCGTCGACGACATCGTCTTCAGATTCACCTACGGCAGCGGCTCCCAGTACTGGACCCCGCAGGCCAAGGCGGCACTGCAGGCTGCCGCCGACCGGCTCTCGGAGTACATTGCCACGTCCAGTCCGGTGACCGTCACCTACAACGTCACCGGCGAAAACAATCCGTCGGCAACGTATTTGGCGACCGGAGGCACCAATTTCGGCATCCCCAGTCGACCGGCATTCTCCAACGCCATGATCAAGAAGGTCACCTCGCGCTTTCACACCGACGCGAACCGTTCGGCCGCCGATGGCAACATGCTGGTGAACTTCTCCTACCCGTCCTACTCGTACGACGATTCACCGGCGGCGGGCGAAGTCGACTTCCAGACGGTGGTGATGCACGAACTGCTGCACAGCCTCGGCTACCAGGCTGTCTTGGACAGCGGGCCGGCCAGCCGGAGATCCTGGCTCACCTACGACAAGTTCATCGTCGACCAGAACGGGACCCGAGTCATCAGCAGCCGAGGCCGGTTCAACAGCGCCTACGCCGCGAACCTGTCGGGCGCCAACGGCGGCCTGTTCTTCGGCGGCGCCAACGCGGTCGCCGCCTACGGCGGTCCCGTTCCGCTGCAGGCGCTTTCGCTCTCACACCTGCGACTCTCGACGTTCCCGTACAACGGGCCGACAGCCAAGCTGATGGGGCCGGTCGCGCCCAACGGCAAGACGCTGCGCGTGCTGAGCCCTGTCGAGCAGGCCATCCTCAAAGACCTCGGCTACACCGTGGTGTCGCCCGCACCGTCCGTCTTCACCGCAGCAACCCTGAGTCTGTAACCCCTACGTCAGGACCAGGACCACGGCCTGGCCGTCGTGGTCGCCGGTGGTGACCGTGTCGGTGTTGTAGGCGTTGTCGAGCGCGATCTGGTCAGCCGAGGTGGCCCGCCCGCTCGCGACCATCTTCGTGGCCAGCGCGTCCCGGGCGACGTTCGACGAGACGTAGAGGTGGGCAGGGCGGCCGTTGTAGGTGCCCCATTCCTCCTCGCTGAACGTGCCGCTCCACACGTAGCCGCCGGGCGTGGCCACCGGGGCGGGGCCGAAGATCCGGCCGTGGTTGTTGGTCTCGAGGAAGAAGTTGTCCGAATAGCCCTGCAGTAAACCGCTGGGCTGCTGGCGATATGCCTTGCCGTTGATGATGCCGCGGAAGCCACCGGTGTGAATGGGCTGCGGCGGGAAGCCCGACGCCCGCATGGCCTGGTTCAGCCGGATCCTGGCTTGGAACGCGTTCTTCGACTTGGTGTCCACGATGACGACGTTGACCGGCTCGAGCAACGTCTTGCCGTCCTCGAGTTGGCCGCCGTAGTCCGAGATCTGACCGCTGGGCTCGATCATCCACTTGCCGATGTCGCCGTACTGGGTGCTCACCTGGTCGGTGGACGCCGGTGCGACGGGCTCGGCGGCGGTGGTGGCAGCAGCGGTCAGGACACGCTCGGCGCGCCGGTCAGCGGCGGCCTCAAATTCCTGCCGCACGACCTCGAGCACGGCGAGCAGCGGCCGCTTGGCCGCCTGAGTACTCGCCTGCTCGTCGTCGCTCGTCGCGCGCACCGGACGGAACAGCGAACGCGGCCGGCTCGTCGGACCGTCGGCCACCGCCTTCTCGCCGTCAGCCTTCGCCTCGCGGTTGGTCTTCGTCAGCCGCGACGTGCGGACGGACGGTCCGGCGTTGCCCGTCGTCGTCGTGGCAGAGGCAACCGACCTGGTCGCCGCGGCGGCCTGGTCGTTGCCCGCGGAATCATCAGCGTGGGCGACGGCGGTGCCGCCGGCGACGGCCGCGCCCACCCCGAGCGTGAAAGCCAGCAGTCCGACACGTCCGATGTGCACCCCAGACGCTTGTGCGGCGCGCTGTGAAGATCCCTGCCGCGCTGCGATGTACGAGACACTGTGCCGTCCCATGGCCCACCTTTCGTCCCCCCGCGGCAGCGCGCGGAATGCGCGGCGCCGTCGGCCGCCGGTGAGTCTATCGGCTGATCATGACATCGACAGCAAAGTAGACGCCGATAGCCACAGAACACACAGAACGGCCCGCCACCGGTAGTGGTGGCGGGCCGTTCTGCGGCGGACTACTTCTTGAAGGCGTCCTTCACGTTCTCCACGGCGTCCTTGATGCTGGACTTGGCCTGGTCCATCTTGCCCTCGTTCTCAGTGCTCTTGTCACCGGTCACCTTGCCCAGGCCTTCCTTGGCCTTGCCGCCCAGGTCGTCGATTTTGTTGCTGGCCTTGTCGTCGGCGCCCATGTGCGTGGTCCCTTCGCTCTCGTGTCCAGCCCGGAGGTCGGGCCGTTGCGAGGGGTGTACCTGAACCAGCCGGATTTGAAACACGCCGTCATGCAAGGGCCGACTCCGGCACCCATTCGAGCAGGTCGCCGGGCTGGCAGTCCAACACCGCGCACATCGCCTCCAACGTGCTGAACCGTACGGCCTTGGCCCGGCCGTTCTTGAGTACCGCGACGTTGGCCGGGGTCAGCCCCACCCTCTCGGCGAACTCCCCGACGCTCATCTTGCGGCGGGCGAGCTGGACGTCGATGCGGACGACGATTGGCATCAGATCACCGCGTCCATCTCACTGCGTAAGGTCGTGGCCTGCCGTAACAGCTCGCGCAGCACGAGAATCAGCAGCCCGAGCACCGCGGCGCTGACGAGGATGACGAACAACAGCAGGGGCAGTCCGGGATCGGTGGCGTGCAGACCGACGTAACCGAACAGCGCGGCGAAGACCGACCATCCGGCGAACACCGCAACCGCGATCGCGTCCACCCAGACCAGCGACCGGGCGGTGAAAATCTGATCGTTGCGCACGAGGGTCAGCAGCCGCCACGTGCAGACCACCACCACCTGCACGCACAGCAACAGGAAGACCGACACCGAGGTCAGCGGCCAGCGGAGGTGTGCCCGGGTCGGATCCTCTTGCGCCATGTACGCGAATTGCCCTGGCAGAGAGAAGGTCTGGAGCAGGACGAGTACGGCGAACAGTGCCGCGAGGAAGACCTTGAGCACGGGAACGACCCGACTGACGACAGTCACCCCCCGAGTTTCGACAGGTATCTATCGAAAGTCAATAGGTAGGGTCACACGCCCGCGGGCACGTCGGCGGGCGCGGGCTCCACCGTCACCTTGATCGCCTCACCGTTCTTGACGATCTGGAAGGCATCGAGCACGTCGTCCAGCGGGATGTGGCGGGTGATGAGGTCCTTGACGGGCACCTGCCCGCTCGAGATGTACTCGAGCGCCCGCTTGTTGTGCTCGGGTGCCGACCCGTTGGCGCCGTGGATGTGCAGCTGCCGGTAGTGGACCAGGTTGGAGTCGCAGGTGATCGTCGGGTTCGTCTTCGGCAGGCCGCCGAAGAACGAGATCCGGCCGTTGCGGGCAGCCATCGAAATCGCATGCTCCTGAGCGACATTGGCGGCCGTCGCGGTGATCACCACGTCGGCGCCGCGGCCGCCGGTGAGCTCCATGACGCGTTCGACGACGTCGACCTCGGCGCCGTTGATGATCTCGTCGGGGGCCACGGCATCGGCCGACATCTGCAACCGGGCGGCGTTGACGTCGACCAGGTACACCGGCCCGCAGTTGTGGACGCCCCGTGCGATGCGGATGTGCATGCAGCCGATGGGTCCGGCACCGAACACCACCACGGTGTCACCCTCTTCGATGCCGAGCAGTTCCTGGGCGTTGATCGCGCAGGCGAACGGCTCTGCCGCCGACGCCTCGTCGAAACCGACGTTGTCCGGAATGCGGTTCAGCCCATCGACTTTGAGGACCTGCCGGGGCACGATCATGTACTCGGCGAAGCCGCCGTCGTACTGGTAGCCCATCGACGTCTGGTTCTGGCACACCGCCATCCAGCCTTTGCGGCACTCGTAGCATTCCCCGCAGGGCACCGCCGCGATGACCTGCACGCGATCGCCGACTTCCCAGTTGCTGCCGTAGGTGGCGTTGACCTCGGTGCCGACCTCGACGATCTCACCGGCGATCTCGTGTCCGATCGTGCGCGGGGGCGTCAGGTTCTGGTGGCCGTTGTAGAAGATCTTCACATCGGTGCCGCAGGTCGAGCAGTTGCGCACGCGCAGTTTGACCTCATCGGGCGCGCAGGTCGGTTCCGGCACGTCTTCCAGTCGGACGTCTTCGGGGGCGTAGAAGCGCAGTGCCTTCATCGTGGTGTCCTCTCGGGTCGGCAACATGCTCGGCTGGTGTGCTCTACAGCACTCTATCCGCCATACGGGCATAAAACCACCGCAATTGTTGACCGAATATGCCCGAGTCCTTGCGCAGATGCCCGTTTGTGCGGTGTACTACATGGTGTGACCGGCGTCACCGGCGAGAATCGGAGGAGCTCCATGTCAACTGCAACCCAGGACACACCGCCCCGTGTCGGGGCCCGGGTGCGCGTTCAGAAGTTCGGCACCGCACTGTCGAACATGGTCATGCCCAACATCGGGGCGTTCATCGCGTGGGGCCTGATCACCGCGCTGTTCATCGAGCAGGGCTGGCTGCAGGGCATCTTCTCCGCCCTGAAGAATCCCGACGGCTGGGTGGCCCACATCGGGGGATGGGGCTCCTACGACGGCGGCGGGATCGTCGGGCCGATGATCACCTACCTGCTGCCGATCCTGATCGGTTACACCGGCGGCCGGATGGTGCACGGCAACCGCGGCGCAGTCGTCGGCGCGATCGCCACGATCGGCGTGGTGACCGGTTCGGACGTGCCGATGTTCATGGGCGCCATGCTCATGGGCCCGCTCGGTGGCTGGTGCATGAAGAAGCTGGACGCGCTGTGGGAAGGCAAGATCCGCCCCGGCTTCGAGATGCTCGTCGACAACTTCTCCGCCGGCATCCTCGGCATGCTGCTGGCGATCCTCGGCTTCTTCGGTGTCGGCCCGATCGTCTCGGCCTTCACCCGCGGCGCCGGTAATGCCGTCGACTTCCTCGTCGACAACGATCTGCTGCCGCTCACGTCGCTGCTCATCGAGCCGGCGAAGGTGCTGTTCCTCAACAACGCCATCAACCACGGCGTGCTCACCCCGTTGGGCACCACGCAGGCCCTGGAAACCGGCAAGTCGATCCTGTTCCTGCTGGAGACCAACCCCGGCCCCGGCCTCGGTGTGCTGTTGGCGTTCATGTTCTTCGGCCGGGCGGCGGCCCGCGCGTCCGCACCCGGTGCGGCGATCATCCAGTTCTTCGGCGGCATCCACGAGATCTACTTCCCGTACGTGCTGATGAAGCCGAAGCTGATCGCCGCGACCATCCTCGGCGGCATGACCGGTGTGTTCATCAACGTGCTGTTCGGCTCGGGCCTACGCGCTCCCGCCGCGCCGGGGTCGATCATCGCGATCTACGCCCAGACACCGGGCAACAGCTTCCTCGGCGTCACGCTGGCGGTCCTCGGTGCCACCGCGGTGTCGTTCGCGGTTGCCGCGTTCTTGCTGAAGACGGACAAGGAAACCGACGAGCCCGACCTCGCGGCCGCGACGGCAAACATGGAGTCGATGAAGGGCAAGAAGTCCAGTGTCGCTTCGGCTCTCGTCGGTACCGGCGGTGGTGTCGGAGTCGCGGCCGGTCCGATCCACACCATCGTGTTCGCCTGCGACGCCGGGATGGGCTCGTCGGCGATGGGTGCGTCGGTGCTGCGCAGAAAGATCCAGAGCGCCGGCTTCGGCGACGTGAAGGTGTCGAACTCGGCGATCTCCAACCTGACCGACACCTACGATCTCGTCGTATCCCACCGCGATCTGACCGATCGGGCCCGCCAGCGGACACCCTCGGCGCGCCACGTCTCCGTCGACGACTTCATGGGCAGCCCCCGCTACGACGAGATCGTCGACACGTTGTCCACGACGAACGGGACCGCGGGCACCGACGCAACACCGGTAACCGACGAGCCGGCGCCCGCGACCGACGGTGACGTCCTGTCGGTGGACTCGATCGTGCTCGCCGGCACAGCCCGCAGTGCCGCCGACGCGATCGACGAAGCGGGTCACCTGCTGGTGGCCGCAGGCGCAGTCGATCAGGCCTACGTCACCGCGATGCACGACCGGGAGAGTTCGGTCTCGACCTACATGGGCAACGGCCTGGCGATCCCGCACGGCACCAACGAGGCCAAGGACGCGATCCGGCGCACCGGGCTGTCGTTCGTGCGCTACCCCGAGCCGATCGACTGGAACGGCAAGCCGGCCGAGTTCGTGGTCGGGATCGCCGGCGCCGGAAAGGACCACATGGCGCTGCTGACGAAGATCGCGCAGGTGTTCCTCAAGTCCGACGACGTCGCCCGGCTGCGGGCGGCCACGACGGCCGAGGAGATCAAGGCGATCCTCACCGCCGCCGACTAGCGTGACGTCGGTGGATTCCGACACTCGCCAGAGCAGGATCGTCGAGTTCGCCCGCACCCGTGGGCGGGTCGAAGTGGCCTCGCTCGCGACCGAGCTGGATGTCGCGAGCGAGACCATCCGGCGTGATCTGAAGGTGCTCGCCGGGCGCCGCCTGCTCAAGCGGGTGCACGGCGGGGCGGTGCCGCTGGAGACCGCGTCGTTCGAGTCGGGTGTCGAATACCGCAGCCAGGTCGATCTCGCGCAGAAGCACCGCATCGCGATAGCGGCCACCGAACTGCTGCACGGTGCCGAAACCGTCTATCTCGATGAAGGTTTCACGCCCCGTCTGATCGCCGAACGGCTGGCCGACGAAGAACTGACAGTCGTGACATCGTCGCTGCTGGCAGCTGAGGCGCTGGCCCACAGCCGCACCGTCACCGTGCTGCTGCTCGGCGGCCGGATGCGCGGCCGGACCCTGGCCACCGTCGACCACTGGGCCGTGGACATGCTGTCCGGGTTGGTGATCGACGTGGCTTTCCTGGGCACCAACGGAATCTCGCTCGAGCACGGATTGACGACGCCCGATCCGGCGGTGGCCGCGGTGAAGAGCACCGCGGTGCAGGTGGCGCGACGGCCCATCCTGGTGGCCGCGCACTCGAAGTTCGGCGAGAGCAGCTTCTGTCGCTTCGCGAAGGTGTCGGACTTCGAATCGATCGTCAGCGGCGAAGAACTCGACTCGTCACTGGCCCGTCGATACGAGGCGCTCGGTCCGGTGGTGCTCCGCGCCTAGTCAGTCGTCGTCGTTGTCCACGCGCTTGATCATTCGTCGCTGTCCACGACGGTGTAGAACGAGTCGCCGTCTTCGGGCGTGCCGTCGATCTGGCCGAGCGTGCGGCGGTCGGCCTGCACCTCGGGGTCGGGCGGGGGCAGCACGTCGGGCTCCTCGGCCGCGAGTCGTTCGTCGAGGCTCTCGTCGTCCTCGGCGTCGATCCAGCGGTCCGGCGGATCGACGACGATGTCGCCGTCGTCGTTGCGCACCTCGTCTGAATCCAGGGACTCGCTCGGCCCGAGGGTGTCGTCGGGTCCTGCGTCGTCGTAGTCGCCGTCGCTGTCCATCGCCGAATCCACGTCAGCCGTAGAACATGACCGAGTAGTCGGCGGTCCACGCACCACCGGCGCACTTCAACGGCACGCCGTCAGGCGATTGGGCGACCCCGGTCGCGTCGCCGCAGGGGGACCGCAGCAGTCGGACGCCCTGCAGCGGCGGGAACGACACCCACATACGCTTCGAGCCGCATGCCAGCGTGTTGCCGCTGGCGTCGAGGCCGAAGTTGTAGCGGGTGGCCTGGTTGCATTCGCCGCCTGCATGGACGCCGCGGTCCACGTACGGAACGCATGCGGCGTCGTCACAGGCGCCAGGCGAGGCCGTGGCCGTTCCGACGCCGAGCCCCAGCACGGGAGCGACGAGCAGACCACCGGCAAGTGCGAGCAGACCTTTCATGCCCTGCAGCCTAAGTGGTCCGACCGTGCTCCCGAGCGGGCTTTGCCGGCATTGACCCCAACTGAGCCCCGTCAGGGCGTCAGGGGCAGCTCACCTCGATCTCGAAGGGCTTGTTGACCGGCTGCATCGGGTTGGCCATGTCGATGCCGGTCGCGTTGCCCGAGATCTTGTAGGTCTTGTCGTCCTTCTCGACCTTGGCCTCACCCTGGCCCGAACCGCTGGCATAACCGAGCGTCACGCCGTTGACGTTGCCCAATGCCACCGAGACCACCGACGGGTTGTCGCCGGTGCTGACGACGGCGCCGACGCCACCGGTCGGGTTGCCGATCGCGATGTTGGTGTTGCCGCCCGCGTCGGTGCAGACCACGTTGCCCTCGATCGCCTGGTCCTGGCCGTCGATGGTGACGGTGGACTTGCCTTCGGCGGACGCGACGGACGAGGTCTCGCCTGATGTCTCGGACTTCTTCTCGGAGGAACAGCCTGACAGGCCGGCGATGAGGATCGCTGCGCCGCCGACGGCGACCAGGATGTCACGCTTCACCACGGTTCTCCTTCATGTCATGGCGACTCCCCGATGGATCGCCGCGGTCAGTATGGGCGGCGGGCACAGCCGAGTTAGCCATATTACGAAAATGTGACACAGCCGGAAGTCAGCCGATACTCAGGTTGGTCGGGCGGTCCGGCCATACCGGCCACACCGTCCGGGATTCTTCGCAATGGAAGAATCGACGTCCGTGCCGCCCCCGAACACAGCCGATCCGTTCTTCCGCGTCGACGCGGAGCTCCCCGGGCGGCCGGGCCGCGCCGGCGTGATCAGCACGCCGCACGGCGAGATACAGACCCCGGCGTTCATCGCGGTCGGTACGCAGGCCACCGTGAAGGCGGTCCTGCCGGAGACCATGAAGGAACTCGGTGCGCAGGCGATCCTGGCCAACGCCTACCACCTCTATCTGCAGCCCGGCGCGGACATTGTGGACGAGGCCGGCGGGTTGGGCGCGTTCATGAACTGGTCGGGGCCCACGTTCACCGACAGTGGTGGCTTCCAGGTGATGTCGCTGGGCGTCGGGTTCAAGAAGGTCCTGGCCATGGACACCAGCCGGGTGCAGACCGACGACGTCATCGCCGAGGGCAAGCAGCGACTCGCCCACGTCGACGACGACGGCGTCACGTTCCGCTCGCACCTCAACGGCTCGACGCACCGCTTCACCCCGGAGGTGTCGATCGGTATCCAGCATCAGCTCGGCGCCGACATCATCTTCGCGTTCGACGAGCTCACCACGCTGGTCAACACCCGCGGCTACCAGGAGCAGTCGGTCGAGCGCACGCACCGGTGGGCACAGCGCTGCCTGACCGAGCACCGCCGGTTGACGGCCGAACGCGCCCACAAACCGCCGCAGGCTCTCTTCGGTGTGGTCCAGGGGGCGCAGTACGAGGATCTGCGTCGGCAGGCGGCGCGCGGGCTGACCGAGATCGTCGACGACGACGGCGCCGGCTTCGCCGGGTACGGGATCGGCGGCGCGCTGGAGAAGCAGAACCTTGCGACGATCGTCGGCTGGGTGACCAGCGAACTGCCCGACGACAAACCCCGGCACCTGCTGGGCATCAGCGAACCCGATGACCTGTTCGCGGCGGTGGAGGCCGGTGCGGACACGTTCGACTGCGTCTCGCCCTCGCGGGTGGCGCGCAACGCGGCGATCTACTCGGCGGACGGTCGATACAACATCACCGGGTCGCGGTACCGCCGTGACTTCACGCCGCTGGACGCGGAGTGCGACTGCTACACCTGCGCGCACTACACGCGTGCCTACCTGCACCACCTGTTCAAGGCCAAGGAGATCCTGGCGTCCACGCTCGCGACGATCCACAACGAGCGCTTCGTGGTTCGACTGGTGGACGACATCCGCGCCGCCATTCTCACCGGCCGCTTCGACGAGCTGCGCGACCACGTGCTGGGCCGGTATTACGCGGCGCGCGCACATTAGGGCATGACCGCAGGGACAACCGAAGTGACACAGGCTAAGTCAACGCAGCGATGACTTCGTGGGCGGCCCGTTCGCCGGCGTCGACCGCCCCCTCCATGTAGGCGCTCCACTGCGTCGCGGTGTCGGTCGAGGCCCAGTGGATCACACCGATCGGCTCGGCGAGCGCCGGCCCGTACGTCGTCCACACGAGCGGCCCGCAATTGGCGTTGTAGCAGCCGCGCGTCCACTGCCGGCTGCCCCATTCGCCGTCGATGTAGAACTGCGGATTCGCCGCACGTGCTCCGTAATGGCGAACCAGCTCAGCGGTCAGCGCCGCGCGCCGATCCTCCTCGGACCACCGCAGATGTGTGCGCGCCTGCTCCCCTTCGAGGAACAGCAGGATCACCCCGCGGTCGTCGCCGGGGATGCAGGTGTCGTTGGACATCCGCGCGGGCCCGATGTCGGAGATCAGCTGGCCGTTGCAGCCGTCGGCGCGCCAGAACGGCTCGTCGTAGACGAAGAACGCCTTCATCGCAGCGGAATTCGGCATCCGCTGGGTGAGCTGGTCGCGGTAACCCGACAGCGGCGGGTCATAGGAGATGCGGCCGGCCAGCATTGGAGAGATCGCCACGATCACCCGGCGTGCACGGGCGGTCCGCCCGCCGCGACAGTGCACCGTGACACTGTCGGCGGTGTGCTCGATCAACTGCACCGGGGCCTCGAGCACCAGGTGGCTCTCGACCAAGGCGGCCAACCGATTCGGGATCTCGGCCGTGCCACCGACGAACCGGGTCGTCTGTGCCCCGCCTTCGGATTCGGCGAACAGTTCGGCGGTGACCCCGCACGTCTGGATCGTGAACAGCAGGTGCAGGAACGACACCTCGACCGTCGGCACCGCGAGTATCCCCACCGTGCAGATCTCGAGCAGCGTGCGCGCCACGGGGGATAGCCCCTGACCGTCGTACCACGCACCCGCCGTGATCGCGTCCCACTCGGCCGCGTGCGGCGCCGCCCACGGGGCCTCCGGCGGAACCTCCGCGGCGAGCTCGTCGAGAAGGCGCAACACCTTGTCCAGCTCGGCGAGCTCACTGCCGAATCGGCGATGGAACTCGTTCTCGCGCAGCACCCCCGAGCCGGCCAGCTCGTAGGTGGTCTCGCCCTCGTCGTACTGAGGGTAGGTCTGCACACCCAGTTCGGCGGCGAGTGCGAACATCCGATGATGCGTGTCACCGATCCACTGCGCGCCGAGCTCCACCGGCAGTCCGGGTGCCACCTCCTCGGTGAGGACCCGCCCACCCACGCGCTCGTCGGCTTCCAGGATCATCGGGGTCAGGCCGGCGGCGAGAACCGTGCGGGCCGCGATCAACCCGGAGATCCCCGCGCCGACGATGACCACGTCCGCCTCGAGTGCTGCCATGCCGACAGCCTCTCACGGTGGTCTATAGCGGGTTGAGAATTCTCTGCAGGAACTGCCGGGTGCGGTCGTGCTGCGGATCACCGATCACCGCGGCGGGAGGCCCCTGCTCGAGGATCACCCCCGCGTCGGTGAACAGCACCTGATCGGAAACCTGCTTGGCGAACTGGATCTCGTGCGTGACGATCACCAGGGTCCATCCCTCGACGGCGAGATCGCGGATCACCGCGAGCACCTCGCCGACCAGTTCGGGGTCCAACGCCGAGGTGGGTTCGTCGAACAACACCACCTTCGGTTTCAGCGCGAGGGCGCGGGCGATCCCGACCCGCTGCTGCTGCCCGCCGGACAGCTGGAACGGATACTGGTCGCGCTTGTCGGCCAGCCCGACCTGCTCGAGCAGCGTCACCGCCTCGGCGCGGGCCTCCTCGCGAGGGCGCTTCTGCGCGACGACCGGCCCCTCGGTGACGTTCTCCAGCACCGTCTTGTGCGGAAACAGGTTGTGCGACTGGAACACGAAGCCGCTCTGGGCCCGGTACTCCCGGAGCCGGTTCTTTGCCACCGGTGCACTGAAGTCGACTTCGACGTCGCCGACCCGGATCACGCCGGCGTCGGGGGCGTCGAGGGCGTTGAGGGTGCGCAGCAGCGTGGTCTTGCCCGAGCCGGAGGGGCCGATGATGGTCGTCGCCGAGCCGCGCGGCACGGTGAACGACACATCCTTGAGTACGTCCAGCGGGCCGAAGGACTTACGCACGCCGGTGGCGACGATCCGGTCTTCACTCATCTGGCCACGTACCTCTCCAGTCGATGCTCGATTCTCGCCTGACCGAAGGACAGCACCAGACAGATCACCCAGTAGTAGACGGCAGCGGTGCCGTAGAGCGCGAAGAACTCGAACGTCGGCGCTGCGATGATCTGCGCCTGCCGCAGCAGTTCGGTGACCAGGATGGTCGACGCCAGCGAGGTGTCTTTCACCAGCGAGATCAGCGTGTTCGACAGCGGCGGCACCGCGACGCGGGTGGCTTGGGGCAGGATGATCCGGCGCAACGTGCCGGTGTAGTCCAGGCCGATGGTCTGCGCCGCCTCCCACTGCCCCTTGGGGATGCTCTGGATCGCCGACCGGATGATCTCGGCGGCGTATCCGCCGACGTTGAGCGAGAACGCGATCACCGCTGCGGGGAACGGATCGATCTTGATGCCGAATTGGGGCAGGGCGAAGAACACGATGAACAACTGGACCAGCAGCGGGGTCCCGCGGATCACCGAGATGTAGAACCGGGCCACGTTGCTGGCCACGACGTTGGACGACAGCCGCGCCAGCGCCACCGCGAGGGCGATCACCAATCCGAGAGCGAAGCTGATGATGGTCAGCGGGATCGTCATCGTCAGCGCCGCCTTGGCCAGCGGCCAGAGGTTCTCCCGGACGAGCTGCCAGCTGGACCGGGCAGCAGGTGCGTTCTCGGCCGCCGCCGGCGCTCCGGAGGCGTTGGCGTTGAGGTACTTCTGCGAGATCTGAGCCAGTGTGCCGTCGGCGCGCAGCTGATCCAGCGCGGTGTTCAGTTCGGGCAGCAGCCCGCTGTCCTTGCGCGCGGCGAAGCCCTGTTCGCTCTTCTCACCCACGGTGCCGGCGATCTTCACCGACGCGTCCTTGGTCTCGGCCAGGTAGGCGTACACCGCGATGCTGTCGTTGATGACGACGTCGACGCGACCCTGGCTGAGCAGCGTGATGGCCTGGGTGAAGCCTTCGACCGATTCGACACGCGCGCCGGCCTTGCGGGCGACCTCCGACCAGTTGCTGGTGGCGTTCTCGGCCGCGACCCTGCCCTTCAGATCCGCCGTCGACGTGATCGAGGTGTCGTCCGCACGGGTGACGATCACGCCTTCACCAACCGAATACGGTTGGGAGAGGTCATATTTCGCTTTCCGCTCATCATTGATCGTGACCTCGTTGGCGACCACGTCGAACCGGTTGGCCTCCAGCGCGGCGAACATCGAATCCCATGGCGTCTCGACGAACTCGACGCGTACGCCCAGCTTCTCGCCGACAGCACGCGCCACGTCGACGTCGTATCCGACCAGTTCCCCTGTCGCGGCGTCGTGGTACGAGAACGGGGCGTACACCCCTTCCGTACCCACCCGCAGCACGCCGGACGACGCGATCGGGCTGTCGCCGCCGCCCGAGGAGCCGGCGCACCCGGCGAGGATCAGCGCCGCAAGGAGCAGAACCGCGAGCAGTGCGCGGCGTGGTCGGTGCATCGGGCGCACGCTAGCAACACCGGGCGTCGTGCGAAAGAGTTCGGCTCACCCGGGCAGATATACCCACGGCGCGCGGGGGAGACGCGCCGGATCGAACTCGTCGAGCATGCCGTCCACGGTGCGTGCCGTGTACCCCAGGGAGTCCGCGATCAGGCGCAGCGCCTGCTCGACGCCGATCTCGGCGAGGGTGACCGCGCCGTCGCGCTTGGCCAGCCGGGCGCCGTCGGCGTTGAGGACCAGCGGGACATGGGCGTACACCGGTTCGGGGTGGCCGAGCAGCCGGGCGAGATACGCCTGCCGTGGTGACGAGGACAGCAGGTCGTCCCCGCGCACCACCTGGTCGATCCCGGCCTCGGCGTCGTCGACGACGACCGCGAGGTTGTAGGCGGGCACCCCGTCGCCGCGGCGCACGACGAAGTCGTCGACCAGGCCCGTGTAGTCACCGTGCAGCACGTCGTGCACCGTCGCCGTCGTCGTATCGGTGCGCAGCCGCAGCGCCGGTGGCCGCCCGGTGTCGGTGGCCCGCTGGGCCCGCTCAGCGGCGGTGAGATCGCGGCACGTGCCCGGGTACGCCCCCTCGGGCGCGTGCGGCGCGCGCGGTGCCTGCGCGATGTCCCGTCGGCTGCAGAAACACTCGTAGAGCAAGCCGCGCCGGTCCAGGTCCTCGACGACCGCGTCGTAGCGCTGTGGATGCGCGCTCTGGCGGGTGGCCGGCCCGTCCCAGGCCACGCCGATCCCGGCCAGGTCCGCGAGTTGGCGCTCGGCGATGTCGGTGTGCGTGCGGTCGTCGAGGTCCTCGACGCGCATCAGGAACCGGCGGTCGGTGAAGCGGGCGAACAGCCACGCCAGCACCGCGGTGCGCAGGTTGCCCAGGTGCAGGTCGGCCGACGGGCTCGGGGCGAATCTGCCGGCGCCGGGACGGGTCACCGTGTCACTGTGTCAGACCGGCGTCAGACGGCGCGCCGGTCCTGGCTCTGCAGGGCGACCGACGCCGCGGCCACCGCGGGCGCCACCCCGACACCGCGGCCCTGCGCGGTGACCGCGAGCCGGGTGCGATCGCCGCGGAACAGGTCCCGCGAGAACTCGCACGGCGTGTCGTGCTGGTCGTAGGTGATCCGGGTGATGAGCAGTAGCGCCGATTTGGGCTTGATTCCCAGCAGGTTGGCTTCCTCGCCGGTGGCGTTCACCGCTTCGATGCGCTCGTCGGCGCGGGCGGTGACCAGACCGTACCGGCTCTCCAGGATCTCGTAGAGGGAGCCGCCCAGCTGCTGTTCCAGCAGGCCGGGAAACGCGTCGGCGGGAAACTGCGCCAATTCCAGCGAGATCGGCGATCCGTCGGCCAGGCGGACGCGCTGGATCTCGATGACGAAGTCGTCGGAGGACAGGCCCAGCGCGTTCTGCGATGTGGCGTCGGCAGGGCAGATCTTTGTCGACAGCACCCGGGTGCCCGCGACGTAACCCTGGCTGGCGAGGAACGCGGGCACGCCGACCACATCGCCGAGGCTGCGCTGCACCTGGGCGTGGCTGATGAAGATCCCCCCGGCCCGTCCGATCACCCGGTCGACGAGGCCGGCCTCCTCCAGCGCGGCGAGGACCTGGCGCAGGCTGGAGCGGCTGGTGCGGTATCGGTCGGCGAGCTCACGCTCGCTGCCGAGCTTTGTGCCCGGCACGCCGGCGTTGATGTCGGCCACGATGCGGCGCCGCAAGTCCTCGCTGTGCGTGGCCACCGTGCCCCCTCACGCCTGAATTTGGTCTGACCAAATCAGGATACGTGCTCGCTACAGGTCGGCGAGCGCCTCTGCGGATTCCGGCAGGATCTGGCCGCCGTCGACGACCAGCGTCTGGCCGGTGATGTAGGCCGCCTCGTCGGTGGCGAAGAACAGTGCGGCGTTGCCGATGTCGGCCACCGTGCCGAGAGTGCCGGTGGGGATGGCGGCCTTCATCTGATCCATGTACTGCTCACCCATCTCGATGAGCCCCTCGGTCAAGATGTTTCCCGGGAGGACCGCGTTGACGGTGATCCGCTTGCGCGCCAACTCGATGGCGGCCGTGCGCAGGAAGCCGAGCTGCGCGGCCTTGCTCGCTCCGTAATGCGACCAGCCGGGAAAGCCCGTGATCGGTCCGGTGATCGACGAGGTGAGGACGATGCGGCCGTGGCCGCTGGCGGTCAGTGGCTCCAGTGCGGCCTGCACGATGTAGAAGGTGCCCTTGACGTTGGTATCGAGCACCTGGTCGAGGTCGTCGGGGGTCATCTCGCTCAGCGACGCGGACGGGAATATCCCCGCGTTGGCGCAGACGATGTCGAGCCCACCGTGGCGTTCGACCGCGGCCGCCACCGCCGCGCGGCAGTCGTCGGGACGGGTCACATCGGCGGTCAGGCCGCTCACCGTGCCCGGCAGATCGGCGAAATCGGCTGTCGTGCGGTCGATGTCGGCCTGGGTGCGGGCGGTGAGGACGACGTTGACGCCGGCGCGGGCGAAGACCTCGACGATGCCGCGGCCGATGCCC
This sequence comes from Actinomycetes bacterium, assembly GCA_023404955.1. GTDB lineage: Bacteria > Actinomycetota > Actinomycetes > Mycobacteriales > Mycobacteriaceae > Mycobacterium. The sequence goes on from JAEXZY010000034.1 coordinate 109,716, forward strand.
TTGCTGCCACCGGTCACGATGGCCGTACGGCCCTGCAGAGAGGTGAACATGGAGAACCTTTCGAATGTCAGGTCAGCGAGTGACCGTCGGAGGACAGGTACTTCTCGGCGAGCGTGCAGCTACCGGCGGCGTAGGTGACGGAGATGGCCTGGGACTCCCGGGAGTGGCTGTGCGTCCCCATCCAGGCCAGCAGGAGCAGCCGACGCAACAGCACGAAGGACGCCAGCATGTCCTCGTCGGCGGCGGTCATCTCACGGCGGGTGCGGTAACCGGTGACCCAGGCGTCCTGCCAGTCGGGCACGGAGGGATGGTCTTCGAAGAACGACACCGCGGTGCCGAAATCGTAGAAGTACCAGCCGAATCCGCAGTCGTCGAAATCGATGACCGTGATGGTGTCACCGTCGACGAGCAGGTTGGCCAGCCGCAGGTCGGCGTGCACCAGACCGAACGTGTCACTACCGCTGCCGTATTCGCCGAGCCGGCGGCACAGTAGGTCCTCGGCCCGGCGCAGGATCCCCGCCTCGTGTTCGCCGACCCCGATCGCGTCGCGCCAGCGACCCCACCGCGGCGAGCCGCCCAGGCTGCAGTCCCAGTCCCAGGCGAACCGGCTGAACGCTGCGGGGCGCTGCCAACTGCGGGCGTGGTCGTGCAATGCGGCGGTGATACACCCCAGTGTGTGGAAATCGGTGGTGGTCAGGGCGTTCTCGTCGGGTTCGGCACCGGGCACCATCTCGAACTGCACGACGTGGCGCTGCGTACCGTCGTGCTCGACGGTCACGACGCGGCGTCCGTCCCGGGCGGGGACGACCGTCGGCACCGTGACATCGCTGTCGCGGCGCAGGGCGTCGAGCCACATCAGCTCGGACTCGATCTGATCGGCGCGGTGGTAGTTCTTCCGGTGCACCCGCAGGATCGACCGATGCCCGCACCCGGGCTCCTCGACAGCGAAGGTGGCGTTCTCCGAGAGGTTCAGCAGCCGCAGCGCGGAGCCTGGCGGCAGATCGAAATCTTTCAGTGCCTTCTGCGCGACGACCTCATCATCGCCGAGGTCATCGCTCAATGGTCCCGCCCCTCGATCCCCTGCAGCACCGTGGTGATCGCCTCCCGGGCGGTGACCACATCGTCGGTGCTGCCGCTGATGTAGAGGCGGCCCGCCGCACCGATCATCTGCACGTCCACCAGCGTCAGGCCGGGCGCGGCGCGCTCGGCCTCGTTGGCGGCGACGGCGGCGAACAGCGCCGGTGTCATCTCGTAGACGAGCAGCGACTGCCCCGGCAGCACCATCGAGGCCTGACGGTTGCGGTTGAGGATCACCGCGTGCTGGTCGGTGATATCGGCGATCACGTCGTGGTAGAGCACGCGCGGCCGCAGCTGATCCGACGCCGAGCTCTTGGTTCCGTTCAGGATCGCCTCGCCGGCGCGGCGCACGTCGGCCAGATCGCTCGAGTGGATCTCCAGCACACCGAACTGGCGCTCCACGTAGAGGATTCCGGGTTGGATTCCGGGAACCTCGCGCAGTGCGAGATCGATGACTCGCTCGATCGCCAGGGCCGGTGACACCTCGACGATGAGCGCGTGCTCACCGGCGTACGGCGGGTAACCCCGGGCACGGGTCGGTGTCCCGAGATAGGCGGCGAACTGCTGCTGCAGATCTTCGACAAGCAGATAGACGCGGATGTCGGTCCGTGTCGGTGCGTCGGTGGCGGCCATCGGGTGAGGTTACTGCGCGGCGACGGAGAAGTGCGCGCCGAGCTCGTTGTGCGGGCGCGGGATCACGTGCACGCTGATGAGCTCGCCCACCTGAGAGGCGGCCTCGGCGCCGGCTTCGGTCGCGGCCTTGACCGCGCCCACCTCGCCGGTGACGATCACGGCGACCAAGCCGTCGCCGACCTGCTGACGGTCGGTGATGGTGACATTGGCAGCCTTGACCATCGCGTCCGCTGCGGCGAGCGCCGCGACGAAGCCCTTGGTCTCGATCATGCCGATCGCGTTGCTGGCCATGGTTTCTCCTTGTTTCTCTGGGTGTGTCGGTTGATTGAGGTTTGCCGGCGGGGTGCCGGGTGGCTATCCGCTGTTGGTGTCGATGGAGCCGATGATCAGTGCGTCGACCGGCGGCGGGGTGCCGGTGAACCAGCTGGCCGCGACGGAGCCCTGGGTGATCAGGACGTGTTCGCCGACGCCGCTGCCCAGCACGTCGAAGGCGATCAGCCGCGAGCCGGAACCGTCGACCTCGACTTCGAGGAAGGCGCCGGCGGGCAGTCCGTCGATGCGTCGGGTCGACCAGACCTGACCGGTGACCGTGCCACTGATCATGTTCGCTCCTTGTGGATCGTCACGCCCAGCGCACGGGCGCGTTCGCGGGCCAGCGGGGTGAGTACGGCGCGGGGGCCGAGCACCAGGGATGAGCCGGAGGCGGCGATGTCGGCGATCTGCCGCTCGGTGACCGCACCGCGATCGACCCGTCGGCTGCTGCCGGCTCCGCCGCGTTCGGTGCCGGTCAGTCGGAAGGACAGCCGACCGTGCCGGAGATCGGCGCGGGTCTTGGGATTCTCGAAGAGGCGCAACAAGTTCCGGACAAACGCGTCGAGATCGCGGTCGGTGGCGATGCGGACGGCGTCCACGCGCGACCGCTCGTCGGCGGCCAGCGGCCCGGTCGCGACGGGACCGGTCGGAGCAGGCGGCGGTGCCTTCTTCGCGGGCTCCGCGACCGGGCGGGGTGCCGGAGCAGGCGTGAGATCACCGATGGCCTCCCGGATCACCTCGCGTACGAGCTGGCGCAGCGCGTCGCGATCGATGCTCACCGCACGCTCCGGGCAAGGGCCTCTTCGGCGGCGGCTGCGGCCTGGCGGATGTCGGACTCGCTTCCGGACAGGTAGACCCGGCCCGTGGCACCGATCATGCGGAAATCGACGACCTTGATGTCGGCGGCCTTCTCTGCCTCGTTGGTGGCGAGGATCGCATACGACGCAGGCGCGACCTCGAGCACGTAGAGAGTCTCGCCGGCCAGCACCATCGACCCGATCTTGTTGCGGTTGATCAGGAAGGCGTGCTGGGAGTCGATGCTGGAGATGATGCGCGACGCCAGGATCTGCGGCGGTTTGATGGCATCTGCTCCCGAATCGCCCTCGCGGCCCAGCTCGGCCAGCGCCGCATCGGCTGCGGACTGCACGGCGTCGGTGTCGCCGTGGAACTCCAGGTAGCCGAACTGACGCTCGACGACGAGGACACCGGCCTGCACCTCGGCATGCTTGAGCGCGACGTCGGTGACGCCTTCGATGTCGAGACCCGGTGCCACCTCGATGATCTGGGCGGCCACACCGGCGCGCGGGAGCGCACCCTTGATCCAGGTGCCCAGGTACGACATCGTCTGCGGCTGGAGCCGGTCGATGAAGATGAACGAACGCAGTTCAGCCACGGGTCACCTCTTGATCAGTTGGGCGAGTTCTTCGGCCACCAGCGCGCGCAGCTCGGCGCGCAGCGCTTCGATGCCCGGATCGGCGGCGCGGCGGGCAGCGGGCGCGCGGCTCACCGCGGGGGCGGGCGCAGCGCCCGATGTGTCGTTCGACGCACGCGGATAGGCCGGCACCGGTTCGGTGGGGGAGCGCCAGGGGGAGAGCCCGGCGAAGTTGGGCATCGCCACGCCGGCGTCGGCGTTGTAGGCGATCCGCGTCCAGTTCATCAGGTTCTCGGGCTGCAGGTTCTCGCCGATCGAGCTGCGCCCGACGAAGCCGGTGCCGATGGTCATCGACGGGGCGAGGTTGGTCTCGAGCCCCGAGCTGCCTGTGCTGTTCCCGACGTTGACCGATACCCGCAGAACCGGCACATCCGTCGCGAACTCGGTGATGACAGAGGCGTTTTCACTGTGGATCGCGGCGGAGTGTCCCGCGCCGGCGATGCGGACGACCGCGCGGGCAGCGCGGATCCCGCGCTGGGCGTCGGCGACCGTGGTCATGCCGAGCACGGGGCTCAGCTTCTCGTGGGTGAGCACCTCCTCGCCGATCACATCGGTGAACGGGGCGATCAGCACCCGCGTCTTGGGGGTCACACGCAGCCCGATGCGCTCGGCGATCCAGGCGGCGTCGCGTCCGACCACCTCGGTGTTCAGGGCTCCGTCGGGGAACATGTACTCGCGCAGACGCTGTGTGGCGTCGGCGTCGAGGACGTGCGCGCCGTGCCGGGAGAGCGCCGAGGTGAGCTTGCCGGCGATCGACTCCTCGACGATCAGGACGGACTCGTTGGTGCACAGCACCGAGTTGTCGAATGCCTTGCTCTCGACGATGCGCCGCGCGGCGGCGTCGATGTCGGCCGTGGCGTCGACGAAGACAGGCACGTTGCCCGGGCCCACGCCGAGTGCCGGATTGCCCGACGAGTAGGCCGCCCGCACGACGCCGGTGCCGCCGGTGGCGACGATGACGTCGGTGCGCACGTCGGACATCATCGCTTCGATCAGCGGCAGGGTCGGCTCGTCGATGACCTGCACGACGCCGTCGGGGGCACCCGCTGCGACGGCAGCCTCAGCAAGGAGGCGGGCCGCATCTGCCGAGCACTGCCGGGCCCGCGGGTGCGGCGCGACGACGACGGCGTTGCGGGTCATCAGAGCCAGGATCACCTTGAAGTACACCGTGGCAACGGGATTGGTGGTCGGGCACAGCGCGAGCACCACGCCGGCCGGCCGGGGGATCTCGACGATCTTGCGTGCCGTGTCGACGCGCGGCGTCACGTAGTCCTGGTCGCGGTAGAAGTCGACGATGCCGCGCGAGCAGGCGCGGTTCTTGACGATCTTGTGCTCGACGACGCCCATCTGGGTCTCGGCGACCGCGGCCGCGGCGAAGCGTTCGGCGTTACGGTGGCCGGCCTCGGCGACCGCCTCGACGATGCGGGCGACCGCGGCCTGGTCGTACTCGGCGTAGGCGGCCGCGGCGAAACGCGCCCGTTCCAGCATCTGCCCCGCCTGCGCTACCGATATCACGGCTTCCTCCGTCCGGTCGCGGCCTGCTTCGCCCGCCCGACGGCGACCTCGACGCGGTCGAGCACGTCCTCGCACAGTTCGCGGTTGAGCAGTAGGCCCGGTTTGAATTGCAGCACACGGGGATCGAGCGTCGAGAAGATAGCCCACACGCCGCCGTTGTACAGCTCACGCATCACGAACTTGGCGCCCTCGGGGTGGTCGAACTCCAGCCCGATCACAACACCGTTCTGCCGGATGCCGATGAACCAGTCCGGGTGGTCGGCCTGGATGCGGGCCAGCCCGCGGGCGAAGATGTCGGCGATGTAGTGCACCGAGGAGCGGACCTCGGGACGACTGGTGATCTCGAGTGTCTTCAGCGCGGCCACACAGCCGAGTTCGGCGCCGCCGAAAGTGGAGATGTGGCCGAAGCCGTCCTGCTCCAGCCATTGCGCAGCGCGTTCGCTGAGCAGCGCGGCGGTGATGGGGTACATGCCGCCCGAAAGGCCCTTGCCGGTGACCATGATGTCGGGTTCGATTCCGTGCTTGGTGATCGCCCACATCTCACCGGTCCGCATCAGCCCGGTCTGCACCTCGTCGGCGATGTAGAGCGCGTCGTAGCGGACACACAGATCCTTGACCGCTTCCAGATATCCGATGGGCGGCAACGGAAATCCGTACGTGGCGGGGATGGTCTCCATGATCACCGCGGCGACGTCGCGGCCCCGCAGCGCCTGTTCCATCGCGTCGGTGTCACCGAACGGCACCTGCACGAACTCGTCGGGGCGGTCGGCGAGGAAGAGTTTGGCGAATCGGTCGTCACCGGTGGCGACCGCCAGCCCGGTGTGGCCGTGGTAGGCCTTCACGATGGAGACGATCTTGCGGCGCTGCATCGCGTGGCGGGCGCTCTTGAGCGCGATGTCGATGGCCTCACCTCCGCCGGAGCCGAACGCAACTTTCGTCAGCGAGGCCGGTGCCGACTCGATCAGCTTCTGCGCCAGTGCGGTTCGCGCCACGGATGGGAAGTGGTGGTTGCCGACGTCGAAGTACTGCATGCCTTCGGAAATGGCGGCCACGAGTTCGGGATTGCGATGACCGAGGTTGTAGGTGCCGCCGTTGAGATGCATGTCGATCAGGCGGCGCCCGCTCATGTCCCACAGGAAGTAGTCCTGTCGGCGGTCGATCACCAGGTCGACGCCGGAGTCGGTCCAGAATTGGGTCTTGTCCGGGTTCCAGTACTCCTTGGCACGTTCGAGCACCTGTGCCTTGGATTCGAACGAGAACGTGCCGTAGTCGTACACGGAACTCCCTGTCGTCAGGTCGGGGATTGACCAAAAGCTAAACGGTCGGACCATTTATGTCAACAGGAACCGTTTGGGGTTGCGCGGTCGATTTGGTAGTGCCAATATGACTGCGAATATCCCCTGTGGTCTAGGCCACACAGACTGACCTCCCCCCTTCGCCTGGAAGGTGTCCAATGACAGAAGATGTCGTGCCCCGCCAAACATCGAACGATTCGGTACAGCGACTCAAGCGCAACGCCGTGGGCACCTTCGGGGTGATCTTCATGGCGGTGGCGACCGCGGCGCCGATCACCGCGATGGTGGGCAACGTGCCGATCGCCGTCGGCTTCGGCAATGGCACGCACGCCCCGGCCGGTTACCTGGTCGCGACGATCGTGCTGGGCCTTTTCGCGATCGGCTACGCGACGATGGCCAAGCACATCACCTCGACGGGTGCCTTCTACGGCTACATCTCCCACGGTCTCGGCCGCGTCATCGGTATGGCGAGCGGCCTGATCATCACGATGGCCTACGTCGTGTTCGAGGGGTCGCTGATCGGCATCTTCGCGTTCTTCTTCCAGAACCTGTTCGCCAGTCAGCTCGGCATCACGATCCACTGGCTGATCCCGGCGCTGCTGATGCTGGCCCTGAACTGCATCCTGACCTACTTCGACGTGAACCTCACCGCCAAGGTGCTCGGCGTCTTCCTGATCACCGAGATCGTCATGCTGTCGCTCGGTGCGCTCGCGGTGGCGGTCAAGGGTGGCGGCCCGGACGGTTTCGCCGTCGGCCAGATCCTGAATCCCGTCGGGGCCTTCCAGCCCGCCGCGATCGCCGGCGCCAGCGCCGGCCTGGGCCTGTTCTTCGCGTTCTGGTCGTGGGTCGGCTTCGAATCCACCGCGATGTACGGCGAGGAGTCCAAGGACCCCAAGCGAATCATCCCGCGTGCCACGATGATCGCGGTGCTGGGCGTGGGCATCTTCTACGTCTTCGTGTCCTGGATGGCGATCTCCGGCACCGGTCTTCAGAAGTCGCTCGAGCTCGCGCAGGACGCGAACACCAGCTCGGAGATCTTCTTCGGCCCCGTGCGCAGCACCTACGGTGAGTGGGCCATCACGCTGTTCAACATCCTGCTCGTGACCGGCTCGTTCGCGTGCGGCATGGCGTTCCACAACTGCGCGTCGCGCTACCTGTACGCCCTGGGCCGCGAGGGTCTGCACGCCGGCCTGCAGAAGACGCTGGGCGCCACGCATCCGCACCACGGATCGCCGCACATCGCGTCGTTCGTGCAGACCGGCATCACGCTGGTGATCATCCTGGCGTTCTTCTTCGCCGGCATGGACCCCTACGTGCACATGTACACGCTGCTCGCGATCCTGGGCACCATGGCGATCCTGATCGTGCAGTCGCTGTGCGCGTTCTCCGTCGTCGCGTACTTCCACTTCCACAAGAACCATCCGTCCAGCGCGCACTGGTTCAAGACGTTCCTCGCGCCTCTGCTCGGCGGCATCGGCATGCTCTATGTCGTCTACCTGCTCTGGGAACACAAAGATGCAGCCGCCGGCGCCGCATCCGGCACGTTGCTGTTCAAGCTGACACCGTGGATCGTGGTCGGGCTGTTCGCGCTCGGAGCGGTGATGGCGCTGTACTTCAAGTTCAGGGACCAGGACCGGTATGAGCTGATCGGCCGGATCGTGTACGAGGACAACGAAGTCCGCGACTAGTTTCGTAACGAGGAGGCTAGCGTGGCAGACGAGTTGGGCCGGTTCCGGGTACTGAATGCCAAGCCCGTCAATCTCGACGGGTTCAGCGTCCCGGACGCCCGACTCGGTCTGGCCGCGATGGCCAGCCCCCATGACCCCTCCCCGTCACTGACCATCAGTGGCGGGGAGGTGACCGAACTGGACGGCAAAGGCGCCGCCGAGTTCGACGTCATCGACGAGTTCATCGCCCGCTACGGCATCGACCTCGCGGTCGCCGAAGAGGCGATGGCCCTCGACGACGTGACGCTGGCCCGGATGGCGGTGGACATCAACGTCCCCCGCGCGGAGGTGGTGCGGCTGATCGGCGGCACCACGCCGGCCAAGCTGGCGCGGGTGATCGCACTGATGTCGCCGGTCGAGATGCAGATGGCGATGGCCAAGATGCGCGCCCGCCGGACCCCGAGCAACCAGGCGCACGTCACCAACCAGCTCGACGACCCGCTGCTGATCGCCGCCGACGCGGCCAGCGCGGTGGCCTACGGGTTCCGGGAAGTCGAGACCACGGTTCCGGTGCTCGGCGACGCCCCGTCGAACGCGGTGGCGCTGCTGATCGGCTCGCAGGTCGGCACGCCGGGCGCGATGGCGCAGTGCTCGATCGAGGAAGCGCTGGAGCTGCGGTTGGGTCTGCGCGGGCTGACCAGCTACGCGGAGACCATCTCGATCTACGGCACCGAGCAGGTGTTCGTCGACGGTGACGACACCCCGTTCAGCAAGGCCATTCTCACGTCGGCATACGCGTCGCGGGGCCTCAAGATGCGGGTCACCAGCGGCGGTGGCGCCGAGGTCCTGATGGGGGCGGCCGAGCAGTGCTCGATCCTCTATCTGGAATCGCGCTGCGTCTCGCTGGCGCGCGCACTCGGCTCCCAGGGCGTGCAGAACGGCGGCATCGACGGGGTCGGCGTCGTCGCCTCGGTGCCCGAGGGCATGAAAGAGCTGCTGGCCGAGAACCTGATGGTGATGATGCGCGACCTGGAGTCGTGCGCGGGCAACGACAACCTGATCTCCGAGTCCGACATCCGCCGCAGCGCGCACACCCTGCCGGTGCTGCTCGCCGGGGCCGATTTCATCTTCTCCGGCTTCGGGTCGATTCCTCGCTACGACAATGCCTTTGCGCTGTCGAACTTCAACTCCGACGACATGGACGACTTCCTGGTGCTGCAGCGCGATTGGGGCGCTGACGGCGGCTTGCGCACCGTCACAGCCGAGCGCCTCGAAGCAGTGCGCCGGCGCGCGGCCAGGGCCGTGCAGGCGGTCTACCGCGACCTCGGTTTGGCCGACTACGACGATGCACGCGTCGACCAGGTGGTGGCCGCCAACGGGTCCCGCGATCTGCCTCCCGGGCATCCCAAGATGGTGGCCGAGGCGGCAGCTTCGATAGAGGCCAAGCAGTTGACCGTGTTCGACGTGATCGCGTCCCTGCATCGCACCGGCTTCACCGACGAGGCGGAAGCGATCACGACGCTGACCCGTGAGCGTCTCAAGGGTGACCAGCTGCAGACCTCGGCCATCTTCGACGAACAGTTCGGCGTGCTGTCCAAGCTCACCGATCCGAACGACTACACCGGCCCGGCAACGGGATACGCACTCACCGAGGCGCGACGCGCGGAGATCGACGCGATCAGGCAGGCCCGCACCGGCGACGAGCTGACCGCCGACCAGGACGAGCACCGCGGCCACGTCACCGTCGTCGACATCGAGCCGGCCCGGCAGGGCAGTGATCCGCGGGAAGTGTGCATCGGGTTGTCGCCCGCCTGGGGGCGCAGCGTCTGGTTGAGCCTGTGTGGGTTGACGATCGGTGAGGTACTCCGTCAGCTGTCGGCGGGCCTGGAAGAAGAAGGTTGTGTGGCGCGCACCGTGCAGGTTCGCTCGACCATCGACGTCGGCCTCATCGGGCTGACCGCGGCCCGGCTCTCCGGGTCGGGTATCGGAATCGGGTTGCAGGGCAGGGGAACCGCGCTGATCCACCGGCGTGATCTGGCGCCGCTGGCGAATCTGGAGCTGTTCAGCGTGGCGCCGCTGCTGACCGCGAAGATGTACCGGGAGCTGGGCCGTAACGCCGCCCGGCACGCGAAAGGCATGGCGCCCGTTCCGATCTTCACCGGGGGTACCGACGAATCCATCTCCGCGCGCTACCACGCCAGGGCGGTGGCGCTCGTGGCGTTGGAGCGGCAGGCGTGCGAACCCGGGGCAGCCCCTGTCACGGTGAAAGTGGAACGACCATGAGCGACATCACCGTGGAGAACGCCGTCGACGGCAAGCTCGGGCTGGCCGATCTGCGGATGGCCCCCGCCGCGCTGGCCCACCAGGCCGCCGTGGCCGAACAGGGTGGTAATCCGCAGCTCTCCGAGAACTTCCTGCGAGCAGCGGAATTGGCGACGATCGACGACGAAGACGTGATGGCGCTCTACGAAGCGCTGCGTCCGCACCGATCGACAGCCGCAGAGTTGGAGCAGCTGCGCATCTCGCTGGTCGAGCGCGGTGCGCCGCGGTGCGCCGCATTGGTCGAGCAGGCCGCCGCCGCCTACGCCCGTCGCGGCCTGCTGCGTTGACCCGCACGGTCGCCGGTATCGACATCGGCAACCACACCACCGAGATCGTGCTGGCCCGGGTGAACGGCAATGCGATCACGACGCTTTCCCACGGTCAGGCGCCCACCCGCGGCCGCAAAGGCAGCCATGATTCGCTGCAGGGCGCTGCTGCTCTGCTGCACAAGATCGAGGTCGAGGCCGGGGTCAGCGCTGAGGAGTTGTTGCTCTCCGCGTTGCGACCGGTCGACACCGCCACCGCGCCGATCCCGCCGGCGTACTCGCCGGCGGCGCCGGTGCGCAGCCTGCGCCGCCCGGATGCCAGCACCCCGGCGGGCGTGGGACACGCAGTGGGACAGCATGTTCGGCTCGCAGATCTCGGTTCGGCGCCGGTGGACGGTCCGATGATCGTGTCTGTCGACGCGGTCACGGATTTCGAGGTCGCCGCGCGCGAGATCGGTGAGGCGGTCGCCCGCGGATGGCACATCGCCGGGGTGGTGGCCGCGCAGGACGACGCCGTCCTGATCCGCAACCGCATCCCGGTCGACGTGCCGGTGGTCGACGAATGCGACGTCGACGGCGTCGCATCCGGTGCGCTGGTCGCCGTCGAGGTGGTCGAGCAGGGCCGCGCGTACCGGGCGATGGCCGACCCGATCGCACTCTCGGCGGCCCTCGGGCTGCCCGTCGCGAGTCTGTCCGACGTCGCCGAGTTCTGTCGGGAGCTGGCCGACGCGGCGGCGATCGCCGTCACCGCGCGGACGGAGGCGGTGCCACCGCCGGCGGCCGACGACGACTACGTCGAGATCCGCGTCGACGGCGCCACAGTGCGCTATACGCCCGCGCAGGCGCACGCCGTGTTGCGTCGCTCCGTGCCAGGCTCTGTGACAAGCGTTCGGCTGCAGTCCGTTCCGTCAGCGGCGCACGGTCTCGCGGTGCACGACGCGTTCTTCACCGACCTGGCGACGATCGACAACGGGGCGTGGCTGCGGCGCGGTGTGGTGGACGCGCACGGGACCGTCGTCGCGCTGCTGGCCGCCGAGGAGGCCGCCGATGCCGCTGCGCAATTGAGCGAGCTGACCGGGAGGCCCGCGCGCACACTGGCGTCGGAGCCCGAGGCGGCAGCCTGGGGCGCGCGCACCACGCCGGGCTTCCCGCCGGGCGCGATGGTCTGCGATATCGGCGGCGGCACAGTCGATCTCATCGGCGCCGACGCGACCGTGGTGGCCGCAGGCGCGGGGGAGTCGATCACTGTGGCTATCGCGCAGGTGCTCGGCATCCCGCAGGCGCTGGCCGAGACGGTCAAGCGCACGCCCGCAGTGCGGGTGGAGGGTCCGCACGTCGCGCACGAGGAGGACGGCAGGCGGGTGTTTCTCGACGCGCCGGCATCGTCGGATGCGATCGGCCGACTGTGCACCCGGGGCAGCGCGGGCCTGGTGCCCTTCTCGAATCGCCTGGCCGCCGAGGAGTGGCGCAGCTTGCGGCTGGCGGTCAAGCAGGAGACCGTGGCGGCGAACATCGCGCGGTGTCTGATGGCGTTCGACGAGTCGCCTCCCGCACTGGTGCTGGCCGGCGGTGGCGCGCTGGACGACGAGCTGATGCGCACGGTCGCCGAGGCGCTGCGGCCCGCGCGCGTGGTCGTCGGCCGCGCGCACATCGACGGCGTGCACGGCCCGCGCTTCGCCGTCGCCCGTGGCCTGGTCGCCCTTTATGCCGACCAGACGCGAACTCGCGCGACACGCCGGTAGAACACTCGAGTCTGCGTCTCCTCGCGGGGTTGTTACTGCCGCGCAGGAAGCGGCAGGCGTGCGATCGCGTGGGCGATGTGGCCGCGCCAATGGGTGGGTTCGATGCGATGAACCGCCGTACCGTCAAATGCGCTGGAGATCACGACGTCTGGGGTGATCTCGGCAAGGACACGCAAACTCGCAGCGATCGTGGCGGCATCGGCGGGCGTGTGGAAGCTCTCGATGTAACCGCCGCGCCATTCACCGTCAACCCGGAACAGCGTGTCGCCGGTGAACAGGTACCGGCCCTCGGCGCCGGGTACCAGGTAGCAGACGCTGCCCGGTGAATGGCCCGGCGTCGGGATGATCTCGATGCCGTTGGCGTCGACGTAGCGGCCCGTCACCGGCACGTCGACGTGGTGGTGTCGGCTGATCTCGGCGAGATCCCCGGTCGGTGCGTGCAGTGTCGAGCCGAACCGTTCCGCGATGCGCGCGAGCATCGGGCCGGCCTCGTCGCGATGGCTCAGGTAATGGTGGCGGACACCGCCGAGCGCGTCGAGTCCGTCGAAGTCGGCATCGGTGGCCGGTGAGTAGAACAGGATGTTCGCCGGCGTCCACAGGTACGCGTGGGTGGTCAGCCCGGGAAATGGTGAGTCGGTGCGGGTTTCGTAGAGGTCGCTCAGTACACGTTGCATGCCACAAGGCTGCAACCTCAACGATGCTTCAGGTCAAGTAGTTCTGGCGAGCAGACACGAACTCGAGTGAATCGCCGAGGGAACACTCGAGTTTGTGTCTGTTCGCGAAAGGAGGTGAGCCCCTCAGATCTCGGCGAGCGCCTTGACCGCCGGGGCGATGCTGTCGATCCACGCCGCCGGAGAACCGTTGGGCGGGAACACGATCACCTCGTCGATACCGAGCTTGGCGTAGTCGGCTGCCGCGGCGACGAACTCGTCGCGGGTATCCGGGGCAGGGCTGAGGTCGTTGATCATGATGGTCTTGCGGATGGTGTCGTAGTCGCGGCCCACGTCGTCGCAATGTCCACGCAGCACCCGCAGCTTGTGGGCGACCTCGTCGGGGGAGGTGCCGAACAGGTTGCATGCGTCGCCGTACTGGGCGACCAGTCGCAGCGTCTTACGCTCCCCGCTGCCGCCGATCAACACCTTCGGCTTGTTGATCGGCTGCGGATTACACAGCGTCTCCTCGAGGCGGTAGTGCTTGCCGTGGAACGGGCCGTTGTTCTCCGGGTCCCACATCTGGTCGCAGATCTGGATCGTTTCCTCGAGTCGCTCGAACCGCTCGGCCAGCGGCGGGTAGGGCACACCCAGGCCGAGGTGCTCGCGCTCGAACCAGGCTGCGCCGATGCCCAGCACCGCGCGGCCGCCCGACAGCACGTCGACGGTCGTCACCGTCTTGGCGAGCAAGCCAGGGTGCCGGTAGGTCACGCCGGTGACGAGCAAGCCGAGGCTGATCCGCGACGTGTGGCCGGCGAGATAGCCGAGCAGCGTGTAGCCCTCGAGCATGTTGGCTTCGGCGGGCAGGCCGGTCGGCTCGATCTGGAAGTAGTGGTCCATGAACCACAGGGAGGTCGCGCCGGCGTTCTCTGCCGCGGCGCCGGCGCGGGCGAGTTCGGGTCCGATGGCCGTCGTGCCGCCGTCGATGTCGAGGATCGGAATGCTGAGTCCTAGGTCCATGTTCGGAAACAAGGCGACGGCGGGGCACACGATTCCCGTCTGGCAGCAACTCGACGGTGCCTCCCAAAACAGCCAGTGGCGCCAACCCAGCCTCCGCGACCAGACATGAACTCGCGCGACACGCCGCCACAACACTCGAGTTCGCGTCTGCTCGCGCGAAGAACGATCAGGTCCCGCCGAGGCCGGGGACGATGTCGTCGAGGCGGAACGTCACCGGCCGGTCGATCTGGTCGAACGTGCACGAGCGCGGCTCGCGGTCGGGCCGCCACCGGTTGAACTGCGCCATGTGCCGGAAGCGCGTCCCCTCCATGTGTTCGTAGCGCACTTCCACGACGCGCTCCGGACGCAGCGGCACGAACGACAAATCCTTGCCCGCGTTCCATCGCGAGCCGCCGCCGTGGCGGCGCACCACATCGGGGTCGACGTGCGCGGCCCAGTTCCACGGGTGCTCGTCGAATGTCGTTACCAGGGGCTGCAATTCGGTGAGCAGTGCTCGCCGTCGCGCCATCGGGAACGCGCCGATGACACCGACCGACGCCAGCGATCCGTCGGCTGCGTAGAGGCCGAGTAGCAGCGAGCCGATCGCGTCCGGCCCCGACTTGTGCAGCCGGTACCCGGCGACGACGCAGTCGGCGGTGCGCTGATGCTTGATCTTGAACATCACGCGCTTGTCGGGCTGATAGGTGACCTCCGGCGGTTTGGCGACGACGCCGTCGAGCCCGGCCCCCTCGAACGCCGAGAACCAGCCGCGGGCGGTGTCCAGATCAGTGGTCGCCGGTGTTACGTGAAACACCGGTCCCGCCGTGGCCAGCACGTCGACCAGCGCGGCTCTCCGGTCAGAGAACGGTCGCCCAGTCAGGTCCTCGTCACCGAGGGCCAGCAGATCGAACGCGATGAACGAGGCCGGTGTCTGTGAGGCCAGCATTCGCACCCGCGAGGCGGCCGGGTGCAGCCGCAGCTGCAGCGCCTCGAAATCCAGGCCGTTCCTGGTGGCGATGACGATCTCGCCGTCGATCACGCACCGCGGCGGCAGTTCGGTTCGTGCAGCGTCGGCGAGCTCCGGGAAGTAGCGCGTCATCGGCCGTCCATTGCGGCTGCCGAGTTCGACGTCGTCGCCGTCGCGGAACAGGATCGACCTGAACCCGTCCCACTTCGGCTCGTACCAGGCGCCGGGTGGGATCTCGGGGACCGACTTCGCCAGCATCGGCGAGATCGGCGGCATGACGGGCAGCTGCACCCGCCCAGTGTGGCCGACGGGCCCGAGGCGCTACTTCTTGCGCCCCACCAACGCGTCGACGGGGTCCGGTGCGCCGTCACGATCCTTGACCACCCGGTAGGCGGCAAACCCGACGACCAGGGTCAGCACCACGAAGATCAGCGCGAAGTACTGCAGGAACAGCGAGTCGCCGGCCGGGTTGTAGACCTCCTGGCGCGGCCAGCCGATGTTGATCACGAGCAGCGCGCCCATCACGACGGCGATCAGGTTGACCGGGATGCCCCAGCGGCCGAGGTCCATGACCGGCTTCCCGTGCGACAGGCTGGTCCCGCGCAGGCGGTGAACGAGGGCGGGCACAGTGACCATCAGGTAGGCGAGGTAGACGATGACCACCGACACCGACGCTATCGCGGCGAACACGCTGGCCTGACCGAGATTGACCAGCAGCACCAGGATGGCGAGCAGGCTGACCGAGATGCCGGTGATTACGGGGGTTCCCGTCCGTTTGTTGACCTTCGCGAGGAACGAGCCGAAGGGCAGCCGGTTGTCGCGGGCCATCGAGAACATCACCCGGGAGGCCGACGCCTGGATCGCGAGCGTCGCCGAGAAGATCGCGACGGCGACCAGGCCCAGCAGCGTCTTGCCGAGCCACGTGTCGAGCTGGCTCTCGATCACCCAGGCCATGCCGCCGTGGGCGAGGTCGTCGCCGAGTTCGGGGGCCGACATCAGCGCCGCCAAGATCATCAGACCGCCACCGATAAAGGACACGAGCAGCGCCGTGACGATCGCCTTCGGCGCGGTCCGCCGCGGGTCTCGGGTCTCCTCGGAAAGCTCGGCGGCGCTGTCGAACCCGTACATCACGTACGCGGCCATCAGCATCGACGCCAGCAACGCCGGCAGGTACTGCACGCCGGTGCCGTGGCCGCCGGTGTCCAGCACGGCCTGGGCAGGGGTGCGCTCGGCGGTCAGGAACATCGCACCGACGATCAAGATGACGCCGACGATCTCCAGCGTCACCCCGGTGACAGTGATGCGCGCCATGAACCGCACGCCGGCGGCGCTGATGATCGTGCAGAGCACGATCGTGACCGCGCCCAGAATGATGCCGTTGGTGGCGCCGTCCACCGACAGCGGATCCATGTCCTCGCCGACGAGTTGGAATCCACTCCAGATGGGCGGCAGCACGGTCTGCATCGCGATGGCCAGCGCCGCGATCGACACGATGTAGCCGATCAGCATGAACCAGCCGGCGAACCAGCCGATCGCATTGCCGGCCAGCCGCCGGGACCACTGGTAGATCGCGCCGGCCACCGGGAACTTGCCGGACAGCTCGGCGAACACCAGGCAGACGCAGAACTGGCAGATGAACACGATGGGCCAGGTGAAGAAGAACGCCGGCCCGCCGAGGGCGAAGCCGAGGGGGAAGAACGCGAACACCGTGGTCAGGATCGACACGAACGAGAATCCGGCCGCGAACGAGGCGTACCCGCCGATGCCGCGGTGCAGCTCCTGGGTGTAGCCGAGTTCCTCCAGCGTGGAGGCGTCCTCCGCGGTGGAAATGTGGGGGTCGTAGCCAGCGGTCATGGCGCTCCTGACATGAGACATTCCTGTCGTGCGACAGAAATGTACGAAGCGATCGTGTGCTGGCCGTTTCAGTTGTGTCACGGCTGTGTGACCACAGCCTGGACGGGCCACAATCGACTGCATGCCGCCCGGTCATGATCTCGCGCAGACCGTCGCCGCGCTCGATGACTGCGCCGACGAGGCGAGCTTGCGCACGGAGATAGAGCGTGCAACGGCCGGCCTGACCCGACGGCCCGAGCGAACGCAGGCATGGTCGGCGGTGCTGCGTCGCGCCGTCGCAGCCGGGGTGCGGTTGGTGGAACCGGCGAACTGGAGCTGGGTGGTGTCGGGCAGCGTGGCCCGCGGAGAAGCCGTGCCGGGTTCCGACGTCGAGACGATGGTGATCCTCGGCGACGGGATCGAGGATGCCGACAAAGTGGAGCTGCTGGCGCGCGCGGCGCAGGTGCACGCGCTGTTGGAGCGCTGCGGGGTGTCCGGTGACGCCAACGGCGTACTGGCCAGCCGCCCGCGGTTCTGCCGCAGGCAGCGCAGCTGGGCCGAGGGCATCGAGCGGTGGGCGAGCGAACCCGAGCGGGACCGGGGGGTGGTGATGACCGGGTTGATGGCCGATGCTGCGGCGGTGTCGGGGCCCGAGGACGCGTTGCGGGTGTCGGCGGTCGCCGCGGTGAGCCGGCACTACGCGGTGCGCCAGGCGATGCTGCAGGACGCAACCGCGGTGCGGGCGTCGGTGCCGTCGCGGCTGCGAGTGTTCGTCAGCGCCGGGGACGCTGTCGACGTCAAGCGCGCCGTGCTCGATCCGGTGGTCAAGATCGCGCGGTGGGCGGCGTTGTCGGTCGGCTCGACCGCGCTGCCCACCGGCGAGCGCCTGACCGACGGTGCGGCCGGTGGGGCGCTGGACGACGACGACGCGGCGACGCTGCGCGAGTGCCACCAGTGGTTGGTGCGGTTCCGATGGCAGGGCCGCGTGGCAGACCAGCAGGCCGGTCGGGCGGGTGGGGACGTGATTGTGCTCGGAGATCTCTCCCCGCAGGATCGCGCAGCGCTGCGAAGCGTCGCCCGCGAGGTGTCCGGGGTGATGCGCAAGATGTCCTACCTGTCGTCGATCTCGGCGTTCGCCGAGCACTAGCACCGATGCACCCCGAAACACACGTCGTCGCGACCACGGTGGCTGTGCACCGCATCGAGGGATGGCGCCCCGACGACGAGCACCTCGCCGCACTCACCGCGATCACGCGGGGCGAGCTCCGCTGCGACGACCACCTGGCCGCCTACCGGAACCGGCACTCACCGCCGGTTCCGCAGCGCAGACGATGGCGGATAGGGCGACCCGCGCCCTACTTGATCCCGGGAACGACATTGCTGCGCAACGAGTTCGGGGTTGTCAACGCTGACGTCCTGGCCGACCTGGAGTACATGACGTCCGCGGCGCGGATGGTGCAGTGGCTGTGCGGGCAGCCCGCCGACCAACCGCTCGACGTCCGCATCATCCACCGGCACCTGTTCGGCGAAGCCTACGCCTGGGCCGGACGCTACCGAACCGTGGAATTACGCCGCGGCAAGCAGTCTTTCGGACCGGTGTCGACGATCGGCGACGCGATCGCGGCAATCCATGACCGGGCGCGGACGCTGGCCGGCGAAGCTCACGATGCACCGCGGCTGGCCTACGAGCTCGCCCGAATCTACGCTGACTACAACCAAATTCACCCGTTTCGGGAGGGGAACGGGCGCACCGGCGCACTGCTTCTGCTCGGCATCGCGGCGCGCTGCGGACGTCGCCTCGACTTCACCGGAATCGAGCGTGCCGACTGGTATGCCGCGGCGATCGACAGCATGCCGCTGCGCCGCGACGGCCAGGCGAGCCACCGCCCGTTTCTGTATCTACTGAACGACGCGGTGCGATGAGTGCATCATGGAGGCATGATCCGATTCGCTGTGGGCGTGCCGGTGGCCGTTCTGCTGGCGGCGCCGGCTGCTGCCGAACCGGGTTCGGCGGCCGCCGTCATCGACGAACTGAAGGATCAGGGATACGACGTCGCGATCAACTGGGTCAGCGGCATCAGTAGCCGTCCGCTGTCGGAGTGCCGCGCGGTCGGCGTGCACAACCCCGATCTGACCGGCCCGCCACCGGAAACCTTCACGACGGTGTATGTCGACGTGTCCTGCCCCAACGACCACGACGACGGGGGCGTCTGGATCGAGGGTGGCCCGGGCGGGATCGGGATCGGCATCTCGAACTGAGCGCGATGAGATTGTCTGGGTACACGGGTCTACGTGACTATGGACGCCATGGACCTGCCCGTCATGCCGCCGCTGGAGCCGATGCTGGCCAAGGCGCAGAACGCGGTCCCCGCTGAGGCGGGCGTGTGGTCGTACGAGCCGAAGTGGGACGGGTTCCGGGCGTTGGTGTTCCGCGACGGCGACGAGGTGGTGCTGCTCTCGCGCAGCGGCAAGGACCTGGCCCGCTATTTCCCCGAGGTTCTCGACGCGGTGCGCGACGAGCTGGCGTCACGCTGCGTGCTCGACGGAGAGATCGTGGTGCCGCGCGACGTCGATGGGCGCGTGCGCCTGGATTGGGAGTCGCTCAGCCAACGGATCCATCCCGCCGAATCGCGCGTGCGGATGCTGTCGGCGCAGACACCGGCGCACTTCATCGGGTTCGATGCCCTGGCCGTCGCTGACACGTCGCTGCTCAAAGAGCCGTTCCGGACCCGGCGGGAAGCGCTGATCGAGGCGGTCAACGAGAAGCAGTGGTGCCACGTCACCCGGACCACCGAAGACCCCGAACTCGGCACCCGTTGGCTACAGGACTTCGAGGGCGCAGGGCTGGACGGGGTGATCGCCAAACGACTCGACGGCGCGTACCTGCCGGGCAAGCGCGACATGGTGAAGGTCAAGCACGCTCGCGATGCGGACTGCGTGGCGATCGGATATCGAATTCACAAGAGCGGGGAGGGAATCGGCTCGATTCTGCTCGGCCTCTACCGCGACGACGGGGAACTGCAGATGGTTGGTGGGGCCGCCTCGTTCACCGCGAAAGCACGGCTGTCACTGCTGGCCGACCTCGAGCCGCTGCGCATCGGCGACGACGTCCGCGACGGGGAGCCGAGCCGGTGGAACTCCGCGGCGGACAAGCGGTGGATCCCGGTGCGGCCCGAGCGGGTCTGCGAGGTGGCCTATGACCAGATGGAGGGCGACCGGTTCCGCCATGCCGTGACATTCCGCCGCTGGCGGCCCGACCGCGACCCGGCCAGCTGTACGTTCGACCAACTCGACGTGCCGGCGACCTACGACCTCTACGACGTCTTGGAGTCCTGATGCCCACTGCCGCAACCGAACTCGACGTCGACGGGGTGAAGGTCCGGCTGACCAATCCCGACAAGCCGTACTTCCCGCAGCTGGGCGCCGACGGCACCAAGGGCAAGCTGGTCGAGTACTACCTGTCGGTGGCCGATCGCATGGTGGCACTGCTGCGGGATCGCCCGGTACACCTGCAGCGCTTCCCCGACGGCATCGACGGTGAGGAGATCTACCAGAAACGGGTGCCGCAGAAGCATCCCGATTTCCTCGAGACCTGCACGGTCACGTTCCCGTCCGGCCGCACCGCCGACGCGCTGAAGATCACCCACCCGGCCGCGATCGCGTGGGCCGCGCAAATGGGTTCGGTGACGCTGCACCCGTGGCAGGTGCGCTGTCCCGACACCGAACATCCCGACGAGTTGCGCATCGACCTGGACCCGCAGCCGGGCACCGGGTTCGCCGAGGCTGCCGCGGTCGCGGTCGACGTGCTCAAGCCGCTGCTCGACGAGCTCGGGCTGGTGGGCTACCCGAAGACCTCGGGCGGGCGAGGCGTGCACGTGTTCCTGCGCATCGCCCCCGAGTGGGATTTCATCGCGGTGCGCCGGGCGGGTATCGCGCTGGCCCGTGAGGTGGAACGCCGCGCGCCGGATGCGGTGACGACGTCGTGGTGGAAGGAGGAGCGTGGTGAGCGGTTGTTCATCGACTACAACCAGAACGCCCGCGACCGCACGTTCGCCTCGGCGTACTCGGTGCGCAAGACGCCGATCGCCACGGTGTCGACGCCGCTGACATGGGACGAGCTGCGCACCGCGGACCCCGACGACTACACCATCCGCACGGTGCCCGATTTCGTCGCCGGCCGACCTGATCCGTGGGCCGACATCGACGCCGTCGCGCAGCGCATCGACACGTTGCTGGAGATGGTGAAAGCCGACGAGGACCGCGGGCTCGGCGATCTGCCCTACCCGCCGAGCTACCCCAAGATGCCCGGCGAACCCCCGCGCGTGCAGCCGAGCAAGAAGGTCGCCGCGCACTGGGATGACCAGGGCAACCCGGTGACTCGGGATTGACTCACGAGGGCCTATTTGAACGGGTTGAGGTCGCGACCCAAAACGTAGTGAAGGCGTTGGGGGAGCGGACGAACCACCGCGGCGGTGAGCTTGTTCACGGTCCCCGGGATGCACACCGGCTTGCCGGCCATCACCGCGTGGTATCCCTCGCGCACAACGTCTACGGGGTTCTGCCAGAGCAGGCCAGGCAGCCGATCGGCCGCGTCGCGGGCGCCCATGACGTCGTGGAACTCGCTGTGGGTGAAGCCGGGACAGAGTGCGGTGACGTTGATGCCGTGCGGCTTGAGTTCCATGTCGAGGGACTGGGACATGTGGAGCACGTAGGCCTTGATGCCGGTGTAGAGCAGACCTTCTCCGGGCGGCCCCATGGCGGCAAGGGAGGACAGGTTGATGATGCGGCCCCAGCGGCGCTGCTTCATGTTGGGGATCACCCGGTGAGCGAGTTCGGTTGTGGCGGTGACCATCAGTTGGATCTCAGCGGCGACCGAATCCCACGGGTTCTGCGAGAACTTCGTGCTGGCCGATAGTCCGGCGTTGTTGATGAGCACGTCGATCGGCATGTCGATGTCGGCCGCGTGCTCGATGATCGCCGTTGGTGTGGCGGGGTTGGTCAGGTCAGCGGTGAGGACCTCGCAACGCCCGCCGTGGGTTCGGCGTAGCTCGGCAGCGAGTTCTTCGAGGCGCCCGGCACGGCGCGCGACGAGCAGCACGTCGTAGCCGTGGGCGGCGAGGTGGCGGGCGAACGCGGCGCCGATGCCGGCGGACGCGCCGGTGATCAGTGCGGCCCGTTGCGGGTCAGTCATGAACAGCCCCTTCCACATTGACTGGTGAGGTGTCACGCGGCGGTCTGCCGCGTTGCGGGTGACGAGGTCGGTGCGCTCATCGGCTGCCACCACCGACGTGCCGGTCCAGGAAGTCGATCTGATCGGTGACGATCTGCTCGAAGTGCGGGTCCAGATAGGGCTCGAAGTGGGAGATGTCGTAGGACTTCACTTCACCATTCGGGATGCGCGCCACGATCTTTTGCGCCTTCGCGTAGGGCGTGACGTCGTCTTTCGTGGCGAGTTGAACCAACGTGGGCGCGGTGATCTCGGCAGCGTGTCGTCCGGGTGAATACAGCGGCACGCGTAATGCGATGCGGGCGGCGACGCTGTTTTCGGCGACGAGTCGCTCACGCATGTGCTCGGCGGCTTCGCCGCCGGCCATCTCCTCGACGAGTTCGTACGCGCCGGGTGAGGTCATCATCGCGACATCGCCAGGCCGGCCGATGGATGTGACTCGGTGCGGTGGCCGCCCGAGCCATGCACCGACCTGATCGCGCAGTCCTGCGGCGACGAGGCGTGCGACCAGCCTGGGGGACTGAGAGAAAGCAGAAGCGGGTCCGGACACGTGGGGCACCTGGACGATGGCGGCTGCGAATCCGTTGTCGCGGGCAGCCAGTGTGAGAACGTGGCCGCCGCCGAAGGAAGAACCCCATCCCACCACCCGGGTGGTGTCGACGTTGTCCAGGCTCTTGGCGTAGGCGATGGCGGCGCGCCAGTCCGCGTGCTGTTTGGCGATGTCGAGGATGCGGCGGGGTTGCCCGTCGCTGGCTCCCCAGTGCCGGTAGTCGAACACCAGGGCGGCGTACCCCGCCTGCGCGAAGCGTGCGGCGTAGGCGTCCAGGCGGAGTTCGCGGAAGGCGGCGAATCCGTGGGCCAGCACGACGATGGGCGGGTTCTCGACGCCTGCGGGCCGGTACAGCCATGCCGCGCACGTTGTGCCCTCGGAGACGAAGGTGACGTCATGCCGGTCGTAGCTGAGTTGCGGCTTCATGATGCTGGCCTCCAGAAGGTATCTTGAATGCTGTTCAAGAAAAGGTAGCAATGTCTTGAATGGCATTCAAGAATGTGTGACGTGCACCCCCCCCGGGAGGACATGATGGCGCGGAACAAGCGTCCGCAGGCCGCCGACGAGAAGCGCGCGGAAATCGTTGCTGCGGCGCGGAGGCTCCTCATCGACTCCGGCTACGACGCCACCTCGATGAGCCGGCTGGCCAAGGAGGCCGGCGTGGCACCCAACACCATCTACTGGTACTTCGGGGACAAAGACGACGTGTTGATCGCGGTCCTCGAGGCGGTCATGGCCGACGTGTGGCCGGAATACGAAGCAATCGCAAGCCAGCCGATCCAAGAACGGCTGCTGTGGATCGTCGGCAAGCTCACCGAGATGAGCCGCCTCGTCACAACGGTGCATGCCCGCGTCGAGCACTCCGAAGCCATTGCTGAATGGCATCAGAACTTCCACACGATCACCAGCACCCTGCTTCAGTTCGAACTCCAAGCCGCCGGGATTCCCCCCGCAACAGTGGACGCGGAAGTGATGATCGGCGTCTTCACGGTCGAAGGGCTTCTCATGCATCACCAGGACGAAAGTCAGCAGCGAGCGATCATCGACGCCCTGGCTTCGCGCTGGACGAACTCATCAGGGCCGTCCCAACCCGGAAGCTGACGTTTCGCCCCGGATTCGCGGCCACCGGACCCGAATTGCGCCGGCATCAAGACATGTGACACGCATCACTTAGTTGCTCTGAGCTCGGTATATGCGGGTGTTGGTGGTCTCTTAGCCGGTCAAAGTTGTTTCACCGCAACGTTCGCGGTAACTAACGCTTCCGCAACGATCGCTTCAGCAGATTCGCTGAGTCGATCGCGACTAGAGAAACCTGGTCTGCACTGCGAACGCCCATTTCCGGGATCGACCACTTTTATCTAGGAGAGAGCATGAAGAAGCCACTCATCGTCGGAGCGACCGCCTTGACCCTGCTGTTCGGTGGCGCGGGTGTCGCGAATGCTGAAGTGACACAGGCGCCGTCCGCCACGACGACTCTGGCCCAGAGCGCCCAGGACGAGGACAGTGACAACGGCGACAACGGCCTGTGGGGTCTCGCGGGACTTCTGGGTCTGGTGGGCCTGGCCGGCCTGAAGCGACGCAAGGATGCCGACTACCCGGCAAATCGCGGCGGCGGCACCATCACGAACAACCCGCGCATCTGACGTCCGCACGGTGAGCTGAGCCCCCGCCAGGAGTGTCAACTGGCGGGGGCTCGTCACCTAACCGCAAGTGCGACAGTGAGTTCCGCGATCGCCCGCGGGTCCTGCAAGCTATCGCCGTAGGCGTCGCGCAGTTGTCGCAATCGATAGCGGATCGTCGACGGCGAGACGAACAGCTCGGCAGCCACGTCGTCGCGGCGGCCGTGATGGAGCAACCAGGACCGCAGCGTCTCGACGAGCCGCTCCCGTGCCCGATCGGGTATCCCCGCCAACGGCGCCAGCGCCCGATCGCGCAGGTCCGCGAGCGCGTCGGCGTCGGCGCTGATGACGAGCTCCGGTAGGAATTCGTCGGTGTCGAGGACGCCGACGGCGTCCGGTCCGCGCAGCGCCGCG
This sequence comes from Actinomycetes bacterium, assembly GCA_023404955.1. Lineage (GTDB taxonomy): Bacteria > Actinomycetota > Actinomycetes > Mycobacteriales > Mycobacteriaceae > Mycobacterium. The sequence goes on from JAEXZY010000034.1 coordinate 134,236, forward strand.
GCCCGTACCGCCCGGCGCACCGACGACCGCGCCGTCTGCCACGGGGTGGCCGGTCCCACCACCGCGTTCGTGGATTCCAGTGACGCGAGGAACGGCGCACGGGCGGTGCCGCCGACATCGCAGACCAGGACGACGTGCTGACCGGTCGCCACCTCGATGGCATCCTCGGGCACGTTGAGCGTGCGCGGATCGGCGGAGATCGCGGCGTGCCGCCGGCCCCAGAGCACGACTGCCGTGAGCGTGCGCGGGGCGATCCAATTCGCCTCGGCCGCAGCGCGTTCCAGCTCCTCGACGGGGACGCCGCTCAACACGAGGCGAACCAGGCGCTCGCGCTGCCGTTCGCGGTCCAACCCCGATTTGGCCTGCTCCTCGGCGTACCCCGCCACTCCCGCCGCCGAGATCTGGTCTAGGTAGGCGAAGAACATCTCGGCGAACGCGCTGATCTGATCCCGGTCGATGCCGTCGCGCACCGCCAGGGAACTCCAGTCGCGCCACAGTTCGCGCGCCCCCACCCGGTAGGCCGCCAATTGCACCTCTGTGGGTCGGCCGTTGCGAGCCTCACGCCGGCCGAAGCGGTAGGCGGTGTCCAGTACGTCCTGCATGGGCACAGCAGTGAGCGGTTCGGTCGACGCGTGCAACTGGTCCAGCAGCGCGCCCAACAGCTGGTCGGCCGATGCGTCGATGACCGGCCGCCACGACTCCTCGGCCGCGGCTGCCAGCGCAGGAACCTCGGCGATCACGGCCAGCACCATGCGGTCGATGAGGTCCGGCAACCCCGCCCGCATGGCGGTGAGCGTATGCGGCGGCAATCCGACGATGCGCGTTCCCGGGGTCGGCAGCTCGGGCATGCCGACGACTGTACGGGCTTGTGACCCCGTGTTTGCCCGCTGAAGACAATTCCAGCGCAAAAGATTGGTCGTGCGGGGCGAGATCATGACCGCAGAGGTGAAGAAGAATAGGCCCATGACGATCTCCTCGACCATGCCCGGCAGTGGGACCAGCCGGGAGGACATCTCGCTGCGACTGCTCAAGGGCTCGGCCAAGAAGTCCTACGAACCCGTCGTCGACATCGACTGGGAAGCCCCGCTGGCCGACGACAAGTACTTCGTCCCACCGCACATGTCGTCGCTCTACGGCACGCCGATGTGGGAGCAGATGTCCGAGCAGCAGCGCATCGAACTGTCCCGGCAGGAGTTCGTCAACTACCTGTCGATGGGGATCTGGTTCGAGAACATGCTCAATCAGTCCTTGCTGCGGGGGATGATCCACTCCTCACCGACGGCTCACAGCACCTTCTACGAACTGACGGAGCTCGGCGACGAGGCACGCCACATGCTGATGTTCGGCAGAGCCATCGAGCGGTTGGGCATAGAGCCCTTCTGGCCCACGGGATATGCAGCGCGCCGCGTCAACGCGATGGCCTTCGTGTTCCGCGGCCCGATGCTGTGGATCGCAGCTCTGGTCGGCGAGGAGATCTTCGATGCGCTGCAACGCAGGATCCTCGAGGACGGTGAAGACGTGCAGCCGCTGGTGCAGCGGGTGATGCGCATCCACGTCACGGAGGAGGCCCGTCACATCCAGTTCGCCCGTGACGGCATCCGGCGCGACGTGCCCACGCTGTCGCCGCGCATGCGCAGGCTGCTCGCCAACCTGCACGGTCTCGGCGCTCGACTCTACTTCCAGAACTTCACGCGCCGCGGCCTCTACCAACGCGTGGGACTCGACGCCGCCGAAGCGCAGCGGCAAGCGCGCGCCAACGAGAACTTCCACGCCGTGCAGCGAACCGGTTTCGCACCGCTGGGCGAGTTCCTCGACGACGTCGGCCTGATGGGGCCGGTGGCCCGCCGGATGTGGAAGCGCAGTCACTTCCTGTGATCGACGTGGGTGGTCGCGGCTACGACGGACCGGCCAGCCTGGTCGTCGGTGACACGCGGCATGCCGTACGGGTGCGGTTGACGGGTTCGGTCAATCCGTTCGACGGGCACTACCACTGGCAGGGCACCGTGTACGACGCGCCCGCGGAGGTCCGGTCGGGGAGCGCGGCGGCACGACTGTGCGTGGCCGACAACGATGTCGCCGCCCGGCTCGTGGAGCGGACCGCGGGTGGACACCTGATGGTCAGCGGAGTCGGCCGGCCGCCCTTTCCGCTCTGACCGACAGGGCAATCGCGTCGCGCAGTGTCCGCAGTCGCTACCCTGCCCAAGTGACCTTCCGCAAACTGCTCGCCGCGCTGGCGATCGTCGGGGTGCTCGCCAGCGGCGTCGGCATCGCGTCGCTGGTGCTGGTCGCGAGGTCCGACGAGCAGCAGGCCACCGCGCCGCGCCGCACGCCGCCCGAGCCGCCAGCGCCGTCGGTGCCCACGGTTAAGGAGTTCCTGATCGGGGTCACCGTGACCAACCAGAACTGTCAGCCGAACGGCCCGTGCGTGTACACCTACACGATCGAACCCAAATACGTTGGGCTGCATCCGTTCCCGGAGACACCGTTCAGTGTGGAGTACGAGGTCACCGGTGGCACCGCGCCGCAGCCGGGCAAGTTCACCGTGCAGGGCGAGAAGGCGGAGATCTTCAAGGACGTGCAGATCGAGGGTCCACCGGGGGCCCGGCTGTCGGTGAACGTGCTGCGCGTCGTCGAGGAACCACCGCCTCCTCCGCCGCCCCCCGGTGCGCCACCGGCACCGCCTGGCGCACCCGCACCCGCGGTGCCGCAGCCGTGACCGAACCGCAGCGGAGTCCCTGGGTCCGCAACTTCAACCCCGCCCCGGCGGCGCCCCTCCGTCTGGTGTGCTTCCCCCACGCCGGCGGGTCGGCCAGCTACTACTTCCCGCTGTCGCGGGCACTCTCACCGGAGTTCGACGTCTTCGCGCTGCAATACCCGGGGCGCCAGGACCGGTACAAGGAGCCGTTCGTCGAGACGATCGACGACATGGCCGATCAGATCACCGCCGAGCTCGACGCGGTGCCCGCCGGTCCGGTGGCGTTCTTCGGGCACAGCATGGGCGCTGTGCTCGCCTTCGAGGTGACTCGCCGGCTGGAGGCGGCGCGCAGCCGGACACCGGTGACGATTTTCGCCTCCGGCTCGCGCGCGCCCAGCCGGTACGGCGACGAGCGTGAGCACAAGGACGACAGCGACCTGGTGAACGTGATGCGCCAGCTCGGCGGCACCGATCCGCGGGTGCTGGAGAACCAGGAGATGCTCGCGACGTTCCTGCCGGCCTTCCGCAACGACTACCGGGCGCTACAGGCCTACCACCGGGGCACCGACATCGGCATCACAGCGCCCGTCGTCGTGATGACGGCGACCGACGACCCGAAGACGAGTGTCGCCGACGCGTCTGCATGGCACGAGCACACCTCGGCGGGCGGATCCGTACACACCTTCTCCGGCGGGCACTTCTATCTGGAGAAGCAGCCGCAGCAGGTCATCGACGTCATCGCCGCGACACTGCGGGCGCTTCCGGGCTGACCGCACTTCCCCGGCGCGAGCAGACGCGAACTCGAGCTCGACACGCGCAAATAGCTCGAGATTGTGACTGCTGGCCGAGAAAGAGGGTCGGGATCACGACCCGGGGGTCAGCACCGCCTTGCCGGTCCGCGTGCCCCCGCTGCGATCGACCCAGGTCAGGTCGACGACGTCGCCTGGGTAGTGCCGGTCGAGCAGCGCCGGCAGCGATTTCGACGAGTCGAGCCGCACCCCGTCGACAGCGAGCAGCAGGTCGCCGTCGGCCAGGCCGGCCTGTTCGGCCGGTCCGCCGCGCAGCACCTCCTGAATGACGACGCCCGGCGCGCCGCGATCGGCCGCGCGGATACCGACACCCAGCAGAATCGGCGGTCCGATGTGCACGCTGTCCGAGGCGGCGCCGGCACGGATCTGGTTGGCGATCGCCATCGCGTCGTTGATCGGAATGGCGAAGCCCTTGCCGCCGGGTCCCATCCGGAAGTTGACCGACGCGGCGGTCGTGATGCCGACGACCTCGCCGTTGCCGTTGACGACGGGGCCACCGGAGTCGCCCGCGCGGACCGGCGCGGCGAACTCGATCAAACCGGTGATCTCCTCGCTGGAGCCGGTCAGCGAGTCCTCGGCGTTGACGGTCTGACCGAATGCGGTGAACGTGCCGGTCTCACGGGTGAGCGGGCTCTGGGTGCCCGAGGCGTTCCCCAGGGCGACGACGGGTTCGCCGGGCACCAGGACGTTGGAGTCCCCGATTCGAGCCGGCGGCAGTCCGCCGGCACCCTGCAATTGGAGTACCGCGACGTCACGCTTGCGGTCGTACCCGACCAGCGTCGCGGGGTAGGGGCGTCCGTTCACCGTGCCGGTGATGCGGTCCGCGCCCTGCACGACGTGGAAGTTGGTGAGCACCTGGCCGCCCGGGTCGATCACGAAGCCGGTGCCTGCGCCGATGACGCCCTGGTAGTCGACCTGGGTGTCGATTCGCACCACGGACGGCTCGACCTGCGTCGAGACCGCGACCAGGTCGTTGGGAGCGGCGGCAGCCGGCGCCACCGGGGCGACGAATGCCAGCGCTGCGATCAGTGCGGCCAGGACGAACCTCAGCCGGGGAAGAGAACCCATAGCTACCAATAGTGGCCGGGCGGAGAGCTGCTGTCGAACGAGCTCGAGTGTGCTCAGTCCTCGACCGCCACTGAACCGCGGGTGCGGCGACGCTTGCTGAGCAGCGTTCCCTTGCCGCTCGGGCGCTTGTTCTGCAGCTTGCCGGGGGTGTCTGAATCCGCCGGGTCGTCCGATCCGCCGTCGGACTCGGCCTCGCTGTCGGCCGCGGAAGCCGGTGCCGGCTCACTCGCCGGCTCTTCCGCGTCGCCGCTCTCGGTGGGCGTGTCGGTGTCCTCGACGGTCTCTTCGACAGTCCCGGAGTCTTCGACTGCCTCGGCGTCATCGGCCTGCTCGCCTGTGCGGCGCCGCCGCGATGTGCGCTGCTTGACCTTCACCGGTTTCGGCGGCGGGGGCGGCAGCTCGGCGACGAATGCCAGGTGGAAGGCCAGGAAACCGAGCAGCGCGATCGCCGCAGCCGCGCCGTAGATGCCGAACAACCACTGGCCCGCGGTGTCCAGCGAGATCCAGATCTCCGCGACTGCCGTCCCGATGATCAGCGCCGCGGCGAGCACGTGCAGCACGATCGACGCGGTGCGCAGCCGCAGCGCGGCCCGGGGCACGCCGAATTCCGGCCGGCGGGTCCGTTGCAGTGTGAACACGACGGGAAGGGCGGCCAGGCCGATCAGCGCGCCGGTGACGATCCGCAGTGCGGTACCCAGCGTGTGCGAGGTGTCCCCGAGCAGTTCGAACGTTCGGGGGAGGACGAAGAAGAAGTAGAGAACACCGGCGGCAACGGCGAACGACACGTGCCAGACCACCGCGACGGTGCGGCCCATACTCCTCCTCGATCGTGGTGCCCGGGACGCGATGTCGGTGTGAACCGGCTGATCGCGCCCCGGGCGAGTGCGGAGGATGCGGGATTTGAACCCGCGAGGGCGTTAACCCAACCCGCGTTCCAGGCGAGCGCCATAGGCCACTAGGCGAATCCTCCGTCGGCAATGGTAACCGACCGCCATGGTGGCTCAGAAAATCCGGCACCCGTTAGACTCGCCGTGGACCCCGCGCGGCGTCCATCCTGTGAACTCCCCCAGGGCCGGAAGGCAGCAAGGGTCAACGGGCTCTGGCGGGTGCGCGGGGTCCCCTTCATGTCACGCACGTACGACGCGAAAGGCGAGCGGTGTCGTTTCAGTCGCTGAGCCGCGAAGAGCTGGCTCAGCAGCACGAACTGCAGCAGCGCAACTACGCCGAGCTGCAGGCCAAGAAGCTCCAGCTCGATCTCACCCGCGGCAAGCCGTCGCCGGCCCAGCTCGATCTGTCCAAAGGGCTGCTGGCCTTGCCCGGCGACGGCCCGGACTCATTCCGCGATCCCGACGGCACCGACACCCGAAATTACGGCGGCCTGCACGGCCTGCCCGCGCTGCGCGCCATCTTCGGTGAGCTGCTCGGCATCGCCGTGCCGAACCTGATCGCCGGCAACAACGCCAGCCTCGAGTACATGCACGACGTCGTCATCTACTCGCTGCTGCACGGCGGCGTCGATTCGCCCCGGCCGTGGATCGACGACCTGCGCGACGGCACCGGGGTGAAATTCCTGTGCCCGGCGCCCGGCTATGACCGGCACTTCGCGATCACCGAGAGCCTCGGCATCGAGATGATCACGGTGCCGATGCGCGAAGACGGACCCGACGTCGACCTCATCGAAGAACTCGTCGCCGAGGACCCGGCGATCAAGGGCATGTGGTGCGTGCCGGTGTACGCCAACCCCACCGGTGCCACGTACTCCTGGGAAGTGGTCCGCCGGCTGGTGCAGATGCCTACGGCGGCAACCGATTTCCGTCTGATGTGGGACAACGCCTACGCGGTGCACACGTTGACCCACGAGTTCACCAAGCAGGTCGACGTGCTGGGCCTGGCCGCGGCGGCCAACCATGCGAACCGGCCGCTGGTGTTCGCCTCGACCTCGAAGATCACCTTCGCCGGCGCGGGAGTCAGCTTCTTCGGCGGATCGCTGGGCAACATCGCGTGGTACCTGCAGCACGCCGGTAAGAAGTCGATCGGCCCCGACAAGGTCAATCAACTCCGGCATCTTCGTTTCTTCGGCGACGCGGACGGGGTGCGGCTGCACATGCAGCGTCACCAGGAGCTCCTCGCGCCCAAGTTCGCGCTCGTCCAGGAGATCCTCGACGATCGGTTGGGCGCGTCGAAGATCGCGTCCTGGACCGACCCGAAGGGCGGCTACTTCGTCAGCCTCGACGTGCTGCCCGGCACGGCCAAGCGCACCGTCGCGTTGGCGAAGGACGCGGGCATCGCCGTGACCGAGGCCGGCGCCTCGTTCCCGTACCGAAAAGACCCGGAAGACACCAACATCCGCATTGCGCCGACCTTCCCGGGAATGGCGGATCTGCGTGAGGCCATCGACGGGTTGGCCACGTGCGCGCTGCTCTCGGCGACCGAATCGCTGCTGGCGGAGAAGTAGGCCGCGAAGTAGTCACACCGGGTCGGTAGCCTCTTCGGCGTGGCTCTCTACCGTAAGTACCGTCCGGCGACCTTCGCCGAGGTCGTCGGCCAGGAACACGTCACCGAGCCGTTGTCCACCGCGCTGAATTCGGGCCGCATCAACCACGCGTACCTGTTCTCCGGGCCCCGCGGGTGCGGCAAGACGTCGTCGGCACGCATCCTGGCCCGCTCGCTGAACTGCGTCCAGGGGCCCACCGCCACGCCCTGCGGCGTGTGCGATTCCTGTGTGGCGCTGGCGCCCAACGGTCCGGGCAACGTCGACGTCGTCGAACTCGACGCAGCCAGCCACGGCGGCGTCGACGACACCCGAGAGCTGCGCGACCGCGCGTTCTACGCACCCGCCCAGTCGCGGTACCGGATCTTCATCGTCGACGAAGCGCACATGGTGACCACGGCAGGGTTCAACGCGCTGCTCAAGATCGTCGAGGAGCCGCCCGACCACCTGATCTTCGTGTTCGCCACCACTGAGCCGGAGAAGGTGCTGCCGACCATCCGGTCGCGCACCCACCACTATCCGTTCCGGCTGCTCGCGCCCCGCACCATGCGATCGCTGATCGAGAAGATCGTCGCCTCGGAGACCGTCGACGTCGACGACGCGGTGTACCCGCTCGTGATCCGCGCCGGCGGTGGCTCGCCCCGCGACACGCTGTCGGTCCTCGACCAGCTCCTCGCCGGTGCGGAGGGAAACCACGTCGCGTACCAGCGCGCGCTGGCGCTGCTGGGCGCCACCGACGTCGCGCTGATCGACGACGCGATCGACGCGCTCGCCGCCGGGGACGCGGCGGCGCTGTTCGGCGCCGTCGAGGGGGTCGTGGACGCGGGACACGACCCGCGCCGGTTCGCCACGGATCTCCTGGAGCGCTTCCGGGATCTGATCGTGCTGCAGGCGGTGCCCGACGCGGTCGCGCGCGGCGTCGTCGACGGCGCCGAGGACGAACTCGACAGGATGCGGGAACAGGCCGCGCGGATCGGGACCGCCACGTTGACCCGCTACGCCGAGGTGGTGCACGCCGGGCTGGGGGAGATGCGCGGGGCGACGGCGCCGCGGCTCCTGCTCGAGGTGGTGTGCGCGCGCCTGCTGCTGCCGTCGGCCAGCGACAGCGAGGCCGCGCTGCTGCAACGGGTCGAGCGCATCGAAACCCGCCTGGACATGTCGATCCCCGCCGACGGCACCGCCGCCGCCTCTAACGCCGCGGCGCCCGCCAAGCAGTACATCCGCAAGACCAAGGCCGTCGAACCAGCCGAACAGCCCACGCCCCCCGCATCGGTCCCAGCGGCTCCGAAGCCCGCGCCGCCCGCACCCACGCCGCCCGCACCGACACCGCCCCCACCCGCGGCGCCCGAACCCGCTGCCGCCCGGACGGTTTCGTCGCCTCCGCCGGTGCGCCCACCCGCCG
>JAEXZY010000092.1 GCA_023404955.1 Actinomycetes bacterium
GAGTAAGAGTGAACATTCATCCAAAGAAGTCGATACTTGGGTGTACTTTGACACAGTGATCCCTGTGATCGGTAAGATTTTAGGGCGGGAAGCAGCCAGGAGGGCATAGATCCTCTGAGTTGCCGCATTCTTTCCCAACTTGTCGGGGATGTGCACCTTGACAACTTCATCCATCCACAGCAGCGGCCAGGCTGCAAGCGGTAACAACGTAAATCCGCTGTGTAAGAGTGTATCGGCATAAAAGAATAAGGAGAATAGCGATGAAAGCTAAAAATTGGTTAAAGCATGCATATAACATGTTCCTCTACAGAAAGAGTGAGGAAGTAGAAAACTATCCAAAGGCAATTATTAAGAGTGAGATAAGATCGATTGCTCATGCTGATGAGGAATTTAAAGATGTCATTTTTGAACTCGGAGTGGGAATGCTGGCTGAGAAAATTATGAGGAGGTAGGATGATGAAAGCGATCTTGAATAAGATTGATTTTTACAGAAGTGATTTGGAAGTTATCAAAGGTTGTTTCGTCTGCGGGATAACAGATGGCGTGGACGATGATGGGGGAAAATTTGCTTTGTTAAGTTTTTACAATCCGACAACAAAGAAGTATGTACAGTTAGAATTTGATGATGATGGAAATTTATTTATCACTATACCGTTCGACGAAAGAGAGTGACGTTATGGTAAGGCTGCGAAAACGCTGTGTAAGAGTGTAACGGAATTATATTAGGAAAGGAAGAATGAGATGAAAGGTGAAATGTTAACTCCGCAGGAAGCTGCTCAGGAAATCGGTTGTTCTCCTCAGTGTGTTCGGATCAAGATGCAGAAGGGATTATGGGATATAGGGATTGCCATCTCTCCTAAACGATCTGGGAAGCAACACTGGGAATACAATATCTTTCGCAGGAAGCTGGATCGGTTTCTTGGAAAAGAGGATGACATTAAATAAAGAAATTAGAATATCCGGCAAGAGCTGGGAAAGGAAGAATATGGACGAAAAAAAGATTGAGAGATTATATAAGTTGTTGGAACGGGCAAAAAAGGAACATGATACTGAGTCAGAAGCAGCATTGCGGTGGGCAATTTTCAATCTGGAGAGAGAATCCAGATGACGCACAGAGAGAAATTAATTATGAACCGGATCGAGGATACGCTGAAATTATTAGCAGATGAGGGAGTGGGCTATATTACGGATCGGGTCCAGGAGAAGGGGAAGATATATTATCAGATTGATGACGTGGTAATCGTTGTCAGCGTTGAGACAGAAAATTAATATTTTGGAGGAGCGTATATAGATGAAAGCGACGATGGGCACAGGAATTATCGAATATCTTAAAGAGTCAAATATACAAAACTTTGATACGGCTTTCTGTCAGGCGGTAGGGTGGATCGGCGCTGATGCAGAACGTAATCCAGAGATGCTATGCGAAATAAGGGAGATTCAAGCGCTGTTCATATATTTATTTGAGCTGAGGCAGAAACAACACCAAACACAGGAGGATTAAAAATGGATATTGTAAAATTCAGTAAATAAAATCAGCCCCATAGGGAGCGGGAACTTCCTACAGGGCCGCGGCTGGAGCCGCTACATACCATCATTTGTATTGTAACATACTCCGGCCAGAAATTGGAGGAAAAAAATCATATGACGAAAAAAGATTTAAAAATTGATAGCAAGCTAATGGAAGCGAAAAAGTTCGATGATTTTGTAATGAAGCTGATTCATGAACTTGGTGAGATGAATATAGATGAGTTAGAAAGCCTCCGACCATTATGGATGGAGGAATTAGAAAATCAAGGGGTTGATGAGAAGACAAAGTTTTTTTGTTCATCGCTAATTGGGTTGATAATTCAAAAAAAGAAGGAAAAGGGAAGGGGCACAGTATGATAAGAACAAAAGCAGTTGAAAAGGCAGAAAGCATGAAAGGAAAAATTGATCCAAAATTTTCTATCGGTTGCAATCAGTTTATGGAAGTGCAAGCACATTATGGAAATAGTTTTGAAACAGGTCTTGCTTTCTTTCGATTAGGATATATGCAGGGAATGAAAGCAGCTCAGGCGGAGGCCAGGAAAAAAGTCATAGAAAAACATAGATAAGAGAGGATGACGATTAATGAAGATTAAGATCATGAAGCCAGGAGCGACAGTAACGGTGGATTACGAAGAAGGTGAGGCGGAGGAAATGTTCAAGAATATCACGTTGAAGATGTTAGGAATAGATAATAAGAAGAAGTTAGAGAAAGTAGGTGGAAAGATTCCATCAAACCTATCAGTAGCGAAAGAACCGGAAGTTGTACCGGTGCAAACGGCAGCAGAAGACACGGACATATCAACTCTGGGAAGAGGTGATCGGCATAGCGGATTTCTCTACATAAAATGTGAGCACTGCGGAAGTGAGCGGGCGTACTGCCAGAAAACACAGTCAGAGTATTCGATCTGCACGAAATGCGGCAGTAGAACCTACTTTACGGAGCCGCTTAGACAAATTCTCGTAAACTGTGAGTGCGGCCAGAAGTCCAGATACCTTACAAATATGACATGCGACATGTTTGATATCCAGTGCATCAACTGCGGTTATCCGGTTGCAGTAAAGTACAACCAGAACTCAAAACGATATGAGACGATCAGATGATGAAAGGAGAAGCAATATGCTGAAAGATATTAAAGTTAAAAGAATCACCTCAGGAGAGTTGTCATCCGCCCTATGTTTTCGACTTAACTATATTTATCACACAGAGCTGGGACAGATTGTGGTGATGTATGATACTAAGCAGCAGATCCTTTATGTAAATGGTGTTATACCTGAGGCAGACATTCAGAAATTTTTAAAGATTGTGTCATGGACGGAGTCAGGAATCAATGATCCGGATTGTCCCATTTCTGATGTGTTGGATTATGTCTATGAGACTTATGGGCAGAGAGTCTACAGTATTCTTATGGATGCATATCAGTACAGAAAATGTAAGGTGGAGGATGCGAAGGCGAAAGACATTGCTGATAAGGTTGCTCCGCTGATA